>CAZABH010000021.1:36689-53835 GCA_964483585.1 uncultured Flavobacteriaceae bacterium
ACCGACATCCAGCAGCGGCTGACGGAGCTTACGCTGGAAGCCATCGGCTATTACGGCAACCCCTATCGTCCGTTCGCGCATGACAAGGCCACGAACGAATATGTGCCGGGGCCGGACTATGCACATGGCGCGTCACAGAACTATTTCCTGACGCGGCGCACGTCGATCTATGGCGGCTCGAACGAGATCCAGCGGAACATCATCGCCAAGATGGTCCTCGGGCTCTGAGTCGACTTTCCCAATCCCACACTGAACACATCGGACTGAGACATGGATTTTTCATTCACTGAAGAACAGAACCTGCTGCGCAATAGCGTGCAGAAATTCGTGCAGAACGACTACACATTCGACAATCGGCGCGCGATCATCCGCAGCGAGGCCGGCTGGAAGCCGAAGAATTGGGCGACTTTCGCCGAGCTTGGCCTGCTGGCGGCGCCGTTCGCGGAGGAGCATGGCGGACTTGGCGGGGGTCCGGTCGAGACCATGATCATCATGGAAGAATTCGGTCGTGGACTGGTTGTCGAGCCATTCCTGGGCACCGTCGTGCTGGCCGGTGGCTTCCTGCGTCATGGGGGCAGCAAGGCGCAGCAGGCGCAGTACATTCCCGAGATCATCGAGGGCAAGCGCGTGTGCGCCTTTGCCTTCGCCGAGCCGCAGGGCCGCTACAACCTCGCAGACCTTGCCGTGACGGCGAAGAAGAGCGGTGCGGGCTTTGTGCTGAACGGGCACAAGGCTGTCGTGATTGGCGCGCCTTGGGCAGATACGCTTGTCGTCACGGCCCGCACGTCAGGCGGGCAACGCGACGCCAAGGGTGTGTCCGTGTTCATCGTCGACAAGAAGGCCAAGGGTGTCTCGTGCCGCGACTATCCGACGGTCGATGGCCTGCGCGCCTCCGAGGTCACGTTCGAGAATGTCGCCGTGGGTGCGGATGCCGTGATCGGCGAAGTCGACAATGGTCTGCCGCTGGTCGAGCGCGTTGTCGATGAAGGTATCGCGGCCCTTTCGGCAGAAGCGATCGGGGCCATGAAGGTTTTGAACGACACGACGACGGAGTACTGCAAGACACGCAAGCAGTTCGGTGTTCCGATCGGCAAGTTCCAGGTGCTCCAGCACCGCATGGTCGACATGTTCATGAATTACGAGCAGTCTGTCTCGATCACCTACATGGTGACGCTGAAGCTGGATGCTTCAGCCGACGAGCGCCGCAAGGCTGCTTCCGCTGCAAAGGTGCAGATCGGCAAGGCCGGGCGTTTCATCGGGCAGCAGGCCGTGCAGCTTCATGGGGGCATGGGCATGACAGATGAGCTGAGCGTTGGTCACTACTTCAAGCGACTGACGATGATCGACACGATGTTCGGCAATGTCGACCATCACCTCAAGCGCTATGCTGCTGCGGCCTGATCGAAGGTTGGCGTGATGACATTGGAGAGGCGCCGGCCAGTTTGGCGGGCGCCTTTTTTGTCGAGGTCAGCTCAGCTCGAGCCGACGGGCCTGTGAAGGCTGCGGCGCGCTGACCCGTTCGCGGGGGAAGCGGCAGGTCATCGTCGTTCCCCTGCCAAGCTCGCTGTTGAGCAGAAGTTTGCCGCCGTGGGCCTCGACCAGGCCCTTCACGATCGGAAGGCCAAGGCCTGTCCCTTTCTTTGCCGACGAAATGTCGTGGCGCCCCTGCCCGAATCCGGCGAAGACCGCGTCGATGTCTGCGGGGTCGATGCCGGAACCCGTATCGCGTACACCCAGCTCAAGCTCGCCCGAGGGCAGGCTGCGTGCGAAGACCGTGACCTGGCCGTCTGTCGGCGTGAACTTGATGGCATTGGACAACAGGTTCATCAGGATCTGGTACGTGGCACGCTCGTCGGCATTCAGGAGCGGAAGCTTTCTGTCGAGGTCCTGATCGAGGCGGATGTTCCTGTCGCGGGCTGCAGCTTCAAAGGCACGCATGGATTGGCGTGCAAGCTCGCGAATGTTGATGTCGACGGGTCGCAGGCTGATGCGGCCCGATTCAATCCTGGCGAGATCCAGCACCTCGTTGATGAGGCCTAGAAGTTGCCGGCCACTGTCGCTGATGTGGCCGGTGTATTCGGAATATTGGTACGCTCCCAAGGGGCCGAAGATCTGGCGCTGCATCAGCTCGGAGAAGCCGAGGATGGCGTTGAGCGGGGTGCGCAGCTCGTGGCTCATGTTGGCAAGGAATTCCGACTTTGCAAGACTAGCGGCTTCGGCGCGCTGTCGGGCCTTGTCGGACTCGAATTTCGCGGCTGCCAGTTGCTCAATCAGCTCGTTCTTGTCCTCGCGCGCCAGAAACAGGTCGCGCGCACTTGCCTGCATGTTGCTGGCGACGTGCATTATGTACAGCGTCAGGATCAGTCCGAAGCCGGCAAGCCCGTACTGGAGCGGTTCGCCTTCGAGAAGCGGCGGCACGATGATGGCACTGCCTATGGGAAGAACGGTTGCCCACAGCATGCGAGTGCTGGGCGATACCATCACAAGGCCGCAGGCAAGGCTGCAGCAGGCGATAAGAAACAGGAACATCTGTCCTGTGTCGCTGCACTGTCCATAGAAGAGGAACTGCGGCATCACCCAGACGCTGTTGCTGAACAGGGTTCCCAAAGCCAGCACGTCATGCCAGCGGCGGACCTGATGGCGGGTCGGAGCGTGCAGTTCGAGGAATTTCTCGGCGAACCAGAATCGGATGGTCGTGGCGCAGAGGACGAGATACCAGGCGAACAGATGGGCCGGATCGATCCAGGATGCCAGCAGGATCCCTGTCACTGCACCCATGCCGGGCAGTGAATACAGCATGGGCCTGACATTGCGTTCGGCGAGCCTGAGCTGTTCGTATTCCAGCTTTGCGGCGCGATCCGGCGACAGCGTGCAGCTGGGCTGCGCGCCTTTCATGTCTGTTTGTCCCCTCTCGGCATTCATCGGTTGGAGCTGCCTGCGTTCGGAGCGAATTATGCATGTCAGCCGTTAAGGAATGCTGGGCCCACGAGCTGATCTGGATGACTGTCAGGCTGGTGGGGCTTGTTTTCGCGCCCTTGTCGGTTACCGTCGCATGAACAGGCATCGAGGAAAGGGCTGATCATGAACGAAGTCTTGCTGTTTGAGACCCATGGGCCGGTGGCCGTGCTGACCATCAACCGGGCCGAGAGCCGCAACCCGCTCGGTGCAGAGGGGGATGGCGATGCTTTCGCTGCGGCTGCAGCGCGGATCAATGCCGACCGGTCGATCCGGGCGGTGATCCTGACAGGTGCGGGCAAGGCGTTCTCGGCCGGGGGCGACGTGAAGGCGATGAAGGACCGTGCGGGCGCGTTTGCGGGGCCCGGTGTTGCGATCCGCGAGCGCTATCGCACTGGCATTCATCGCATTGTCCGCAGCGTCTGGAACATCGAGGTGCCCGTCATTGCGGCTGTCAATGGGCCTGCGATCGGGCTTGGCAACGACGTCGCCTGCCTGGCTGACATGCGGATCGCCTCGGACACAGCCATCTTCGGCGCCACGTTCCTGAAGATAGGGCTTGTGCCCGGCGACGGCGGTGCCTGGTTGCTGCCCCGCGTGATCGGAATGGCGCGGGCCAGCGAACTGCTTTTTACCGGTGATACGATCAATGCCGCGACAGCGCTTGAGTGGGGGCTTGTGTCCCGGGTGGTGCCCGCGGATGTGCTGATGGGTGAGGCCAAGGCGCTGGCTTCCAAGATCTGCCAGCAGCCGCCAGATGTGCTGCGCATGACCAAGAAGCTGTTGCGTGAGGGGCAGTCTGTCAGCTTTGACAACATCATGGAACTGTCTGCCGCCATGCAGGCGCTGGCCCATCACACGGAAGACCATGGAGAGGCCATCGACGCGTTCTTCGAGAAACGACCTGGAAACTACAAGGGGCGTTAGGCACGCAAGTTTCCCCTGCGGCTGCGCCCGGTGTTCAAGGGGGCTTGTGTCGGTGCGCGGGCTTTAGTCTATTCGGACGCATTCACAATCAATTACGGAGCACAGGCATGACTGTGGGCATCATCGCAACGATCAAGGTTCAGGCGGGCAAGGAGCAGGACTTCGAGGCGGTCTTTCGCGAGCTTGCGGGGCAGGTCAAGCAGAATGAGCCGGGATGCCTTCTCTATGACCTCTTCAAGTCCAAGACGCCCTCGACCTATGTGGTGATGGAGCAATATGCCAATGCCGAGGCGCTGGCGGCACATGGCAAGACGGCCCATTTCGTGGCGGCTGGGCCCAAGCTTGCGCCGCTGCTTGACGGGCGTCCTGCCATCGAGATGCTTGAGAAGGCCTAGTCACATGCACCTCGCATTCAGCTCCGAAGATCAGACGTTTCGTGACGAAGTTCGTGCCTTCATCGCCGAGCGGTTCGACGAGGACCTGCGGCACAAGATGGCGTGCTCGAAGAATGGATATCTCGACAAGGCCGGTCAGGTGAAATGGCAGAAGGCGCTGTATGAGAAGGGTTGGATTGCGGTGAACTGGCCAACCGAGTTCGGTGGACCCGGTTTCACGACGAACCAGAAGTATATCTTCGATGTCGAGATGGCGGCGGCGGGTACGCCGATTGTCAGCCCGATGGGGTTGAAGATGGTTGCGCCCGTGATCATGGCATTTGGCAACGAGGCGCAGAAAAAGAAGTTCCTGCCGCCGATTCTTTCGTCGGACGTGTGGTGGTGCCAGGGCTATTCCGAGCCCGGCTCCGGTTCGGACCTTGCCAGCCTGAACATGCGCGCCGAGGACAAGGGTGATCACTATCTTTGCAATGGCACCAAGATCTGGACGACCCACGCACAGTGGGCGGACTGGATCTTCTGTCTGGTCCGCACGACCCCTGGAAAAAAGCCGCAAGAGGGCATCTCGTTCATTCTCATCGACATGAAGTCGCCCGGCATCTCGGTGCGTCCGATCGTGACGCTGGATGGGCCGCCGGATGACGAGCAAGAGGTCAATCAGGTCTTCTTCGACAATGTGGTTGTTCCCAAGGAGAACCTGATCGGCCAGCAGGATGAGGGCTGGACCTATGCCAAGTACCTTCTGGAGTTCGAGCGCGGGAATGCGTACGCGTCGGGCCTGCGTCGTGCGCTGAAGAAGGTGCGCAGCATTGCGTCGGTCGAGGGTCTTGATGGTGGCAAGCTTCTGGACGATGCTGATTTTCGTCAGAAGCTGGCGGATGTTGCCATCCAGATCGACGCTCTGGACTTCACTGAGATGCGCTTCTTCTCGCGCATGTCGGCAGGACAGCGTCCGGGCGCCGAGTCCTCGGTTTTCAAGACGCGGGGAACAGAGTTGCAGCAGGCCATCTCGGAACTTGCGGTCGAGGCCATCCAGTATGGCGCCATGCCGTTCGTCCAGGCGCCTTGGGAGAAAAAGAACGAGCCCTGGCCGCAACCCGACCATGCCGTGACGACGACGCCGTACTACTTCAACCTGCGCAAGGCGTCGATCTATGCCGGGTCCAACGAGATCCAGCGTAACATCATGGCCAAGATGGTTCTCGGGCTTTGAGGGCTCAGTCCATCTTCTCGTAGATGGCCGCGACGTGGACGTCGAAGTCACGGAATATTTCCAGCGCTTCTTCGGACGTAAGCGCGCCGGCCTTGTTCTTGAAGCGAAAGTTCCAGAATGACTTGATGTGCATGATCATGCCAAAGGCTTCGCCGACCTCGAGGAAGCGCGCAGGCGAGTCCTTCAAAAATTCCTGGAAAGACTTCGGCTTTCCTTCCAGCAGCTCGTTATAGGCTGTGCGGTAGAGTTGCACGCCGTCGGTCGCTACACCGTGAAGGTAGGACAGGCAACACGAGATGCGCCGACGAATGGCGTCGATCTCCTGTGCCTCGACCCTGGTGGCGCCCTTGACCTTCGTCTCGAGCAATTCGCGTTGCAGCACGGGCATGAACTTGGTGGTCGCGTCGATGTTCCAGCTATAGTAGAGGAACCCCTTCCACGAGAAGACGCCGTCGCGCCACTCTTCGCCCGACAGCTGCAGAACCTTGCGCAGAGGCTCGAGGCTGGATGCCGTTTCATCGGTCATCAGTTTATGTGTCATCGTCGATGACTGATCCATGGTGTTGTCCTCACCCGAGAGGGCGAGGCGGACGATCTTCTGGATCTCGCTGCGCACATATTCGCGCATGCGGTTTGCATCTGCCTCGGTAAGGTCGAAGTAGCAGCGCGACACGATTACGCCGTCGCGCTTCAGACGCTCACGAAGAAGGAACGGGTCGAAGGTGGGCAACGAATCCATGATGCGCAGGACCTGCAAGTCCCGCTGGAATGGTTCGGAGTTGATGTCGCCACCAAACAGGGACGAGATCACCTTCTCAAGATCGGGTTCATTCAGGAAGCACGAGAATCCGCCCAGCGCCAACTCGCTCGTGTCGAAGGGCAGGATGACTTTGGTGACAGTCATGCGCTTGTCGGTCTGCATCTCGCGCTCGTGCATGCGCAGCGTGTGCTTGAGGAAGATGGACTTGTTCAGGCGCGGGTTTCGGAAGAGCGGATTGTCCTTGTACTCGGGCGTGTCCCGATAATCCTGGTGGACCATGGTCAGGTTCAGCACACGATCTGTGGAGCAGCTGCGGCTGAGATTTGCCAGGCTGTTCTTGGCCTTTGGTTTGTGTGCTGCGGCTGCGCGCATGTGGATAGTCCGATCTACTGAGCAGGCAAGAATACTCGCGAGGCTGTAAAGAATGGTTTATCGGCGCGCTCTGATCAGTGGTTATTTTCAGATGAATTCCCTGCTTGTCCCTCGGGCGACAGGCGCTGGCAGATCCACGAGAATCCGATCAGCAACACTGCGCCTGTCAGTGACGGTGACAAAACGAACAGGGGGCTTGCCGCTGTTGTCACGATGACAATCGGGCTTGCGGCGGCCGGGGGATGAAAGACGTCGAGACGCAGCATCATCAGCATGGCAAGGCCGATGGCAAGCGCTGCGACCCATGGGGCAAAGCCCAATAGCTGTGTGCACAGGACGCCGCTGACAGCGCAGATGAGGTGTCCGCCAAGGACGCGGTGGTATTTGGCTGCGTCGGTCTCGGGGCTGCCCAGGACCAGCACAATGGAAGATGCAAACGGGATCCACATCAAGGGGGTCGCCGCGATTTCTGCGGCTACCACCATGACGCCAATAGCTGCAGCGCCGCACAGGGCACGTATCAGGCTGGGGGAGAAGTCTAGTCGGGGCATGATTACGCCTTTCTGGCGAGCGCGTGCCGGCAGGCCGCGCCAAGCGTGTGTTTACGGCGTATTGATGTCGCAGTAGGGTTTGATGGCATTGAGAGGAAGTGCCCGTTCATGGTCGAAGCCCGTAATATGAGACATGCTGCCAGTGGACCTTTCGCCTATTGGGGTCTTGTCCTCAAGGACTTTGCGCAGGCGTGGCTGACCTATGGGCTGCTGACCATGGCCATCGCGGGGGTGACGCACGGCATCTATGGCATTCCACTTTGGCAAGTGATCGATGTGATCCTTGCCTTGTTCCTGTTCTTCGTTGCGTTCGTCGCAAGCCTCAGCCTGATCGGGTTCTGCCTCGACCTGACGCGTGCGGAGATTACGCTTGCGTTGGGGCGCCTGATGAATATCGCGATGTTGCCCTTCCTGCCCTTTGGGATGGTGTTGGGTTTCCTGCTCTATGGGTTCATCTCGGGCGAGACATTCGCAGCGGAGTCTTTTGTCTACGCGGGTTATGTGGGCGTGTTTGCGGATGCCTATCTGCTGGCGAGCGCGGTCGGGGGGGATTTCCTGGCGCTGTTGAAGCCGGACACGTCCGTTGCAGGTGCAACGGGTGTGGTGGTGGATACGGAGCGGTTGGTGTTCCTTGCCCAGGTCGCAAGCGTCCTGTTGGCCGTTGCCGGTTTCATGGTGGGGCGGGTGCGGGTTGCAACATCCACCGACCCCGGCGTGCGCACGACGCCTTTGGCCTTGTTTGAGAAGTTCTAGAGGCCCGGTCAGGCGACTGCGCCTGACCGGCTTGACTTGTGTTGACCTGTCTCAGTTCCCGCTGATGCGGGCGAAGAATTTCTGGGTCTGCTCGCCGCCCATGAAATAGGGCTTGGCGCCGGACATGTCGGAGATCTTGCCCCAGTTCTCGGCGACTTTCTCGGCCGAGAGGCCGTTGTGGCCCAGGAAGGCCCCGTTCGACTCGACGATCTGGGCGACTGCGAAGGCGCCACCGCCGGCGGCGAGGATTACGCCGTTGGGTGCCTCTTCACTGACCAGGTAGATCACGCCGGGTGTGACGTATTCGGGCTTCAGCGCTTCGAGGGCTTGCGGGGGCATCAGGTTCTCGGTCATGCGGGTGCCGGCGACAGGCGCCAGCGAATTGACCTTGATGTTGTCCTTCTGGCCTTCCAGCTTCAGCGTGTTCATGAAGCCGACGAGGCCAAGCTTGGCTGCGCCATAATTCGTCTGGCCGAAATTGCCGTAGAGACCCGACGACGATGATGTCATCACAATGCGTCCGTATTGCTGGGCCTTCATTGTCTCCCAGCAGGCTTTCGTGACTTTCACCGAGCCCACGAGATGCACGTCGAGAACGAACTCGAAATCCTTCACGTCCATCTTCGTGAAGCTCTTGTCGCGCAATACGCCGGCGTTGTTGATGAGTATGTCGATCCGGCCGAAGGCATCGAGCGTCTGCTTCACGAGGCCCGCCACGCCAGCGTCATCGGTCACTGATGCGCCGTTGGCGATGGCCTGGCCACCGAAGGCCTTGATCTCGTCGACGACCTTCAGGGCTGCTTCTGAGGAACCGCCGGAGCCGTCGACTGCGCCACCCAGGTCATTGACGACCACTTTGGCGCCCCGGCGCGCGAGCTCCAGGGCGTGACTGCGGCCAAGTCCGCCGCCGGCGCCGGTCACGATGGCAACTTTTCCGTCGAAGCGAATGGACATGCGGTGATCCTTGCTGGTTTGAGAATTTGCGTTGTCGCGGTGTAGCGCCTCTGGCTGCGTGAAATCAACGCGCAGAGGGTGGGTGGGGGCATCCGCTTGTAGCCCCCCCAATTTGAAGGGGCCTTGGCCGCAAGTTACGCAGGGAAAATGTGTCAATTAAGCATCTGTGCCACATCTACCCGTTGGTAGCCATCTTTGGCAGTTTTTATTGCTTTGTTATATCTTCGTCACCTGCACAAACACCTCCGTGCGGGCCTCTTGTCATCTTTGACAGTCCCGCATCCAGAAAGAGAATGAGGGTGGCGGTCCACACCCAGATCGTGTTTCGGGAGAGAAAACGAACGTATGACAGAGAGCAAGGCTGGAACCCGATCCAAAACCAAGGAAGAGTTTCGGATCAAGGTTCTCGAGACGGCGAGACGTTTGTTCCTGCAGAAAGGTGTAGACCGAACCTCGATGGCTGACCTCGGTCGTGTCCTCGGTGTCTCGAAGCCGACTGTGTATGAGGCGTTTCGCAGCAAGCAGTTGCTGATGGATGCAGTGTTCGAGGCGGTTGCGCATGATGTCGAGATGGACTGGCTGATGAAGGCGGCGGCTGCGCCCCCCCGGTTCGAGACTTTCCTGGATCAGACGTCGGATGGCTACAAGCGCATCCTTGAATCGCCGCGCAGCGTCGAGGCCTTCAGCCTTCTCATCCGCGAGGGTGGCCAACAGGCAAGTCTCACGGACACGTTCATGAAAAAGCTGACGATCCCTGCAACGCAGGCGGGGCGCACCGTGATCAAGGCCGCGATCCAGTCAGGAGAATGCGCGCCATTGGATGTGGGCTTGGTGCAGAAAATGGTGGATGCGCCGCTCATGCATGTGCTGGTCGACCGGACATTGTTCGGCAAGAACGGCATGACCGATGGGCTTGCTCACTCCTACATTGATCACTCGTTTGGCGCCCTGAAGACCTTGTTGTGCGGCATGCGGGTGAATTGAGGGTTCGCTAGGCCTCGACTGCGACGACCACGGGCTTGCGATTGCGGATGCTCAGTGCGATGCGGCCGTGCTTCAACTCAAGCGCCGCATTACCGAAAATGTCGCGGCGCCAGCCTGAGAGCGCTGGCACGTCTGCCTTATCGTCTGCTGCGATGTGGTCCAGATCCGACGACGATGCGATCAGCTTTTGCGCGACGCCATGCTGGTCGCAAAGGATTTTTAACAGAACACGCAGCATGTCGCCCAGGATTGGTGGCGCGGAGACTGGCGAGCCGCGCTCGATTTCGGGGACGGCCGAGGCTGGCAGCGCCAAGCCTGCTTTTACGGCTTCGAGCAGGCTTGCGGCGCCGCGCGAGCCTGAAAACCCGCGCGGGATGCCGCGAAGGGCGTCGAGGTCCTCGGCCGATGCAGGCGCCTGTGACGCGATCTCGAAGAGGGCGTCGTCCTTCATGACCCTGCTGCGGGGGACGTTGCGTTCCTGCGCCAGTCGTTCGCGCCAGGCTGCAACCTCCATCAGGACTGCAGTGAAGCGTCGGTTGCCGCTGCGCAGCTTCAGGCGACGCCAGGCGTCTTCCGGTTTCAGGTCGTAGGTCTCGGCTGCGCGCAGGATGCCGAGTTCCTCTTCCAGCCAGTTGGAGCGGCCACTCTTTTCGAGTTGGCGGGCAAGGGACTCGTAGACCCGGCAGAGGTGCACGACGTCAGCGAGAGCGTAGTCGATCTGCCGGTCGGTCAAAGGACGCCGTGCCCAGTCTGTGAAGCGCGAGGACTTGTCTACCTGCACATTCACGAGTTCGCGCACCAGCGTCTCGTAGGCGGCCGCATCCCCGAAGCCGCAGACCATGCCTGCCACCTGTGTGTCGAACAGCGGGGTTGGGATGGTGCCAGCGATGTTGAAGAAGATCTCGATGTCCTGGCGGGCGGCGTGGAAGACCTTCAGGCAATCCGGCTTGGCGAGAAGGTCAATGAAGGGTTTCAGGTCGAGCCCGGGCGCCAGGGGGTCTATGGCCACCGCAAAGCCCGGGATGGCGGCCTGGACCAGGCAGAGCTTGGGCCAGTAGGTGCTGTCGCGCATGAACTCCGTGTCAATCGCGACGTAGGGGGCGGCTGCCAGCCTTTCGCAGGCAGCGGCGAGTTCTTCATTCGATGTGACCAGTCTTCCCATTTGCGATGCTTTAGCCCATGTTGCCCGGTCTTGACAGGTTGTGGCCACGCGGCCACAAGGGGCGCCCTTAAACAGGCAATTTCCGAGAAACTCAAGGATCTTCCATGCATCGCTACCGAACCCATACCTGCGGCGAATTGCGCGCCAGCCATGTTGGCAGCCGGGTGCGGATTTCCGGCTGGGTCCATCGCCGGCGCGACCATGGCGGGCTGATTTTCATCGACCTCAGGGACAATTACGGGCTGACGCAGTGCGTGGTGGAGCCTGACAGCCCGGCGTTCAAGGCCGTCGACGGTCTGCGCTCGGAGTTCGTGGTGACCTTCACGGGCCGGGTCGTGGCGCGCCCTGGCGACACGGTCAACAAGGACCTGGCGACCGGCGAGGTCGAGATCCGCATCGATGAGGTTGCCGTGCAGGGTGAAGCCGGTGACCTGCCGCTGCCGGTTTTTGGCGAGCAGGATTATCCGGAAGACGTGCGGTTGAAGTACCGGTTCCTCGACCTGCGCCGTGACCGCATTCATCGGAACATCCTGCTGCGATCCAACGTGATCTCGAGCCTGCGCCGACGCATGATCGATCAGGGTTTCACCGAGTTCCAGACGCCGATCCTGACGGCTTCCTCGCCCGAGGGCGCGCGCGACTTTCTGGTCCCATCACGGCTGCACCCTGGCAAGTTCTATGCGTTGCCGCAGGCGCCGCAGCAGTTCAAGCAGCTGATCATGGTGGCGGGCTTCGATCGCTATTTCCAGATTGCACCCTGCTTCCGCGACGAGGATGCGCGCGCCGATCGTTCGCCGGGCGAATTCTACCAGCTCGACCTCGAGATGAGCTTCGTCACGCAGGAAGACGTATTCGCTGCGGTTGAGCCCGTGCTGCATGGCGTGTTCCAGGAGTTCGCCAATGGCCGGACAATCAACCCGGGTCCGTTCCCGCGCATTCCCTATGCCGAGTCCATGCTGAAATATGGCTCCGACAAGCCGGACTTGCGCAATCCGATCATCATCGCCGATGTCAGTGCGGAGTTCGCGGATACGTCGGTCGAGTTCAAGGCGTTCAAGTCGGTTGTCGCGCAGGGTGGGGTGGTGCGCGCCATTCCGGCGCCGGGTGCTGCGTCGCAGCCACGCTCGTTCTTCGACAAGCTCAATGATTGGGCGCGCAGCGAGATGAAGGCGCCGGGCCTTGGCTACATCACCTTCGAGGATGAAGGTGGCAAGCTTGTCGGCAAGGGGCCGATCGCCAAATTCATTCCCGAGCCGGTGCTCGTGCGCCTTACCCAGAAGGCGGGCGTGAAGGCTGGCGATGCGCTGTTCTTCTCGGCGGGCAAGGCAGACGCTGCGGCCAAGCTTGCGGGTGCCGCGCGCATCCGGATCGGCAATGAACTGGGGCTCAAGGCGTCACCCTATTACGATTTCCATTTCTGCTGGATCGTCGACTTCCCGATGTACGAGTGGAACGAAGACGACAAGAAGATCGACTTCAGCCACAACCCGTTCTCGATGCCGAATTTCGATCATGACGCGTTCCTGAAGCTTGACCCCAAGGACGACAAGACGATCCTCGGGATCACCGCGTTCCAGTACGACATCGTCTGCAATGGTATCGAACTGTCGTCAGGCGCCATCCGCAACCACAGGCCTGACATCATGATCAAGGCCTTCGACATTGCGGGCTATCCGGCCGATGTGGTTGAGCGGAAATTCGGCGGCATGCTGAATGCCTTCCGTTTCGGCGCGCCGCCACATGGCGGCACGGCACCTGGCGTTGACCGCATCGTCATGCTGATCGCAGGTGAGGAAAATCTGCGCGAGGTCACGATGTTCCCGATGAACCAGAAGGCGGAAGACCTGATGATGGGCGCGCCTTCAGACGTGACGCTCAAGCAATTGCGAGAGCTGAATATCCGCGTGGTTCTGCCCGAAGCGCAAAAGGGTTGATGCCTCCTGCGTGAGATGATCAGGGCTCGGCCGCAACCTCGGTCAGGCCTTCCCATTTGCCTGCGAGCACGGAGAGCATGACGCCTGCGGTCTCGTTGATGGCGTCGGCCAGCTCGGCGCGCAACGTTCCCTCGCGGATCTTGTCTGTCCAGAGCGATGGATCCTGGCTGACCTGCCTGAACCAGTAGGCCAGCGTGCGACGTGCGTTCTGCGCGTTTGCCTTTGCGAAATCCACGACCAGCGGATCACGCTGTTCCCTCGACACAGTCCTCTGCGATGGCCATGTCACCAGCAGGGGGCCGCTTTTGTCTTCGAGCCCCGTCCGTGCAGCGATCCGCCTTGCCAATGTGTGATCATACCAAAGAAGCAGGTTCTGGCAGTCCTGGCTTGCGAAGGCGATCTGGAGCGATGCGGGATCTATCCGCGCGACAGTCGGCCAATAGGTGGCGAGCATCTCGACGGGACGCACTTCGCCCGGTGCCACGAAGTCCAGGGATGAAAGAAGCAGTTCACAAAACTGCCGATGGCGCAGGCGCTCGGCGTCGGTGATGGCGCGGCGCGGAATGATGACCATGCCGAAGGCGTTTGTCGTGTCGAGTTTCATCGCGCCGCGCTGGAAGTAACTGAGCACGGTCAGTCCGGTGGAAGCCGGGCCGCGTTCAATCATCTTGTAGGCTGCAGGTGGTGGTGCGGATGGAAAAGGACGCGCAGCTGGTGGCGGCGGTGGTGGCGGCGGTGGCGGTGGTGGCGGCGGTGGCGGCGGCGGAGGCGGCGGCGGAGGCGGAGGGACCACAGCTGGATGGCTGCATTTCGTCGGCTTGCCGTCCGCGCCAGTCGGGCACTGGGGCGCCTCATCCGCGTCATCTGCAGCCTTGGATGCCGCGATGGAGCGAGGCTCTGGCGATTTCGGTTCAGCATTCGCCACTTCATATGCAACGGACAGCGTCAGCAGCGTTGCGAGGGCCGGGGCCAAGCGGCGAAATCTCATGCGAAGTTCCTTTTCCTGCGCGCGAGCGCGAATCGAATCTCCAGATGATGAAAGCCATGACCGGGCTGCGCAACCGTTGCCCGACTGCAGCTAGTGCCACCAGGACAACGAAACAAAGAACCGTGTGGTGTCGATCGTCTCGATCGAATCGGTATACGCAAGCGGGAGGGCTGCTTCGACGCTGGCAACCAGTTCAGGGGTGATGAACAGGCGCACGCCGCCGCCTGCAGAAGAGGCAAATAGTTGTTCGTTTTCGTCGGCGCGCAGGATCCATGTCCGTCCGGCATCTGCGAAGGCGAAGAGCTGGAATTGTTCGATTCCAAGGAAGCCGCCGTCGAGCGAATAGCGAAGCTCGGCCGCCGTCGCCCAACCGTGGTCGCCGGAAATTACGTTGTAGTCATAGCCGCGCCCATAGCGTGATCCGCCGAAGTAGAATGCTTCGCTGGAGGGTAGCGTGCCGTCCGCATATTGTCCGGCTGCCGACAGGTTGATGAAC
Organism: uncultured Flavobacteriaceae bacterium; assembly: GCA_964483585.1. Taxonomy (GTDB): domain Bacteria; phylum Pseudomonadota; class Alphaproteobacteria; order Micropepsales; family Micropepsaceae; genus SZUA-430. The sequence goes on from CAZABH010000021.1 coordinate 51,134, forward strand.
CAGTTCTCGGCGAGCTGGGTGAAGAAGTTATAGTTCAGCCGGAGGCGGGTGAATTGCGGGCGGCTTTCGTCGCGGCTGAGATTGGGTTCACCATTGGTGGATGCGCCGAGGGCGTCAATGCCGTGCGAGCCCTGAAGCGTCACATCCATGCGTGATGCGCTTCCGATCTCGGTGTAGCTCAGGGATCCGCGGAGGATTCTCAGGTTTTCATTGCGCGTGGGGTTGACCCCGTCGTCGCTGATGGCGGTGCGGGCCTCGAGGCGCATGTTCAGCCACAAGGATGTTTCCCGCGAACGCAGGAGCGGGGCTGAAAGCCGGGCCCAAAGTTTCTGGGCCTCGAAATTACTCTGGCCGGGGCGCGTGGCGTCCGGATCGGTCCAGATGGTTGATGATGCCCCGAATTCGGTCCAGAGGTTGCCGCCGCCCCAGGGTGCGGCGTAAGAGAGTTCGCCGTAGAAACTGTCCTTGAAATTAGTCGGTGAGGTGAACAGCGAGGCTGAAATGCGGTCGCCCGGCTGGATCAATGAATTCCAGTAGGTGCCGATGAAGGATTGGTCCTCGCCGTTGCGTTCCGTGCCGCGATTGTCGAGGAAGACTTCGAGCGCCACGGGTTTCCACGATGCTTTGAGATGCAGCCGGAACTGTCCTGGAGCGTTCTCATCCGGTAACAGGCGTGTGCTCTCGACGCTGTAGCCATACCGATCCGATAGCAACAGCAGGGCGCGTTCGAACGTCGACAGGCTTGCCGGGTGTTCGGCAAGCAGGGTTGCGAACTGCGTGCGCGCGTCGTCGTCGCTCAGCCCGTCAACCTTGGCTGACACCACGATGCCTTCGATCGCCTGAACCTTGAGTTTTCCGTCAGTGATGTCTTGCGGTGGAATGATGACGCGGGAGAGGAAGAACCCGCGCTCGCGATAGGCAGCCGTCAACGCTGAGGCGATGTCGGCCAGCTCGCGGGTGCCAACCTTGTTGCCAACATAGGTCGAAACGACGTTTTTCAACGTGTCTCGCGTAATTGCTGTTGCACCGTGGATGTCGACAGATGTCAGCAGGAAGGGCTCGATCTCTGCGGCTTGCTGGCCTGTATCCGGCCCAAGTGTTGGCGTCGTGGGGGAACTTTGTTGCTGTTCGCGTTGCGGTAGGCGGTCTTCGATGGGGCCGCTGTCGTCTGTATTGGCCGCAGAGGTCCACGCCAGCGCCAGCATTGCCAGCGTGGTTGCAACGGACTTCATTGCGTTGCGGTCCCCGAAACCCGCGCGCATGCCTGCTCCATCGATCACTTTCTACCTTTTGGTAGCGTGAGCTGGTTAAGGCGGGATTAAGCCATTTACCTGCCGTCAAGCTTGCCTTGCAGTATCGCTCTTCCTGCCCGGCATGGGTGCCCTGATAACCATGTTGCTTCGCAGGGCGTTAAGCAGGCTGGCGCGAAGGTCTGCGGGTAAATTGCTCCTCTTGTGCGAGGTCTGTCATGGCCACTTCACGGTTTGCGTCTCTGGCGCTGTTCATAGCGGCTTTCCTTACGTTTTCGGTCGCGGGTGTGAGGGCTGACGAGGGGGGGTGGAAGCTCTTGCAGGCGGTGGGTGACGTCACCGTAGGTGGGGAGGGTGTGAAACCTGTCGCTGTACGCCGCAATGGGGGTGTGCCCCTGAATGGTTGGGTGCAGACTGGAAAAACGGGTCGCGCCGTTCTTGTTCGGGGCGGGGACACTGTAGTGGTGGGGCCTGCCAGCCGCGTGAATCTGCCAGCGGAACGGGTGAACGGAAACACGCAGGTCTGGCAATCGCTGGGATCCGTCTTCTACAGCATCAACAAGCAGTCTCAGCCGCACTTCCAGGTTGACACGCCTTACATGGCAGCTGTCGTGAAGGGGACGAGCTTTGTCATCTCGGTAGCCGATGAACGCGCGCGCATCGACGTCACCGACGGGCTGGTTCAGGTCAGTGATCCTGGCAAGACATCTGTCGAGTTTGTCCGGCCGGGTTTCTCGGCGACGGTCGCGAAGGCTGCGCGCGATGGCGCAGCGCCTGCTGTCGAGGTGGTCGAGACGAAGGCGCTTCCTGCCTTGCCAGTGCCTGCTGGGGGAGAAGCAGGAGCTGCTTCGGGAGAGGATGCGGGGTCGAATGACGCGGCGACAACAGACGAGCAGGTTGAGGCGAGTGCACCAACCAGAACGACATCTGCTTCGTTGATGCAGGTGAAGGGGGCGTCGGGTGTCGGAGTGAAACCTTCCACCTTTTCGGTCCGCGAAGTGATCGGCGAGAAAAGCCTGGATGTCGCAACAGTTTCGCGCGGCTTGGCGGTGGGTCGGTCTGATGGCTTCGCGACAGCAAGCGCAGGCTCGAAGCAGGCAACATTGACGAACCGGGACGGAAGCGGTGGCGCTGGACGTGGCGGTGATGGCAGCGCTGATGGACAAGGCGGCAGTGATGGTGATCGCAAAGGCGGCGGTGATCGAGGCAAGGGTGGCGGCAAAGGTGGGGGTCGTGACGGTAACGGTGGCGGCAATGGTGGCGGCGATCGTGGTGGGAACGGTGGTGCTGGCGGGCTAGGCGGCGGCAACGGCGGCGGTGATCGCGGTGGCAACGGCGGTGGTGATCGCGGTGGCAACGGCGGTGGTGATCGCGGTGGCAATGGCGGTGGTGATCGCGGCGGCAATGGCGGCGGCAACGGTGGCGGCAACGGTGGCGGCAACGGTGGCGGCA
>CAZABH010000022.1:0-53695 GCA_964483585.1 uncultured Flavobacteriaceae bacterium
CCAATGTGGGTGACACGAAAACCCTCGTCATTCATCCAGCCTCGACCACCCACCGGCAATTGTCGGACGAGCAAAAGCTTATGGCAGGTGCCGGGCCTGAGGTTGTCCGCATCTCGGTCGGGATCGAGGATGTCAGCGACATCATCTCGGACCTGGAGCAGGCCCTGGCGGTCTGAGTGGACGGGGCGACAGGGACTGATCGGGCCTGGGTCTACAAGATCCTGCGGGCGCACGAGTGGCGGGTGTTTCAGGACGCTGGCGTTTTCGACGGCTCGCCAGCTGACCTGAAAGACGGGTTCATCCACCTGTCGGCTGCGACGCAGGTCTTGGGGACACGGGAAAAGCACTTTGCCGGCGAAAGCGACCTGGTTCTGCTGCGGATTTCTGGTGCCGCCCTTGGTCATGACCTGCGGTGGGAGCCTTCGCGTGGCGGCGCCCTGTTCCCGCACCTCTACCGGCCGCTTCGGCTGGATGAGGTAGAGGTTTGCACCGGGCTGTAAGGCGCGTCTCGCCGGCAATTAAGTGCACTGTCACCGAAATTTTTGTGTCCGTAGGGCGTCGACGTGCAACAGGGCGGCGGCGAGCAGCAGCACGGCGCCAAACTGGTGGAGGGCGGCGAGGTGGATGGGCATGACGGCCACCAGCGTCCAGATGCCGATGGCCACCTGCTGCACGACCGCGGCAAACAGGATCAGGCTGGTCGTACGCTGCCAACCTGCGAGTTGCTGGCGCCAACCGGCCACGAACAGTGCAACAGCCGCCAGGAAGACGACATAACCCATGATGCGATGGTTGAACTGCACCGTCGTCACATCCTCGAAGGGGGCCAGCCAGACGGGTGAATAGGCGTAGGCACCCGGCGGGATGATGGCTTCGTCCATCAGCGGCCAGGTGTTGTACGTGAGACCAGCATCGGTGCCCGCAACGAACCCGCCCAGCAGGATCTGCACGAAGATGAGTGCGGCCACGATGTGGGACCACTTGTAGAGTGGGTGCGGATCTCGGCGGGCCGGCCACTCGCCGCGCCAGAGCGGCAGGGCCGTGATGAAGATGGCTGCGAAGATCACAAATGCGAGGCCGAGATGCGCAACGAGGCGATATTGGCTGACGTCAACCCGTTCCGTCAGGCCGCTTGCCACCATGTACCAACCCATGAACCCCTGCATTCCGCCCAAGACAAAAAGGAAGGCAAGACGCGGCACGAGCGAACGTTCGACCTGCCCACGTATCAGGAAGAACAGGAAGGGTACCAGATAGGCAAGCCCGATCAGACGGCCCAAGTTGCGGTGCCCCCACTCCCACCAGAAGATCACCTTGAACTCGTCGAGGGACATGCCCTTGTTGATCAGCTGGTACTGTGGGATCTGGCGGTAAGCGTCGAATTCTTCCATCCACTCGTCATAAGACAGAGGCGGTAGTGCCCCGTGAATGGGCTTCCATTCGGTGATCGACAGCCCCGAGCCGGTCAGGCGCGTCAGCCCCCCAACCACGACCATCAAGGCAATGAGGGCGCACACCGAGAAGAGCCAGATTGCCAGCCTGCGTCGTGATTGCTCGATCGTCATTGCCTACTCGACCTTCAGATTCAGGGAGCGCCACCGCAGCATGCCACCAGTCACATTGGCAACACGATCGAAGCCGTTCTGCCTGAGGAATAATGTCGCGCGGGCAGAGCGCGCGCCCGAGCGGCAGATCAACGCGACGGGCTTGTCCTTTCCGATCTCAGCGAGACGTTGCGGCAACGTACCAAGGGGGATCAGGACTGCCCCGGGGGCGTGGCCTAGTTCGGCGTTGAATTCCTGAGGCTCGCGCACGTCGACAAGATGTACTGCGCCGGGATTTTCCTCGACCCACTCGGGGGAAATCTCGGGGACACCCGCGAAGGTGAACTGCACAGGGCCCCAATCCTGCAGCTGGCCAGGTTCACCTTCCGGCTTTCCGCAACGCAAATTGGCCGGCACGGCAACGTCAATCATCCGGGGGTGGGCCAGGCCCAGGTTCTTCATGTAGCCGATGAAGTCCCCTTCCCTTACGTCGCCGCCAAGCCTTGGATTGTGCCGCTTTTCCTCGCCGACGGAGGAGGATGTGTTTCCTGCATAGTCGTGACCGGGCCAGATCGTGCAGGTGTCTGGAAGGCTGAAGATCTGCTCATGGACGGACCTGAAGAGCCTTGCTGCACTGCCCTGCTGAAAATCGGTGCGACCGCAGCCGCGGATCAACAGCGCGTCGCCCGTAAACGCCATGGACTGGTCATCGAGGACCAGGGTCATGCACCCATCCGTGTGGCCCGGGGTGGCGCGCGCCTCGACGCTGCGGCCTCCGAAGGCGATGCGGTCGCCATGCTGCAGGGGCTGGTCGACAGACTCTGCCCCGCCTTGGGCCGCCAGCGCGATACGACTGCCCAGATGCTGCCTGAGAAGCCACGCGCCGGTGATGTGATCGGCGTGCACGTGGGTATCGATCGATGCGACCAGTTTCAGGTTGAGTTCGCGCAGCAGCGCGATGTCCCGGTGTACCTGGTCGAAAACCGGGTCGATGATGATCGCCTCGCGCGTTTTCTCGTCGCCGAGGATGTAGGAGTAGGTCGAGGATGACGGGTCGAACAGCTGGCGGAAGATCATCTGGGTCTCCTTCGTTTCGGCCTCGACTATACCAGAGCGCCCGCGGCGCAAGGAACCGGGTTGGCATGCTCGCATTTCCGTGCTGCGGGGTGTTTGCCCTGCGCCGTGCGACTTGCTAAGCAGGCGTCATGCGAATGCGGGTCAAAAAATTTCTGGGCGTTTTCATCCTGATCGGGTTTCTCGTCCTGTACAGCCTTCTGGTCATGCGTGTGGCCGTCGACGTGCTGCCTCAGGCGCGCGGCATTGCCGAGTTCATCTTCTATGCGTTCGCCGGCATGGCGTGGGTGGTGCCCGTACGCTATCTCATCCTCTGGATGAACACGCCGGGCCGCAAGGACAAGGAACGGGAGGCCAGCCATGGCCCGCAGTGATGGCATCTTCCTGGGAAAGGGTGAAGATGACTGCCACCTGCTTCTGTCAGCGGCCAACAGGCATGGCATGGTCGCTGGGGCAACCGGAACTGGCAAGACGGCGACGCTTCGTGTGCTGGCCGAGGGTTTCAGCAGGGCCGGCGTTCCCGTATTTGCACCCGATATCAAGGGGGACCTTGCGGGGCTGTGCATGCCAGCCGAGCAGAAGCCCTTCATCGCCGAGCGTCTTGCGAAAATCGGGAATCCGCCCTGGGCCCCTGAGGGGCATCCCGTCGTGTTCTGGGACCTGTTCGGAGAGTTGGGGCATCCCTTGCGCGCCACAGTCAGCGAGATGGGCCCTACCCTGCTTGCGAGGATGCTGCAGCTCAACGACACGCAGGAAGGTGTTCTCAACATCGTGTTCCGGATCGCGGACGAGCAGGGCTTGCTGCTGGTCGACCTGAAGGATCTGCGGGCCATGCTGGTGCATGTCGGCGAGAACGCCGACACACATACGCTCAAGTTCGGCAATATCGCTGCTGCGAGTATCGGCGCCATCCAGCGTGCGTTGCTGACGCTGGAGAACCAGGGTGGAGACGCCTTCTTTGGCGAGCCTGCGCTGGACCTGAACGATCTGCTGTTCACGGACGAAAGTGGGCGCGGTGCGATCCATGTGCTGGCGGCGGAGAAGCTGTTCGGCAATCCGAAACTCTATGCGACGTTCCTTCTGTGGATGCTGTCGGAGCTGTTCGAGCAGATGCCCGAGGTTGGGGACCTCGACAAACCCAAGCTGGTTTTCTTCTTCGACGAGGCGCATCTCCTGTTCGACGATGCACCCAAAGCGCTGGTCGACAAGGTCGAACAGGTCGTGCGGCTCATCCGCTCGAAGGGTGTGGGGGTATATTTCATCAGCCAGTCGCCGCTGGATGTGCCCGATGATGTCCTTGGGCAGCTTGGCAACAAGGTACAGCACGCCCTGCGCGCCTTCACGCCCAAGGACCGCAAGTCGGTCAAGGCTGTTGCCGACAATTTCCGGGAGAACCCGTCTTTCAAGGCTTCCGACGCTGTCCAGGAGCTTGGCGTGGGCGAGGCTCTCGTCTCGACCCTCGATGCGAAGGGGATCCCGTCGGTCGTCGATCGTGTGCTGATCGTGCCACCCTCGGGGCGCATGGGCGCCATCACACCGGCGGAACGTGCGGCCGTGATGTCGCGCAGCCCGCTCAAGGGGCTCTATGACGAAGCCGTGGATCGGGAGTCCGCCTATGAGATCCTGCGCGAACGGGCGGCATCGGACGCGGCGACAGAGGCGCCTGCACGTTCTGGGCGGCGGCCCCAGCGGCGCAGCTGGGGCGAACCGCCCGCTCCACGTCGCGCGCCAGCGCCACGCAGGACGAACCGGCAAACGGTTGCGGAGGCAGCGACCAAGAGCGCCGTCCGCTCGATTGCGACATCACTCGGTCGCGCATTGGTGCGCGGCGTTCTGGGATCCCTCTTGAAGAGATGAGGCCTGCCATGGAGATGCTTCGCGCTTTCCCTGCACTGATTGTCGCGGTGTTGCTGGCCGCGTGTGCGACCGAGGGCTCGGCGACAGCCGATCGGCTCGCGGGGCGTACGTGGCAGGCCACGCACCTCAACGGTCGACCGGTGAGCACGCCTGTTCCGGTGACACTTTCCTTCACCGATGGACGCGGTTCGGGCCGCAGCGGATGCAACCAGTATTCAGGAACGGTCACGCTGGGTGATGGAACGATCCGCTTTTCCGAAATCATGGCCACGAAGATGGCTTGCATGGACGAAGGCGCCATGCAGACCGAGAGCACCTACCTGCAGGTTTTGGGTGGGGCGGAGACTTGGTCCTTGTCGGACAACGACATGCTGACGATCTCGGGCAGCACCGGACACGTCGATTTCAAGCCTGGGGCGGCGGCTCAACGGCCCTGAAACTGCGAGATTCCCCAAATTGGGGAATTCGTTCCTTGCGTTTCATGCCTCGAGCGAATGCGGCTCTGCCTTGGCCGCGCCATGATTTCATGGCACCAATCTCTCTCTCAGGGGGATGGCACTCGCCGCGGGGTTCATGTTCAGACAGCTCAGGGACACAATCTTCGGTCGCAGCGCGGAGCGCAGCCCGCCCGAGCGCCCCGCCTTCAGCGGGCCGGGCTTTGCGCCGCGCGAGCCGCAGATCTTCGGAACCGAGGGGGGCAGCGCGTCCGACGAGATCGTGCGCACGTTCCAGAGCTCCCGCAACTCGCATGTGATCGGCCTTATCCATCGTCATCAGCATGCCCGGGAGTCCTGGGAGCAATGGTTCTTCGATGCGATGATCGGCGAGCATCACCTCCAGGATTTCATGGCGGCGATCGCGCAGGTTCCGTCGGGGGCGAAGCTTGACATCATCCTGCATGCCATCGGCGGCTTCTCGCTGCCGGTGCAACAGATCGCGAGGGCCATCAAGGCGCATCCGGGCGAGACCACGATCTTCGTTCCGCATCATGCCCATTACCTCGCCACACTGATTGCGCTTGCCGGTGATCGGCTGGTGATGGGGCCTGCGGCGACGCTTTCCTACCTCGAGCCATCTGATGGGCTGCTGCAAAAGGTCGTGCGCCAGAAGGGTGTGAACAGGTCGCAGGACCTGACGATCATGCGCCTGAGCATGGCGCGTAACCATGGGCGCGAACTGCGCAGCTTTGCGAAGGAGATCCTGGCAGGCACTGCGCCTGCGCGGGCGGTGGGTGAACTGGTTGGTGGCAAGCGTGCACCCTGGGATCCCCTGACCGCGCGCGATGCGAAGGCCATGGGACTGAATGTCTCGACCGATATGCCGCCAGAGCTCTATCGCCTGCTGCAGGCCTGCCGGTCAGCGCCCGTGCGTGATCAGGGTGTACACATCGTCGAGCGCCAGATGAGTACCGCGCGCGCGAGGGCCTTGCTGGCCAACGATCTCGAGACGTGCCTTGCGCATGGCGCCCTGGCGCCCCTCGTCGACGGCCTGGGGCTGTCGGGTCCGCAGGCTCCTCAGGTTCTGGCGCAAGCGGAGGACGATGCAGACGACGACCCACATGGTGTCGCGCTCGAGAGTTGTGACCTGACCCTGCGCCCCCTGATCGCGGCCATGGAGCAGGCGCGCGGCAGCCGCGTGGTCTGCATCATTCATCAGCCTGGCATGGAAAGCAGTTCCGTCGATACGGTAACTGCCGAGGATGTCCTGACAGCGCTGCAATCGACACCCGCCAACAAGCCCCTGGACATCATCCTGCATACGCCAGGGGGCTATTCCTACCAGGCCCACCAGATCGCGCTTGCGGTGAAAGCCCATCGCGGACCCAAGACCGTGTTCGTGCCGTTCTTCGCGATGTCTGGCGGCACGATCATCTCGCTTGCCGCAGACCAGATCGTGATGGCACCGCATGCAGTTCTGGGGCCGATCGACTCGCAGTTTCCAGTGCAGCACCTGCGCCGCATGATGCCCGCGCGTGCCATCCTCGACCTGTGCGCCACCAAGCGTGGCAGCCGCATCCATGATGAGCTTGTGGAACTCGGCATCGAGTGTGCGCGTGCGGTGCCCCAGGATCACAAGGCTGCCGTGGACCTGATGAGGGGTACCTACAATGCGGGTACCGCCGAGCGCATCGCGCACACACTGAATGACGGATCGCTGACACACGGCTATCCCGTGACGCTGAGCTTTGCCCGCAAGCTGGGGCTCAACGTGCGCGGGGACATTCCGCCGGAAGCCATTGCCATCGTGCGCGCCTATCGGCGCAACCGCTGGGGCAAGCGCAGCGTCGTCTTCTGCGGCTAGCCTGCCCTTATTCTGCCGCTTGCTTGCGCCGGGTGGCGAAGTGCGGAACCAGGTGCTTGCCGATCAAATCGATCGAACTGACGATATCGCGATGCGGGATCTGCCCGAACTGAACGAGGCACATCATCCGGTCGGCGCCGATGGCCTCGTAGGCCTCGAACTTCTTCCGGCAGTGATCGACGTCGCCAATAATGACGGAATCGAGTTCTTCCAGCACGTCATGCGCCTCTTCGGCGCTGATTTCCTCGCCACGCGCCATGAGCTTGAGCAGGCGAAGGACGGGAATTTCGTCGGGTGCGATGTCCAGGCTTGTCTGGTCGTTGCCTGACAAGGCTGCGGTGTCCCTGGGCGCATTGGGATGCAGACCCGAGCGAATGACATCATACCAGACGGCGCGCGGCACCTTGAAGACGATTGGCGCCGCATTGACGTACCAAAGTGCTGACCACGCTGCCCGCGCGCGGATTGCCTCCTTGCGCGTTTCGGCCACGTGCACGAAGGTGAACACACCCTTCTGGTCGTTGAGCATCTTGCCAACCGGCGCCTTGCAGGCGGCGAGACCGCGGCGATATTCGTCCAGCATCTGTCCCATGAAGCCGACCGGGGACAGCAGCGTCGTGCCCAATGCGCCGATGCCAAGTTCGCCTGCCATGTAGAAGGATTCCGGGCTGCCGCAGGTCTGCCAGAAGCGCGGGTGGGGCTTCTGAACCGGAAGCGGCACGCAGTTGCGCTCAGGAATCGTAAAATCCTGCGAGCTGTAAGTGACGGAGGGCTCCGTCCAGAAACGGCGGATGATCGTGAACGCTTCGCGCACCTGGTTGCGGGCAAACTCGGGGTTTACGCCGAATGTCTCCCATTCCTTGCCGCCGGACTTTGCCAGGCCGAGTTCAAGCCGGCCGTTGCTGAGAAGGTCGAGCGTCGCTGCTCGCTCGGCAACCTGATAGGGATTGTTGATACGGAAGGGTGCAAGCACGCCTGCGTGACCCAGGTGCATGCGCTTGGTGCGGCCTGCCATGGCGGTCAGAACAAGAGCGGGCGCTGACGAATAGCTGAATTCTTCTGCGGCGTGGTGCTCGACCTGCCACCATGTATCGAAGCCTGCCCGATCGGCGGCCTCGGCCTGGTCGAGCGTTTCCTGAAAGAGGACCTGCTCGTGATTTTCCGGCCAGGGCTTGGCCTTCTGGATTTCGCAGAAGATGTCGAACTTCATTGCCGTACTCCTCCTCTTGCGCCCTCTGCCGGGGCCTTATGAGTTTAGCATAACAATTGTTATGCGAAAACCAAGCCCTCGTCCCTTGGGCTTCTCAGAAAAGTGCGATCGGGTTCACAGGCGACCCCGTGCCGCCCTCGACGCGCAAGGGAGCTATGGTCAACATGAACGACCATCGTTTCTCTTCAGCAGAGGCCCGCGCAAGATCTTCAAGATCAAGGTTATCAAGCAAATGGAGCCCCATGCCGGCCAGCGCACACATGTGCACCGGAATGGGCCAATGCTCGTAGCGTGATCCGCTGGGAAGAGGATCATGAATACCGTCGCCGCCCAGAACGGCAACCCGGCGCTCGTGCAGCCAGTCGACGCATTCGGCGTGCAGGCCGGCCAGCTTCTGGCCCTCGGGCGTTGAGGTGGGTACCACCTCCCTGCGCTTGTCGCGACCGAACCTGAGCAGAAGGATGTCGCCCTCTTCCACCTTGACCTTGTGGGCACGTTCTGCGGCCTCGAGGTCGCGGATGCGCACCTCGATGTCCGGATCGAGAAAAGGAACATCGGCGGCGGCCGGAAGATCCAGAAGAACACCGCGTCCCACGATACCGTCGCGTGCGCACATGATGGTGTTGCGTCGGGCGCCCGTGCTCTTCACATCCGTTGCCGGGTGGCCGTTGTACATGCGCCCCTCGACGAAGACGTGGCAGAGGGCGTCGATATGGCTCGACGCCATGCCATGGAAGGCGATGCCGATATAATCTGTGGCTACCTCCAGGCCCTTGATGCCCGGAATACAGGGATCATCGCCTGCAATGACCATATGGTGCTGGGCGGGATAGGGATTCTCGGGATGCGGATGAACCGGAAAATTGCGCGCACAGCTGACGGTCCGCCCGCTTCGCACATGCGAGGCCGCCCGCGCGCGGCGTTCAGGCGTAATGTAATTCAGGGTTCCTTTTTCGTCGTCCGCTCCCCAGCGGCCCCAATTTTTCACGCGTTCAAACAAAGCGTGGATGTCAGCGTCGCTCCATTCGGTAACCGTCATTTATTCTCCAGGCTTTCATTGGCCCGCGAGTGCCGCAGACCGGGTTGCAGCTCGATGAGTTCGATCAGGGTTCCGTCAGGATCCCTCGCGCACATGCAGCCGACCACGCCGAGATCGCGCGGCTGTGGTTCCACCAGCGTGGTGACATCGATACCGCGCTTCTGCAGATCTTCATAGGCCGCATGGATGTTCTTCACGCGGAAAGCGATGATGCGCGGGACAGTGATGCCGTCGGCGGGAATGGGCTGAGCTTTCGGCTCAGTCCACTCGAGTATGTCCAGCATCGGCCCGTGAGGGTCTGACGGAAGGTTCATCAGCACACCTCGACCCTGGGCTTTCCGGAGCCCGAAGATCGAGGCCACGAAGTCGGGCCAGCGCACGTTGCGACGGTCGTTCAAAACGGCGAACCCCAAGGCCTCATAGAAGGCCACGGTCCTGTCAAGGTCCGTGGCATTGATGACCGTGTGGTACATGCGTTCAATCGACCACGCGCGTGTCATGCCCAGTCTCCCGCTTGCGCCCTAGCCACCGACATCGACGCTGAAGCGCACGCCGAAGGTCCGCGGTGGGTTCAGCGAGATCTGGCTGGTCGGACCACCGATGGTCTGGGCCGGGATGACGATGTTGTTCACGACGTCCTCGTCTTCCAGGTTCTGAACGAAGATCTCGGCTTTGTACTGATCTCCGGGCACGTACCAAATGGCGCGCAGGTCGGTCTTCGTGTGCGCATCCTGCCGATCGACGGGAAGGTTCTGCGCGCGGAAGAAGACCTCGTCCTTCCACATGAAGTCACCGCGCAGCGAGAACAGGCCGGCCGAAGTCGGGATGTCATACTGCGCGCCGGCAATGAAAGCGAACTCTGGCGTTCGGTTCAGGCGATTGCCGCTGAGATCCTCGGGCAGGCCTGACGATCCGGCGCGACTGTCGATGGTCGTGTAGGAGTCGTAGGTCGCGTCAAGCCAAGAGAAGCCGAGGTTCAGTGTCAGGTCGTCGGTCGGCTTGGCGAGGGCATCGATTTCGATACCCTTGATCGTCGCAGATGCAGCGTTCTCGATCCGCGAACCACCGATGTCCTGGATGAACACCTGCATGTCCGAGTACTTGTTATAGAAGGCGGAGGCGTTCAGCTGCAGTCGCTTGTCCCACAGCAGGGACTTCACGCCACCCTCGTAGTTCCAGATGTATTCAGGATCGTAAGCACCCGGGAAGTTACCGACGAGCACGCCGCCCGACCGATACCCGCGCGAGGCCGTTGCATACCACATCACGTCTTCCGACTGCTCGACCTGGATGCCGGCGCGTCCCGTGAGCGTGTTCCAGCTTTCATCGAAGTCCTTGGCCGCGCAGTGGCTTGTTGCGGACGGCACCACGATGGCGCAGCCCCCAAAGAAGATGAAGTCGAGGAAGTCGTTGCCACGCTTCTCGTCCTTCGTGTAGCGCAGACCTGCCGTCACCGTGACAGGCATGCCGAGCACGCCTTCGTCGATGCGGTAGTCATTCTGACCGAAGACCGCCATGGAGCGCGTCTCGATGTTGCCGCCATTTGTGAAAGAAAACAGATCCCCGGGGATGGGTGCAGGCCCGAACACGTTGTAACCCGTGTCGACAAAGCGGAAGCCCTGGTTCACGTTTTCCCGATAGAAGAATGCACCAACAACCCACTTGTTCGCTGACGCATCCGAGGATGCAAGACGCAGCTCCTGGGATACCTGGTAGGACTGGTTGCTCCAGTATTCGGTGTAGGCCAGAGGAAGGTCGGAGCCATCACCGTCTGCCTGCTGATTCCACTGCAGCTCGTCGTAGGCCGTGATCGACGTCAGCGTCATGCCCGACTGAAGACCCCAGTTCACGGTGGCGCTGACATTGCTCTTCTGCATGGTCAGGGCATCGCGATAATCCTTGTAGACGTCACGCGGATCGGCCGGGTTCGGGGACGCGCCCACAAATCGGTTTGTCCCGAGAATGCCGGAGCCATTGGCGGGGAACGGCTCGGCCAACTTGATTCCAACCGGCTCGTTGTTTTCGTAGTGACCACCAGAAATCAGCAGGTCGGCGCTTTCGGAGAGCTTCAGCAAGAACTGCCCCCGGACAGCGACGTCGTCGGCTGCATCAGCCTCGCAGTCGCCACACACGGAGGTGGGGGACAGGATGTTCTGGTAGCCATCCCTGCTGTTGATCACGCCAGATACCCGGAGGGCCGCGCTTTCGCCAACGGGCAGGTTGAACATGGCGCGCCCCGTCACGGCGCTGTAATTGCCATAGGACAAGTCAGCGGAGCTGCTGAATACTCCCAGCTCGGGCTTGCGCGAGATGATGTTGATGGCGCCGCCAGTCGAGTTGCGGCCATAGAGCGTGCCTTGCGGACCACGCAGGACCTCAATGCGCTCGATGTCGAAGAATGTCTGGTCAATACCAGCCGTGCGGCCAACATAGATACCGTCGAGATGCAGCGCCACGCCAGGGTCGCCGCCGCCAGTCACGTTCTCGGTACCAACGCCGCGCATTGTAATTGCGCTTTCACCGCCGGTAACGCCCGCACCAAAGCTGAGAGAGGGAGACTGGTTCTGAAGTGCCGAAAAGCTGCTGACGCCGCGATCATCGAGCTGCGATCCCGTAAGGACCGACATGGAGATCGGAACCTTCTGGACATCCTGCGAGCGCTTCTGCGCTGTTACAACGACTTTCTCGATCGTCTCGGCTGCAAGGGCCGATGACACCAAGGCAACCACGGCCGTGCCGGCCAACAGACCGCTGCGTACCACATTTGACATAGACGTTTCCCTCCTGAGATCCGCGCCGACATTCTGATCAGCGCCGCCGCGATACTTGTGTGCGTTTTTGCATCGCAGCTGTTATGCTGATTTATAACAGCGTTCTGGCTCAGGACTATTGCTGTCAAGTCTCACTCACGGGAAAAAGCGAGCGGCACTCATGCTGCAAACGCGTAAAACTGAACTGCTCTCGCGAATGCGGCCTTGCATTGAACAACCGAATGGCGAACATCTGAACCGTTCGCCATTTGTGTCAGGCCCTCGCACGATGCCAAAGATTGTCGATCATCAGGAACGTCGCCTTGCCTTTGCTGAAGCAGCCTTCAGGGTCATTGCCCGTGAGGGCATCGAGGGTGTGACCGTGCGGGCCATTGCGAAGGAAGCCGGCTTCACCACGGGCGCGCTCGCGCACTACTTCAATTCCAAGGACCAGGTTCTGATACAGGCCTCGTCCTACATCAGCATCATCGTGCGCGGCCGGATGCAGGATGCACAGCAGCAATTCAAAGGTCTCAAGGCCCTCCGGCGGGTCGTTTATGAAGCCCTGCCCGTGTCGGATGAACTCAGAGGGAACTGGAAGGTCTGGCTGGGTCTCTGGCTTCGCTCGACGAAAAATCGCGAGGTTGGGAGCCTCATGGAACGACAGTACCTCGAGTGGCTTGACAGGATTGCCATGCTGGTCGAAGGCGCCCAGGAAACGGGCGAATTGCCAGCAGACCTCGATCCCAAAGTGGTGGCCCACAGCATCGTCGCCGTCGTCGATGGGATTGGCGCGCGGGTCATGATGGTTGGCAGTGACATGTCAGCACGCCAGCAGAAGGCTCTGGTCGACCTTGTCATCGACCGGTTTGCGCAGGCCGAGAGCAATGCCAACACGCCCAAGGCCAAGTCGATGCGCAACGGCGCGAGACAACGCAATGGGCGCGCGCACGCCCCCTAGAGACGGTAGCGGACCTGGTCGAGCCAGAAGCGCTCGAGGCGCTGAAGTGCCCGGTTGAGGTTTGCGAACTCGGAAAGCTCAAGACCACCTGCCGGCTCTATCCGTTCGACGTGCTTTTCAAACAGGCCCGCCACAATCCGGGCAATCCCCTTGCCTTTTTCAGTCAGGCTGACACGGACCGACCGACGGTCGGTTTCGGATCGTACGTGATTGATGTATCCGGCCTCGACCAGTTTCTTCAGATTGTAGGACACGTTTGAACCCAGGTAATGGCCGCGGGTGCGCAGCTCGCCCGCCGTCAATTCCTGTGTGCCGATATTGAACAGGAGCAGCGCCTGCACGCTGTTCACATCTGCCTGCCCAACACGCTCAAGCTCGTCCTTGATCACATCGAGGAGCTGCCGGTGCAGGCGCTCGACGAGATTCAGGCACTCAAGATAACGCTGCCGGACGCCTTCTTGCGCCTGGTCGCCTTGTACACGTGCGTTTGCCGCGACGGTCATGATCCCACCCGTAATCAGATGACGGAGCTTTTTGCCCCCTCTGCCTTTGGTTGGGATCGTAGAGCGCTGGCGCTAAGGAGTTTCTAAGCAACGTGGAAAACACAAGGTTAAGACTGGTGTTGCCCGCGCAGCATCTGGATGATTCCCGAAAAATCCCTGGAGCCGGCGCCTGCGGACTCGAACATCGTATAGAGCGCAGTCGCCTGAGCTGCGAGCGGCGTGGCGGCGCCAGCGGCTTGCGCCGCACTCTGGGACAGCTTCAGATCCTTGAGCATCATGGCCGCGGTAAACCCTGCCTGATAGTCGCGATTGGCAGGCGATGACGGCACAGGGCCGGGAACAGGGCAGTAGCTGGTCAGGCTCCAGCACTGGCCCGAGGCTGTCGATGAGATGCGGAACAGGGTCTCGTGCGAAAGACCCAGCTTTTCGGCCAAGACGAAGGCTTCGCAGGTGCCAACCATCGAAATCGCAAGAAGCATGTTGTTACATATCTTGGCGGCCTGCCCGTTTCCGGCGCCGCCTGCGTGAAAGATGTTCTTGCCCATCTTCTCGAGGATCGGCTTTGCGCGCTCGAAAGCAGCCTCGTCTCCGCCCACCATGAAGGTAAGGGTTCCGGCGGCAGCACCGCCCACGCCGCCCGACACCGGCGCGTCGAGGAACTGCAAGCGTCGCTCGCTTGCGGCGGCATGAACCTCGCGCGCGGTTGCCACGTCGATCGTGGACGAGTCGATGAACAATGTGCCCGGGGATGCGCCGGCGAGGATGCCGTCATTGCCAAGGTAGACGCTGCGTACGTGCTGTCCTGCCGGGAGCATGGTGACGATGATTTCTGCGCCAGATGCCGCCGCGATCGCCGTTGTGGCCTTGCCGATGCCGGCGGCCACTGCCTTGTCGAGCGCTGCAGCAGACATGTCGAACGCGGTCACCTGATGGCCCGCCTTCGCCAGGTTTGCGGCCATGGGACCGCCCATGTTGCCGAGACCAATGAAACCGATCTTCATTTGCGCACACTCCCTTTGATGCCGATTATCCAAGTTCAAGGTCGCCGCCATCGAGTGGCGCGAAGTAACGGTCAACGTCTGCAGCGCTGACCTGATGGAGCACTGGCGGGTTCCAACGTGGCGCATTGTCCTTGTCGATGATGACGGCGCGGACGCCTTCGTAGAAGTCGACGCCGCGCATGAAGCGGTTGGTCAGCCGGAATTCCAGGCGCATGCAATCCTCGAAGGACAGCTTTGCACCCTCGCGGACCTGGCGGAAGGCAACCTTGAGGCTGGTAGGCGATTTCGACTGCAACGTCTTCAGTGTCTGCACCTCGAACAGGGAGCTTCCTGCCTGCAGCGAAGACACGATCGCGTCGAGGGAGGCACCGGAGAAATGCCTGTCGATGGCCGGCCGCAGGCCTTCAAGCTTTGGCTTGTCATGAGCAAACACCGCGTATTGTGCGAGGACTTTCTCCAGCGGTCGCGATCCGTTGCAGAGCGTGTCGAGAAGCTCCTCATGCTGCGACTGCGGCACCACATGCGTGGCGATACCGGCGTAGCGGGCATCTGTCACGTCAAGCCGCGCTCCCGTCAAGGCCAGATACATGCCCGTCTCACCCGGGCAGCGCGGCAGGAAGTAGGTGCCGCCGACATCCGGAAACAGGCCGATACCTGTCTCGGGCATTGCAAACATCGTCCGTTCGCCACAGATGCGCACGCTTCCGTGAACAGAGACGCCGACACCACCACCCATGACGATCCCGTTGACGAGTGCGATGTAAGGCTTGGGAAAACGCTTGATCATCGTATTGAGGCGATACTCACGCGCATAAAAGTCTATCACGTAGGGCGTGCCGGCCATTCCTGAATCGTAAAGCGCGCGAATGTCGCCGCCGGCGCAGAAGGCCTTGTCGCCCGCGCCCTTGACTACGACCATTTCGATGCCGCGATCGTCGCGCCATGTCTTGAGCTGCGCGGTCATTGCGTCAACCATGGGAAGGGTCAGGGCATTGAGGGCCTTTGGCCGGTTGAGCGTGATGACTCCTGCCCTGCCCCGCCGCTCGAAAAGGACTTCATCCATCGTGTTCATCCCGGGATTTGCCGCGCGTGGCCTGGCCTTGGCTTGTTACTGACGAGACAGTTCGCGTGCTATGATGACGCGCATGATCTCGTTCGTTCCCTCGAGGATCTGGTGAACCCGAAGGTCACGCACGTGGCGCTCAAGCGGAAAGTCCTTGAGATAGCCGTAGCCGCCATGCAGTTGCAGGGCATCATTGGCGATCGCGGATGCCTGGTCCGTTGCAAATCGCTTGGCCATCGCACAGAGCATGGTTGCCCTGGGGTCGCGACGATCGAGGGCTGCTGCTGCATTCCAGATCATCAGGCGTGAGGCCTCGAGCTCGGTCGCCATGTCGGCGAGACGAAATTGCGTGGCCTGGAATTCCCCGATCTGTCGACCGAACTGTCGACGGTCCACGATGTAGCGCTGCGTTTGCTCGAGGGCGGCGCGCGCAGCACCCAATGAGCAGGCGCCGATGTTGATACGACCTCCGTCGAGGC
This sequence comes from uncultured Flavobacteriaceae bacterium, assembly GCA_964483585.1. Classification (GTDB taxonomy): domain Bacteria; phylum Pseudomonadota; class Alphaproteobacteria; order Micropepsales; family Micropepsaceae; genus SZUA-430. The sequence continues at coordinate 15,783 of CAZABH010000022.1, forward strand.
CCATCATTGCGATGCGGAATCCATCACCCTCGGCGCCGATCCGGTTTGCGACCGGCACGCGGCAGTCCTCGAAGTTCACGGTTGCCGTCGGCTGGCTGCGCCAGCCCATCTTGCGCTCGTTCTTGCCGAAGCTGAGGCCCTTGGTGCCTTTCTCGACCACGATGCACGAAATGCCCTTGGGGCCATCCTCACCGGTGCGGATCATGCAGACGTAGATATCGGAGGTACCGGCGCCCGAGATGAAAGCCTTGCCGCCGTTGATCACGTAGTGGTCGCCATCGCGCACGGCCTTGGTCTTAAGGCTTGCGGCGTCGGAACCCGCGCCCGGCTCTGTCAGGCAGTAGGAGGCGATGAGGTCCATCGTCATCAGCCGCGGCAAAAAGCGCTTGCGCTGCTCGTCGTTGCCGAAGCGGTCGATCATCCATGACGCCATGTTGTGAATCGAAATGAAAGCTGCCGTCGGCGTGCAACCCGCAGCCAGTTCCTCGAAGATGACAGCGGCGTCAAGGCGGGTCAGGCCGCTGCCGCCGAAATCGTCGCGCACATAGATACCGGCAAAGCCCAGTTCAGCCGCCTTGCGCATGGTGGGAACAGGGAAGATTTCGTCTTCGTCCCATTTCGCGGCGTGGGGCGCCAGGTTCTCGGCAGCGAAATCCCGCGCTGTCTTCTGCACAAGGCGTTGATCTTCTGTCAGTTCGAAGGCCATGGCGCATCTTCCCTCAAGGCTTGAGGTGGTGATACGAAGAGGGGGTAATCCTGTCAACGAAGCCCTCCCCAGCCATGGCCCATGATACCGCCAGCCGTTTCCCTGCCCTGCGCCTGCGGCGCCTGAGGCGTACCGGCTGGTCTCGGCGGCTTGTCGCTGAGAGCGCGCTGTCCCCTTCGGACCTGATCTGGCCCATATTCCTCGTTGACGGGCAGAAGCGGCGCGAACCGGTGGCTTCGATGCCAGGGGTGGACCGGATCACGGTCGACCTGGTGACGCAAGCGGCAGAGGAGGCCTGCAAGCTGGGCATCCCGGTCATAGCCCTGTTTCCATCCACAGATCCGGCGCGCAAGACGCCAGACGGCAAGGAAGCTCTCAACCCGGATAATCTTGTCTGCCGGGCGACGCGGGCGATCCGGGAAGCCAAACTCGACATTGGCGTGCTGTGTGACGTGGCGCTTGATCCCTACACCAGCCACGGCCATGACGGCCTCCTGCGGGACGGGGTCATCCTGAACGATGAAACGGTCGAGGTGCTTGTGGCACAGGCCCTGACGCAGGTGGATGCAGGCTGCGACATCATCGCGCCGTCCGACATGATGGATGGGCGGATCGGCGCGATCCGTGCGGGTCTTGAGAAATCGGGACACACGGATACGCTCATCATGGCCTATGCCGCGAAATATGCCTCGGCCTTCTATGGCCCGTTTCGCGATGCGGTTGGATCGGCAGGCGTGCTGAAGGGTGACAAGCGCACCTATCAAATGGATCCGGCCAACGGCGACGAGGCCTTGCGCGAGGTTGCTCTGGACATTGCCGAGGGCGCAGACATGGTCATGGTCAAACCCGGCATGCCCTATCTCGACATCGTGCGGCGTGTGAAGGAGACATTCGGTGTTCCGACCTTCGCCTATCAGGTGTCGGGCGAGTATTCGATGATCATGGCGGCAGCAGAGCGCGGATGGATCGACGCCGACAAGGCCATGATGGAGAGTCTGACAGGATTCAAGCGCGCGGGTGCGGATGGCGTGCTCAGCTATTTCGCACCGCGTGCTGCCAGGGCGCTCGGCAAAAAGGGATAGCTGGGGTCAGTCCGACAGGCGTGCGACCAGGCTTGAGGTGTCCCAGCGCTGCCCGCCCATGCGTTCGATGTCAGCGTAGAACTGATCGACGATCGCGGTCACCGGCAGCGTGGCACCGTTCTGCCTGGCCTCAGCCAGCGCGATGCGAAGGTCCTTGCGCATCCAGCTGACCGCAAAGCCGAAATCAAAGCGCCTCTGGTGCATCGTGCCCGCGCGGTTCTCCATCTGCCAGCTTTGGGCGGCACCCTTTGAAATGACCTCGATGACGGCGTCGGGATCGAGGCCCGCCTTCTCTGCAAAATGAACGCCTTCGGCTAGCGCCTGGACAAGCCCCGCTATGCAGATCTGGTTGACCATCTTTGTCTTCTGGCCGGACCCTGCGGGCCCGAGCCTGCGCACCATCTTCGCATAGGCATGCATCAAGGGCTCTGCAACATTGAAGGCGCCCTCATCGCCGCCGCACATCACGGTCAGCTGTCCTTTCTGCGCGCCGGCCTCCCCGCCCGAGACGGGGGCATCGATGAACGCAAGCCGATGCGCCGCAGCTTCGACGGCGAGTGCCGACGCCAGCGTAGCCGAACCTGTCGTGTGGTCCACAAGGATCGCGCCCGGCTTCATGGCCGCGAAGGCAACATGGGCGATCTCCCTGATGTCGGGATCATCGCCAACGCACATAAAGGCGACATCCGCGCCGGACACGGCTTCACTGACCGAGGCACTCGCGTGGCCGCCATATTCCTGCGCCCAGTCTGCGGCGCGCGTGGTTGTGCGATTGAAAACGCGCAATCCGTGGCCGGCTCGCGCAAGATGGCCAGCCATGGGGTAGCCCATGCGTCCCAGTCCGATGAAAGCGAGATTTGCCATTGCCGGAATTCCCTTTAGGTTGTGCCTCGACCTAGCAGACGGGATGTATCGAGACAATGAAACGCTTCTTCCGCCGCGCCGCCCTGAGCCTTGGTTTCCTGACCGGACTGTTCGTCCTGTGGATCGCGATCACAGGGTTCTGGTTGCAGGGCTCGCTCCCCAGATTGTCGGGGAATGTGGAGGTCGCAGGCTTGCGCGGAACAGTGACCATCGTGCGAGACGAAGACGGTGTCCCCCATATCGAGGCCCAGAGCCGCGATGACGCGCTTTTTGGCCTGGGCTATGTGCATGCGCAGGACCGACTGTGGCAGATGGAGTTCCAGCGTCGCACCGTCCAGGGACGCTTGAGCGAGGTTGCGGGTTCGATTGCGGTGCTGCCGGACCGGTACCTGCGCACGCTGGGTCTCTACCGGGCCGCGGAGGCCTCTGTTGACCACCTGTCGCCGGATGCACAGGGCGCTTTTAATGCCTATGCCGCAGGCGTGAATGCCGCTATCCCGCGCAATGGGCGGCCGCTGCCACCAGAGTTCTTCATGCTTGGTGTGGAACCCGATGACTGGCGGCCTGCTGACTCAATCGCGACGCTGAAGGCGATCGCCGTACAATTGTCGGCCAATGCGTTCCAGGAGATCCTGCGCCTTCAATTGCTGCAGCGCATGCCGCCAGAGAAGATCCGCGGCCTCAATCCACCGTTGCCCCAGGAGGCACTCGACGCTTATCTCCAATACGCGCCCAAGCCAGGAACGAAGTTTGCAGATGCGGCAGCGGCCCTCGACGCGCTGGCACCCAACTTGGCCACGATCGGCGCCTCGAATAACTGGGTGATCGGGGGCAGCATGACGCAGAGCGGCTTGCCGATGCTGGCCAATGACCCGCACCTGCCGCTGACGGTGCCGGGTTTCTGGTATCTTGCGCATCTTCGATGGCCTGGCGGTTACGCGATCGGCGGCAGCGTGCCGGGCGTACCGGGCATTGTCTCCGGGCGGACAGGAACCATCGCTTGGGGACTGACCACGACCGGCGCCGACACACAGGACCTGTATTGGGAGAAGATCGATCCAGAGAATGCGCAAGCCTATCTGACGCCCGAAGGCCCTGCGCGTTTCGCGACCAGGCGTGAGGTGATCAAGGTCCGGCTGGGCCAGGACCAGACGATCCTCGTCCGCAGCACCCGCAACGGCCCCGTGCTTCCCACCGACGAACCGCGCCTGAAAGCCCTGGTTCCAGAGGGGTATGTCCTGTCCCTCAAATGGCCAGCGCTTTCGCCAGAAGACAGAACAGGCGAGACACTGCTGCGCATTCTCGATGCACCCGACGCCAGTCCGGATACGATCCAGCGCATCTTCGAGCCCTATAACGCGCCAATCCAGAGTTTCGTCTACGCCGATATAAAGGGACATACGGGCCTGATCCTTCCCGGGCGCATTCCGGTTCGAGACCCTGCCAATACCGTGTCGGGCCTGCTGCCGTCGGATGGACGCAAAGCAACGCATGCGTGGAAGGGATTTCTTGAAGGCGCGGATGCACCATCATGGACGGGGGGCGCAGGGGATGTCTTCGTGACCGCCAACAATAATGTTGCGCCGCCCGGCTACAAGCCGATGATCGCGCAGGACTTCGACCCGGAGTACCGTGCCATGCGCATCAAGGAGCTGCTTGCTGGCCATACGGGGAAACATGACGTCGAGAGCTTTCGTCGGATCCAGCTTGATGCGGCTGAACGCTTTGCCATGGATGCGCTGCCGGCGTTAATCGCCATGGCGAAAGGTGGAGATGAAGCAATTGCCCCTACGCTGGAGCTACTGTCGGGTTGGGATCATCATATGACGACCGATTCACCTGCGCCGCTTGTGTTCGCGGGGTGGATGCGGTCGCTGCTGCAGGCCTTGTTCGAAGATGAGGCGGGTGACCTTTTCCGCCAGATGTGGGGAGACCGGCCGAACTTCCTTGCTGCCGTGGCGCGCGGCGAACCCGATGCAGCGCTGTTGTGCGATGATACGCGAACGGATGAGCAAGAGACTTGCCAGGCGATCGTCCGCAAGAGCCTTGCCCTGGCCCTTGAGGATCTGCGCAGCCGGTATGGAAAGGACATGAATGCATGGCGATGGGGAGAGGCACATCGCGCCACATTCAGCCATACGCCGTTTGGTTTCATCCCCGGCCTTTCGTCTCTGTTCGGCTTTTCCCACGAGATCGGTGGTGGCAACGCCACCATCCAGCGTGCGGCCTATCGCTATTCCAATACAAATCCCTTTGCGGCGGTCCATGGCAGCGGCTATCGCGGCATCTATGACATGGGTGCAGAGGAGAAATCGCTCTACATGGCCTCGACAGGCCAGAGCGGAAACGTGTTCTCGCCGTTCTATGACAACCTGGCTCCACGCTGGGCGCGAGGCGAATATCTGCCGATCAGGACCAACCGCGAGGACATTTGGCGTCGCTCGGCCGGGACCCTTGAACTGAGACCGAAACCCTGATCGGGTTAAGTCTTGTCTGCGAGAGAGCGATAGGCGCCCCGGAAATAAACCAGAGGCTCCTCGTGTGCGGCTTGAGCGCAGCCGAGCACGCGACCTAAGAAGATCACATGGTCACCCGCATCGACGCGCTGGAAAACATCGCATTCGAATGACGCGATGGCCGAGCGCACGAGCGTTACACCGTTGGGGCCTGATACGACCTCGTCCGGCGCGAGGCCAGACTGCCCCTTGCGCGACAGGCGCTGGGACAGGTCCTTGTGCTCCTGCCCAAGGATGTTGATGCCAAACCGGTCCACTTTCATAAGCGCCTGAAAACGGTCCGAGCCGCGGTCGAGGCTCCACAGGACAAGAGGTGGTTCAAGGGACACTGACGCGAACGAATTGATCGTCAAGCCCATGGCCCCGCCCTCTGAATTGGTCACGGACACCACGGCTACCCCTGTCGCAAAATGACCCAGGGCGTCACGAAACGCGCGGGAATCCAATGCCATGACCCAATCCTCGCTGCGCTCAAGGCCACGTTAACGACCTTTGCGCCATAGTTCACGCTGGAACGCAGTAAAGGTGCCGTCGCTCAAAGACAAGCCCTCGGGCAGGGGGCTCTTGGCGCACGAAACCTGCATGGGGATGGTGCGCTTTTCATGGCGGGTGGCAAAGGCGGAAAGGGCGGCAAGGGCGGCGCGGAAGCCGCGCCGACCATCATCAAGAAGATCAAGAAGGGCGGTCACGATGGGCATCATGGCGGTGCCTGGAAGGTTGCTTATGCCGACTTCGTGACGGCGATGATGGCGTTCTTCCTCCTTATGTGGCTGCTAAACACCACAACACCGGAACAGAAGAGAGGTATCGCAGACTATTTTGCGCCCGAGTCCGTCAGCCGTTCGAACAGCGGCAATGGCGCCCTGCTCTCCGGTACAGCGGCCGCCGAAGAAGGCGTCGAGGGTGCCGGCCAGCTGGCCGCCAAGACCTTGCTCCGTCCGCCAAAGCAGGACGACCGAACCCATGACCCGTCTGCCGACCCCAATCGCAGGAGCGCAGATGCGTTCAGCAGCGATCCCGGCCACGGAACCGATGCAATGCAGGAGAGGGCTGCGATCAGGCTCAGGCAAGCCATGCAGGACATGCCGGATTTCGCCAAGCTTTCTAGGCACATCCTCATTGATACCACGCCGGAGGGTGCCCGAATCCAGCTTATCGATCAGGATGGGCGGTCAATGTTCGAACCCGGGAGCGCAGAGCCAACCGACGATGTGCGCTCCCTGCTGATCGAGGTTGCAAAAGTCATCGATGAGTTCCCTAACCGCATCTCGATCTCGGGGCACACCGATGGCGGTCATTTCCAAGGTGCAGGTGGCTACACAAATTGGGACCTGTCCTCGGCGCGTGCCAATTCGACGCTGCGCATTCTCAGGGAGGGCGGATTGCAGGATGGCCGGGTTGCGGAGGTCTCGGGCAAGGCTGGGGCCGACCCGCTCTACCCCGAAAATCCCCATGCGTCTGCGAACCGACGTATCAGCATCGTCTTGCTGAAAGAGGCCCCGGTCCTGCCGCCCGGCCTCTGATGGCCTTGAAAAAGTGCCACAGAACAGGCTTGCCGAAATTACGGGTTTCCATGCAGCACAGACTGTGTGAGATTAATCGGGCGGGGTTGCGAGCCCCTGATTCGGACATTCATTTCTTGCAGGATTTTTGGCCGTGTCAGAGCAGTTTGGCACCAGGATACCAAAGTTCTATCAGACGGCCCCTGCGCCCTGCCCTTATCTGCCCGGAAAGATGGAAACCAAGGTGTTCACCCGCCTGACGGGTGATGCCGCGCGCAGCCTGAACGATGTGCTGACCCACGCCGGTTTCCGTCGCAGCCAAAGCATGGCTTACCGGCCGACGTGTGCATCCTGCCAGGCCTGCGTTTCGGTGCGCGTTGTTGTGGATGCCTTTGAAGCCTCCCGTTCCTTCCAGCGCATCCAGTCCCGCAACAGCGATCTTGTGGCCGAAGTTGTCGATCCCTGGGCGTCCGAGGAACAATTCCGGCTGCTGCGACGCTATCTGGACGTCAGGCATGCGGGCGGCGGGATGTCGGACATGACCATGTTCGACTATGTCGCAATGGTCGAAGACTCGGCCGTCGAAACTCATCTGGTCGAGTATCGATACGCCCATGGCTCCAAGGCAGGGGACCTGGCGGCTGTCGCGCTCACGGATCTCCTCAGTGACGGGCTTTCGATGGTCTACAGCTTCTACAATGCCGACGATGATGATCGAAGCCTGGGAACGTTCATGGTTCTCGACCACATCGAGCAGGCGAGGAGCCGGGGGCTGCCTTACGTGTATCTGGGGTACTGGATCGAGGGAAGCCGCAAGATGGCCTACAAGGCCCGCTTTGCTCCGCTTGAGGGGCGCCGTGAGGGTGGCTGGGTCCCCTTGCAGCGAACCTGAAGGCGCAGCACACTGGGCGGAATCTGCGCCCGGGGGCTTTTTCACGTGTCCAACAATGTTCGTCTTGCGATCACCGTTGCCGCGCTCGGCTATTTCGTCGACGTCTTCGACCTGATCCTGTTTTCAATCCTGCGCGTGTCAAGCCTGACCGATCTGGGGGTGTCGGGTGACGAGCTGGTGACCGTCGGAACCTACTTGCTCAATTGGCAAATGGGTGGATTTCTTGTCGGTGGCGTCCTTTGGGGCGTCATCGGTGACAAGGTTGGGCGCATCGAGTTGCTGTTCGGCTCTATCCTGCTCTACTCGATCGGCAACATCCTCAATGGTTTTGTGGGCCAGTTCGGACCCGGGGTCGATGCGCTGATTTCGCCGATCGACCAATATGCGGCCTTGCGCTTCTTCACCGGGATCGGCCTTGCGGGGGAAATCGGTGGCGGCATCACGCTGGTTGCAGAACTTCTGCCGAAGAATGTGCGTGGCTACGGTACGACAATCGTCGTTGCAACGGGCGTTGCGGGTGCCGTTGCCGCAGCCCTTGTGTACGAGTACTTCACGTGGCGGGGCGCTTACATTTTCGGTGGCGTGATGGGGCTGGGCCTGCTGGCCTTGCGCCTCTCGGTGGCGGAGTCCGGGATCTTCAAGGCGGTTGCTGCACAGGAGCATGTTGCGCGCGGAAACTTCCTGATGCTTTTCACATCATGGGATCGGTTCAGTCGCTATATGAACTGCATCCTCGTCGGACTGCCCATCTGGTACTCGCTCGCGATCCTTGTGACGTTCTCGCCTGAAATCGGCAAGACGCTGGGCGTCGTCGAGCCGATCATCGCAGGCACATCGGTCTTCTGGTTCTATTGCGGCATCACGCTTGGCAGCGTTGCCAACGGCCTGTTCAGCCAGTTCGTGGGCAGCCGCAAGATGTCCATAGGTGTTTTTCTTTTCGCGCTTGTGTTGTCGTTCGCGTATTTCTTTCACGTCTCCATCACGACATCATCCGCCTTCTACGCCGTGATCTTCGTCATTGGCTTCTGCACGGCCTACTGGGCCATGATGGTAACGGTCGCCGCCGAGCAGTTCGGAACCAATCTTCGCGCAACTGTTGCCACCTCGGTGCCCAATTTCGTGCGCGGCTTCACGGTACCCATCACCATGGCGTTTGCGGTCCTTAAGGACCAATTCGGGTTCGGTATCGTCGAGGCCGCCGAGATTGTCGGGATCGGTGTGGTCATCCTTGCCGTCATCGCGCTGATCGGGCTGAGGGAAACCTTCCACGTCGATCTGGACTACATTGAGACCGACGAGAAGCCTGCCAAGGAGAAAAGCTGAGGTGACCCAACTGCCCCGTGAGGAAGCGCCGGGCTGGCGCCAATATGTCTTTCGCGCCATACTCTGGTTTGCGGTTGTCGGCAGCCTTGCCTACGCTGCATCGCAGGGTGCGTTTGACAGCCTGGAGAATGCCGTCTCGCTGCGCCTTGAGCCCAACAGGGAGACCGTCACGCTTGGCGGTTCGGTCCCTGCGGTCATCGAGATAAAGGTGACCTTGAAAAACAATACGGAAAGCAACGCCGCACTCAGTGCGCCGTCGGCATGCAAAGTGTTCCGATGGCAGGTGTTCAGCCGTGCCGGCGAGATGGTGCAGACCCGTGCGGGCGATACGAAGTGCCCCGATGTACCGGTCTCGGCTGCTTTGGCGCCTGGCGAGCAACTTGATGAGATCTACTCGATCAGCCTGATCCCATCACGCTATTTGCCGGGCCAGGATTATCAGGTTCGGGCGTGGTACTGGGGTTATGAAGCAGAATTCCAGTTCAAGACCGAGTAGGCGTCAAGCCATCTGACGTGATGCGGGGCGAAGCCCCAAGGGGTCGGCGTCCAGCGTCTTGCCTGTCAGTGCGCCGAGCCAGTCGAGGCCTGCGCGCATGCGAACGACCTCGCCAATCACGATGAGGGCTGGGGCCTCGGTGCCGCAGGCTTCTGCGTCCTCGACCGATGTGGCAAGCGTGGTCTCGAGTACGCGCTGGCGGGGGGTCGTCGCATGACTGACAATGGCAACCGCGTCGCACGCGCCGCGCCCTGCCGCCATCAATTCCCTGCGAATGTGGGGCAAATGCCTGAGCCCCATATAGATCACGAGAACGGGCGAGGCTTTTGCAAGCGCCTTCCAATCAAGGTCATCGGGCAAGGTGCCGCCGGAGTTATGCCCGGTAATGAACGTCACAGCGTGGTTCACATCCCGATGCGTCGCCGGGATGCCAGCGTACGCAAGCCCGCCGATCCCCGACGTTACGCCGGGCACCACCCGGAAGGGCACGCGGGCCTCGACCAGCGCCAATGCCTCCTCTCCGCCACGCCCAAACATGAACGGATCCCCACCCTTGAGGCGCACCACGCGCTTGCCCGCGCGGGCCAACTCGATGAGACGCAGGGAAATATCTCGTTGCAGCGGACTTGGCTTGCCGCCCCGCTTGCCGGCGTATTCGATCGTGGCGCCGGGCTTCGCCAGTTTCAGTATGGTCTCGTCGACGAGGGCATCATAGACGACGACATCGGCTTGCTGCAGGGCGCTTAACGCAAGAACTGTCAAAAGCCCCGGATCGCCCGGCCCTGCCCCAACCAGCCAGACCCAGCCCGGCTCAACCCCTGGTAAACCGAGGAGACGGTGGATCGCTGGAGGCAGTTGAAGAACAGACATCCTCTATTTTTACATTTATTCTTGTTTTCTTGCAATTTTTACATTATTTAGCGTTGTTTTTTGGATTGGTAACCGTTTGTTGGTATACTGATCACATGAAACGAATAGCCGTCCTCGCCGTCATCATCGTCATCGCATCGCTGTTCGTGGTGTGGATCGCCGGCAACTCGCTGCGCATGCCGGATACCCAGGCGGAGTCAGCGCGGTTGGTCACCAACATCCTTCTTGCGATCATGCTGATCACATCGCTGGTGTTGGGCTGGCGCGGCTCGCTTGGTGATGCGTTCCGCTATGGGTTCATCTGGTTCATCGCCTTCTTCGGGATCATCCTGGCTTACTCCTACCGCGATGACCTTGCACCCATCGCACAGCGCGTGGCAGGCGAACCCAATCCGGCGAAACCCGTTTCGCGCCATGGAAGCGAAGTCCTCCTGCGGCGCGCCAATGACGGGCACTTCTACGCAGACCTGAAGATCAACGGGGCGAGCATGCGCCTTCTGGCGGATACCGGCGCAAGCGTGATTGCGTTGACCGTCGAAGACGCCGAGAATGCCGGGATCGATGTCGATCGTCTGGATTTCACTCTACGCGTGTCGACGGCGAATGGAACAGCAGCGGCCGCGCGCGTCCAGCTTGACGAAGTACGCGTGGGGTCCATCATCCGCGAAGATGTGACTGCCCTTGTTGCGCGAGGCCTGTCGCAGTCGCTGCTTGGCATGAATTTCTTCAGTTCGCTCTCGCGTTTCCAGATCGAGAACAACGAACTTCTGCTGAAGGATTGAGGCGCAAGCGGTATCATGCCGGCACGCGGTACGCTGTTCCTTGTTGCGGGCCCCTCTGGCGCAGGCAAGGACACTTTGCTTGGTGCTGCCCGCGAGCGCCTTCCCGCGACCCATGTCTTTCCCCAGCGCATTGTCACGCGGTCATCGGTCGACAGCTCCGAAAATCATGTTTCGGAGACTGAAGAACTTTTTGCTGCGAGGCTTGCCCGCGGCGAGTTTGCCTTTGCCTGGACAGCGCATGGCCTCAGCTATGCCATACCCGCTTCGATCTGGCAGGACCTTGATGAAGGACGGCATGTGGTCGTCAATGTGTCGCGCGCGATCGCTGCATCAGTGCGGGCAACCTGCACCCCGTCGCACGTCATTCTTGTGACGGCGCGACGCGAGATTTTGGCTGACAGGCTGTGCGCACGCAATCGAGAGAGCCAAGACAACATCGCCGCTCGGCTTGACCGCGCGGTAGATCTGGTTCCCGACACGCTGATCGTCAACGAGGCCGGCATGGACGCAGCAGTATCACGCCTGGTTGAGGCCCTTCAGGGTTGAATTCATCTGCCGATGCCCCTAAAGGCTCTCGTCCCGCCGGAGAGCCGCCATGTCCAACAGCCTGCGACCGAATTCGTTCGCCTTCGAAACATCCCCCCTGATCGCCCCCAACGGCTTTCGCGAGTATGATGCGCGCTGGCTTTTCCCGGACGAGATCAATCTCAATGGCATGCGGCTGCTGGGGCTGAGCCTCGCCACGCTTTTCCATGACCTCAAGGTAACGCCCCGAGTGATTGTCGGGCACGATTATCGCGCCTATTCGATGAGCGTGAAGCATGCGCTGACGCTAGGTTTGATCGAGGGTGGGGCCGAAGTCCTGGACATCGGGCTTTCCGTATCGCCGATGGCCTATTTCGCGCAGTTCGAACTCGACGCGCCCTGCGTTGCCATGGTGACAGCCAGCCACAACGAGAATGGCTGGACAGGCGTGAAGATGGGCGCAGCGCGGCCGCTGACCTTCGGACCGGACGAGATGAGCGCCCTCAAGGCCATCGCGCTGTCGGGTCGCGCCCGTGCCCGCGCCGGTGGAAGCTGCACCCAGGTCGATGGAATCCGCGAAAAATACATTGCCGATGTCACGCGCGGAAAGACCCTCTCTCGCCCGCTGCGCGTCGTGGCGGCCTGCGGCAACGGCACGGCCGGGGTCTTCGCGCCCGAGGCCCTGAAGCGCATTGGCGCGGACGTGATCCCCATGGACGCGGACCTCGACTACACCTTCCCGCGCTACAATCCGAACCCTGAAGACCTGACCATGCTGCACGCCCTGTCCGAGGCGGTCCAGCACCACAAGGCTGATGTCGGTCTCGCCTTCGACGGTGATGGCGATCGCTGCGGCGTCGTGGACGACAAGGGCCGCGAGATCTTTGCCGACAAGATCGGCGTCCTCATCGCGCGCGACATCGCCAGCCGGCAGGCCGGCGCGCAATTCGTGGTCGACGTGAAGTCGACGGGCCTATTCCTGACCGACCCCGAGCTGATCAGGCTGGGCGCGAAGACAGACTACTGGAAGACAGGCCATTCCTACATCAAGCGCCGGGCCCACGACCTGAAAGCGCAAGCAGGCTTCGAGAAGAGCGGCCATTTCTTCTTCAATCCGCCGGTTGGCCGCGGTTACGACGACGGGATCGTTGCTGCCATCGCGACGCTCCAGATGCTCGATCGGGCCGGCAAGACACCCATGTCGGCACTCTATGACGGCCTCCCCAAGACCTATGGCTCGCCCACCATGGCCCCGCATTGTGCCGATGACAGGAAATACGGTGTCGTCGAGGAGGTCACGGAAGCCTACAAGGCCCTCGCCGCCCGCGGCGGCAAAGTCATGGACCTCGCGATCCGCGACGTCGTCACGGTCAATGGCGTGCGTGTCACGCTGGAAGACGGAACCTGGGGCCTCGTGCGCGCGTCGTCGAACAAGCCGAGCCTCGTCGTCGTGGTCGAGAGCCCCGTGTCAGAGGAACGCATGCGGGGCATGTTCGCCGAGATCGATGGGCGTCTCTCAGCCAATCCTCATGTCGGCGAATACGACCAGAAGCTCTGAGCCGCCGCGCGTCAGGACGCAAACGCCACGCCCATCCGGACGGCTGTCAGGCACAGAAACAGTCCAAAGGCCCGGTGCAGCGTCGACCGGTCCAGCCGGTGCGCCAGGGCAACGCCCAGCGGCGTCGTCAGCAACGTTGCCGGGACGACCAGCAGAAGCCCGGGCAAACTGACATACCCCAGCGAGAGGGGCGGCAGGCCGGGCATGGCCCAGCCATTCAGTACCATGCCGACCGTTCCCGGGACAGCAATGATGGCGCCGAAGCCGGCTGCGGTTGCAACCGCCCGATGCATGGCAGCGCCGCAGACGGTCATGATGGTCACCCCGAAAGTTCCCCCACCGATGCCCATCAGCACGGAAAGAAAACCGTTCAAGCCCCCAAGCGGCCAGGCGCTCCATCCCAACGGCACGCGATCGCCGACGCGCCAATCGGCAGGACCCAGCAGCATGAAGAGCCCGAAGCTGCCCGCGCCCGCAGCAAAGACAAGCTTCAGACCGTTACCGCCGATGAAGCCTACAGCAACCGATCCGGCGACGACGCCGATGGTCGTGGGCAGCGCCCAGGCCCTGAGCACAGGCCAGTCAACGGCCCCATGGCGGTGATGGCTCAGTGTCGAGCGGATCGAGGTCGGGATGATCGTCGCCAGCGAGGTCCCCACGGCCAGCGGCATGCACAGATCCGCAGGCACGCCGACAAGACTGAAAGCCTGAAAGAGCACGGGCACCAGCACGATGCCTCCGCCCACGCCCAGCAAGCCAGCGATCACGCCGGCAACAAGGCCGGCAACACCGACGCCGAGCGCCAGCAAAGCCAGTTCTGCCGCGGGAAGAGACGTCAGTACCTCCATGCCTAAGCTGCTGTCTGTGCGAGGGCAGCCCTGCGCACCAGATCGATGGCTTCGCGCAAGACGGCGACGCCGGCGCCGGGTTTAACGGCATTTTCGCTCAGATGGCGGCGGAAGATGCGCGCGCCTGGCAATCCGTTATAAAGGCCCAGCACATGACGTGTCATCGCATGCAGGGGCGTTCCCCGCGAAAGTTCGCCTTCGACGTAAGGCATGAAGCGTTCCAGGGCTTCATCCCGCGCTAATGCAGGATCCGAGCTGTCAAAGATCTTCTGGTCGACATCGAGCAGCAGCGCCGGGGTCTGGTAGGCAGCACGGCCGACCATCACACTGTCTACATGGCCGAGTTGTTCATGGCAGGCCTCAAGCGTGGTGATGCCACCGTTGATGCCGATGTAAAGATGCGGCCAGCGGCGCTTCACCTGATGGACCAGCGGATAATCGAGCGGGGGGATGTCGCGGTTTTCCTTCGGCGACAGTCCCTTCAGCCAGGCCTTGCGGGCATGCACGATGAAATGGCGACAACCGGCCGCCGATACGCGCTCCACGAAGCCGAATAGACTCTCGTGCGCGTCCTGGTCATCGACGCCGATGCGGCACTTCACTGTCACCGGAATTTTGACGGCACCCCGCATCGCCGCCACGCAGTCGGCCACCAGGTCGGGCTCGCGCATGAGGCAGGCGCCGAAGGCCCCCTTCTGGACGCGCTCGGACGGGCAGCCGATATTGAGGTTCACCTCGTCATAGCCCACGTCCTCGGCCATGCGGGCGCAGAGCGCCAGATCATCAGGCTCGCTGCCGCCCAGTTGCAGCGCGACGGGATGCTCGGCCGGGTGATAGGCCAGCAGCCGCGCGCGCGGCCCGTGGATCAACGCGCCCGTCGTGACCATCTCGGTATAGAGCCGTGCCCGGCGCGAGAGGATGCGATGGAAGAACCGGCAATGCCGGTCCGTCCAGTCCATCATCGGCGCTACGGAGAAGCGGTTGTCCATCTTTCTCACTTGCTTCAGTGTTTGCCTTGAGCCATGAGCCTCGCGCCCGTGTGCGTGCTCGACCGGCTTTTCGCATCCATTAGATCAAGCGCGTACGACGTGCAAACCGACAGCTCAATTCACTTGTTTGGGGCGTCCGGCCTCAAGGTAGTTACCATGCTATTCCTGCGAATGGTGGCCAGTCGATCCGTAATGCGTGTTCGAGCCGCGCGGCGCGCTTGCTGCTGCCACTGAATCCTGATTGTTTGTAGGAGCGCTCCGCGTTCCGTAAACGCAACCTTGGGGGATCTTGTCATGACTGCTGCCTTGCGTTCGACACTGATCATCTGCGCCGTGATTTTCGCGGTCGCAGTGCCGTCCTTGCAAGCCGTCTACCAGTTCGGCATGTCGGCGGCGGCGTTTTCATTTCAGGGTGACGCGACCTTGCGGGTTGAGGGCTTTGCATTTGCGATCTGGGGGCTGCTCTATCTCGGCATGATCATCTATGCGCTCTACCAGGTCCTGCCAGTGGCACGGGGCTCTGAAACACTCGCGATCTATGCATGGCCCTCAATCGTTGCCATCAGCGGCTGCGGCCTGTGGATCCTCATGGCGGCCCTGAACCTGACGTGGATGACGGTGGTCGTCATTTCGGTATCGGCGGCCGCATTGATCTTTGCCATTCTGCAGGCAAAAGGTTCCGGCCTGCTGCAGGATCGATTGCTGATTTCACTGCCGCTCAACCTGCTGGCTGGGTGGCTTACGATTGCCTCCATCGTCAATGTGGTCACTGTGCTGACGATCGAGCAAATCGTCACGGCGGACCTCGCCATGGTGACGGCCCTCGCGGCCATCGGAGGCGCCTCCATCATTGCTGCCAGTGTGGCCGTGACCGGACGCAGTGCCTTCTATCTGGCGCCCATCGTCTGGGGTCTTTATGGCGTACGTGTCGCCGAAAGCGTGCGACAGCCCTTGGTCTCTGACGCCGCGGGCGTGGCGGTCCTGTTGCTTGGGAGCCTGGCGGTGACCATGGTGCTGATGCGTCTGATCAACCTGTTTTCGTCGCAGCGCTGACCGGACCACGTTCAGAGAACAGGTCCCGCTCGCGATCGGCTAATGACGGCCCCGCGATCAATCCAGGCGGTTTTGATCGAACCACGCGCGAATGGTCTCGATCTGTGGCAGAAGGCGCTCAACCATTTCCCTGGGGATGGCGTCGGTAGCCTGGGACAGCAGCGGCAACGCAACACGGATGGCATCCTCCCGCGCCGCCCTGCCCTTGCGTGTCAGCAGGACCCGCTTCGAGCGTCCATCGACGGCATCCGGCTCGATGCGGATAAAGCCCTTTTCCTCGAGCCTTGCCAGGGTGCTTGTCATCGTGCCGCGGGTGACCTGAAATCTGGCGGCGAGCTGCGCCGGTGTCTTGTTGTCGCCCAGGCGCACACAGTGGTTCAGCACTGTAAACTGGGCTCGCGTCAAACCATGCGGCAGCAAGCGTTCAAAGGCCGCTGCTGCCAGCTGGTTGACGATGCCGATCTCGTTGAGCAGACGAAAGAGAAGCTGCTCGTGTGTGGGCTTTTCGCCCTGCAAGTCCGGTGGTTCAGACAATATGCGCATCCAGTCCGCGTCGCGGTGTTGGCGTAACTTGTGGTCCATATCCTATGCGATAAAGCATCTGTATGCGACGCCCGCCTGCGAGCAGGTCATGGACTTCGCGGAAAAGATCCCTCATTTCGGCGTATTCCTGCAAGGATTGGCTCCACGGGTGGATGCCAAGCCCCAGGCTGGTGGCTTTCAGGTTCAGCTGCACATAGGCGCGGCCTGCATTGATCTGGTCGATGCGCGACTGGTTGTCGTTCGTAATCCACCCAAAGGCCCGGCCGGACATGGCCATGGCGCGGTAGAGTTCGAGACCCTGCTGGAAAGCCGTCGACGTCGAATCGGCCATGGTTGTGCGCGTTATCACGCCCAGCAATCGCCCTGCCTCGAAGAGCGGACCCTCCAGCTCGATGCCGTCCGGATTGGCCGTCACTTCGGCTGCTCCTATGCGCATGAGATCGACAGATTCCTGGTTCGCTGCTGGTGTCGTCACTTCTTTCAGGTGTGCGCGCCACGTGAGGTCGCGCAGCCTTTGGGCGAGATTGGTGTTGCCCACTGTCTCGGACGACGTGCTGAAGACGCGACCGGCCTCAGCAATCTGCAGCAAGGCGTCATTGGGCACGTCGCGCGGCTCGTAGATCTCCTTGTTCGAGCGTCGGGCGAGGATCTGCGTGAACAGCGGGTCGGGTGTTGCCTCACCCTTGGTGAAGGACACATGTGCGACGGGCCTCTGGTCGAGGGTCTTCAGGTCCTCGCCCTCTGGGAAAGGCGTGACTGTGGCCTGATAACCGTCTTGTGCAGCGGCAAGAACCAGCAACTCAAGAAAGGCGCCACAACCAATCGTGATCTGGCGGTCGAACGGGTCAGTGACAGGCAGGCGTCGATCGAGATCGCAATAGAGCGTCAGGGCGTTCTCGCCCTCGAGTTTGACGAGCCAGGGTTGACGATTATGAGGGTTTGGCGCCAGCAAGGCATAGGACAATGCGCTTCGGCGGAACTCCGCATACTTGCCAGCTCTGCGCCAGGGTTCGCGCGCGGCCTCGGAGGGCCCGCGTGTTGCGATGTAGCCCGACCCGGCGGCAGCCGCGACGACTACGCCTCCCCCAATAAGCATGAGAACATTGCGACGCGATGCCATGGCGCATACCTTTCGTTTGATGCCTTATCATTTTGGTTTGATACCATATCTTTGTCAAGCGCTTCCTGTAGCGAGGGATTGACCTGCCGCTGCTCACCAAATGCTTGATGCGGCGCAGGGCGCACATCGTGTGAGGTTTTACGGTGTTCTGCTCAATGTCATGGGGCCGACATGTCAGTTGAAGACACTCGCCTGCTGGTGGGGACTAAGGGGCTGGAGGCGCAACTGTCGCTTCCCCTGGGAGCTCGAGGGCTCATCATTTTCGCCCACGGAAGTGGCAGCAGTCGCTTCAGCCCTCGGAACCGCATGGTTGCCCGCGCCTTGCAAGCTCGCGGCTTCGGGACGCTGCTGCTCGACCTGCTGACTGTCGATGAGAGTGCCAATCGCGCGAATGTCTTCGATGTCGAGCTTCTGGGGGATCGGGTGGCGGGCGCTGTCACATGGGCAGGCAGTGATGCACGCACCCGGCATCTTGCCATCGGGCTCTTCGGCGCGAGTACAGGGGCCGCAGCCGCTCTTTATGCCGCGGCGGACCCCGGCCTTGATGTCATGGCTGTCGTCTCGCGCGGTGGTCGGCCCGACTTGGCCGGAGACAGGCTTGCGCATGTTCATTGTGCCACCTTGCTGATTGTCGGCAGTCTTGACCTTGGCGTCATCGAGCTGAACCGGTCTGCGCTTGGCAAGCTATCCTGCACCAAACGCCTTGAGCTTGTTCCCGGTGCGACCCACCTCTTCGAAGAGCCGGGGACAATGGATCGTGTCGTGACCTTGGCCGGCGACTGGTTCAAGACCTTCCTGCACGCCCCCTCAAGCGCGGAGGCCGAAGCATGATGTTTTCGAACCGCACAGAGGCCGGCCAGAAGCTTGCCAAAAGGCTGAAGGGGCTTTTGTTGCCACGGCCCGTCGTTTTGGCGCTGCCACGCGGTGGGGTGCCGGTCGCGCTTGAGGTCTCCCGGACGCTCTTGGCACCGCTGGACCTTCTGCTGGTGCGAAAGATCGGACATCCTTTGCACCCCGAACTGGCCATGGGTGCGATCGTTGATGGCGATCATCCGGAGCTTGTCTTGAACGAGACCTTCGACGCGGTTGCAATCGACTATTCGGCATATCTCGAAACAGCCAAGGCTGCGGCGCTTGCTGAAATCGAGCGTCGCCGTGCGCTTTATCTTGGCGGACGACAGCCTGTGGACGTCGCCAATGCCACAGCCATTGTCGTGGATGACGGCATTGCGACTGGGGCTACCGCTCGCGCAGCACTCAAGGCCTTGCGCCATAGACATCCGCGCAAGATTGTCCTGGCGGTGCCGATTGCGCCTGCGGATACATTAATGGCACTGCGAAGCGAAGTGGACCAAGTCGTGTGCCTCGCGACGCCAGAACCGTTCCACGCTGTAGGCCAATTCTATGCTGATTTCCGGCAGGTTGATGACCGGGAGGTCATACGCTTACTTGCACTGATAGCGGCGCCTGCTGGAGGGGATCACACAGCGGCTAGCCCCTGATGCCGATATCGGCATCGTTCGCAAATACCACGTAGTGCCCTTCGGCCTGAGGCGCGAGGTTCATGCTGCGTCCATTTCCTGTTCATTCATCAAGGCGCAACCGATCTCGATCAGTCCATCTTCGATGACGTCAGCAAGGTCGTTTGTTGCCAGAAGACTGGCCACCCTCTCGGCTTCATCCAATGCACAGGCTTTTGCCAATGCGTTTTGCCACTCGCTTTCGCCGTTCTGGCTCAGGCCGACCCTGCTGAGGGCTACAAGCTCTGCAAGCTGATACTCGTTGAGCCTGCCCAGTGTGGATCCCAGCGGTGGCGTATGATGCGCCGTTTCATTTCTTGCGGCAGATACAAGCTGCTCAAGGGTTGCGGTCGGGATGGTGATGGCCGGTCGCATGATGTCCTCCTGTACCCAGTGTTCTTTTCGTTGAAGTGGATTACATCACTGGGTGCGGGCCTGATCGTTGATGGTCATCAACGACGGGCGAGGCCTTTAGATCGCCATCTCTGGCTGAGATTCTTTTCTTGTTTCCGGAATCTCCGTGAGCGTTGCTTCCGTCAGCAGAAGGACGCTTGCTACCGATACGGCATTCTGCAGCGCAATACGAACGACCTTGGCGGGATCCACGATGCCCGCCTCTGCCAAATCGACATAGGCCTTGCGGGCTGCATCAAAACCGATATTGCCACTGGACTCCATCATGCGCGCCACAACGACACCTGCGTCCGTTGCTGAATTCTCCGCGATTTGTCGTGTCGGCACCTCAAGGGCGCGCTTCAGTATCTGCACCCCGGTCTTCTCGTCTCCCTCACACAGGCTTTCTTCGCCCACGACAGCAGCAATGCAACGAAGCAACGCCAGACCTCCGCCCGGGACAACACCCTCTTCAACGGCAGCCTTGGTCGCGCTGATGGCATCATCCAGCGCTTCCTCGCGCGACTTCATCTCTGCTTCTGTCGGGGCGCCCACACGAATGACGGCCACGCCGCCCGCCAGCTTGGACACACGCTTGTCCAACTGCTCCCGGTCATATTCGCTCGCTGTTGTCATCTCGTGGCGTAATTGCTGAACGCGTTTGCTGATGTCTTCCCGATTGCCGCCGCCCCCGATGATTGTCGTTGTGTCCTTATCGACCACGATGCGGCGCGCTCGCCCCAATTGCTGCAACGTTGTCTGATCTAGCTTCAGGCCGAGATCGACCGACACGACCTGGGCACCCGTCAGGATGGCCATGTCCTGCAGCAATGCCCTCTGGCGATCGCCGAAACCTGGCGCCTTGACGGCGCAAGCTTTCAGCGAACCTCGCATATGATTGACGATCAAGGTGGCGAGGGCCTCACTCTCGACGTCCTCGGCAATCACCAGAATGGGCTGCCCTGCCTTGACGACCTGCTCGAGAAGGGGAACCAGATCTTTCATGGCCGACATCTTGCGGTCTGAAACGAGGATGAGTGGATCCTCGAGTATGCACTCCATCGTCTCCGGATTTGTCATGAAATATGGAGACAGGTAACCCCTGTCGAACTGCATCCCCTCGACGACCTCGAGCGTCGTTTGCGTCGTGCGAGAAGGTTCAACCGTGATCGCACCATCCCGGCCGACGCGCTCCATCGCATCGGCGACCAGGTCTCCAATGGCCTGGTCATTGTGTGCCGAGATAGTTGCGACCTGCGCCTTGTCGCGGCGCGTGGATACCGGCCTTGCCATCTGCCCCAGTGCAGTCGTCGCAGCGGTCAAAGCGCGATCCAGGCCGCGCTTTATATCGATGGCACTTGCACCCGCAACGACGTTTCGCGTTCCGTCGGCAAAGATCGCGTGCGCGAGAACGGTCGCCGTACTGGTGCCGTCGCCCACGAGGTCTCCCGTTCGCTCCGCAGCCTGACGCAGAGCTTGTGCGCCGAGGTTCTCCTCCGGATCGCGCAGGGAAAACTCCTTCGCAATCGTCACGCCATCATTACAGACAACAGGCGGCCCCCATGATTTCTGGATGAGGACTGACTTCGACTTTGGTCCGAGCGTCACGCGGATCGCATCGGCCAGCTGGGTCGCACCACGCAGCACCTTTTCGCGGGCTGCTGCGTGGAAGAGCACCTGTTTGTGGGGCATGGCGCGCCTCAGTCGATGAAGTTCCAGGATCCGTCGGCCTGGCGGCAGGCCCGCCCATCGAACTGGCGCATACGCGTGTGCCAGAACGTATGCCGATAGCGCGCGCAATGGAATCCGTTGGCATCGTAGTAGTAGTTTCTCACCCTGAAGCGGCCGTGATGCCCGTTTCGAGGATTGCGCCAGTCATGGTCCACGCCGACGCGCCATCCATTGAGGCCGGCGTAGAAGGCACGATAGGCGTAGCTGCGGTCGTCGCAATCCAGCTCGCGCGACAATGCGGCGCCAGCAAGGCCTCCGATCACGACACCAGCAAACACCGCGCCGGCATCGTGGTTGTCGATGGCTCCACCGATCAAGCCTCCAATCAGACCGCCGAGGAGTATGCCTGCAGGATCGGGTCGGCTGCGGCACTCTCGATAGAAAATGTCATCCTGATACGTATAGGAGCGCTGGTAGCGCCTGTTCCACGAACTCTCCCGCTCGTCGTACCAGCGGGTACGCACCACGATGCCTGTTGTCGTTCTTACGAGGACGCAGTTGCGAGGCGTACTGCAGTACCAGCGGTAGCCGCGCGGCGGCGGTGGGAGATTGCGTGAGCGCCAGTCTGGCGCGGCGAAACGGTCTTGCCTCCAGTTGGGAGGCAACCTGTCTCCCGGGGACCATCGCGGCTGGCTCTGCCGTGGCGGCGGGGGTGGTGGTTGTTGGGTGTGGGGCGGCGGTGGCGGCGGGCCAGGTTGCTGATGAGGGCCCGACGGTTGATCGGGGTCCGGACGAGGTCCCGGATTGCTGGCTGGATGCGCGCCGGCGCATGCGCTGGCGATCACCAGCGCGCCCAAGATCAATGCGATGCGCTTCATGTTAACTCCTCTGGATGGCCCGGTTCCGGAGACTACGGTGAGGCCGCTGGCTGCTTTGCACCATGATGGGCATCAATGACGCGGTAGCTCGTTAAGGAGACGAAGAGGTGCCCGCAGGTGGGTGGGTCAGGCGGGTGCTCAATCATGTCGAAGGTGCGGACGAAGCAACAAGACAAGGGTCCGCTGGACATCAATCGTAGAGCGGCGCAGTTGCTCCGCGAGGCTGCAGGTCTGCTCGAACGTCAGGACGAGAGTCCGTTCCGCGTTGCCGCGTATCGGCGAGCGGCAGCCTCTGTGGAGGGGCTTGAGAAGAATCTTCTTGCTCTCATCGAACATGACGGCGTGGAGGCACTGAAGCGTATTCCAGGCGTTGGAGAGAGTATCTCCGGCGCGCTGGCGGAAATCTCAACGACGGGCCATTGGTCTTACCTCGACCGACTGCGCGGCGTGACCAGCCCGGAGTCATTGTTTTGCAGGGTGCCCGGTATTGGTCCTGCTCTTGCCCGGCGGTTGCACGAGACACTTCATGCGGAAACATTGGAGCAGTTGCTGGAGGGCCTTGACGACGCGGCTTGCGCGCGCGTTGCAGGACTGGGATCGAGGCGTCGTGAAAGCCTTCGGAACGCCATCAAGAAACTCATCACGCCGGCCCGCCCCTCGCGTCAAAATGGCGAGCCCAGCATCGACATGATCCTTTCGGTGGATGAAGAGTATCGCCGGAAGGCCTTGGCTGGCGCCTTGCCTCGCATTTCACCTGCACGCTTCAACCCATCTGGGGCGGCGTGGCTTCCGGTCATGCATGTCGCGCGCGATGACTGGCATTTCACTGCACTCTATTCGAACACAGCTCGTGCCCACGAGTTGGGAAAGACCCGCGATTGGGTCGTCATTTACTTTCACTCGGCCGGCGGCGCGACCTCGCAGCGCACTGTGCTCACGCAGGGCAATGGTCCGCTCGCGGGCGAGCGCGTCGTGCGTGGACGCGAAGACGAATGCCTTCGTCGTCACAAACAGAAGGTCGAAGCGGCGGCAACCCACAACGCCGTCAAGCATTGACAGTCGTCAAGGTTGGGGCCTGTCGGCCACAATAGGCAGTTGTTTCCTTACCGACATCCGGGACACGCCCATGACAGACGCCTCATATCGATGACGCTCGACCAGAAGCAATTGAAGGGCGGCACTGTGGTGTCCCCGGACGCTCACCACGACCGCGGTGCTCGCATTCCTTTTGATATCGTCTCTACCCGCAAATCGTTGCCGGAGGCGCTTCTCGAGGCGCGCTCCATACATGGAGCGGATCACATTGCGGTCCATGACGTGGATGATCGTCCCTTCACACTGGGTACGATCAGTCGTAGCGCCCTCGTGCTTGGGCACGCCCTCAGGTCGCAGACACAGAAAGAAACACCTATCGGAATCATGCTTCCGACCAGTGCCGCCTGCATAATCAGCTTACTCGCAGCTCATGTCGCGGGGCTTTTGCCAGCCATGCTGAACTATACGGCCGGCGGGCGGCAGGTCCTGGCAGCGAGCAACGCCGTAGGCCTCCAAGCCGTGCTGACTTCGCGGCGCCTTGTTGAGCAGGCCAATCTTACGGGATTGGTCGGTCTGCTGGAGAGCAGCGTCCCGGTTCTTTACCTCGAGGACATCAAGCAGCAGATCTCGTTCATTGATCGCACCAGTGGTTACATCGAGTCTCTTTTACCCGGGGCGACCAACCTGACATGGCCTGCGCCAGATCAGCCTGCCGCGGTGTTATTCACTTCCGGGACCGAAGGTGACCCCAAGGCCGTGGTGCTCAGCCACGCCAACCTGCTTGCAAATGTCGGGCAGATCCGAGCTCACCTCAGCATTTTTCCGGAACGGGATGTTGTGATGAATGCGCTACCAATGTTTCATTGCTTTGGGTTGACCGTTGGTGGATTGGTTCCGGTTCTATCGGGTGCGCGCACGATCCTGCACCCCAGCCCACTTGAGGGGCGTCGCATTATCGGGCGCATCCGTGCGCATGGTGCGACGATCCTGCCTTCAACAGATACCTTTGCCAGCCAATACGCGAGGCTGGGCACGATCGAGGATCTGTCCACACTGCGCTTGGTCGTCTGCGGGGCAGAGCCGCTGCGGGAGAAGACGCGGTCTCTGCTTGAGGCGAAGACGAAGGCTGTCATCGTGGAGGGGTATGGTATGACAGAATCTTCTGCTGTCATCTCGAGCAACACCCCGGACGACAACCTGATTGGCAGCGTTGGTCAATGCCTTCCCGGGATCGAGTATCGCCTCGAGCCCTTTGAGGGGCTGCTCGATGCGGGTCGCCTGCTTGTCCGAGGCCCCAACATCATGCTTGGCTACATGAAGGATGGTACCATTTCACCGCCTCCAGACGGGTGGCATGATACCGGTGACATCGTCTCTGTCCGTGACAGTCACCTCTTCATCAGGGGTCGAGCACGCCGTTTCGCGAAAATCGGTGGAGAGCTTGTTGCCCTTGGCGCTGTCGAGCAAGCTGCAGCGACGCTCTGGCCTGATCATGTGCACGCCGCAATCGTCCTTCCGGGGTCCGTCAGGGAGGAAGAGATTGTCCTGGTCTCGGATTGCGCCGCGGCAAAACGTGAAGACCTTCAGCTCTGGGCACGATCCAACAGCGTTTCTCAGATTGTTGTTCCAAAGCGGATCATCCATGTTGCATCGGTCCCCCTGCTTGGAACTGGAAAGCCGGATTATTCCGTCGTTTCCCATGTCGCACGTTCGGCTTCCTACAACGGCTGATGCTCCGATCGTTCCTATCAATTCTGAAGCAATTCGACTGTCTCCAAGTGCTCGGGGACATGAACATTCCAGCCCAGCTCGTCCTTGATGCGCATGCGCAGAGCGTCTGAAGCTGAAGGCTCGCCATGCGTCACATAGGTACGCCTCGGTGCTTTGCGGAAGCTCCTCAGCCACGCCATCAGCTCGTCCGCATCAGCATGAGCGGACAAGTTTCCGAGGGCCGCTACTTCGGCGAGAATGGGGACATAGTGACCGTGGATCTTCACCTCACTTGCCCCTGCAAGCATGTTGGCACCGCGTGTACCATCTGCCTGGAAACCTGCGAACACGATTGTATTCTCTCGATGAGGACCAAAGGCGGCAATATGGTGCACGACGCGGCCGCCGGTCGCCATCCCGCTGCCGGCAATAATGATCTTGGGCTCCTTTGACAGGTTCAACTTGCGCGATTCTTCTACCGAGTTGACGATATGCGCAGCCCTGCACATTGCCTCGCATGTTTTGTGGTCAAGGCGGTGTTCGCGCTGGTGCCGCTCGTAGATCTCTGTCGCATCCTGTGCCAGTGGACTGTTGAGGAATACCGGTGTCTGTGGGGGAATGCGACCCTTCTTCTTGAGATTTGCGATCGCGAGCAGAAGGGTTTGGGTACGTCCCACCGCAAATGCCGGTATGATGACGGTTCCGCCCCGCTTGAGTGTTCGGTTGATGATGTCGGCCAGATGTGCGTCGGGATCGTGGTTTTCGTGACGTTTGTTGCCGTAGGTTGACTCGACGACCAGATAGTCCGCTTCCAACATTGGCTCTGGCGGGCGCATGATGGTGTCATGCTGCCGGCCAAGGTCTCCGCTGAAGCCAACTGTGATGCGGCCATCAGATACACTGACCGTTGAAGCGCCCAGTATGTGACCGGCAGGAGCCAGCGATACTCTGATGCCGCTCACAGGCTCGAAGTCGTGCCCGAAAGGTACGGTAACAATGTGTCGTAGAGCGGCTTCAGCGTCACGTTCGGTGTACAGGGGCAAGGCGGGGTGGTGTCGCGAGTAACCTTTCCGATTGGCCCGCTCTGCGTCTTCCTCGGCGAGACGAGCGCTGTCGGGCAGAAGGATACGACACAGATCCGCCGTGGCCTCGCTGCAATAGACCCTGCCGCGGAAGCCCTTCCTGACCAGTAGAGGCAGATATCCAGTATGATCAATGTGGGCGTGTGTAAGGATCACTGCGGCGATGGAAGAGGGCTTGAACGGAGGCTCGGCCCAATTGCGGAGTCTCAAGGGTTTGAACCCCTGAAAAAGTCCGCAATCGATCAGGATGCTGGTGTCACCGGCCCGCAGCATATACTTCGATCCCGTAACTGTGCCCGCGGCACCCAGGAATTGCAGGTCCATGGTCATTCCTTCCGGCTTCAGTCATCTGTGTTGTTCCGGAAGACTAGCAGGAACCGCGGCAATGCCCAGCCTGCAGGGAGGCCTATGGGCCGATTACGTGTCCTGAAGCCGCGCTACTGTGCGGCGGCGGCTACGGCAAGACGAGAGCCCTTATCCCTTCTTAACGCGGGGGTCATGTAGTCGCGCGTCAGCGGCAGCGCGTCCACCCTGCGAGCCACCTGCACCTGGAATACCACGTTACCTTGCCAGCGGAACGCCATCTCCGAGGCGGCAAGGTAGAACTCCCACATCCTGCAGAATCGCTCATCGTAAAGCTTTACTGCCTTCTCACGATTGAAATTGAAGCGCTTGCGCCACTCGGAAAGCGTCATGGCATAGTGAAGCCGCAACACCTCGATGTCGGTCACGATGAGGCCCGCCCGCTCGATAGCGGGCAGGATCTCACTCAGGGCAGGCGTGTAACCACCGGGGAAGATGTATTTGTCGATCCAGGCATTCGTCACGCCGGGACCATCGCTTCGTCCGATTGAATGGACCATCGCCACGCCGTTGTCGGACAGAAGCGATGCAATCTTTTGAAAATATACATTGTAATGTTTTACGCCAACATGCTCCAACATGCCCACGGATACGACGCGATCGAAGCTACCTTGTGTCTGCCTGTAGTCCTCAAGCGCGAAATCCACCTTCGAGGACAGTCCAGCTTTGTCGGCTCTGTTCCTCGCGACAGACAATTGCTCTGTCGAGAGCGTTATGCCCCGGACATTGGCCCCGCATTCCTCAGCGAGGTAGAGACCGAGACCGCCCCACCCGGACCCGATGTCCAGGACACTCATGCCCCTTTGCATCGCAAGCTTCGCCGCAATGCGACGCTTCTTGTTCAGCTGCGCCACTTCAAGCGTGTCACTTGGATTCTCAAAAAATGCACACGAGTACTGCTGATCGCGGTCAAGAAACAGGCCGTAGAAGTCTGCCGATAGATCATAATGGTGGGCGACATTACGCCTGGATCGTGGCAAGCCGTTCCGCTGCATGCCGCCGCGCAGCAAATATCGGATCTGTGCAAGCAGGTTCAAATGCCCACCGCCGAAACCTGTTCCCAGATTGCGTGTCAACAGGCAGAGCAGGTCCGCTATGTCACCTTCCTCCACCGTCAGACGACCGTCCATGTAGGCCTCACCAAGGCTCAGTTGGGGATTGATGATCAGATCCCAGACCGTTTTCCTGTCATTCAGCTTGATGACGATCGGTGAGCCAGACACGCTGCCGACTTCGTGGCGAGCGCCATCCGGGCCAATGATAACAAGATGTCCGCTGGTCACGATCCGGCGCAGAACTGCGAGCAACAACTGCATCATGTGATCACCCAAGAGGTTTTGTGGAGCGACCGGCCCTGAGGGGCCGGTCGCACACACCGTCAAGTCGCCTTGATGGCGATCTTTCTTGTCTCCTTGCGCGCACCTGCCGGCTTTGCAATGTGCAGCCTGAGAACACCTTTCTCGTACGATGCATCTACCTTCGCACTATCGAGTTCGAAAGGAAGTTCAAGGGACCTTGAGAACGAGCCGTATGATCGCTCCGCGCAGAAATAATCCCTCTCCTTGACTTGCTTCTCGGCTTTCTTTTCGCCCTTGATGGTCAGAATGTCGCCGGAGACCGAGATATCAACGTCTTTCGGATCGATGCCTGGAAGCTCGGCAGTTATGTCCACTGCATCGCTCGTCTCGACCATTTCCAGCGGCGGCCAATATGTGCCGTCGGTCATCGGGGTGGTGGCCCAGCGACCGGAGAAATCGTCAAAGACTCTATCGATCTGACGCTGCAGATCCATCATGTGACTGCCGATGGACGTTCCAGCCCTCTGGAACAGGCTTGGCAATGACGTTCGATTTTCCATTTCAACCTCCGTTTGATGTTACGCTCACAGGCATCTTTGCTTAGCTCTATTGGCACATGGCATCCGTGATGCACGGCAAAGACCGAGCGTGCTTGTTGCTTCGCCTTGTCAGTGCGTCAGAAACAGGGCGAAAGGCAGGGGCGCACGAAGAAGGTTGCGTGTCACACCGCCCAGCAGGAACTCGCGCAGGCGACCATGCCCGTACCCACCCAGCACAAGAAGATCGCACTGGTTCGTGGTCACGGTCTGCCTGATTGCTTCGGTAACCGATCGACCTTGCGGATCGATCACGCGCTCATTCGCCTGGATGCCGTGGAGTGCAAGGTACTCGCGCAGGGCGACCAGCTCCTCTGCGCGACCCGTTGCCTCCGTGACGATGAGCGCGTGCAGCGACGTCGCGCGGGTAAGAAGAGGGATAGCGGCCGTTGCTGCATGCGACGCGGTCGCGCTGCCGTCAAAGGCAATTGCCACGTTACTGCCGTAGTCTGTCGTACGATGCGCGGGAACAATCAACACGGGTCGCAAGCCATCAAGCAAGGCCGTCTCTATCCCGTCCCTCGCCTCCTCGCGGGCCTCCACGCCGGGTACCACACCGAAGACGACGAGATCGGATAGGCGGCTTGCGCGCTCGACTTCCTCTGCAAAAGCGCCTTGTACAATGCGCATGTCTGCCGACGCCGAAGCTCGCTTGCCGGGCTTCCTGACGACTTCGACACCAGCCTGTGCGACGGCGTGGTCGAATGCGGCCTGCGCTTGGCGCTGGGCTTCGTCTGCCGCCTTGATCGCAGCCTCTATGGCGTATGCTGCCGAATGACCGCTCATGTCACCAGCTGCGTAGCCGTAAGGGATCGAACGGGCGGGATCAAATCGGATGAATAGCGCTTCGACATGCGCACCATGCCTGCCTGCCAGGTACAGGGCTGCAGACAAGGTGGCCTGATCATTGGCTGTCCCCATCAGCGGGGCGAGTATCTTTCGGAATGACATCGGATGACCTCTCTACGTGGAGGCTATGGCCCCTGCTGTCCCTGCGCCTTGAGTGGGGTCAATATTCCTTGGCTTCTATGAGAAGCATCAATGCGCAAGCTGGTTTCGACATGTCATGGCAATTCCAACACATAGGGAGGTTTGAAACATGACGAAGGTTCATCTTGCTCATGATGCCTGGGTGCTGGTTGGCGATGGCCGCAAAGCCCTTCTGCTGCGTAACCATGGAGATGCTGAATATCCGAATTTGCGCACATCGCGGGTATTTCAGAGTGCTCCAAACCCTTCCTCATCTGCACAGGGTTCGGATCGCCCCGGACGATCGGTTGACCATGCCAGCGGCAGACGAAGCGGGATGGATGAGCCCGACATACATGACCTATCGGAGCAACGATTCGTTCAAGGCCTGGCAATGCAGTTGAGCACGCTTGAGTCACAGATCGAGGTTCTCGTTGTGGTGGCCCCACCTCGGGCGCTTGCCACGCTACGCGCCGCGTTCAGCAATGGGCTTCGCAAGAAGATTGTCGCTGAGGTTTCCAAGGACCTGACGCATCATCCTGTCCACGAGATTGAACGCATTCTTCATGGCGCCCGACAGGGCTGAGCGTCGCCCCTCTATCTCTTCACTCGTTTACCATGCCTCTTTGTCCTACCAGCCCGTAGGCACCATTCATGTCATGCTTTTGCTTTAGCGATTGTCTATGACTGTGGGCATGCGCCTCACTGCAATTCCAGTCGCGAGCCGGACCGACGCCATGCTGCTGCTAGCCATGGTGACTTCTGCTCTTGCGATATTCTTCATCGATATGTCGGTTCCGCATGGCTACACAATCTGGCTGCTTTATTTGCCGCTATGCGTTGTGGCAGCGTGGTTTCGCCGCGCCAACGAAGCCGTCGTCGGGAGCCTCCTGGCAACATTGCTTATCATTCTTGCATGGCTGCTATCACCGCCGGATCCCTATGCCTTTCCAAGCATGGTCAGTCGATTTCTCGAGATCGCGGCGATCTGGCTGTCGGTTACCATCGTTCTTGTTCGCCAGCGCGCTGCCGACGCAATGCGACTGGCGCTCCGGGCTGCGCGTGATGCCGGTGACAGATTTAGCGGAATCATCATCAATAATTCCGAGGATGGCATTGTCTGCATCGATAGTTCCCATCGCATCACGCTGTTCAATCATGGGGCCGAGCGCATGTTCGGCTTTACGTCGGCGGAGGCAGTTGGACAGGATCTGTCCATGCTGCTGCCTGAGCATGTGTCACGGCGGCATAAGGGCCTGGTTGATGGATTTGCAACAGCAGCTTACCAGTCCCGTCGGATGGGCGAACGCGGAACGGTCATGGGGCGGCGCCGGGATGGCAACGAGTTCGAGGCAGAGATCACCATCTCGAAGCTTTTGACACCTGATGGCATGATCTTCACTGCGATCCTCCGGGACATCAGCCAACGGGTGAACGCCGAGCGACAGGCGAGCGAGCAGAGGCAGCGGCTTCGATTGGCCATGCTGGCCGGGCGCATGGGAACGTTTGACTTCGATGAAAGTCATGGGCTGGTGCGCGTTGACGAGACGGCCCTGCGCTTGTTGCACCTTCCCCTCGGGGAGACCGAGCTGCCGTACTCGGTTTTTTTCGACCGGATGCACCCTGAAGACCGAGACAGCGTCTTTTCAACGGTGGAGCGGGCCCGACGCGAAGGGGCGGAGTTCAGGATCGAGTATCGCCTTGCCCTTGAAGACGGCACGGTCCGCTGGATTGCGGGGCGCGGCTTCGGGCAGCTTGGGGAGGATGGAAAGCCACGACGCGTCATGGGGATCACCTATGACATCACAGAGCGCGTCACTGCAGAGCGTTCTGTTCGCGAGAGCGAGGCGCTTTATCGCAGCACCCTGAAAGCCCTGCCCGCACTCGTGGCCGTCATCGATTCTCGCGGCTTTCTGTTGTCCATGAATGACTCGTGGATCGCATTTTCTCAGGTTCATCTCATGGGAGAGAGCGAGGGGCCGGCAGATGGCAGCAAGCTGCTTGGCAAGGATTATTTCGGACTGATCAAGCGCATATTTCAGTCCTCTGCAGATCTAGAAGCGCCAATCAATGGCATTCGTGAGGTCCTGGCAGGCTCCCGGCATTCATTCAGCTGCGAGGTTGTCGTTGACGTTTCAGGTCAAGAACAATGGTTCCTCATGAATGTGGTCCCGCTAGACTACAATGAGCGCGGCGGTGCTGTCATTTCGCACCTCGACATTACGCAGCGCAAGATGGCAGAGGCGCTGCTGTCCGACACTAACCGAGCGCTTGAAGCCCGTGTTGCAGAGCGAACGTCGGCCCTGCGCGAAGAAATCGCTCGCCGCGAAGCAGCGCAGGTGGCCCTGCTGCGGGCACAGAAACTCCAGGCCGTGGGGGAGCTTGCCGGCGGCATCGCGCACGACTTCAACAATCTTCTTACGGTGATTATGGGCTATCTTGAGCTGTTGAGCCTTCGAAACCTTGATACCCGCGCTCAAGAACTCGTCCGACGCGCTGATGATGCGGCAAGGATGGGCGCCCGCCTGTCCAGCCGCCTTCTTCTGATTGGCAGGCGCCAGCGTCTTGAGCCGGTGTCGCTGGATCTGGGCGATATCGTACGTGGCATGGTCGAGGTGCTTCGGCCGACGCTTGGAGATCAGATCGAGATCAGGACTGTGCTTGAAGACGGGCTGTGGCCTGCACTGGCCGATCTGAGCGAGGTTGAGAACGCCATCCTGAATCTCGCGATCAATGCCCGGGATGCGATCGAGGGTAGCGGGGTGATCGAAGTTCGTACGTGCAACAAGACGCTCGGGGGTGACGATGTCGATGACAGCACCGGGCTCAAGAGTGGCGACTATGTGATGCTCTCGATCAGTGACAACGGTCGGGGGATTCCGCCCGATGTTCTCTCGCGCGTGTTCGAGCCCTATTTCTCGACAAAGGAGGCCGGCCGGGGAACAGGCCTGGGGCTCAGCACCATCTATTATTTCATCAAGCAGTCTGGCGGTCACATTACCGTTGACAGCGAGGTCGGCAAGGGAACCTGTATCCGGATTTTCCTGCCTCGCTCCGTTACGCCGTCCGAAATGGTTGATCGTCGTCAGTCCCTGGGCAGCACAAAGGCCGCGGGCGAATGTGTCCTTGTCGTGGAGGACAATCCAGATGTGCGGGATGTCACGGTGAAGCGTCTGGATATCCTGGGCTATGGGGTTATCACGGCCGAGAACGGCAAGGCCGCCATCGACCTGCTGGAACAGTCCCCGCAGGTGCAGCTGGTTTTTTCAGATGTCGTGATGCCGGGTGGCGTCTCGGGCGTTGATCTGGCACGATGGACGCGAGCGCATCGCCCGGACGTGCGTATCCTTCTAACTTCGGGGTTCACAGGTGCGACCGGGTTTGACGACCCAAGCACAGGAGAGCCGGAGTTTCCCCTGCTCAGGAAGCCCTATGCGCTGCCAGAGCTTGCTCGTGCAATTCGGGAGGCGCTGAGCTAGACAACTGGAAGGTCCCCTTGGAACGCCGCGACATCTCGACCATCGAAATCAGCGTCGACGACGTCGACCAGCTCTATGAGTCCCTTGATCCCTATCCATTTCATGATCGGGACCTGGATGCAGATGCCGAAACTTATATTGTCGGATGGGCACGCGAGCTGCCTCGTGACCATGCGTTCCGGATCCTCGTGCATCTCCCGCCATCAGCCATGGACAAGCCTGGCGCCGTCGGGCTTGCCCGCAGCATGAAGCATTTCTTCGCGCTCAGGGCCGAAGTGATCGGTCGAGACCTGCGCGAACTGTTCCGGATTGGACGCATGTCACTTCTGATCGGCGTTGCTGTCCTGGCCGCGTGTGTCGCTGCGGCGCAGAACGCGCATCTTCTGCTGGGCGAAGGCCCGCTGCTCACGGTGACGCGCGAGAGCCTGATCATCCTGGGCTGGGTCGCGAACTGGCGTCCGCTTGAAATCTTTCTGTATGAATGGTGGCCCGTCGCGCGGCGACGCAACCTCTATCGTCGCCTTGCTGCAGCGGATGTTGAGCTACGAGCTACGCCGCAGACCGCCAGCAGCGGCCGGGTTACGCCCCCTTCTCAGTAAAACCAGGCATCCTCCTCGTCCCGGCGATCGACGATTTCGAGTATGCCTGCGATGCGAGGTGTCATCGGATGACCGGCACGGGCCAGGATGTCCCCCTCGCCTTCCATCCAGCCCGCGGCTTCCTGCAACTCCATGACTGTGGGCTGAAGCGCCAGAAGCTGCATGATGTCTTCGTCTTCAAGGTCGCCGAAAAGCTTTACGACGTCAGCGCGTACGGCCAAGGGCGCGTGTCCGCTGTTCGAGGGTATGGAACTGCTCATGGCGGGCAGTCAACCAGTCCTGCATCCTGAGAACCTTGCGCCCAGTCAAACGCGGTCAGGTCTTACGCACGTCTGCTGCGAAAACATAACCCACGCCGCGCACTGTCTTGATGATCCTGGGGTGGTCAGTGTCATCCTCGATCTTCTTGCGCAAGCGTGCGACGAGCGTGTCGATCGAGCGGTCAAAGGGGGACCACTCATTTCCCTTCAGGCGGTCCATGATGTGATCGCGTGACATCACCCGTGCCGGATGGGCGACAAACAGGCTGAGCAAGTTGAATTCCGCCGCTGTCAGCTCGATGACCCCTCCATTGCTGTCGGTCAGCTCGCGCCGGGCCCGTGACAGCATGAATCCGTCAAAAGCCAATGCATCATTCGGCGGCGATGCGCCGGTGACCTCCCGGTCGTTGTTGTCCGGCTGATAGCGGCGAAGCACTGCACGGATTCTTGCCAGGACCTCACGCAAGTGAAACGGTTTCGTTATGAAGTCATCGGCCCCCAACTCGAGCGCCACAACACGATCAACCGGGTCCTGCTTTCCAGATATCATCACGATCGGTACATTTCGCGTTGAACGGATCTCCCTGGCCAGCGTGAACCCATCCTGGCCCGGCAGGTTGATGTCGAGCGTGATCAGTGTCACAGGGTGGCCGGCGAAGTGCGAGCGCATCTGGGCGCCGTCACGCGCCTCACTGACGCTATACCCCTCGAGCTCGAAGAACTCGCGCAGGAGCGCGCGGACTTCGGGGTCGTCATCAACAATCAGAATGTTGACAGGATCGTGAGACGGCATCGCGAGTTCCTCGACGCGAATTAAAACCGGCAGGAGGCTGCGGTCCAGCCTTTGAAACATAATAATGGTGCATTGTCACACTTCATTACATTAGTGACAATCGCAGTTGGCAATGTCCTGTTTTGATTCGGCTCATACGTTCACCAGTACAGGCAAGGAGCCAATCATGTTAACCAGCGCCCCACACACAGACACTTTCAGCGCTCCTGCGCAGCGTAACGGATTTTGCCTGCCGGTTTCGCGCCTCGATGCCTGCTTTGCCGATGCGCCCTGCCGGCAGCTGAGGTCGAGTGCTCCCCTGTTTGCGGAAGGTGACCGCAAGCTGCACGCCTACAAGATCGAGAGCGGCGTGGTGCTTGTCTACAAGATCTTGAATGATGGCGTGCGCCAGATCGTTCGCCTGGCCTTTCCGGGTGACTTCATCGGATTGGACGCAGACGAAGCGCATGGCTACGAAGCCCAGACGCTCTCGCCCACGCGCATTCGCTCGGTCCCGACGTCCGTGCTTTGGCGGCGGGCGTCGGAAGACCTGCAACTTGGACGCGATATCCTCGAGACACTTTCGCGCGAAGTATCCGACGCACGCACGCACCTGCTGATGATCGGACGACTGTCTGCTACAAGCCGAGTTGCCACGTTTCTGCTTTCATTGATCAGTCGAAATGCAAGACGCGGCCTTGACACCGGCAACATCCTTTTGCCAGTCAGGCGCAGTGATATCGCTGATTTCCTTTGCCTGTCTGTGGAAACGGTCAGTCGCTCACTCACGGAGTTGAAGACGCACCATGCCATCAGCCTTCGGGGGTGGCGCAATGTGCGGGTACATGATGAGGAACTTCTGGAAGCGCTGGCCGACGGCGAGGTGATGCGTCCGGGCGATGGGCTGTGTCACGCGGCGTGATCGCGTGATGGAACTTAGGGCCGGGTTCCTGGCGGCGTGGCGTCGCCCGGAACCCGGCTGTTTCGCGCTCATAACCCCTCTTTTGCCTATATTTGCCGCGGGCGCTGCAGCAATCGCGTGGCGCGCGCCGGTGTGACCGTGCTGGCTTGCGGCCCCTTGTCGCCTTCACTCTCGACGAAACGTACCGTGGCTCCTACCCTCAAATTCTTGAAACCGCCGTTCAAGACGCTGTTCCGATGGAAGTAGAACTCCTGGCCGTCAGCTGCCTCGATTATTCCGTAACCTGACCGTGCAAACAACTTGACCACTCGACCAGGCGTCTTCGGGTCCTCGTGAATTTTCACGTCGCCGCGCATTTGGCGCGCCAGATCCTGCAGCCTGCGTCGCGCTTGCGCAAACGCCCTGCGCAGCGCGACGCGGACATGCTCGCATTCAGGGTCGTCCCCTGCCCTCTGGGAAATCGCGATATCCTTGTGACCAGGCACGCGCAAGACGACGTGAACGTCGTATAGTCCTCCCTGCGCGTGGCGACTGTCGGGGTTGGTGACGGCGACGCGGCAGGACGTAACGCGCCCATGAAACTTTTCCAGTCCAGATGCTGCCTTCTCTATGATGCTTCGTATCTTTGCCGGCTCTCGAACGCCCTTCAAGACAATACGCAGTGGTACCTGCATGGTTGGGGATCCTTGGTGGTGAGGGAGTGGCTTTTCTAGGGGGTGAATTCTTCCTCTGGCAGCGGGACCGAGACACCCAGCTCTGCCAGCCCCTCCTCGATGAGGTCACCCAGCATTGGTGTGCCTGCGAGATAGCGCACGACGCGCTTGTTGCGTGCTGCCCTGGCAGCCCGCAGCGCCTCCGACCAGTTGGCGCGCGCATAGTCACCGCGCCCAACCCAGATGAGAGCCAGCAACTCCGTCAGCTGGTCGTCATTCAGGTCCGAGAGGGTCTGCGTCAGTTCGAGTTCGGCGGGATTGTCCCGCGTGGCTTCAAGCACGTCGAGTTGCCGATCATCTGTCGGGTTCGACCCTGAATCCGGATCATCAACGTCCACCTGCACATCGAATGCCCGCGCCTTCTGGATAATGAAAGCCAAGGTATCGATTGGCAGGACAATCTCTTGCGTCACGACCTGCTCCTGATGCACTGCATGATGCTTCTATCTGTGCGTGCAGTGCTGCGCCTTGATGGCTGTCAAGAACCGTTTTGCCGTGTACTTGCGCTCACGCAAGGATCATGCAGGCCGGTCATGAGAGAAGGTCAGCGTGCCTTTGAAGAAAACCATGTCGCAGATTTGGGAGTTCCGCCATGAAGCAGCAGAAGGTCAGCCATGACAGGGACGAGGTTTCGGTCGGCAATCCGTTTGGACCCTCGTTCAGTGTTTCGCTTGCGGATGCCGTAGGCAAGGGTGCGTCCGTGTTTGGTCGCGGGTTTGCCTCGATGCAGCAGGAGGGACTTCGGTTCATGAACCAACGGTTCGAGGACAACATCAAGGCCGCGAGCGAGGTGGGAAACTGCAAGAGCCTGCCCGATCTTCTTGCCGTGCAACAGAAATGGCTCGCCGACATGACTCGCGCCTATACGGATGAGTGGCATCGGTACAATTTGCTGATGACAGATCTGGTGCGTGGTAATGGCCTTGGGGCATCTGAAGCTGCGTCCACGCCGTCGCGCCGCCACGACGATTGATCGAAGCACGCATAGGGCGTGAAGGCTTTCATTCCGCTGCCAGTTGCATGCGCAGGCGCCACGTGCATCCCTGCGGCGCGCGGAATGCTGCCTCGCAGGAGAGCGGAAAAACAGATTTCTCCACTCATGGGAAACCCATGGGTAGATGCAGAGCACGCGTGTAGAGAGGCCTGCTTCCCGTCAGGCCGTGCGCTCGCACTTTTCAGACCCTGCCGGGTGATGACTTCACCTGCACGTATGGGTCCGACGCATGAGCACGCTTTTTGATGTTGCCGGCTTTCTTTTTGACAATGGTATCTGGGTTGCAGCGGGCTCGGCATTGACGCTGGGGCTCGCGATGTTCTTGCCCATGATGCTCTCGCGTTCAACCAGGTTGAAGCCGTCGTCAGGCGATGTCAGCCTGAGGGCCAGCGCTGTACCACTGACCGCTGGCGCGGGGCCTGCCGCCATCGCAGATCCAATGGAGTTGCTGCGATCATTTTCGCGGGCGCGTGGGGCGCATCTGGTGATGATAGGTGACAATCGCCCATCGCCTTTCACCAAGCAAAGCCCTGTGGAAGCTCGCAGGGCAGCGATCCTTTCTTTCGAGGCGTTCCTGAGGCTCTACAGACGCATCCCGAAGGACCGCCCTATCGATGTTCTCATTCTTCATGGCAGACCGGAGCGACCTCCGCTTGATTTGTCTGATGCGAGACGTGTTGCCAAATTGCTGATGAGGCACAAAGGCAAAGTGACGGTCATCGTTCCGTACCAAGGGACTGGTCATGTTTGCCTTCTCGCGCTTGCCGGTGATGAAGTCATCATCGGTGAGGATGCGACCCTCGCGTTCGACACCGCAGATCGAGGTCATACGATAGCCGCAGCCAGGCTGAAGCGTCCCAGAAACATGAGTGATGAGAGCCTGCTGGAGCATCACGCTCTATTGCAGGAGGTCAGGGAGACGGAATGGCTCGCCACGATCCTGCTCAGGCACAAGAAAGTTCGTCGTTGGCGATCCATTGCACGGGCAAT
>CAZABH010000023.1:0-17900 GCA_964483585.1 uncultured Flavobacteriaceae bacterium
TCACGCCAGGCCGATTTCCTTCAGTCTTTGTTTCAGGAAGTCGATGGCGGAGATGGGTGGTGCGGGGGTTTTGTTGCCGCGGCAGGAGGGGATGCAGTCGAGGATGGCGTCGGGGTGGGGGTGCAGGAAGAAGGGCATCGAGTAGCGCGAGACGTTCGGCCCTCGCGGATTGACCACGCGGTGGGTGGTTGCCGGGATGACGTTGTTGGTGATGCGGGCCAGCATGTCGCCGGCGTCGACGATGAGGTTTTCGGGATCGGTCTCGATGGGGAGCCATTTGCCGTCGCGGTCGAGAAGCTCAAGGCCGGCGCCGTTTGCAGCAACCAGGATCGTGATGAGGTTGATGTCCTCGTGCGGGGCTGCGCGCATGGCGCCCGGATCGGCGTTGTCGGGGATGGGCGGGTAGTGCAGCAGGCGCAGGATCGAGTTGCCGTTGGTTGCCATTCTTCGGAAGTATTCCGGACCAACATCGAGCGCCGGGGCGAGGGCGTCGAGCATCGCGAAACCTGCGTGCTCGAGGCCGTCGAACAGGGTCAGGAAGGTTGAGCGGAAGGTGGCAGGACGCTCTGGCCAGACATTCATCGGGAAGGTTCCGGCGAGGGGCGAGCCGTCCTCGAACTCGCGGCCGATGTGCCAGAACTCCTTCAGGTCGGCGACGGAGGCGTCCTTCGCATGCTCGCGGCCGAAGGGCGTGTAGCCGCGCTGTCCGTCTACGCCGCGCACGTATCGACGCTTTTCCTCGTCGGTGAGGCTGAAGAATTCCCGTGAGACGGCGTAAGCGTCGTGAAGCACGTGAGGCTTGATGCCGTGGTCCTTCAGGATGATGAAGCCGTAATGGCGCAGGCCTGCCATAAGCGCGTCGGTGAAAGCCTGGCGCGCGCGTGTGTCGCCGTCGGTGAAGGATTTCAGACTTAGTTCGGGGACACGGCTGGTGGGCATGGGGTGGCTCTGGTGGGTTGGGTGGGGAGTATACAGGTGTCGCGTATGGGCTGGAACAACGCTGATCTTGCGCGCGCCGGTGAAGAACTCCCTCCCCCGCGCGTGCCGCGCGGGTACTCCCTCGCAAGCGAGGGAGAGCGTCAGGCGTCGAGGCCGATGGCGTCCCGGAGGGTCTTGATGTTGTCGCGTTTCATGCAGGCGAGGAGTTCGCGTTTGATGCGGTTGACCAGTGTTGGGCCTTCGTAGACGAGGGCGGTGTAGAGCTGGACCAGGGAGGCGCCAGCGCGGATCTTGGTCCAGGCGTCTTCTCCCGAGGAGATGCCGCCGACGCCTATGAGGACGAGCTTGCCTTTCGTGAGGCGGCGCATGGTGCGGAGGATTTCGGTCGATGGCTTGAAGAGCGGTCGGCCGGAGAGGCCACCTGTCTCGGCGCGATCTGGACTGCGCAGGCTGTCGGGGCGCGTGATCGTGGTGTTCGAGACGATCAGGCCGTCGATCCTGTGCGCGAGGGCGAGATCGGCTATGTCGCTGCAGGCCCGCTCGTCGAGGTCGGGGGCAATCTTCACAAGGAGCGGAATGCGCTTTGCCAGGTTGCCGCGAGCCTTCATGACGGCTGAGAGAAGGGCGTCGAGCTCGGCGCGATTCTGTAATCCACGTAGACCAGGCGTATTGGGTGATGAGATATTCACTGTGACATAGTCGGCAAGGGGGGCGAGTTCGGTCAGTCCTGCGACGTAGTCGGCTATGCGGTCTGGTGCATCCTTGTTGGCGCCGATGTTGATGCCGCGTATGCCGGGTCTGCCTTGAACACGCTGCAAGCGGCGTCGCGCGGCGTCGTGGCCTTCGTTGTTGAAGCCGAGGCGATTGATGACGGCGTGGTCCTCGCGCAGGCGGAAGATCCGTGGCCTCGGGTTGCCGGATTGTGGTTTCGGGGTCACGGTGCCGGCTTCCACGAAGCCGAAGCCGAAGCCGAGCATTGCCTCGGTCGTTTCGGCGTTCTTGTCAAATCCGGCGGCGAGGCCCACCGGGTTCGGGAAATTCAAGCCAAGGACTTCAATCCCAAGCCGCGCATCGTCCTGTTCAGGTGTCGAGATGCCGCCCAGATACGAGAGTGCGCGCACCGTAATCGTGTGTGCCAGTTCCGGATCGAGGCATGTGAGCAACGGTCTGGCGAGTGCTGAGAGGCTGTGAATGGCGTTCATCGTGATAGGATTCGAATCACTTTGTTCAGGACGGCGCAAGCGGGTGGATCGACTTGGTCCACAGCGTGTCGGTCATAACTCTCTTTCTGGGTGGTTCAATTCGGCATGTTATCGCACAAACAGATCTGGGGCGCGATCGATGCACTTGCGGCACGTTATGGGCATTCGCCGTCCGGGCTTGCGCGTGCGGCGGGGCTCGATCCCACGACGTTCAACAAGAGCAAGCGTCTGGGGCCTCAAGGGCGCTTGCGTTGGCCGTCCACGGAGAGCCTGTCAAAGGTGCTTCATGTGACCGGTGCCAGCCTCGACGACTTCGTCATGCTTGTTTCGAAGGCGAATGGTGGACGCGGGCCGTCGCGGATGGTCCCCTTCATCAGCATGAAGGACGTGCAGAAGAAGAGGGTGTTTGACGAGAATGGTGACCCGATTGCCAAAGCCTGGGACAGGTTCGCATTCCCGGATTTCGGCGATGAGCGCGCTTTTGCGATGCGGATTTCGAACGATGTTGCGGCACCTGTGTTCCGAAGCGGCCACGTCGTGGTCGTGTCGCCCTCGGCCGCGTTGCGCAAGGGGGATCCGGTGGTGCTGAAAGCTGATCCGGGGTGCCTTGTCATGCGCCTCGCGCGCAAGACTGCCAAGACACTTGAACTCAATCCATTCAACCCAACGCTTGAGGGCGTGTCGTTGTCACGCGATGAGGTCGAATGGATCGGGCGGATCGTGTGGGTTCGCCACTGACGGGTCTCAGGGATCCGGCCTGTAACCCTGTAGCTGTTTTACAAGTCGCTGGCGTTCTGCATGGCGGGTGGCCGTCATCGTATCGAGCAGCATACGTGCCCGGGTGCTTGCAAAGCGGGCGAGGGCGTCCGGTTCGGGCGCCGTCGTAACATTGTGCAGGGCTTGACGTGCCTCGGGCTCGCGCTCCGGGTCGTCGCTGGCCAGCAGGGCAAGCGCGAAGTGATAGTGCAGCATCGGTTCGTGAGGGGCCTTGCGCAGCGCATTGCGGTAGAGCCTCAGGCCTTGCCTCTCGTTGGCGCCGTAGAGCAGCGACGCCAGTACTGGTCCGGCGTGGGTCACGATCTCGAGGTGCCATGCACCCAGTGACGCCTCGGCCCACGGATTGCCCGGGTCTAGTGAGAGCGCGGTGTCCAGCCGCGCACGTACTTGTTCTGCAAGACCTTCGCGCCTGGCGGCTTGCACCCCCATCACGCGACCAAGGAAGCCCAGGGCTATTGCCTCCTGAAGATGGGCTTCGACATGGCCCGGGTCGATCATCGCAGAACGGTGTGCGAGGGCTTGTGCCTGTTTCAGGCAGTCGAGGCAGAAACCATCGGGGCGTGTGATGGCGTCGGCGATGCAGGCGCGTGCAGCGAAGGCGAGGGCGGGCGCCGTGGAGCCTTGCTCGGCGCGGCGCATCGCCTCGGCATAGTTGCCGTCGTGATAGGCGGCGATCGCATCGGGCGGCACAGTCGCATCTTCTGCCCGCGCCCATGACAGGCTGGCTAGGAAAGCAAGCAGGAGAAGCGAAAGCCTGAGCATGAGCCGCAGTCTATGCGAATAGCTTTGCTTTCGTCAGGTCGAAAACTTGCCGGTGAGGCCTTCACGGATGAGCTTTGCCGTGTTCTCGACACCGTAGAGGACGGCGAAGGAGCCGAAGCGGGGCCCCTGTTCCTGACCGAAGAGAACCTCGTAGAGCGCCTTGAACCAGTCGCGCAGAGGGTCGAAGCCGTGCTTCTTTCCCACTTCGTAGACGTGGAACTGTGCTGCCTCCGGATCGGTGACATTGCCGAGCGCATCGAATGCGGCGGCAAGGTCTTCCATCGCGGCGCGCTCGCGGTCGGTCGGCGCGCGGTACTTCTTGCGGGGCTTCACGAAGTCCTCGTAGTAGCGGATAGCATAGCCTACGAGGCGGTCGAGCGATGGATTGTCCTTCGGATTGGCGTGCGGCGCATACTGGCGGATGAAACCCCAGAGAATGTCGGCGGTCGAGGCGTTGGACGCTGAGACGAGGTTCAGGAGCAGCGCGAAGGACACCGGCCATTTTTCCTGCGGGGGCTGGCCTGCGTGGATGTGCCAGGCCGGGTTCTCGAAGCGGTCCGCCTCGGACTGGCCCTGGTACTTGTCGAGCCAGGTGACGTACTCGTCGACTTCCTTGGGGATGATGTCGAAGTAGAGGCGCTTGGCAGTCTTGGGCTTCTGG
The DNA here is from genome assembly GCA_964483585.1 of uncultured Flavobacteriaceae bacterium. Lineage (GTDB taxonomy): Bacteria > Pseudomonadota > Alphaproteobacteria > Micropepsales > Micropepsaceae > SZUA-430. Next base: position 4,342 of record CAZABH010000023.1, read on the forward strand.
AACATGAAGAGCGCAAGGCTTTCCGGTGCGGAGTAGGTGAGCCATTGCTCGACCGAGATGCCATTGCCCTTGGACTTGGAGATCTTCTCGCCCTGGTCGTCGAGGAACAGCTCGTAGACGAAGTTCACCGGCGGCTCGACTCCCAGGGCCTTGCATATCTTCGCGTAGAGCGGCTGGTTCGGCAGGTGATCCTTGCCAAACATCTCGAAGTCGACGCCCAGGGCTGCCCAGCGCATGCCGAAGTCGGGCTTCCACTGCATCTTCACCTGGCCGCCGGTGACGGACTGGGTGATCTCCTCGCCGTCCTCGTCGTCATAGGTGATCGTGCCGGCGGAGGGATCGATGCGCTTCATCGGCACGTAAAGGACACGGCCGGTCTTGGGGGAGATGGGAAGGAAGGGGCTGTAGCTTCGCCTTCGTTCCTCACCAAGTGTGGGCAGCATTATGTCCATGATGCGGTCGTATGCCGCGAGCGCCTTCATGAGCATCGCGTCGAACATGCCGGAGCGATAGGCTTCTGTTGCCGATACAAACTCGTACTCGAAGCCGAAGCCATCGAGGAACGAGCGCAAGCGTGCGTTGTTGTGGTGGGCGAAGCTTTCGTGTGTGCCGAAGGGGTCTGGCACGGATGTCAGCGGGCGCTGGAGATGCTCGCGCAGCATGTCCTGGTTGGGGACGTTGTCTGGGATCTTGCGCATGCCGTCCATGTCGTCGGAGAACGCGATCAGGCGTGTTGGCTTGTCCGAGATTTCCTGGAACGCGCGACGGATCCAGCTTGTGCGCGCAACCTCGCCGAAGGTGCCGATATGCGGCAGGCCCGATGGGCCATAGCCTGTCTCGAACAATACATAGGGCTTCGCCTTGCCGGCAGCTTCGTCCTTCTGAACGCGGGCCAGGATCTTGCGGGCTTCTTCAAATGGCCAGGCCTTTGCGGCCATGGCCAAGTCGCGTCTGGACGACATGGGGGTTCCCTCATCAAATCTGGTGCAAAGCCATAGGTGGCACTTCTTTCAAGGTCAACGCTGCTGCATAGTGCAAGCAATGGATCAATCGTTGCCACAGCCCCTTGACGCCATACCGGCCCTTGTCGCGACGTTCCGTCGCGCAGTGATCGGCATGGCGGATGGACGGTTCCTCGAACCTTCGCCGGATGTCGCTCTGGTGACGGCGGCCGGTACACCACATCTGACGGCACATACGGGCATGACGCTGCTGCGTCTGGGCTGGCAGCGGAACGAGCCGCGTGGCGCGCACTATGACGTGCTGGAGCTTTTCGCGTTTGTCCGACCAGCGCAGCCTATCGCCCCGAGCGTGGGCGCGCTTGCGCGGGCCGTGGGTCTTGATGTGCCGCAAAGCCTGGCCGAGCAAGCCCTTGTGCTTCGGCTTGCGGCCCAGCGCCTGCTGGCCGAGGCAGAGGTCGTGAAGAACCGGCCCATGGCCGCGCGCATTGCAGCGGCGATGGGGCTTGGGCGATGGCCGTGGGCGACGTTGCTGCTTGAGCGGATGGATCCCGAGGGACGCGCGCGCGCGACACCGCGGATGGACTCGTGGCGCGACCTGCCCGAGTGGGAGGATCTTCCTCCACAAGGCCAGCCCGGCAGTCAGCCTGTGCTGCCTGAAGAGGCGCGGGCACATCTTGCTGCCATCGTGGGCGATGGCGCGGAGGTCAGGCGTGCGCAATCCGACTACTCGGCCCTTGCGGCGGAGGCCTTTCGGCCTCGCTTGCAGGAGAACGAACCTGCCGTGGTCCTGGCGGAAGCCGGGACAGGCCTTGGCAAGACGGCAGGTTATCTGGCGGCCGCGTCGTTGTGGGCTGAGCGCAATGAGGGGACAGTCTGGATTTCGACCTATACGAAGAACCTGCAGCGCCAGATCGCGCAGGAGCTGCGTCGGGTCTATCCGGAGGAGGGAACGTTCGGCGAGAAGGTTACGATCCGAAAGGGTCGCGAGAACTATTTGTGCCTGCTGAATTTCGAAGAGCAGGCCGGGCGCCTGCCGGTGCTGATCGAGCGTGAAACCGTGGCGCTGGGTCTTGTCGCGCGCTGGCTGATGGCGACCAAGGATGGCGATCTGATCGGCGGCGATTTTCCGTCGTGGGCGTTTCCCGCACCCGGGTTTGCGCCGGGGCTCACGGACAAGCAGGGCGAATGCATCTATGGGGCGTGCACGCATTACAGGCGATGTTTCCTCGAGCGGGTTGGCCGCAAGTCGCGCACCAGTCGCATCGTCGTCTCGAACCATGCGCTGACGATGGTTGAGGCCGCGCGTCATGCGGCGTCCCGGGGTGTGGATCCCGACGGGAGCGGGGCATCGCCACCGCTGCGCTATGTGTTTGACGAGGGTCATCACATCTTTGATGCGGCGGACAGTTTCTACGCGATCCATATCTCCGGTCGAGAGGGGGTTGAGCTGCGGCGCTGGATTCGCGGGCCCGAGGGGCGGAGCGGGCGGCGCGGTCGGGGCTTGGTCGAGCGTCTGGGTGCGGTGCTGGAGGATGCGCCGGACGTGCAGGAGAAACTCTCGGAGATCGCGCAGGCTGCCCTTGCGCTGCCGGGGGATGGGTGGATCAGCCGTCTTGCTTCCGAGGCGCCGCGCGGTGCCATGGAGAAGTTCCTCGCTGGTGTGCGTGCGCAGGTTCGGGCGCGCGCCGAGGATCTGAATTCTCCGTATGGTCTTGAGTGCGAGGTGGTACCGGTCATGCCGGGTTTGCTTGCTGCTGCCGTTGCTTTCACGCAGGCCCTGCAGGCCTTGCTCGACCCGATGACGGTGCTTGCCGGCAAGCTGCGCGAGATGCTGCGCACGCGTAGCGACGAGGCGTTCTCGCAGAACCGGTTGCGCGTGGAGGCGGTGCTGCGGGGTATCGAGCGGCGTACACAGTTGCAGCTGCCCAACTGGATCATGGCGCTTGATTGCGTCGGCGAGCCCGCGCCGGGCGGACATGTCGACTGGTTGAGTGTCGAGCGCTTCGAGGGGCATGACACCAATGTCGGGCTCTATCGGCATGCCGTGGATCCTACCGTCAGCTTTGCGCTGGAGGTGCTGGAGCCTGCGCACGGGGCATTCATCACGTCGGCCACGCTGCGGGATCGGTCTTCCGGGGACAGTGGAGCGCTTGATGGCTGGCGTGCGGCTGAAATCCGCACGGGTGCGGGGCATCTGGTTGTTCCGGCGCAGCGCGCGGTGTTCCAGTCGCCTTTCGATTATGCGCGGCAGTCGCGCATACTCGTGGTCACTGACGTGGGACGCGATGCGGACATGCTGGCTGCTGCCTATCGTGACCTGTTCCTTGCTGCGGGCGGGGGTGCGCTGGGGCTCTTCACGTCGGTGCGCTCGCTGCGGGCTACGCACCGGGCCATTGCGCCGGCGCTGTCGCAGCGCGGATTGCCGCTGCTGGCGCAGCATGTCGATGGACTTGATACGGGATCGCTGGTCGACCTGTTCAGGGATGACGAGAATTCCTGCCTGCTTGGAACGGATGCGCTGCGTGATGGAGTGGATGTCCCGGGGCGGTCGCTCAGGCTTGTCGTGTTCGAGCGGGTCCCATGGCCGCGGCCAGACATATTGCACAAGGCGCGGCGAGCTGCCTTCGGCAAGGTTTATGACGACCAGTTGACGCGGCTGAGGTTGGCGCAGGGGTTCGGGCGGTTGATCAGAAGGGCTTCGGATCGGGGTGTGTTCGTGCTGCTGGATGCGCGCGCGCCGACGCGTCTGTTGTCGGGATTGCCTTCTGGCGTTGAGGTGCAACGGCTTGGTCTTGCAGAGGCCGTTGCCGAGGTAAGGGAATTCCTTCACGTCCCCGGGCTTGCTGACAATCGTCCGCAGCAATAGATTGCCTACGATTTCTTACCAGCACAGGATGATGCCATGACGAAGCAGTCGACGCTGAGCCCGCATGCGGCGCTGATCTATGTGATGGTCATCGCCTCGGCGGCAGATGCAAGCATGAGCGATGCGGAGCTGCATGTGATCGGGGACATCGTACGCACGCTGCCTGTGTTCGAGGGCTTCGAGGAAGAGAAGATCATTCCGGTTGCGCGCGAGTGTACTGCGATCCTGCAGGAGAACGAGGGGTTCACTGCGGTACTGGGGCTGATCCGTGATGCGCTGCCGCGGGCGTTGCGCGAGACGGCGTATGCGCTGGCGCTGGAGATCGTTCTGACCGAGGCGCCAGTCTATGCCGAAGAAAACAGGGTGCTGCAGCGGTTGAAGACGACGCTTGATGTCGACCGGCTGACGGCGGCCGCGCTTGAGAAGGCAGCCATTGTGCGGCACGCGCGGATCACCAACTGAGATGGGCGATGGCGGCGAGGCGCTGGTCCGGCTTGGCGTCTTTGCGGCTGTCTTTGCGGCGGTCGTTGCTGCGGAGATGCTTTGGCCGTTCAGGTCTGCCGTGGCTCGCGGGCAGCGCTGGCTCTGCAATATCGGCTTGAGCGTGCTGAACACGCTTGTGGTGAGGGTTCTGGCCCTTGGCCTGCCGGTGCTGCCTGTCGTCGTTGCTGCGGCGTTCGAGGGCGGGGGGCTGTTCGGGCTGGCCGGGATGCCATGGTGGGTCGGGGCCGTGCTGGGGTTCGTGATCCTCGATCTTGCGGTCTATGCGCAGCATGTCGTCTTTCATCATGTCCCTGTGCTGTGGCGGCTGCATCGCGTACATCATGCCGATACGGAATTTGATGTGACGACGGGGATCCGGTTCCATCCGGTGGAGATCGTCATCAGCCTGGCGTGGAAGCTTGTCGTCGTGGTGGCTTTTGGCATTCCTGCGTTGGCGGTGCTTGTCTTCGAGGTGGTGCTGAATGCCGGCGCCATGTTCAGCCATGCCAATGTCAGCCTACCGAGGGGTGTTGATCGGGTTCTCAGGCTCTTGATCGTGACGCCCGACATGCATCGTGTGCATCATTCGGTCGAGCCGTCGGAGCTCAACTCCAATTTCGGCTTCAACCTGTCGGTCTGGGACCGGGCCTTTGGCACCTATCGGCGCATGACGTCCGTTGATGCGCGGGTCATGCCAATCGGCTTGCGTGGCTGGCAGATTTCGCGGATGTCGGCGCTGGGCGCCATGCTTCTGTTTCCGTTCACATCGAGGAAGGCTTCGTGAAACGTCTGATCATCCTGCGTCATGCGAAGACGGAAGCTGCCGGGGGGCTCAAGCGGGACATTGATCGTGTGCTGATCGAGCGCGGGCGCCGCGACGCGGCAGCGATGGCGCAATATTTCGTGTCGCGCAGACATGCGTGCGATCTCGTGCTGTGTTCGACAGCTGCCCGTACTCGTGAGACACTGGCTATCTTCGCACCGATTGCCTGCAGCGGTGTGCCGGTAGCCTATCGCGAAGATCTCTATCTTGCGGAGGCGCCGGATATTCTCTCGATCCTGCGTGCGGTTGACGATACGCATGGTGCGGTCATGCTGGTGGGGCACAATCCGGGCCTTGAGGAGCTTGCGCTTACGATGAGCATGGCGCCGTTGAGCGTCGATGAAGAGGCGCGCCATCGTCGCATGCGCGAGAAATTCGCGACAACGTCGCTGGCCGTGATCCGCTTCGATGTCGGGCGCTGGCAGGACCTTCGTCCCGGCAGCGGGCTTGTGGAAGACTTCATGCGGCCACGCGATCTGGGCCGGACAGGAGACTGAGATGGCACAGCAGAGACTTACGGCGCTGGTGACGGGGGCGTCGGCTGGCATCGGCAAGGCGTTTGCCGATGTCTTTGCTCGTTATGGGTTCAATCTCATCCTGACGGCGCGGCGAGAGGAAAGGTTGCTGGCCGTGGCCGAGGAGATCTCGGGGCGGCACAAGGTGGAGGCGATCGTGATCCCGGCTGATCTGGCCGATCCGCGAGCGCCAGAGATGCTTGTCGCGGATATCCATGCGCGGGGTTTGCGGGTGGATGCGCTGGTCAATAATGCTGGCTATGGCGTTCCCGGTGCCTATGCGACGACGAAGTGGGGTGACCAGCGGGATTTCATCCAGGTTCTGACGACGGCGCCGTGCGCGCTGACGCATCTTGTGCTGCCCGGCATGATCGAGCGCAAGCAGGGCTATGTCGTGAATGTGGCGTCGCTTGCGGGATTTCTGCCAGGGACAGCTGGCAGTGCGCTTTATGGGGCGTCGAAGAGCTTCATGATCCAGTTCTCGCGTTCGCTGAACATGGAGCTGCAGGCGCACAAGGTTCACGTGACGGCGGTTTGTCCCGGCTATACCTATAGCGAGTTCCATGATGTCATGGGTGTGCGAGCGCAGGTCTCGCGGATGCCGAAGTTTTTCTGGATGACGTCGGAGGCGGTTGCAGAGGAAGGCTACGCGGCCGTCATGCGCAACAAGCCTGTTGTCGTGAATGGCGCGATCAACCGGTCGATTGCGGCTCTTGCGAAGTATCTGCCGGACTCTGCTGCATTCTCGATCATGAAGGCCCGTAGTGGGTTCAACCGGTGAGATGCCCGCGCGAGCGGGAGATGCCGTGAGCACCCCCCGCTTTTGCGTGTTCTGCGGGGATCAGTAGAGACCCATCCGGTCCATCGTTGATGCGCCTGCGATGCCATCGGCCTTGATGCCGTTGGCCTTCTGGTAGGCCTTGACGGCCTTTGACACGTCCTCGTCGTAGATGCCATCGATCGGGCCTGTGTAGGTTCCCGCTGTGCGCAAGGCTTCCTGGAGGCGGGTGACCTCACGTCCCTTGTCGCCTTGCTGGAGCGCGAAGCCGGTGCGCTTGCCCGACTTGGCCTGGTAGAGCCGCTGTTTGCTGGCCTTCAGATACGCCTTCTGTTCGGCGGGGGAGGCGGCGACTGTTTCCATCTGACGCTGTTCCACAGCGAGCGCCTCGATCTTGCGGGTCAGGCGCTCGTCCGCGAGGTCGCGGTTGCGGGCTTCGAGATCGGTCGCCAGGGCCTTCAGGTTGCGACGCGCTTCGTCGTGTCGGCCCTGCTGGTAGAGGCGTACCTGCTCTTTCTGGATGCGGTCGCTCTCGGCGAGAGCTGCCTCGGCGGCGACAGATTTGTTCAGCGATCGCGCGACGGCGCTGGCGTCGCTGGATGTCTGCACGCTGAGCTGTCGCTCGAACGCGCTGGTTTCACCCGATGTTGCAGATCGGTAGCGCAGCGCCATCGTACCGATGTCAAGCGTACCAGAGGCGGGAGCGTTGACTTCAAGGCGCAGGAGGATGGAGCGTTTCTCACCTTCGTAGATGTCCTCAAGCCCGTGGCGGATGGACTGGCCCCGTTTGGCTTCATCATAGCCTACGATCTCGGCGCTGCGGATGGCGACGCTTCCTTTGAACTCGAGGGAGACATCGCGTGCGCAGGTCTGGAAAAGGCTGCCCAACTCGTCCTGGAAGATGCGCGCCATCTGCGAGGGATGTTCAATATAATAGTAGCGACCGCCACCATTCTCTGCGATGGCCTGCATGAGGTCTTCGTCGTAATCCCGGCCGAGACCCATGGCCGAGATGCGGATGCCTTTCCTGCGTGCGTCGCTGACAAGGCGGGCAATGTCATGCGGTTTGGTCACGCCTGTGTTGGCAAGACCGTCCGACATGAGAATGACACGCGTGATTGCACTTTCGCGGTCGGTCTTGCCGGCCAGTGGCCGGGCAGCTTCCTCGACGCCACGCATCATGCCGCCTGCGAGGTTTGTCGAGCCGCGAGGTTCCAGTTTGTCGATCAACGACTTGAGTTCGGTGATGTTGGTGACGGGTTGTGCTGGCCACAAGACCGAGATCTGGTCGTCGTACTCGATGACCGAGAGGGTGTCCTTCGGGTCGAGACGGTCGACTGCCAGAGTCGCGGCACGCTTGAGATAATCCATCTTGCCTTCATCGGCCATTGATCCGGAGCGGTCGAGGACGAGCGAGACATTCAGGGGCGGTCGCTGGATCTGTTTGTCGGAGGTTGAGCCGATGCCCTCAAGTGACAGTCGGACATAGATTGTTCGCGTTCCGCTGGCGAGGATGGTCGATTGATCCAATTCCACATCGCTTCGCAGAGGATCCTGCGATGCGTGAGCAGTGGTGCAGGCGAAAAGTGCTGCAGCTGCAATCAGACCTGTGAGGCGTGTGGAGCGACGTGGTGGTGTGCGGGGGCCTGTGATCGGAGGGATCATGCATGGGACTCCTGAAAGGGTGGGGAGGCGTGACCGGCCATTCCGTTCGCGGAAACGTCATGCCTGCGCTGCGGTGGCGTGGCCGGCGGCTGTGACACTTGAATGAGCATCGTGGCGCATTCCTGCCTGCAATCCGGCGAGATTTTGTCTGTGCGTGCGAGAACTCATCTCGACTTTGGCTGTTTCCCGCGCGCTTTGGCCATAATCATGATGAGCGATTGCGCAGGTGTAGAATTGTTCATGCGCTTGCGTCACGTGATGCTTGGCCCAGAGATGCTTGAAGGTTTACGTTTGCTTCAGCCCACGTGACGTATTGTTTACGAAGTTCGGCGGGATTTGAATCCAGTTGAATCGCCATGTTGCTGCCATCAGCCCAGGCGAGACTGCTTGTCCCGGTGCTGGCGTGCCAAAAGCGGAGAGGCGCTGTCATGAGCAATTCACTTGATGTGTTTGATGCATTCTCGCGGGCTTATGCGCGCGAGAAGTTCGAGACGATGTCGCTGCGAGATTACCTTCTTGCTGCGCGTGATAACCCGATGATGTATGCGACGCCGGCAGAGCGCATGATCGCGGCGATCGGGGAACCTGAGCTTGTCGATACGTCGCGGGACCCGCGTCTGTCGCGCATGTTCTTCAATCGCACGATCAAGATGTACCGTGCATTCGATGGTTTCTTCGGCATGGAGGATACGATCGAGCGCATCGTCGGCTTCTTCAAGCATGCGGCGCAAGGCCTCGAGGAGAAGAGGCAGATCCTCTATCTGCTTGGACCGGTTGGTGGCGGCAAGTCATCGTTGGCGGAGCGTCTCAAGGATCTCATGGAGACATATCCGATCCATGTGCTGAAGGCCGGTGACGAGATCAGCCCCGTCTTCGAATCTCCGCTTGGCCTGTTCCGCACACCAGAGCTCGCAGAGCTCTTGAGCGAGCGTTACAATATCGAGCGTCATCGTCTGACGGGGATCATGAGCCCGTGGGCGGTCAAGCGCCTTGATGAGCTGGGTGGCGACATCTCGCGGTTCGAGGTTGTGAAGATCATGCCGTCGAAGCTGCGGCAGCTTGCCATTGCGAAGACCGAGCCGGGTGATGAGAACAACCAGGATATCTCGGCGCTGACGGGCAAGGTCGATATTCGCAAGCTGGAGCGGTTCAGCCAGAATGACGCCGATGCCTACAGTTTTTCGGGTGGGCTGTGCCGTGCGAACCAGGGCCTGCTCGAGTTTGTCGAGATGTTCAAGGCGCCGATCAAGGTTCTGCATCCGCTGCTGACGGCGACGCAGGAGGGGAACTATGTCGGTACCGAAACGCTGGGGCCCATTCCCTTCCAGGGCATCGTGCTGGCACATTCGAACGAGTCGGAGTGGTTGCAGTTCAAGGCGAACAAGAGCAACGAGGCTTTCCTGGACCGAATCTGCGTGGTCACGGTGCCGTACTGCCTGCGCGCCAGCGAGGAAGTGCAGATCTATCGCAAGCTCTTGAAGACGAGCGAGCTGGGGTCTGCGCCTTGTGCGCCGGAAACGCTCGAGATGCTCGCCAAATTCTGTGTCCTGACACGTCTGAAGGAGCACGAGAACTCGAACTTGTACTCAAAGCTTCGGGTCTATGATGGCGAGAAGCTGAAGGATACGGATCCCAAGGCGAAGACGTTGCAGGAATACAAGGATTACGCCGGTGTCGATGAGGGCATGACCGGTATTTCAACGCGCTTTGCCTACAAGGTTCTTTCCGAGACGTTCAACCACGACACGACCGAGGTTGCGGCAGATCCCGTGCATTTGATGTACGCGCTGGAGCAGGCGATCAAGCGTGAGCAGTATTCGGAAGACGCAGAGAAGCGCTATCTCGAGTTCATCAAGGCCGAGCTTGCGCCGCGATATGCGGATTTCATCGGCAAGGAGATCCAGAAGGCTTATCTGGAGTCCTACAGCGAGTATGGCCAGAACCTGTTCGATCGATATATCTCGTATGCCGACGCCTGGATCGAGGATCAGGACTTCAAGGACACTGATACCGGTCAGATGATGGACCGGCAGCAACTGGATCAGGAGTTGTCGAAGATCGAGAAGCCGGCGGGTATCGCCAATCCAAAGGATTTCCGCAATGAGGTCGTGAAGTTCGCGCTTCGGCACAGGGCCACGCATGATGGAAAGAATCCCGCTTGGACTTCGTACGAGAAAATTCGCAACGTGATCGAGAAGCGCATGTTCTCGCAGGTCGAGGACCTGTTACCGGTCATCTCGTTCGAGTCGAAGAAGGACTCTGATACGCAGTCCAAACACAACGAGTTCGTCAAGCGCATGCTGGCACGCCACTACACCGCGCGACAGGTCCGGCGGCTTGTCGAATGGTACATGCGGGTGAACAAGGCGGGTTAGGTCACGGGTCTTGCGGTTGGCGAGGCGCAGGTGGGACGGGATGCATGGTGAACTTCATCGATCGTCGGCTGAATCCCAAGGGCAAAAGTCTTGCCAACCGGCAGAGGTTCATCCGCCGTGCGCGGGCGGAGATCCGGGAGGCTGTGCAGAAGACGCTCAAGGATCGCTCGGTCGCTGACCTTGCGAAGAAGCAGAAGATATCGATCCCAAGTCGTGGGACGAGGGAACCACGCTTCCGTCATGACCCGATGGCGGGTGGAGAGCATGAGCGCGTGCTTCCGGGGAACCGGGACTTCGTCGAGGGTGACCAGATCAAGAAGCCTCGACAGGGCGAGTCCGGGGGGCGGGGCAAGGATGCATCATCGAGCGGGGATGGCGAGGACGATTTCAGCTTCTCGCTTTCACAGGACGAGGTGCTGGACCTGTTCTTCGAGGATCTGGAGCTTCCGAACCTTGTGAGGACATCGCTCAAGGACCTTCGCGTGACGACGTGGCGGCGCGCCGGTTTGACGACATCTGGGTCGCCCAATCAGATCAACCTGGTGAGGACCATGCGCAATGCCTTCGGGCGGCGCCTCGCGATGAAAAGGCCAAAGTCCGAGGAGATCGAGGCTCTGCAATCCAAACTGGCGACAAGCCGGCAGGCCGAACCCGTGGATGAGGAGACGATCGCGTTCCTGGAGGCGGAGCTCGCCCGCCTTGAGAGCCGGCGCAAGTGGGTGCCGTTTCTTGATCCCCTTGATGTGCGCTTCAATGCTTTTCAGGAGCAGCCCGTGCCTACGAGCCGGGCGGTCATGTTCTGCCTGATGGATGTCTCGGGCTCCATGGGGGAGAGGGAGAAGGACCTTGCCAAGCGCTTCTTCATGCTGCTGCACCTTTTCCTGAAGCGCAGATACGAGCGTCTTGACCTTGTTTTCATTCGCCACACGCATGAGGCGCAGGAGGTCGATGAGCAGGATTTCTTCTATTCGAGGCAGTCCGGGGGCACGATCGTCTCAAGTGCGCTTGAGGAGATGAAGCGTATCGTGCGCGAGCGCTACGCGACAGGCGAGTGGAACATCTATGCAGCGCAGGCGTCGGACGGGTATACGCAGACGGGTGACGCGGCGCGATGTGTCGAGATGCTGAACGGCGAGATCATGCCGATCTGCCAGTATTACGCCTATGTCGAGATCCTGGACGAGCGCGAGATGGAGGTGTTTTCCAGCGAGGAAAGTGGTGCGGAGCTATGGCGAGCCTACCGGCTGGTTGCCAGAGAGTGGAAGAATTTCGCGACCAAACGGATTGCGAAGCCGCAAGACATTTTCCCCGTCTTCCGAGAGCTGTTTGCGCGTGATCGAGCGGAGGCAGAGAAGTGAGCCAGCTTCTCTACAGCGGTGGGGAATGGGACTTCGCGCTTCTGAAGGACGTGTTCTCGGCAATCGAGGATGTCGCCCTGAACGACTTGAAGCTTGACGTTTACACCAACCAGATCGAGATCATCTCGTCGGAGCAGATGCTGGATGCCTATTCGGCTCACGGCATGCCGCTGATGTATCATCACTGGTCGTTCGGCAAGATCTTTGCGCGCGAGGAAGGGTTGTACAGCAAGGGCCGGCAGGCGCTTGCCTATGAGATCGTGATCAACTCGAACCCTTGCATTGCCTACCTGATGGAAGAAAATACCCTGACCATGCAGGCGCTGGTCATGGCGCATGCCTGTTTCGGCCACAATCATTTTTTCAAGAACAACTACCTGTTCCGCCAGTGGACAAATGCGGAGGCCATTCTCGATTATCTGGCTTTCTCGCGGAAGTATGTCGCTGCATGTGAGGAGAAATACGGGGCAGACCAGGTCGAGATCGTTCTCGATGCGGCTCATGCCATCATGGAGCAGGGCGTGTTTCGCTATCGGCGGCCACCTCGGCCCTCACGCGTGCAACGCGAGGAGCGGTTGCGCAAGCGGCGCCAATACGAGGAGCAAAGCTTCAACGATCTTTGGCGAACCTTGCCGGGACAGGCGCGTGACATGAGTGCTGACCTGGCTCTGGTCGACGAGGATGAGATGGTGGGCCTCCACGCCCCCATGAACCTGCCAGAGGAGAATCTCATCTATTTCCTCGAGAAGCACTCGCCCGTGCTCAAGAGCTGGCAGAGGGAGATCCTTCGGATCGTGCGCAATGTGGCGCAGTATTTCTATCCGCAGATGCAGACGAAGGTCATGAACGAGGGGTGTGCCACCTTCGTGCATCACTACATCATGAATGCGCTCTACGACCGGGGGCAGATCAGCGATGGTGCGATCCTGGAGTTCCTGCACTCGCATTCGAGCGTGGTGATGCAGCCCGGTTATGATGATGGCCGCTTTGGCGGGATCAATCCCTATGCGCTGGGGTTTGCGATGATGTCGGACATTCGTCGCATCTCGGAGGCGCCGACTGCCGAAGATCTTGACTGGTTTCCTGATTTCGCCGGCAAGGGAGAGTGGCGAGACGTTTTGAAGTATGCTTGGGCGAACTTCCGGGATGAGAGCTTCATCCAGCAATATCTCAGCCCAAAGGTCATGAGGGACTTGAAGCTGTTTGCGGTTCGGGACCGGACCGAGGAGGCGGTGTACACGGTGTCGGCCATTCACAACGATGCCGGCTATCGCAAGCTGAGAACGTCGCTTGCACGTCTCTACGATCTGTCGACGCATCAACCCGATGTCCAGGTTGTCGGCGCGAATCTTGCGGGTGACCGGACCTTGAAGCTGCGCCATTTCCGTCAGCGCGGGGTGCCCCTGGCGGCGGGAACCCGCGAGGCGGTGCTCAAACACATTCGTTTGCTGTGGGGCTATGATGTCCTGCTTGAGGAGCCCGAGGACAGCTAGCGACAGCCCCATAAGTAAAAGGCGCGGGCCTCAAGTCGGCCAGCGCCCATCTCTTATTGCCATTTTCCGAGGTAGAGGCGTTACCTGACCTGGACCACGGTCCGGTCGCGCAGCGCTTCACAGCGTGCGGCGATTTCGTCCGAGGCCGGCTCGCCTTTGCACTCGGCGGGCATGCGCTTGCCGGTTACGGTAAATGTGATCGTCTTGGCCATCGGCGTTGCGGCATCGGCTGGCTGCTCGA
>CAZABH010000023.1:18000-53227 GCA_964483585.1 uncultured Flavobacteriaceae bacterium
GTGGTGGTGGGCTTGATCAGGAAGTGGCCGTGCAGGGCGGCGATCGGGCGGGCGTGGTCATCCTGCCAGGCCTCGGCGCGTACGTTGCACACGCGCCGCCCATGTTTGGTGACGATTGCACGGGCGAAGGTGTCGACAGGGCGTCCCGAGCGCAAATAGTCGATCCCGATGTCGACCGGCTTGGGCAGCTCCTCGGTTTCTGCCTCGAGCATCAACTGGATCACCGCCGTGATCTCAAGGAATGCGCCGACGACGCCGCCGTGAAGGGCGGGCAGGACCGGGTTGCCGATCAACCTGTCACTGAAGCGCAGGATGGTCGTCAGCTCGTTGCCTTTCAGGTCTGTCTCGACCCCCAGGAACCGGCAGTAAGGTATTGCCTGAACAAGCTTCGAGAGGTCGGGTTTGCGTCTCTCTGCAATGGCACTCTTGAGGATGTCCATCAGGGGATGCCCAAGTCGGGAGTGGGTTTGCCTGGCACGGATTTGGTGCCCAGCATAAAAGCGGCGGCGCAGGTCGCGATGGGGTCGTCGAGATCGTTGTGATAGGCGAGCCCCCGTGCGAAGGCGATGTTGCGCGTGACCTTGAAGCACTCGGCGAAGGCCAGGATGTCCTGATCTGGTGTTGCTGCACGCATGTAGTCAATGCGCAGGTCGAGCGTTGCAATTTGCCCGCGCAGCATGGTCTTTGATCCGACGGCTATACCGCAGGCATTGTCGAGGAGCGCCGTGATGACGCCACCGTGTATGACCCTTGTGTCGGGATTGCCCACTAGCTTTTCGGCGAAGGGCACGCGACAGGTCACCTTTCCTGCCTCGATGGCTACGATGTGCAGACCCAGAGCGGCTGCGTGCGGGATGCCGGCGAGCAGGCTTCCGCTTTCCGGGGGGGTGTCGAATGGGTTGGTCATGGCTGCAGTGGATGAAAGTTGCCTGCCGATGTCAACTTGATCGCTGGGCAGGCATGATGATGGTTGATTTCATGCTAGCGGAGGTACCATGGGCTTGCTGCGTTTTCCCCTGACGGAACTTGAGACCGCTTCATTCGAGACCGGATCGCCCGATGCGAGCCGTGTGCTGTCGGGTCATCCCGTGTTTCGAATCTGGACCCTTGATGCTCGTGACGATGACACCTTGTTTTCCGGGGTTTGGGAGTCCACGCCCGGCAAGTGGCGTATTGTCTATGACGAGTGGGAATTCTGTTCGATCCTCAGTGGGCGCAGCATCGTGACGCGTGATGGCGAAACGCCGGAGGTTTTTGGGCCTGGGGACAGTTTCATCATCGAGCCCGGTTTTACCGGTACCTGGGAGACTGTTTCGACGACCCGCAAGCTGTTTGTGGTTCGCCAGCCGCGCCCGGTCGCCTGTCGTTAACGTCGCGGGTGAGGCCCATAAAGTTGACGCGGCGTCACCTGTTGCTAAGATGCAGGCCTGAAACTTACAGCGAAGCGTCATGCGCAGGGTCGCCGATCCCCGTTTTCCAAAAGTCTGCATCATCGGCGCAGGGGCAAGCGGGATTGCTGCAGCAAAGGCGCTGCATGGACTCGATATTCCGTTTGACTGCATCGAGGCCTCGGACCGGGTGGGGGGCAACTGGGTCTTCAAGAACAAGAACGGTATGTCTTCGGCATATCGGTCGCTGCACATAAACAGCTCGCGTGAGAAGATGGCATTCGCGGATTTTCCGATGCCATCCAATTATCCGGATTTTCCTCACCATGCGCAGGTTGCCCAATATTTCGAGGCCTATGTCGATCATTTCGGGTTTCGAGATCGCATTCTGTTCAACACATCCGTGGTGCGGGCGGAGCAGATGTCGGACGGCTTGTGGAAGGTCGACCTGAGCACGGGCGAGATCCGGCTCTACGATGCGCTTGTCGTCGCCAACGGGCATCACTGGGATCCGCGGTGGCCCGAGCCGGCGCCTGCAGGGCGCTTTGACGGGCGTCAGATCCACTCTCACACCTACATTGATCCCTATGATCCTGTCAGTTGCGTTGGCCGCAACGTGCTTGTCGTTGGTTTTGGAAACTCGGCGCTGGACATTGCCTGTGAACTGGGACGCAAGGGTGTCGCCAAGACGGTGTACCTGTCGCAGCGGCGTGGCTATTGGGTCTTGCCGAAATATCTGGGCGGCAAGCCACTGGACGCGTGCAGCGTCCATCCTGCCCAGGATCCTCCGATCTGGCGGGCGCTGTTGCCTCGCAGCGTCGTGCGGCGGCTCGCCGAGCGGCGGGTTGAGGCGATGGCGGGTCGTCCCGAACAGTTTGGCTTGCAGGCCCCTGATCATCCGATCCTTGCCACGGACCCCGCCATCAGCCACGAGCTTTATCTGCGCCTTGGTTCCGGTGACATAAAGCCGAAGCCGGATTTGAGCGAGTTGAAGGGGCGGCAAGTCCAGTTCGTCGACGGTACGATTGCAGATGTTGACATCATCATCTGGTGCACAGGATATCGGATCACGTTTCCGTTTTTTGACGAGGGCTTCATTTCTGCTCCGGGCAACGAGATCGCGTTGTTCAAGCGCATCATCGACCCGCGGTTCTCGAACCTGTTCTTCATCGGCCTTGTACAGCCGCTGTGCGCGTTGATGCCCGTGGCAGAGCTGCAGGCGACATTCGTGGGCCAATATCTGTCGGGGCAATATGCGCTGCCTCCAGTCGATGTCATGAATGCCGAGCGTGTCGAGATGCATGAGCGTGCATGCCGCCAGCACGTGCGCTCGCCGCGACATACCATCCAGATTGATTGTGCAGCCTATGCCAAGGACCTGCGGCGCGAGCTGGCGCGCGGTCGCAGGCGCGCCGAGCGGCAGGGGGCAGTCTTGCCTGTTCCGCCCCGTGTCGTGCGACCTTCGCCGCGCCAGGCTTCCGGGAGTTGAGCCATATGGATCTGGAAACAAAAGGGCGCGGCAAGCGCGAGGAGACAAAGGCATCGAACCGGCAGGCCATCGTTGACGCTGCCCGGCGTGTCTTTGCCGAGCTTGGTTACGGCGCGACAACGGTGCGGGACATCATTCGGGCTACGGACCTGGCGTCGGGGACCTTCTACAACTACTTCAAGTCGAAAGAGGAAGTCTTCCAGGCGCTGCAGGACGAAACGGCGTTGCGTGTGCGGCCGCGGCTGCGGGCCGAGCGGATCCGTGCGCGTACATTCGAGGCATTCATCTCCGGCTCTTTTCGTACTTTCTTTGATTTCGTCCGGCGGGATCACGACTCGTTTGCAACCATGCGCCAGCACCAGGACATGTTGCGGGTTCGCATCGACACGCCAGAGGTCCTTGCGGGCTTCGACGAGTTGCGCGTCGACCTTGAGGCGGCCATCCGGGACGGTGTCATGCCGGATACGGATCCCGACTTGCTGATGGCTGCCATGGTTGGTGTTGCCTTCGAGATCGCGGGCCAACTGGTGCAGCGTGATGACCTGTCGGTGGAGGATGCGGCTGCATTTGCAACCGCCCTGTTTCTTGGTGGCGTGCAGGCGCTGCCTCGTCGTGGCACGGCGCTGCGACCTGGCTAGGGCGCCTTGCGTTCGCCCCGTACCAGCTTGCCGGGAAGGGCGCCCGTGGCTTCCCCGTGGCGGTAGGTGACTTGTCCGGACACAATGGTGGCATCGTAGCCTTCTGCTTTCTGTACCAGCCGTCGTCCGCCTGCCGGCAAGTCGTGAGCGATGCCTGGCCGGCGCAGCAGGAGGCGCTGATAATCGATCACGTTCAGGTCGGCCTTGTATCCTGCTTTCAGAAGGCCCCTGTCGTGCAGGCCGACCGCCATTGCGGTGTCGTGGCATTGTGCCTTGATGACCTGCTGCAGTGCGAGGCGTGGGCCGCGGGTGCGGTCGCGCGTCCAGTGGGTGAGCATCGATGTCGGGAAACTGCCATCGCAGATCATGCCCACATGCGCGCCACCGTCGCCGAGCCCAAGGAGCGTCAGCGGGTGGTTCATCATCTGGTGTGATGGTTCGAGGCTGCCGTCCGCATAGTTGAGGAACGGGAACAGGATGAGTGCCTTGCCATCGTCCTGCAGCAACCAGTCATAGGCGACCTCCTCGGGTCGCATGTTCCGGCGGCGCGCCTCTGCGCCAAGACTTGCCTCTGGCGGCGGTTCGTAGTCGGGCGGGTCCGACAATGGGAACATCCGTTCGAAGTTGCGGAGGACGGCCCTGACGAATGGGTTCTCGGATGATGGTTCGCCCGCGAGCATCCGGGCCCGTATTTCGGGTGTGCGCAGGCGTGCCAGCCGTTCCGACAGGCTCAGAGGTTCGATCTCCTTCCATGCCGGGTGGGCCGAGAAGGGGTTCAGTGTCAGGCCCAGCCCGAGCAGGAGCCCAACGGGACGGCCGCAGACCTGTGCCTTTACGGGCAGGTTGTCTGCCGCGCATTGATCGAGGAATGCCAGCAGGTTCTTCCAGCCATCGGGGCTGCGATCGGACTGCGCCAGCGAGAATGACAGCGGCCTGCCAGACTGGGTTACCATGCGTCTGAGCATGGCCATTTCTGCTGTCGGGTCGGTGAAATCCGAGATCACCTGCAGGACGCCCGTGCCTGCGCGCTTCAATCCGCAGGCGATGCCTGCAAGTTCGTCGGACTCAGCCGAGAATGTAGGTGTCAGGTCGCCGTCGCTTGTCCTGTGGTTGAGCGTGCGCGAGGTGGTGAATCCTATCGCGCCAGCGCGCACGGCTTCGGTGGCGATCTGCGCCATCTGTGCGATGTCGTCAGGGGTGGCTGCCTCGCGCCGGGCGCCGCGCTCGCCCATCACGTAAACGCGCAGTGCGCCGTGCGGCAGCTGCGCGGCGAAGTCGATGTCGTGGGGAAGCGCCTCGAGTGCCTCGAGGTATTCAGGAAACGTCTCCCAGTTCCATTTCAGGCCTTCGGTCAGAACGGCGTTGGGGATGTCTTCGACACCTTCCATCAGGCGTATGAGCCGATCGTGATCCTCGCGCCGACAGGGTGCGAAGCCGACGCCACAGTTTCCCATCACTGCCGTTGTCACGCCGTGCCATGCGGATGGCGTGAGCCGGCTGTCCCAGGTTGCCTGTCCGTCGTAATGCGTGTGGATGTCGACGAAGCCCGGCGTGACAATCCTGTCGCGTGCATCGATTTCCTCTTGGCCTTTGCCTGGGACATGGCCGAGGCCCACGATGCGGTTGCCTTCGATGGCGATGTCCTGCTGACGCGGGTCATTGCCGCTGCCATCGACGACGAGGCCGTTGCGTATCACAAGGTCGTGGCGCGCCTTCATACCCGTTTGTCCTGTTCTGTATCAGTATTGGTTCTCAGGTTACCACGGTTTTGCCTTGACAGAAGATGGCGTGGACGCATTTTGACGACATGAGACATTTGCTTGTCCGCCTGATCCTGTCCCTGCCCGGGCGCTGGCTTGTAGCCCTCTCGGGTGGCAAGCCGCTTTCCATCGAGGGGCGCGTGCTTGACCCGCGCCTGCAGTTTCTGAGCGCGATGGGCAGCCGACAGCCATCGATGGAAACGTTGACGCCTGCGGATGCTCGCAAAGCCGCTGCCCATGGTCTTGCGCTGCTGGATGCACCCGCGTCCCATGACGTTGATATCGAGGACATTGAGCTTCCGGTTTCAGGCGACCGGAAGATCCGTGCGCGCAGCTACAGACCGCGACTGGCCAACCGTCTTGTGCCGGTTGTGTGCTATTATCACATGGGCGGCTGCGTGATTGGCGACCTCGAGACAAGCCACGCCTTCTGTTCGCAGATCGCTTTGCGATCGGGGTGCCTTGTTGTCTCCGTCGATTACCGTCTGGCGCCCGAGCACAAGTATCCTGCAGCTGTGGAGGATGCTGTCGCGTCGTTCCGCTGGATCCGGGACAATGCGCGGATGCTTGGTGGAAATCCCGCCATTGTTGCAGTCGGTGGCGATTCCGCCGGTGGTTATCTGTCGGCGGTGATCTGCCAGGAAATGAAGCGGTTGGGCGAGCGCCAACCGGCACTCCAGCTTCTGATCTATCCTGCGGTCGACTGGCTGTCGCAGACGGCGTCCATGTCGACTTTCGGCAATGTCTATCCGCTGACGACGCCGATCATGAGTTATTTTCGAACGCTGTACTTCAGCGATCCCGCGCGCGAGGCGCTCGATCTTCGTGCGTCGCCAGGTCTCAATACGGATCTGTCGGGGTTGCCACCGGCGCTGGTCTATACGGCAGGTTTTGATCCGCTGGTCGATCAGGGGCGCGATTATGCCGAGGCGCTGAAAATGGCTGGAGTTCCAGTGTTGTATCGCTGCTACGATCATTTGTGCCATGCCTTCACGGCCATGAGCGGAACGGTTCCGGCTGCGCGTGCGGCCCTGCACGAGATCATCGCTGATTTGAGGCGGGCCATCGGATGACCAGGGCACAGATCGTCAGGCGGTTGTCCGATGACCTGTCCGGCATGCAGCTCGAGACAGTCGAGCCCGCGTCGCCAGGCGCGGGAATGGTTCGCGTCAGGTTGCGGGCTGCCAGCGTGAATTTTCCGGACATCCTGACGATTCAGGGAAAGTACCAGCACAAGCCAGATCTGCCCTTCACGCCGGGGATGGAGGGGGCCGGAGACGTGGTTGAGGTTGGTCCGGGGGTGACGGCCTTCAGACCCGGGGACAGGGTGATCGTCGGTGGGAAGCAGGGTTGTTTTTCAGAGGAGGGGCTTTTTCCGACCGAGGCCATTCGGCCTTTGCCGGATGCGATGTCCTATGCTGACGGGGCCTCGTATCCGGTTGCCTACCTGACGGCTTATGTCGCGCTGGTGCGCCGTGCGCAGATGCAGGCTGGCGAAACCCTTCTTGTGCATGGGGCGGCCGGGGGCGTCGGGCTGGCGGCGGTCGATCTGGGCAAGATTCTGGGAGCGCGCGTCATTGCGACAGCCTCAAGCGAGGAGAAGCGGGCCTTTCTTGAAGATTATGGGGCTGACCATGTTCTTCCCTCGTCTGGCTTTCGTGAGGCCGTCAAGGCCTTGACGCGGGGACAGGGCGCGGATGTCATTTACGACCCGGTTGGCGGTGATGTGTTCGATGAGAGCGTGCGCTGCGTTGCGTTCGATGGACGATTGCTGGTCATTGGCTTTGCAGGTGGAAGGATCCCCTCGATCAGCGCGAATATGCCTCTGATCAAGGGTTTTTCGGTCGTTGGTGTTCGTGCTGGCGAGTATGGGCGAAAGTTCCCTGCGCGGGGGGCCGAGAATGTTGCGGCCATTGACGCGCTAGCGGCCAGCGGCAGGATACGTCCGCATGTCTGCGCCCGGTTTCCGCTTGATCGAGCGCGCGAGGCATTGCGAATGCTGGAAGATCGCCGGGTGGTCGGGAAGGTCGTCATCGAACCTTGACCAGTCCGGCGCTTGCTGGACCTTTGACCTAGACTGTGCGCTTCGCGCGGTCCTTATCGTTGGAGGTCTTGATCATGCTGCGGATGGCTTCCCATTCCGGGTCGCCAAGCTTTGCGAGCTGGGAGAAATTCCCGCCGCCAGCAAGGAAGCCGCCGCCGTCGATCGCAATGGTTTCGCCGGTCAGGTAGTCGCAGCCGTCAGCCATGAGGAATGTCGCGAGGTTGCGCAGTTCGTGCATTTGGCCGACCCGTCCCATTGGCGTACCGGCCGAGGAATTCGTCTCGCTGCCCATGGTGTCGGAGCGCAGGTTGCCCGGGTTCAGGCGGTCCCATGCGCCTTTGGTCGGGAAGGGGCCAGGTGCAATCGCGTTGAGGCGGATGTCATGAGGCGCCCATTCGACGGCCAGGGATTTCGTCATGATGTTGATGCCGGCTTTCGACATGGCGGAGGGGACGGTGAACGGGCCACCGTTCCATACCCAGGTGGTGAGGATCGAGATGACGTTGGCCTTGTGCTTGCGTTCAATCCAGCGCTTGCCGGCAGCAAGCGTCACATAGAATGTCCCGTGAAAAACGATGTTGGCGATGGCGTTGAAGCCGTTGGGTGAAAGATCCTTGGTGCGGCTGATGAAATTGCCGGCTGCATTGTTGACAAGGCCGTCCAGTGGGCCCTCGTTGAAGATGCGGGTCATCATGTCGTCGACGGCGTCTGCAACGCGGATGTCGCACTCGAGCGCTGTGACCCTTGTGTTGTGTGCCTTCGAAAGTTCATCGGCTGCTTCCTGGACGACGCTGCCGCGGCGGCCGCAAATGTAGACCGTGGCCCCCAGCTTTGCGTATTCATCAGCCATCTCGCGACCCAGCCCGGTGCCACCGCCCGTAACCAGAATGCGCTTGCCCTTCAAAAGGTCTGCCCGAAACATTGTCATGGCCTGTTTTTCCCTGATTTCGACTGCGTCTGCGGCCATCTACTAACCACGCGCGATGGGCGTGGGCAACCTGCTTGTCAGGCTCGCGATGTCATCGGCATCCTGGGCTGAGGCCGGGGTCGTTACGGATACAAGGCGCGGGGCCCGCAAAGTGATTCCCGCGCGGTTGCGGTTCGCTCCGTCGATGCCTTCAAATGCTATGGTTGCAACAAGCGCCGCGATGGCGTCGTGGGCTACCTCGTGGGTTGGGCCGAAGCGGCGCGTCGTGTGTCCGGCGGTGAACGCCTCGATCGTGGGTGTGAAGTCGCCGGCCTGAAGCCGTGCCACGGGCACGAGACCCGGGGCTGACCATAGCCCAAAGGTGCACAGCAGGCCTTGCGTCCTTGTACGCGGGCGCTCGACGTAGATGAGGACTGCATCGATTTCGCCCGGACCTGTGTTCGTAATCGGCGCCGGCGCAAAAAGTTCGCCCTGTATGCCCGGGACCCGCGCTTGGGCGGCGGGCTGCAGTGAAACGCCCTTGAAGGGAAATGATTCTGCCAGGAGTTCTGCCGGTAGCGGATTGCGCAAGGTGCCTGACAGGATGCGTACGATGGCGTGCCGTCCAGCCACATCGGCACCAGACAGCCAGTGGGAGATTCGTGACTGAAGGTCCATTTGTCCCGTCGTGCGCAGTGCCATTGCCAGTTCTGATGGGGAAATGGGCCTGTTGCTGCCGGGCGACGCTGGCCACAGCAGTGCAATGGTTTCGGCAAGGTTGCCGACATAGGTCTGGGACAGACTGAAGAGGTCCTTGCCCCAATTCTCCTCCAGCAGCGTACGCAGTTTGCGGGTCGGGAAGGGGCCTGGCCCGGGTTTGGGCGACAGGAACGCAGCTACTGCTTCCAGGTCATCAATAGGCAGGCTGTCGAGATATGCATGAAAGATCCGCCTGCGGTCACCGGCATCGGCCGTGGCCTCCACTTGCCTGAGCATGTCACCGAACCTGTTCATTCCTGCTCGGGTCCATCTTCTGCGCCATAGCCTGACATTGAGAGAGGCCTGGCCTCGATGCCTTCTGCCTTCGCCCACGCAAGCAGTGCAGCCTCTTCACCATGTGTGATCCATACTTCGCCGGGCTGGATCTCACGGATCGTTCGTATGAGCTCTGGCCAGTCGGCGTGATCGGAGATCACGAGGGGCAGATCGCCTCCGCCCTGGCGCGCGCGTTTCATTACGCTCATCCAGCCACTGGCAAAGCTTGTGCGTGGTGGAGGTCCTGACATGTTCACGAGGATATCGCGTGCCGATGGCGGTGCAATGACGAGGCCTTGCGTCGGAGGATTGGCTTTGCTGAGCGGGCGCACATCGCCAAGCTTGACGCCGTGCGCGGCGTAAACGTCGCACAGCGCGAGGGTGGCGCGATCCACGTGGACTGTTTCGTCATGGCCCAGCCTGCGCAGGAGCGCGAGCAGACGTTGGGCCTTTCCGAGCGAGTAAGCGGCGATGTGATGCGTTCGGTCGCTGAACAGCCGCATGGAGTGCTGAAGACGACCCACTTCATGGTCAGCCAGGGGGTGACGGAATACAGGCAATCCAAACGTGGCTTCGGTGATGAAGATATCGCAGGGGATGGGTTCGAATGGCGGGCACGTAGGGTCGGTGCTGCGCTTGTAGTCGCCGGACACCACAACGCGGGCTGCGTTCGTCTCCACGAGGACCTGTGCGCTGCCAAGTATGTGGCCTGCTGGGTAGAGCGTTATTCGTGCCTTGCCCATGACCAGTTCTTCGCCGTAGCGCAGCGTCTGTGCTGAGGATGCGAACCGCGTACCGTAGCGCGCCCTCATGATGTCGATTGTGGCGGCCGTGGCCATAACTGCGTTGTGCCCAGGCCTTGCGTGGTCCGCGTGGCCGTGGGTGATGATCGCACGATCCACCTTGCGAATAGGATCAATGAAAGCGTCGGCTTCCGGACAGTACAGGCCTTCCGGTCGCAATTGCAGAAGATGTCTTGCACTGGCGACAGCCATGATGTCCTTGTCTCGCGCGCTGTGTGGCCTTATCGGCTGGGCCAAATTATAACCTGCGCATGTGACCTGTGACGAGAACAAGGCAACATGACCTCTGTCTCCATGCGCCCCGAGGAAGTCTTTCCGTCCAGTTTTCGCGACTGGTTCGGCGCGCGTGGCTGGACGCCTCGTGCCTTCCAGCTCGAACTTGTTGCCGCTGCGCGTGCGGGGGAGCATGTCCTGCTGACCGCGCCAACTGGAGGGGGTAAGACCCTGGCGGGTTTCCTGCCCAGTCTCATCGAGTTGGCCCTACGTCACGATGAAGATGCGATCGGTCGCGGGAAGCGCTCCACTCGCGATGGAAATCCCATGGTTGCCGAACTGCGACGCCGCGCGGCAAGGCCGCGCCGGGGCATTCACACGCTCTATGTCTCGCCACTGAAGGCGCTGGCGGTGGACATTGCACGCAATCTCGAGGAACCCATTCGGGAGATGCGGCTGAAGGTGCGGCTTGAGACCCGAACGGGTGATACGTCTGCGCACCGGCGTCAGCGACAGAAACTGGTGCCGCCAGAGATCCTGCTGACCACGCCAGAGCAATTGGCTCTGCTGCTGGCGTCACGCGAAGCCCCTTTTCTGTTCGGTGACCTGTCCTGCGTCATCCTTGACGAACTTCACGCGCTGGCACCCAGCAAGCGCGGCGATCTGCTGGCGCTTGATCTGGCGCGCCTGATGACACTGGCGCCACGGCATCGACGTGTCGGTTTGTCGGCAACTGTCGATGATCCGGCGCTGCTGGCGCGTTACCTCACGTCGCACAATGTGGACGAGGTTCCGCGGCTTCGTATCGTGCGTGGCCAGCCCGGCGCGAGGCCCCGTGTCTCGATCCTCGAGACAGTCAAGGATGTTCCATGGGCGGGGCACATGGCGCGCCATGCCGTCGAGGATATTCTTGCGGCCATCGCACGGGCGCGCACGGCGCTTGTGTTCGTGAATACCCGGATGCAGGCAGAGTTCCTGTTCCAGGAGTTGTGGCGCGTCAACGCCGACAGCCTTCCGATTGCGCTGCACCACGGTGCGCTTGCGCCCGAGCAGCGCCGCAAGGTCGAGGCAGCGATGGCGCGCGGAACCCTACGTGCCGTTGTCTGCACGTCAACACTGGATCTCGGCATTGATTGGGGTGCGGTCGATCTCGTGATCAATGTTGGTGCTCCCAAAGGTGCCAGCCGCATTGCCCAGCGTATCGGTCGGTCCAATCACCGCATGAGCGAGCCAAGCGAGGCGCTGCTGGTTCCATCAAACAGGTTCGAGGTGCTTGAGTGCCAGGCGGCACTGGCTGCCCTGCTTGCAGGAGAGCTTGATGGTGAGCCCCTGCGTGAGGGGGCGCTGGATGTGCTTGCGCAGCATGTTCTGGGATCGGCTGTCGCAGCACCTTTCAGGGCTGACCATTTGTATGCCGAGGTCATCAGGGCTGCGCCCTATGCAGCGCTCAAGCGCGAGATGTTCGACCGTGTTCTCGATTTCGTTGCCACTGGGGGGTATGCGCTGCGTGCCTATGAGCGCTATGCCAAGCTTCGACAGGCTGGTGATGGGCTCTGGCGCGTCGCCTCGCCACAGGTTGCGCAACGCTACCGGTTGAATGCAGGCACCATCGTCGAAGTCCCGATGCTGAAGGTCCGGCTTGTCCGGCGCTACAAGGGGCCGCGCGTGGTGGTGCCTGGACGCGTGCTGGGACAGGTCGAGGAGTGGTTCCTGCAGCAGCTGAGCCCCGGCGATACGTTTCTGTTCGCGGGGCAAGTGCTTCGCTTTGAAGCTGTTGTCGAGATGGAAGCCATCGTGACGGCAGGCCCACCGGGCGATCCAAAGATACCCTCATTCGAGGGTGGAAAGTTTCCCTTGTCGACGTTTCTCGCTCAACGGGTGCGGGAGATGATCCAGGATCCACGGCAATGGAAAGATTTGCCGGAACAAGTGCAGGACTGGCTTGACCTGCAGCGTCGACGCTCTGTCATTCCGCGCGCTGACCAGATGCTGGTCGAGACGTTTCCGCGCGCTGGACGTTTCTTCCTCGTCTGTTATCCCTTTGACGGGCGATTGTGTCACCAGTCACTGGGAATGCTGCTGACACGACGGTTGGAGCGGTTGGGTCTGAGGCCGCTTGGTTTTGTGGCCAGCGAGTATTCTCTTGCAGTGTGGGCGCTTGGCGATCTGCGCACGCTGGACATGGAGGCGCTGTTCGACGAGGACATGATGGGTGATGACCTTGATGAGTGGCTTGCCTCATCGGCCTTGCTGAAGCGAAGTTTTCGCACATGCGCCATGATTTCAGGGCTGCTTGAGAAGCGATTTGTGGGGCGGGAGCGTACAGGCCGGCAGGTCACATTCTCATCTGATCTGATCTACGACGTACTCAGGAGCCATGAGCCCGATCACGTCCTTTTGCTGGCAGCGCAGCAGGATGCTGCCACCGGGGCGCTTGATATCTTGCGGCTTGGTGCACTGCTCGGACGGATTCGCGGGAGAGTGGTCGTTCGCCACCTCGACCGTGTCTCCCCGCTTGCTGTCCCAGTGTTGCTGGATATCGGCAAGGTGCCGGTCGGAGGGGATGCAAGCGAAGCTCTGCTGGCCGAGGCCAGCGATGCGATCGTGCGCAAGGCCCCGGATTCTAAGGTGCTGAGGCCGGAACCGGTTCAGGCGCCGGTGAAGCAGCAGCAACCTGATCATAGCTTGCGTCGACAAGTACGGCGCGCTTCAGTGCTCCCTTCGAAAGGAAGGCGCCGCGGAGGTCCGAACCCGTGAAGTTCGTATTGATCATGCTGGCCAGTCGCAGGTCGGCGGCGACGAGCTTCACGTCCTTCATGCTGGCGCGGTCGAGGCGCGCGCCGCGAAAATCGGTTCCCGAGAAATCATAACCGTCGAGGTTCCGACCTGCGAGGTCCATGCCTCGCATGTTGAGGCGATGGCCTTCCTGACCGTTGCTTCCAAGCCAGCGCAGGTGGGCGGCGAGAACCTCTTCAAGCCTGGCCGTACTTATGGGCTGCACCAGTTTGACCACGAGCTTTGCGTAGTCCGGCAGGCTGGCGTGTGCCTCGGGGCATTTCGAGAAGTCGGCGTCGACGAGTTGAGCGCCGAAGAAATTGACGTCCTTGAGCGATGCCCCGTCGAAGGATGCACCCCTGAGGTCGCAGTTGGAAAAGTCGACGTTGGTTGCTCTGACTTCGTGCAGCTTCATTGCGACGAGTTTTGCGCGACGGAAGCATGAGCCGTCGAGGACAGCGCCGTCGAACCGATTATTCGACGGGCGGAGCTTGGGTTGACCCGGTTCGTAAGTGAGCACCGTGGTTGACCGGAACGTGGCATCCTGAAGGTTGGCGTTTGTCACGGCTGCCCGCGTGAAATCGCAATTCTCAAATACGGTCTTGCGGAGGATGGCGGTGTCGAAATCTGCTCCAACGAATGAGCATTCGCGGAACTCTGCGCCTGACAAGTTGGCGCGCCTCAAAGACGCGCCGTCGAAGGTCGAGTTCAGGATCAGGCGCTCTGAAAGGTTGATCTTATTCAGGCATCGTCCCGCGAAGTCGAGGCCGGTTTCGACCTTTTGGTCTGGCCGGTTTTGCGATGGCATGCTGATTTTCCCGTCCCGTGATCAGGACCCTGAGTATCTCCGCCCGAGACTTAACTCCCTCCAACCAGAAACGGTGAAGATCTGATTGAGAGGCCCGTGTTTGCGCCAATTCTTCAGCTACCGCGCGGTTTTATGCGTGCGGTTGGTGTTGCAGTCCATGGATCGTCTGGCCAGTGGTGCTTGGGATAGCGGCCCTTGAGGTCTTTCCTTACCTCTGGGTAGGCGTTCTTCCAGAAGCTTCGCAGGTCGCGGGTGACCTGAACGGGACGGCGGGCCGGCGAGAGGAGATGCATGAGAAGGGGTATGCGGCCACCAGCGATAGTGGGCGTGTCCGCGAGGCCAAACATTTCCTGCAGTCTTACCGCCAGAACAGGTTCGTCCGGACCATAGTCAATGCGAATCGTCGAGCCTGATGGAACCTCGAGTGCCTTTGGCGCGAGGGCATCGAGGCGTTTGCGTCGCTCCCAGTCGAGTTGTGACTGGAGTGCTTCCTCGAGGTCGAGCCGCTGCAGGTCGTTTGCACGGGTCATGCCATGCAGGTATCCACCAAGCCATGTCTCAAGGGTTTGGAGAAGGCTTGCGTCGGAGACGTCGGGCCAGCCTGCTTCAGGTTCTACACGTCGCATGAAGCGAAGGCGGTCGCGCAGTGTCTGCGCTTCGGGCGTCCAGGGCAGGCAGCCGATCCCCATCGCGCGTATGCCCTGCAGCAGGGCAGCCAAAACATCGCCTGATGACGGGTTGCGCAAGGGGCGTTCTGCGAGGACCAGGTTGTGCACTGTGCGCTCTTCCATGGCGACCACGGCGCGGTCTCGCTCGTTCCAGCCGACCCGGCTTGTCCAGCCAATATGGCCGCTGAAGAGATCTTCGATGTCTGCCAGTGCGATGGGCGCTGCCTGATAGACCTTTGCGTTTGCGCCGGCGCCATCGAGGGCAGCAATGGCAAGAAATGGTTCATTGGCGAGAGGGTCCGCATCAGACAGCAAAGCGCCACGACCACTTGCCATGCGGAAGCTTGCTGGGCCTCTGCGACGTGCGATGCGTTCGGGGTAGGCAAGGGCTGCGAGCCTGCCCGCCAAGGCCGGGATGATCTCGCGGTTTTCCGGCCTGAGACTTGATGTCCATGTGCGCGCTTGCTCGCGCGCCCTGGCTAGCGCGCCGCGGTCGGCTTGGGCGTCGGCCTTGCCTGTGAACGCTTCGAGGCGAAGCCTGAGGTCAGTGTCGCGCGTTCGGATGACATCCCGTTCGGAGAGGATGGCTGCGAGCGCTGCTGCTGTTGCGCCCATGCCGAGGTTGCGCGCGCGAAGCATCATGTGCGCGAGGCGAGGATGGGCGCCGAACGACAGGCAGTCGCGGCCATGCGTCGTTATGTGGTTTTCGGCATCTAGAAGATCGAGGTCTTGCAGAAGCCCTCTTGCTTCCGCGAAGGTGCCTTTGGGTGGCTGGTCCAG
The DNA here is from genome assembly GCA_964483585.1 of uncultured Flavobacteriaceae bacterium. Classification (GTDB taxonomy): domain Bacteria; phylum Pseudomonadota; class Alphaproteobacteria; order Micropepsales; family Micropepsaceae; genus SZUA-430. The sequence goes on from CAZABH010000023.1 coordinate 33,309, forward strand.
CAGGCGCAGACGTGATGTGTCCGGTTCCCCCCAAGCGGCTATTTCCAGTGCAAGGGGGGCGAGGTCGCTGGTCAGGATTTCGGGTGGCGTGAAGGCTGCTAGCGCCCGGGTCTCTTCCTCGGGCCAAAGGCGATAGCATATGCCTCGTGCTACACGACCAGCGCGGCCGCGCCTCTGGTCGGCGGAGGCGAGGGACAGGCGCTGGGTCACGAGCTGTGTCATGCCTGTCGAGGGGTTGTAGCGCGCGAGCCGCTGCAGGCCCGCGTCCACCACGATGCGAATGTCCTCAATGGTCAGGCTGGTCTCGGCGATGGCACTGGCTAGTACGATCTTGCGCAGGCCGTCGCCGCGGGGGCGGATGGCGCTGTCCTGTTCCGTCGGGGACAGGTTGCCGTAGAGCGGGCTCAGCGTGCTGCCTGGAACCGGGTCTTCGCGCAGAAGCCGTTCGACGGTGCGGATCTCGCCCTCGCCGGGAAGGAAGACGAGAACGCCCCCGGCATGGTTTGCGCAGGCCATGTGGATGGTGGAGACGACGTGCTGCTCCAGACGGCGGTCAGTGCGTGGTGGGATGTAGAGTGTGTCGACCGGGAACATACGCCCTTCGCTGCGAACCACGGGTGCGTCGTTCATGAGCCTTGCGATGCGCGTGCCGTCGAGGGTTGCAGACATGACGAGAAGTTTGAGGTTCGGGTTCAGGGCCTCCTGCACTTCCAATGCAAGGGCGAGGCCCAGATCCGCGTTGAGGCTGCGCTCGTGGAATTCGTCGAAGATCACAAGGCCGACATCCGCGAGTTCGGGATCTTCCTGCAAGCGACGGGTGAGAAGGGCCTCTGTCAGGACGATGATGCGCGTGTCGCGGCTGACGCGGCTGTCCTGGCGGACGCGATAACCGACCGTCTCGCCCGGCTGTTGCCCGAGCAGGAAGGCCATGCGCGTTGCGGCGGCGCGGGCGGCGACCCTGCGGGGCTCCAGCATCAGGATTTTCCTGCCTGCGAGCCATGGTTCGTCGAGCAGGGCCAGAGGGACGAGCGTCGTCTTGCCTGCACCTGGTGGTGCTTCAAGCACGACGTTGGCCGATGCCGCGAGCGCTGCCTTGAGGTCGGGCAGCGCAGCGCTTATTGGCAGATCGGGGATCATAAGCGGGTCCGCGCCGTGCGTCGCGTTGGTCAGGTCCCGGAATTCACGCGATCGAAGTCGCTTGCGTCATGGCGCTCCGGCAATTGCGATGAAGGATCGCCCCAAGCGCGGTTGACCATGCGCCCGCGCTGCACCGCCGGTCGCTCCGCTATCTGATCCGTCCAGCGGATCACGTTTGTGTATTCGTGAACCGAGAGGAACTCGGCAGCCTCGTAGAGGATGCCTTTCACCATTGCGCCGTACCAGGGCCAGATGGCCATGTCGGCGATGGTGTACTCCTTGCCTGCCATGTACTCGTTGCTTGCAAGATGCTGGTTCAGGACATCGAGCTGGCGCTTTGTTTCCATGGCGTAGCGATCGATCGCGTACTGGATCTTGATGGGGGCGTAGGCGTAGAAGTGTCCGAAGCCGCCACCGAGGAAGGGTGCCGATCCCATTTGCCAGAAGAGCCATGAGAGGCACTCGGCACGGGCGGGAAGGTCCTTGGGCATGAATGCGCCACCGAATTTCTCTGATAGGTAGACGAGGATCGCCGCCGATTCGAACACGCGCGTGGGTGTCGGCGTGCTGCGGTCGAGGAGGGCGGGGATCTTCGAGTTCGGGTTTATGGCTACGAAGCCCGACCCGAATTGCTGGCCCTCGCTGATGTTGACGAGCCAGGCGTCATACTCTGCGCCCTTGTGGCCGAGCGCGAGAAGTTCCTCGAGCATCACGGTGACCTTCACGCCATTGGGCGTGCCGAGGGAATAGAGCTGCAGCGGATGCTTGCCGACCTGCAGTTCCTTGTCGTGTGTGGCGCCCGCCACTGGGCGATTGATCTTGGCGAAGCGGCCACCGCTCTCCTTGTCCCAGGTCCAGACCTTGGGTGGCGTGTAGGGTGTGTCGGACATGGGCTGTCTCCGGTTGGGTCATAGCGATTGTGGCGCATATGACCCGATCCGGGTACACGAAGACAAGAGGCTCGCGCGGTTACTCTGCCGCGCGCTTTAAAGTGGACACGGCCTCAACTGACGCCTCGGAGAAGAGCAGGACGCCATCGTCGATGGGTGATTTCCGCATTTCCTTTATGTCGGCGAAGTAGTTCTGGTTCTGGCGCCAGGGCGGGTTGGGTCCCTGCTTTGGCAGCATGGCGATCGAGCGTGTGACGTAACCGGACGAGAAATCGAGCCAGGGGTCTGCCTTCACGTCGGGGTCGGTCAGGACCGGCGTTGCGATCTGCACGCCTTTCTCGTCCATGTGGTTGAGGAGACGGGTGACCCACTCGCAGATCAGGTCAGCGCGCAGCGTCCACGAGGCATTGGTGTAGCCGAACACGCTCGCGAGGTTCGGGACGCCCGCGTACATGAGGCCCTTGTAGGTGAAGGTCTTGCCCCACTCGACGGGCTTGCCGTCGACCGAGACCTTGACGCCGCCGATCATCTCGAGCTGCAGGCCCGTGGCGGTCACGATGATGTCGGCCTCGAGTTCCTTGCCGGACTTCAGGCGAATGCCCTTCTCGGTGAAGGTGTCGATGTGGTCGGTGACGACGTCGGCCTTGCCGGTGCTGATGGCGTTGAAAAGATCGGCGTCGGGCACGAGGCAGAGGCGTTGGTCCCACGGGTTGTAGCTGGGGGTGAAGTGGGTCTTGACGTCGAAGCCTTTGGGCAGCAGGTCTGCTACGCCCTGGATCAGGCGTTCGGCCGTCTTCTTCGGGTTCTTGCGCGCGAGGTTGAAGAAGAAGCGCTGCAGGATGATGTTGCGCCAGCGCGGGATCGCGTAGGCCCATGAGGCCGGCAGGATCGCGCGCAGCGTGTTTGCCAGCCAGTCCTTCTCGGGCCTTGAAACGTAGTAGGTCGGCGTGCGCTGGAGCATTGTCACGTGGGCGGCCGTCCGGGCCATGTTCGGCAGGAGTGTCACAGCGGTTGCGCCCGATCCGATGATGATCACGCGCTTGCCGTCATAGTTGAAGTTCTCTGGCCAGTGCTGCGGGTGGATGATCGTCCCCTTAAAGCGGTCGCGGCCGGTGAATTCGGGGGTGTAGCCTGCGCTGTAGCGATAGTAGCCGGCGCAGGAGAACAGGAAATTCGCGGTGTAGGTCACAGGTGTTTCGTGTCCGCTGTCGTCGCGCCTGGTTGCGCTGATGGTCCAGCGTGCCGTTGCGCTGTCCCATGCGGCGCTGATGACGTTGTGGCGGAAGCGGATATGGCGGTCGACGCCGGCCTCGCGCGCGGTTTCGGTGACATATTCACGGATGGCGTCGCCTGGCGAAATCGCGCTTGGATGCGTCCAGGGCTTGAAGCGATAGCCCATCGTCAGCATGTCGGAGTCGGAGCGGATGCCGGGGTAGCGGAAGAGATCCCAGGTGCCGCCGATGCGCTCGCGGTTCTCGAGGATGACGTAGGTCTTCTTCGGCGCGTAGGTATTCAGATGCCAGCCGGCATCAACGCCTGACAGGCCTGCACCGATGATGAGGACGTCGAAATGTTCCGCGGACATGGTCTGGCACCTTCGCGTTGATTTACATAGCGTCACTATGTATGCTGTCCGCTGTCGCCTGTCAAATCCTGGCCAGGCGCCACACCCGGGAGATGCCGCCTTGGCGCGTCGAACTGCTGAAGCTGCTGCTCAGACACGTGCCGACATCGTCGCGGCGGCGCGCGCCCTGTTCGCGCAGCACGGGTTTGCTGCAACGACTACGGCCGAGGTGGCTTCGCGCGCAGGCGTGACGGTCGGGGCGCTGTTCCATCACTTCCGTGGCAAGGTCGAGTTGTTCGGCGCGGTCTTCGACGAGCTCGATGCCGAAATGAATGCGTTCGCGCGGGCTCGCGCGCAGGAGGCTGTGGGCGTCAAGGGGTTCCTGGAGGGATATCGCGCGTTTCTCGAGTTCGCCCAGCATGCGGACTATCACCGCATCGTGCTGGTCGAGTCTCCTGTGGTGCTGAGCAGCCGGTTCCAGAAGGGGCGGGATTTCATGCGCGGGCCTGCCAACATATCGCAGGCGGTCGAGGCGATGATCGCGCAGGGCGAGATCCCGTTGCAACCGGCAAAGCCGCTGGCGATGTTGCTGCTGGGTGCGATCAACGAGAGCGCCTTTGCGCTGGCGCGTGGCGAGGCCGGCGTCACGATGGAAGGATGCGTGCGCGCGATGGAGCGGTTGTTGCTTGGGCGCGAAGGCGGGACCCTTCAGGGTCCCGCCGATGCTTCTGCGTGTTGCCCTTGATCAGAACGCGCGGGCGGTCGGGCGTTTGCCGTACTTGCCCGGGCGGCCCTGGCCGTCGCGTCCGGTTCCTTGCGGCCGGTCGCCCCGGTTCTGGAAGGGACGTCCCGGCTTGCCGCCGCCGTTGTTCCTCGGGGCGTCACCTCCCTTGTGGAAGGGCCGGTCTCCCGGCTGGCCGTCGCGCGAGGCATTCTGCGGGCGATCTCCACGCTTGTGGAAGGGGCGGTCACCGTTCTGCTTGAAAGGACGATCCCCGCGCGGGGTGAAGGCGCGTTCGCCGCGCTGGTCGGCGCCTTGTGCGTCGCGGTTGCCGGCCGGCCGGGCGTTGCGTTGCTCGTTGCGGTGATCGCCATTGGACGCCTCGCGGCGGTCGGGGCGCTGCTCGCCGTTGCGTGACCTGTCGCCGCCGAAGGGTTTGCCGTGGTGCGGCTTGCCTGGACGCTGTGTGGGCCTCGGGCCGCGGAACTGGCCGTCAGCCGACTTCGGTTCCACGCTCACGCTGGGCTGCGGTCCCTGAGCCGCCATGTGGGCGAGGATGTCGTGGCGCGGGTTGTTGCCCTTGCGGTGGGGCTTGGGGTGGCGGTTGGCTTGCGGCGGGCGAGGACGCTCGTGGGTATCACGCTGCCTGCGGACTTCCTGCTTCTGATCGAATGTCTGAACGGGCGCGGTAGGTTCTGCGCTGTCTGCCGGGGCGCGCCAGTCGCTGGCAGGGATCTGCTGGCGCGTCACCTTCTCGATGTCGCGCAGGAGTGGGCGTTCCTCACGGTCGCAGAAAGCAATCGCGATTCCGTCTGCGCCGGCGCGGGCCGTGCGGCCGATGCGGTGCACGTAGGATTCGGGCACGTGGGGCAGATCGAAGTTGATGACGTGGCTGATGCCGTCGATATCGATGCCGCGGGCGGCGATGTCGGTCGCGATCAGCACGGGTGCGCGGCCCGAGCGGAAGTTGTTCAGCGCGTTGACGCGCTGGCTCTGGCTCTTGTTGCCGTGGATGGCCGAGGCGTTGATGCCGGCGGCTGCGAGCGCGCGCACGACCTTGTCGGCGCCGTGCTTGGTGCGCGTGAAGACCAGCGTGCGGGCCATCGCCGTGTCTGTCCGCAGGAGGTTGATGAGCAGCGCGCGCTTGTCGGCGTTTGACACGTGGATCACGCGCTGGGCGATGCGCTCGACCGTGGTTGCGGGCGGCGTGACGCTGACGCGGACGGGGTTGCGCAGGAGTTCAGCGGCGAGACGACCGATCTCTTCCGGCATCGTTGCCGAGAAGAACAGGTTCTGCCGGTCCGGACCCAGAAGCTTCACGATGCGGCGGATGTCGGCGATGAAGCCCATGTCGAGCATGCGGTCGGCTTCGTCGAGGACGAAGATCTCGGTCTTGGGCAGTTCGACGGCGCGCTGGGCGACGAGGTCGCGCAGGCGGCCGGGTGTAGCGACGAGAACGTCGATGCCGCGGGCCATGTTCTGTTTCTGGGGGTGTTCGCTGACGCCGCCGAAGATCGTCGTGATGGTGACGTTCATGTAGCGGCTGTAGGCGCGGAAGCTGTCGGCGATCTGGGCGGCAAGCTCGCGCGTCGGCGAGAGGATCAAGGCGCGAGCGGTCTTGGGTTCCGGCGTGCGCGGGTTCAGGGCAAGGCGCTGCAGGATGGGCAGGGCGAAGCTTGCAGTCTTGCCGGTTCCCGTCTGGGCGATGCCCTGGAGGTCGCGGCCCTCAAGCACGTGCGGGATGGCCTGCGCCTGGATCGGGGTTGGCGTGGTGTAGCCTTCCTGCTGGAGTGCGCGCAGCAGGCGGGCCTCAAGGCCCATGGATTCAAATGTTGTCACTGGGACTCAGTCTTTCAAAAGTGCGACCGTGCGCGGGCGAGCCTTCGGTCCTTGCCGAGAGGGCGCGCGCGTCAACCGCGGGGTTGTTACTGGATTTGCCCCGCGTGTACCCTGGGCTGTTCCGATGATTGCGCGCTCAATTAGGTATCGAGAAGGGGACGTTTTTGACTTGTCCCCGAGCCGGCCACGCGGCACGAGCGCTCGCAAAATCACGTTTTGCTGCCGGGGATATGCGCCTCATGTGTGGAAAAGTCAAGTCTGCATGTGACAATGTGCGGCCGCGTTAACAGACTTGGCGCTGCGGGCCCGATTTTCCTGTCCCCGCGATTAATGATCCGATGGAGCCTTTGCGCGCGTGGTTGCCTTCCGACTGGCTGGTGCTGACGTCTTTGCCGATCATCAGGGTGCGCTCTGGTGGCCCAGCGAGCGCATTCTCGTGGCTGCGGACCTGCACCTGGAGAAAGGGGCTTCCATCGCGCGGAGAACGGCGCAGCTGCTGCCTCCCTATGACACGTTTGCGACGCTGAGCGTGATGGGTCAGCTCGTTGATCGTTATGCGCCGCGATGCGTCATCTGCCTTGGTGACAATTTCCACGATCCCGAAGGGCCGTCCATGCTGGATCCTCGGGCGCGCGACATGATCCGTGCGCTGATGTCCGGTCGCCGGTTTGTCTGGATCGAAGGCAACCACGATGCGGCGGCGGCTGCAGTGCTGGGCGGAGAGAGCTTTCCGGAGCTTGTGGCAGGACCGCTTGTCTTTCGGCATGAACCGCGGACTGATGGGGATGTGGCTGGCGAGGTTGCGGGGCACTTGCATCCAGCCGTGCGCGTTGCGGCTCGCGGACGGCACTTGCGGCGGAAGTGCTTTGTCACGGACGGCGTGCGTTGCGTGCTGCCCTCGATCGGCGCCTTCACGGGAGGGCTTGATGTTGATGACCCAGCCTTCGGCGCGCTTTTTGAGGGTGCGTATTGCGCCTATGCGCTGGGGCAGGGGCGAGTTTATCCCTTTCCGACACCTGCCTTCGTGGCCGCTGGCGGCTATTCTTGGTTGGTGACCGGACCGAACAGCAATTCTTGATTGAGCCTTGGCCAGATTCCTGACGTCCGTTCAATTCCCGATGTGTGCGTGACGCCCGACGACATGGCGGCCTGTCGCCTGGTTTTCTGATCGTCTGTTCAAAGATTTGATTTTTTCGTCGGTGCAACGGGTTGCATGTGGTTCGTCACGCTTGTTCTCAGCGTCTCGCGTGGTCGAGCACCGCTGCCATTTCAATATGTCCCTTTAATTTTCATCATCGCGAAGGCGGCACGTGGGACGTAAATGCAACGGTCGGTGACATAGTCGCCGGGGGCATTCTTTACAGCCGGAATCCTGCTTTCTAACCTTGGTTCAAATTCGGGGGATATGATTCGCATGCGGCCCGGCGTCCCGTGGAATGTAAAAGGTATTGAAGCTGAAGCGCGTGAAGTTGCGCAGCAGGCAGCACGTCGTGCAGGCGTCAGTCTGGGCGAGTGGTTGTCGGGCCTGATCATGGAAGGTCGCGCTGCACCAGGTGGTGCGTATCCGCAACCCCAGGGTCAAGCCTATCCGCAGGGGGAAACGGCCTATGCGCCGCAGCCTCAGGCGTCGGTGCGTGCGCCATTGTCGGCGCAGGCGTTCACGCAAGGAGCAGCAGGGCGCTATCCTCAGGCGCTGGCTCAAGCCTATCCCGAGCCACAGTTCAATGCGCAGCCCCTCGGCCATTCACAGGCTGTTGCGTATGCGCCGCAACCTGCCGCCTATCCGCAGCCACAGCCGGCTGCTGGTGATGCGCTTGCGCGACGGCTGGATGTGGCACGTCCAGCCGTCCCGTCCCCGGAGCCTGCAATCCGACCGGCAGAGATCGCGGCCATTTCCGATGGGTTGCGTGAGCTCGGGGATCGTATCGAGCAGACTGAGTATCGCGCCCAGCAGGCCATTCAGACTGTCAACCAGTCGGTTGCCTCAATGCAGGAGCGACTGGATGCGGCTGAGCGCGTGAAGCAGCTTGCGGATGCAGCCTTTACCAGTGCCGCCGATGCGCTTGCGCAGTCGGCGCGCGATCAATCGAAGGTGTTCGAAAGCCTCGAAGCCTCCGTGCGAAACGTGCAGGACCGCCTGAGTGACATCGAGGCTGGACAAGCCGAGTGGCCTGGCCAGGAGTCCATCGGGCGGCTCGAGAGCGCGCTCGGCCAGTTGCGGGATCGCATCGGCCACGCAGATGCTGAACGCGAGCAGCTTGCATCGCGCGATACTGTCCAGCGTTTAGAAGCGGCATTGCAGCAGTTGCAACGGCGGCTTGCGGATATGGAAGTCGCGGTCGGCAATACGCCCGACAAAGACGCCATCGCGCGGCTCGAGTCGTCGATGTCGGCCATGCGTGGTGAAGTCATGGACACCGATCGCCGCACGCGTGAAGACATGACGCATATGGCCAAGTACATGCGGGACTTGGGCCTGCGTGTAGAGTCGGCCGAACGCAATTCACTCGCAACCGAAGGGCTGGGGGCTCGGCTCGATGCGCTGGATGCCCGTTCGACGTCGATGTTCGATGAGTTGCGTGGGCAGATGTCGGGGATCGATTCTCGCCTGGCACAGGCCACAGCGCCTCAGAATACGATTTCGCCAGCAGCCTTCGCCGCTCTCAAGGGATCGGTCGAGGGCATTGCCAGTCGGCTTGACGAGATGGGAAGCCAGTCGACCCAGCCTCTGGTTCAGTCTATTTCCTCCATCGAGACAAAGCTGGGCGCGCTTGCCAGCCGTATCGAGGAGGGCGACCTGCGGACCATGGAGTCCGTGGGTGGCGTGAATGCTGTCCTGCGTTCACTCACATCACGTTTGGAAGATGCCGACAAGCGGCAGGCGCAGGCTATCCACGCGCTGACCAGGCGCATGGATGAATCAGACGATCGTGCTGATGCCGGTGTCAGGGAGCTGAACGACTCCCTCGATCGGGCGATGGATGATTTTGGCCGCAGGCTGGATGCTGCCGAGGCGTCCAACAGGAATGCGATATCAGCGGTCCGACTGACAGTAGACGGCTTGGTTGCAAAGGCGGCCGAGCAAGCAGTGCCGATTGACACCCCGGCACCGCGCGTATCGCAGGCAGAGACTGCTTTGAACGCGTTGCGCTCGGTGATGGATGCGCCTGCGGAGGCTTCCACCAGCCTGCCACCCTTCTTCACGGGTCTGTCGGGAACACAGGTTCGTGACTTCCCTTCGGAGTTACCTCCGTTCCTTGACGAGCTGGCCCAGGAGGCCGGGCCGCGTGCGGGTGCTGCCCAGACCAATTCTGATGCGGAATTTCCAGAGAGCCTGACGGCTGCTCAGAATGCCGCTGCGGGTCAGCCGGGGGCGGCAGCGCCCAATGATTTCCTGACGCAGGCGCGCCGCGCAGCACAGGTGCAGGCGGGTGCTGGGGCTGCGAGCGCTGATGCCAAGCCCGCGGGGCACCGTGGCGTTGCAAATGCTTCTGCCGATCAGCACGGTGGCGGTCGCAACTTTGGTCGACTGGCTGTCATCGGTTTGGCCTCGCTGGCGCTGGTTGTCGGTCTTGTCTTCATCCTAATGACCATGTTCGGTGCGGAGCCGGCCAACGACCAGGCTGCTGGTTGGCAGGTCGATACGGATATCAATCCGCCTGACGTCAAAGAGATCGCGCCTGCGACCGAGCCAAAGACACCGCAAGCTGCCTTGCCTGATGGCGAAGCCGCTTCCACCGGATCCTTCGAGGATGGCGCTGACGGGTTTGTCCCATTACCGGGTCCAGAAGAGGCTGGGGATGCTGCTGGCGATGGCTTGTCTAGTGGGCTGATGCAGGGGACATCTGCGCTGCCTGAGGTGTCCAAGAAGCAGACTGAAGTTGCCATTCTCGAGGCTGCGTCCGTGCGCGGCGATGCGCGGGCGCAGTTCTTGCTGTCGTTGCGCTATTCGGAAGGTCGTGGCGTCACGAAGGATGATGCGCGAGCGGCTTCGCTGGCGTCGAAGGCGGCTGAGCAGGGCTTCGCGGTTGCCCAGTACAGGATGGGCGCCCTGCACGAACGTGGCGTTGGTGTTGAAAAGAGCGTCCCCCAGGCCAAGGCCTGGTACGAGAAGGCTGCAAAGCAGGGTAACCGCAAGGCCATGCACAATCTTGCCGTGCTGCTGGCCGACTCGACCGGTGGCGGGCAGAACTTCAAGGATGCCGCGCGCTGGTTCCGCGAGGGTGCGACCTATGGTTTGACGGACTCGCAGTACAACCTCGCCGTATTGCTCGAGCAGGGCATGGGCGTCGAGCGCAATCTGAAAGAAGCGACGACATGGTATGCGATTGCGGCGGAGCAGGGTGATACGGGTGCAGCCGAGCGCCTCGACGCCTTGAAGAAGACGTTGCCCGCGAGCGATGTCGCACTGGCGCTTGACGCTGCGCGCAAGTTCAAGCCGCGGCAAGTGAATGCAGCCGCCAACGACACACCAACGATGCCGTGACAGGGCCTGTCTCGTAACGGGACAGGCTGGGGTGTTTCAGGTTTCCCCAAGGGCCATGGCGCCGGGGGCCTTCCGATAAGGTCGCCGGCGAAGCGGTGCGTCAGTGTGCGCCCCGCCTCGGGGGGCAGTTGCCCAAATGGGTGCTGGCCTTCCTCCTGCGCTGGGGTTATGCGTGGGTTGTTCCACACGCCAACACCGTCTGCTGAGAGCCATGGAGATCTATCTCCCGATCGCCGAGATGCCGGTGAATGTCTTCCTGATCGTCGGCCTGGGTGCGGCGGTGGGCTTTCTCTCGGGCATGTTCGGGGTCGGCGGTGGCTTTATCCTCACGCCGTTCTTGATGTTCTGGGGCATCCCGCCCGCGGTGGCCGTCGCCACGCAATCTCCCCAAATCGTTGCGTCCTCCGTCTCGGGTGTCGTCAGCCACTGGCGTAAGGGGCACGTTGACTACAAGATGGGTGCTGTCCTGCTTTCCGGTGGTTTGCTGGGCTCGATCGGTGGGATCCATCTTTTCAACGCTTTGAAGGATGCCGGGCAGTCGGACCTGTTCATTTCGCTTTCCTACGTGATCTTTCTCGGGTCGGTCGGTGGGCTGATGCTCTGGGAAAGCTTCCAGTCTGTTCGGCAGCGTGATGGACGTGATGCGGCGACCCGGCGTATCGCGGGGGCCCATAACTGGATTCATGGGCTGCCGCTCAAGGTTCGCTTTCACAAATCCCGGCTTTATATCTCGGCGATACCGCCTGTGCTGCTGGGGTTGCTGATCGGTATCCTGAGTGTCGTCATGGGTGTGGGCGGCGGCTTCATCCTCGTGCCTGCCATGATCTATCTGTTGCGCATGCCAACGTCCGTGGTCGTCGGGACGTCGTTGTTCCAGGTGGTGTTCATAGGGGCGTTTTCCACCATCCTGCATGCGGTGACCAACCAGAGTGTCGATGCCATCCTTGCCGGACTGCTGATTCTGGGAGGTGTCATTGGTGCCCAGTTCGGTGTGCGTTTCGGGGAGCGGGTCCGGGGTGACTGGATGCGGCTGAGCCTTGCGGTGCTGCTGCTCATGATTTGCGGGCGCCTTGGCGTGAACCTTGTCTGGCCGCCTGATAACCTGTTCAGCGTCAGCGTCGAGGCTGGCCCATGATGGTCCGGTTTGTTGCGCTGCTTGGCTTGCTGCTTGTCGTGGTGTTTCCACTTCACGCCGAGGAACTGGCGGCTGGGATCTCTCGTGACAAGATCGAGATCAATTCACGTTTCACCGGAACAGAGGTGGCGGTCTTTGGCTCTGTAAGCCCCGCCAGCGGCGAAGTCGTGCCGGAAGATCGTGCTCGGGACATTGTCGTGGTCGTGCGCAGTGATCGGTTGTCCCAAGCTGTTGTTCGTCGCAAGGAGCCGGTGGGCCCGGTTTGGGTCAATCGGAGCGTCGTGACCTTCCTGGACGTTCCGGCGTTCTACTTCGTGGCTTCGAGCCGCGCTCTTGGGGACATTGCGGATCCAGGCCTGCTGGGGCAATTCCAGTTGGGTTTCCCAAACCTTGAGGCCGGTACCCGCTCGCGCTCATCGCCGAGCACAGCAACATTCCGGCAGGCGTTCCTCGACTCGCAGGTGTCTGCGCAGCTTTATGCCCAGCATGAAGGCGCGGTGACCTTCATGTCGCCAACCCTCTTTCGAACCACGCTGGCCCTGCCACCGAACGTTCCGGCTGGCAATCTGCGGGTGACAGTCTATGCGTTCCAAAATGGTGAGGTCACGAGTTCCAGCTCAATGACGCTCTTCGTCGACAAGACGGGTATCGAGCGGGCCCTGTATGATCTTTCACGCAGGGAACCTCTGTCCTATGCCCTTGCTCTTCTGATGCTGGCGGTGCTGGCCGGTCTGCTTGCTGCAGCGGCGTTCGGGCAAAGGCATTAGGCTAGAGGGTGTTGCTTTCTCGACAAGGCGGGCGCACCTGCTAGACTTGCTGCATGGCGGCTCAGATAGATATTTCCCAGTTCAAAGAAGCGCTGGTCGTGCTTGGATCGGCTGCATTGGTCATCCCCGTTTTTCATCGGTTCAAGCTCAGTCCGGTGCTGGGCTACATCCTGATCGGCATGGTCGTCGGTCCGTATGGCGTCGGCAGTCTCAGTGATGTCATTCCCTGGCTTTCCTTCTTCAGCATCGCTAAGGAGGGCGCGATCTCGGGTGCGGCGGAATTCGGCGTCGTGTTGCTGATGTTCATGATCGGTCTGGAGCTGTCGCTCGAGCGGTTGCTGGTCATGCGTCGACTGGTGTTCGGGCTTGGCACATTCCAGCTTCTCACGAGTGCCGGTCTCATCGGTCTTGTGACCTATTTGCTGACATCGGATGCTGCGGTGTCCTTCATTGCAGGGCTTGCACTTGCCATGTCGTCGACTGCGATCGTCACCCAGGTTCTGTCACAAACCAAGCAATTGGCGTCGACCCATGGTCGCGCCAGTTTTGCGGTGCTGATCTTTCAGGATCTTGCCGTCATCCCGGTCCTCTTTGCTGTCGGTGTCATGGGGGCGTCGGTTGGCGGGTCGATGTTGGTGCAATTGGGCTCTGCGCTTTTGCAGGCCGGGGCGGCGATCGTGCTTGTGATCCTGTCGGGTCGGATCCTGCTCAGGCCGCTGTTCCGGCAAGTTGCGGCGACCAAGAGCCCGGAGCTTTTCATGGCTGCGTGCCTGCTGGTGATACTTGTCATCAGCATCGTCACTGCGCTTGCCGGGCTGTCCATGGCGCTTGGCGCGTTGATGGCCGGGCTTCTGCTGGCTGAAACCGAGTATCGCCGCCAGATCGAGTATACAATCGATCCTTTCAAGGGGCTGCTGGTCGGTGTCTTTCTCATTTCTGCCGGTATGAATGTCGACCTTGGCCGCATCCTGCATGACCCTGTTTCCATCATCCTTGCGAGCGGCGGTCTCATCCTGGTCAAGTTGCTTGTCGTGATGGCAGGCGGCCTGGTGCTCCGGCTACCGGTGGCGACCAGCCTCAGGGCCGGGCTGCTTCTGGGGCCGGGGAGCGAATTCACGTTCGTCATTGTATCGCTGGCGGTGGCTTCACAGGTGCTTCCGGGCGAGACGGGTGCCTTCATCCTGATCGTGGCGGCGCTGACCATGGCTTTCATTCCGGCGCTGCATGGCCTTGGGCCCCGGCTCGAGAGGCTTTCGGCTCCAACGGTGGAGTTGCCCGAGGTCGGCCTCATCAAGCCGCCTGTCGATGAAAGCCAGCGGGTGATCATAGCAGGCTTTGGTCGGGTCGGACGGGTCGTTGCTGCGATGCTGCGCAAGCATGACATACCCTTTCTGGCGGTCGACTCGAACGTCGATGCCGTTGCGGTCGCGCGTGATGAGGGCTTTCCGGTTTTCTTTGGCGACATCAGACAACCGGACTTCATGCGCCTGTGTGGCATCTCGACGGCGCGGGCCCTTGTCGTGACCATGGATTCTCCCAAGGCCACAAATGTCGTGGTCCAGGAGGGGCGCTCGCAGCGCAGTGACCTGGTCATCATTGCACGTGCACGCGATGCACAGCATGCGAGTGAGCTTTATCGGCTGGGTGCAACCGACGTTGTGCCAGAGACCATCGAGGCAAGCCTGCAGCTGGCCGAGGTTGTGCTGGTCGATGTTGGCATTGCGATGGGGCCTGCGATTGCGTCGATCCATGAAAAGCGGGCGGAGTTGCGCGGTGAGATACAGTCGCTTGTTCCTGAGGCCGGATTGAGGATCCCCCCGCGTCGTCGGCTGCGTGAGGCCCTGTCATCGCGCGCGGCGCGCAATCCGGATGTCGGGCCTGATCCATCGGGTTGAGGGTTGCTGGGGGGGGGGGGCTGGATCAGGCGGTGGCGTGCGACGTTGCGGCACTTGTTCTGGCGCGGGATGTTCTTTATTTGTTTCGACGCGCTCCGGTTTTTTTGTTCCATAGGGTGGCACAAGAATTTGCGGCGTGACGAAAGTGTCTCTCGTGTCACACGGGTTCCAATGAAAACAACAGGTTGGATGGTTAAAGGCAGCCCTTTGACCACTGCTCCCGGTCGGTGGCGACGGGAATAGCTGCCGGCCACGTAATCCTTTTGGCCGAAAGTTGCGTTTATCCCCTTACGTCATGTTGAGGATGGCATTCGATGGGGCTGATGTCTCAGAGAAATGGCGCAATTCCGCGATATTGACGCTTACGTCAACGGAACCTATGCTTCAACCCAGGCCCTCGAGGAGGGGAACGATGCAGACCTTCACCATCAGTCAGCTTTCGGAAGAGTTCGGGATCACGCCGCGCGCCATTCGCTTCTACGAGGACGAGGCGCTGATCAAGCCAACCCGACAGGGGCAGGCGCGGATCTACTCGCCTCGCGACCGGGCCAGGCTTGCGCTGATCCTGCGCGGCAAGCGCGTCGGCTTCTCGCTCGTCGAGATCAAGGAGATGCTGGATCTCTACGACATGAACGACGGCCAGGCGACGCAGCTGTCCTATGCGATCAAGAAGTTCAACGAGCGCATCAGCTCGCTTGAGCGTCAGCGCGGCGACATCGAGCAGGCGCTGAGCGAGCTGCGGCAGGGGCGCGCGCGCCTCGAGGTCATCCTCGCGGAGAAGGGTGTCCCCGCATCCATGGGGCGTGGCAGCGACGGCGAGCATGGTCGCCTGATCGGCTTTGCAATGACGCCAAGCGCGCACGACTGAGACACGAGAAACTGCCGGGAGGAAGAGCATGGGCGTGCTGCAGGTCGAGCGGCCTTCGTGGATGAGTGAGGACCTTGTGGTCTTCGACACGGAGGCCCGGAAGTTCATGGAGCGGGAGTGCGTTCCGCACGCCGACAAGTGGATCAAGCAGCAGCATGTCGACCGATCGGTGTGGCGCAAGGCGGGTGAGGCCGGGCTGCTGTGCGCCTCGACGCCAGAGCAATATGGCGGTGCCGGTGGGACCTTTGCCCACGAGGCTGTGATCATCGACCATCTGGGGCGCCTTGGCATCGATGGCTGGGGCATCACGCTACACAATGCGATTGTGGCGCCCTATGTCACTCATTACTGCTCGGAGGAGCAGAAGCTCCGCTGGTTGCCGCGGCTTGCGTCGGGTGAGCTTGTCGGGGCCATTGCCATGACAGAACCGGGGACAGGGTCAGACCTGCAGGCGGTTCGCACCACGGCGCGCAAGGATGGCAACCACTATGTCATCAACGGGTCGAAGATCTTCATCACCAATGGTGGCACGGCCAACTTCATCCTGGTCGTCGCCAAGACTGATCCAACCCAAGGCTCGAAGGGTACGTCGCTTGTGGTGGTGGAGACGGATGAGGTCGAAGGCTTTCGTCGCGGGCGCGTGCTGGACAAGATGGGGCAGAAGGCCAATGATACCGCCGAGCTCTTTTTCGACGATGTGCGGGTTCCTGCCTCGAACCTGATCGGGATGGGCGAAGGGCAGGGGTTTGTGCAGCTCATGCAGCAACTTCCCCAGGAGCGGCTCATCATTGCGTTGCAGGGCATGGCCGTGATCGAGCGGGCGCTCGAGACGACGATCTCCTATGTCAAGGAACGCCGCGCGTTCGGCAAGCAGCTTATCGATTTCCAGAACACGCAATTCAAGCTGGCGGAGTGCAAGACGGAAGCGACGGTCGCCAAGATCTTCTGCAACCACGCCACTCAGCTGCTGCTTGAAGGCAAGCTCGATCCTTACATGGCGTCGATGGCAAAGCTGTGGCTGACGGAGGTGCAGTGCCGGGTCGTCGATGAGTGTCTGCAGCTGCATGGCGGCTATGGCTACATGAACGAGTATCCGATCGCGCGCATGTATGCGGACAGCCGGGTGCAGAAGATCTACGGCGGCACGAACGAGATCATGAAGCTGCTCATCGCGCGCAGCCTCTGACCGGACGCCCGCATGTACACACCCAGTCACTTCGCGATGGACGAGCTTGCCGACCAGCACGCGCTGATCGAGGCCAACCATTTTGGCGTGCTGGTGGCGCAGGGTGAAGACGGACTTCTTGCGACCCACGTGCCGCTGATGTTGAAGCGGGATGAGGGGCGGTTGGGCACGCTCTACACGCATATTGCGCGGGTCAATGCGCAGGTGCGGCTGGAAGGGCGCGAGATGCTGGCTATCTTCTCGGGGCCGCATGGCTATGTATCGCCGTCCTGGTTCCTGGAGCGCGAGATCAATGTGCCGACGTGGAACTACACGGCCGTACATTGCCGTGGCGTGATGGAGGCCTGTCCGGGACCTGCCATCGAGTTGCTGCAATCGATGGTCGTTGCGCATGAGCGTGGGCGCGTGGGCGGCTGGAGCATGGACGAGCTTGATGCGCGGGCGCGCGAGAGCCTTGCGGCCGGCGTCTTCGCGCTGCGCATGGAGATCCGCCACATCGAGGGCATCCACAAACTTTCACAGAACAAGCCGCGCCTCGAGCGCGAGCGGGTGATCGCCGGGCTCAAGGCTGATGGTGCGCATGGCGTTGCCAGTCTCATGCAGGGCAATCTTGACAAGATCTGACTTCAGACAAACGGAGGACTACCGATGACTGACTGCTTCATCTACGACACCGTGCGCACGCCGCGCGGCAAGGGCCGCAAGGACGGCGCGCTGCACGAAGTGACGGCACTCGAGCTTGGCACGCAGGTGCTGAAGGCCGTGCGTGATCGCAACAACCTGGATACGAAGGTCGTCGATGACGTCGTGTTCGGCTGCGTCGATCCGGTGGGCGAGCAGGGCTCGAACATCGCGCGCATCGCCGTGCTGAATGCCGACTATGCCGAGACGACGGCTGGCGTGCAGATCAACCGCTTCTGTGCCTCGGGCCTGGAAGCCTGCAACATGGCAGCCGCGCAGGTCATGTCGGGCCAGTCGGACATGACGATCGGCGGCGGCGTCGAGTCGATGAGCCGCGTGGGCATGGGCGCCTCGGGTGGTGCGTGGGCGACGGATCCGTCGATCGCAATCAAGAGCTATTTCGCGCCGCAGGGCATTGGTGCCGACCTGATCGCTACGATCGAGGGATTCTCGCGCGATGACGTCGACGCCTACTCGGTCGAGAGCCAGAAGCGTGCGGCGAACGCTTGGAAGAACGGCCATTTCAAGAAGTCGGTCATCCCGGTGAAGGATATCAACGGGCTGACGATCCTGGACCGTGACGAGCACATGCGCGCTGACACGACGATGCAGTCGCTGGCCGCGCTGCAGCCGTCGTTTGCGATGCCGGGCGAGTTTGCGTTCGACGCGGTGGTGCAGCAGCGTTATCCGGAAGTCGAGGCGCTGAACCACGTGCACCATGCCGGCAATTCGTCGGGCATCGTGGACGGCGCGGCGGCGGTGCTGATGGGCACGAAGGAAGCAGGCCGGGCGCAGGGGCTGAAGCCGCGCGCACGCATCCGTGGCTTTGCCTCGATCGGCTCGGAGCCGTCGATCATGCTGACGGGGCCGTCCTATGTCACCGAGAAGGCGCTCAAGCGCGCCGGCATGACGGTGAAGGACATCGACCTGTTCGAGCTCAACGAGGCCTTTGCCTCGGTGGTGCTGCGCTTCATGAAGGTGCTCGACATTCCGCATGACAAGATCAACGTCAATGGCGGCGCGATCGCGATGGGCCATCCCTTGGGTGCGACGGGGGCGATGATCCTCGGCACGGTGCTCGACGAGCTTGAGCGGCGCAACCTGAATACGGCGCTGGTCACGCTCTGCGTGGGTGCGGGCATGGGAACGGCGACGATCATCGAGCGCGTCTGATACCGGGACAGCAAAGGTCATACACACCCCTCCGTCTGCGGCTTTGCTGCAGGCACCTCCCCCGCGGGGCGGGGGAGGAGCACAAGGATTGAAGAACATGGAACTCAAGGTATTCAAGTGGAGCCAGGATGCTGACGGGATCGTGACCCTGACGTGGGACGATCCGGAGCGCAGCATGAACGTGCTTTCGAACAAGGCGATGGCCGACATCGCGGGCGTGATCGAGAAGGTTGCGGGCGATGCGGCGGTGAAGGGCCTCATCATCACCTCGGGCAAGGCGAACGGCTTCTGCGCCGGTGCGGCGCTCGACGAGATGGAGAGCGGGGCTGCCGGCGTCGGTGCGCCCAAGAGCGAGGAAGAGCGCGTCAAGCAGCGCTATGAGGGCGTGCTGCAGTTCAACATGCTGCTGCGCAAGCTTGAGACGTGCGGCAAGCCGGTGGTTGCTGCCATCAATGGTCTTGCGCTCGGTGGCGGGCTCGAGGTGACGCTGGCCTGTCATTACCGCGTCGTGGCCGACAATCCGCGCATCCAGCTGGGCCTTCCTGAATCGAAGGTCGGCCTGCTGCCGGGTGGCGGTGGCACGCAGCGCCTGCCGCGCCTGATGGGTGCGCAGGAGGCCATGGGCCTGATCATGCAGGGCAACTCGCTTGACCCGAAGACGGCGCTGGCCAAGAAGGTCGTCCACAAGGTTGTTCCGGCCGAAGAACTGATTGCCGAGGCGAAGCGCTGGATCAAGGAGACGCCCAGCGCCGTTCAGCCTTGGGACAAGAAGGGTTTCGAGGTTCCCGGCGGCCTGCCGAACGACAAGAGCGCGTCGACCGTGTTCACGATGGGCAATGCGCTCTATCGCAAGAACTCGTTCAACAACTATCCGGCTCAGCGCTATATCCTGAGTTGCGTTTATGAAGGCCTGCAGGTTCCCATCGATGCGGGCCTCAGGATCGAGGCGCGTTACTTCACGAAGCTGCTCATGGATCCGGCCTCGCGCAACATGATCCGCTCGCTGTTCCTGTCGATGCAGGACCTGGGCAAGGGCGCGCGCCGTCCGGCTGGCCAGCCTGCCATGACGGTGAAGAAGCTGGGCGTGCTGGGCGCAGGCATGATGGGTGCGGGCATTGCCTATGTGTCGGCGCAGGCCGGCATGGAGGTCGTGCTGCTCGATACCACGCAGGAAGCGGCCGACAAGGGCAAGGCCTATTCGACGAAGCTGCTCGACGGGCAGATCGCGAAGGGTCGCTCGACGCCGGAGAAGAAGGAGAAGCTCCTTTCGCTGATCAAGGCGACGACGAGCTATGAGGACCTGAAGGGTTGCGATCTCGTGATCGAGGCGGTGTTCGAGAACCGCGAAATCAAGGCGGACGTGACGAAGAAGGCCGAAGCGCAGCTGACCGACAAGGCCGTGTTCGGATCGAACACGTCGACCCTGCCTATCTCGGGTCTTTCGGAAGCCAGCGTGCGTCCGGAGAACTTCGTGGGCATCCACTTCTTCTCGCCCGTCGACAAGATGCAGCTGGTCGAGATCATCACCGGCAAGAAGACCGGCCCGTATGCCCTGGCCATGGCGGTCGACTATGTGA
>CAZABH010000024.1:0-50403 GCA_964483585.1 uncultured Flavobacteriaceae bacterium
TCGCACCATACCGGCACATGGTCGGATGGTTTGTCCTGTCCCCTTATCTTGCGGTCGATGCCGGCGGCCTTGAGGCGGTCGGCGGCCTGGGGCGAGAGGAGGAGGTGATCGATACGGATGCCGTGGTCTTTGCTCCAGGCGCCGGCCTGGTAGTCCCAGAAGGTGTACTGGTGGGGCTTGGCGTTGCAGGCGCGGAAGGCGTCGGTGAAGCCGAGATTGACGAGCTCGCGCAGCTTGCGGCGCGACTCCATCCTGAAGAGGGCGTCGTCCTTCCAGGCCTCGGGGTCCCATACGTCGTCAGCTGTGGGGATGATGTTGTAGTCGCCGGCGAGAACCAGCGGTTCCTCGTCCTTGAGCAAGCGTTTCGCATGCGCGATGAGGCGGTCCATCCAGGCAAGCTTGTAGGGATACTTCTCGCTTTCGACGGGATTGCCGTTCGGTGCGTAGATCGAGGCGACGCGCACGGCGCCGGCCTTTGTGATGATCGTGCCCTCGATGTAGCGCGCCTGTTCGTCGGCGTCGTCGCCGGGCAGGCCCTCGCGTACGTCCTCGATGCCGTGCTTCGACAGCAGGGCGACGCCGTTATAGGTCTTCTGCCCGAGAACGGCGCAGGTGTAGCCGAGGCTCTCGAAGGTCTCGAGCGGAAAGGCCTTGGCCTCGCATTTGAGTTCCTGCAGGCAGGCCACGTCGGGACTGGCCATGCGCAGCCATCCCGTGACGGCCTCGAGCCTCGCCTTGACGGAGTTGACGTTGAAGGTCGCGATTTTCATGGGCCGCATTTAACGCCGGATGGGGCGCCGTGGCCAGAGGCGTGCGATCAGACCGAGAAGCTGGTGCCGCAGCCGCAGGACGACTTCGCGTTGGGATTGCGGATCTCGAAATGCGAGCCCATGATGCCATCGACGAAATCCACCACCGAGCCCCCGAGCAGTTCGAGCGACACCTGATCGACAAGCACGCGGGCGCCATCCTTCTCGATGAGGATGTCATCGCCGGTGCGGGTATCGTCGAAAGTGAAATCATACTGATAGCCCGAGCAGCCGCCGCCATTGACGGCGATGCGGAACATCATCTGCGGGCCTTCAGCCGCGGTGAGGGCAGCGATGCGGCCGGCGGCCTTGTCGGATACGGTAACGGCGGGCGTGCTCATGGGCTTGGTTAACCGCTCTCAACGAATACACAAATACTGTATCTTCTTATTTAGGGTTCGGGCGGCGATAGTCAAATGCCCATGGAGCCCATTCGCAGTTTTTCGAGGCAAGGAGACCTTGACGTGAGCGGAATTTCGGCCGGACAGGACCTCGCGCACCTGGCGTCGCGCCCCTCGGAGAGCCGGGGGCGGCAATGGCCCGACTCCGAAAGCCTGACGCGAACCCCCTATATGCGCGACCGGGACAGGATCATCCATTCGGGCGCGTTCCGGCGGCTGAAGCACAAGACGCAGGTGTTCGTCTATCACGAGGGCGATTATTACCGGACCCGGCTCACGCACTCGCTGGAGGTCGCGCAGATCGCCCGCTCGATCAGTCGCGTGCTGCGTGTTGATGAAGACCTTGCCGAGGCGCTGGCGCTGGCACACGACCTGGGGCATGCGCCATTCGGCCATGCGGGCGAGGATGCGCTGGCGGCGGCGATGGCGCCCTATGGCGGGTTCGATCACAACGCCCATTCGCTGAAGCTCGTGACAAAACTGGAGGCTCGCTATGCGACGTTCGACGGGCTCAACCTGACATGGGAGGCGCTTGAGGGGATCGTCAAGCATAACGGGCCGCTGGTGGGCCCGCAGTCGCGGGGCAAGCCCCTGCCCGAGGCGATCGTCGAGTTCAATGCCGGGTTCGACCTTAGGCTCGATACCTTCGCGAGCGTCGAGGCGCAGGTGGCCGCGCTGTCGGACGACATTGCCTACAACAATCATGACATCGATGATGGGCTGCGGGCCGGGCTGTTTGCGGTCGATGATCTGCTGGAGCTGCCGCTGGTGGGGCCGATCTTCTCGGAGGTGATGCGTGCCCATCCGGCGCTCGAGCGGTCGCGGCTGGTCTATGAGTGCGTGCGACGTTTGATCACGGCCATGGTTGATGATGCTCTTATGGAGACGCGACGGCGCGTTGCCGAATTGAAATTACGGAGCGCCGAGGATGTGAGAACGTGTGGGCGTCCGGTCGTTGCGTTTTCCGAGGCGATGACGGCGCACGACAAGGCGCTGAGGACATTCCTGTTCACGCATATGTATCGGCATTACAAGGTCAATCGGGTGATGTCGAAGGCGAAGCGGGTTATTGCTGATCTCTTCGCACTGTTTCTTGCTGAGCCGGATGTGCTTCCCACCTCTTGGGCACAACTCTGCGATGTCCCCAGATCCGTGCGCACGGCGCGCGTGGTGTCAGACTATATTGCGGGGATGACGGATCGTTTCGCACTTCAGGAGCACCGTCGTCTTTTCGCAATCGAGCTCGACGAGTAACGCGCGAAAAGTCTTCAAACATAAAGAATGCCCGGGTGTAATTTGCAGTGTCAGCTCGCGATTCGCTGAGTGCTGCTTCGTTTGCGTTGAAACGGGCGCGTCAGAAGGGGAATGTTCGATGGTGAATCCAGATCGCAATTTGTACGAGCCGCCGTACGACGATGCCTTGCTGTACGATGCCGAGGCTGAGCCGGATCGTCCGCGCAGCCAGTCGCTGGTTGTAATGCTGGGCTTTGTTGTCGTGGCAGCCTTCGCCGGTGTGGTGTGGGTTGCCTATAATTATGGTGTCAGTGAGGGGCGGCGTGACCAGAACCCTCCGGTGCTCTACGGCGAGCAGGGTCCCGACAAGGTGCCCGGCGAGCAGCAATTGGCTGAGGCGCCAACTGACCCTGTCGGCGTGGCGCCAGACAAGAGCTATGACGAATTGTGGGAGGACGATGCGCCGCCAGCGGGCACGGCCAGCACGGATCCTGAAGCCGGCGTCGATCGCCCCGAGATGTTGATCGAGGAGCCCCCCGTGCTCGGTGGCCAGGGCGGGGAATACAAGCCCGCACCCGTCGACCCGCGCATGGATCCCACACTTGACCTGCATGACGATGCTCGACCGAGGGCTCTTGCGCCGCGGTCGCTGCCCGCGCCACCGGTCGTTGAGGCGGTCAGCCCTCCGGCGGCGGTCGAGGCTCCTGCAAGTCGGCCTGCGGCGCCTGCCCTGACGACGCCACCGGCGGCGACGGTCAAGCCTGCCGCTTCGGCGCCGAAGCCAATCGCGCGTCCTGAGCCGGCACCTGCTGCCATTGCGCCTGCGCCTGCCATCGCGGATGCGCCCGTGGCGCCTGTGTCCAGCGGCGTGTCGATCCAGCTTGGGGCCTTCCCCTCGAGCGATGCGGCCGCTGCGCATTGGACCAGGGTGAAGGGACAAAACCAGGAACTGCTCAGTGATTATTCGCCCAGGTTCATCCCGGTCGATATTCCGGGCAAGGGAACCCTCTATCGCCTTCGGGTGACCGGTTTTGCCGACAAATCTGCGGCAAAGTCGGTCTGCGACCAGATCATCGCTGGTGGGGGTGCTTGCATCCTGGCTGGCAAGTGATTTAAGCGCAGGACACGCAGGCCGATCTTGGCCCTGCGACCTTGATGATTGCGCCGGGAGCCCAAGCCGATGTCAGCACGAGCCGTCATTTTCGGTTGTGACGGCCATGTGCTGACGGCTGAGGAAATCTCTTTCTTTCGCGCGGTGCAGCCTTGGGGTTTCATCCTGTTTGGCCGGAACTGCGGGACACCAGAGCAGGTGCGGCAGCTGACGGCCTCGATGCGCGAGATCCTCGGGCGGGCAGATGCGCCGATCCTGGTCGACCAGGAGGGTGGTCGGGTGCAGCGCCTCAGGGCGCCGAACTGGCGCGCGCGACCGGCTGCGGCATCGTTCGGTGCCATCAGTCGACAGAACCCCAGAGCGGCGCGCGATGCGGCCTATGACAATGCGCGCCTGATGGCGGCAGAATTGTGCGATCTTGGTATCAATGTCGACTGCACGCCTTGTGTCGATGTGCCGGTCGAGGGCGCACATAACATCATCGGCGATCGCGCCTTTGCGCATGACCCCTGGGTCGTGGCCTCGCTTGGGCAGGCGGTGATCGACGGCATGACGGATAGCGGCGTGCTGCCAGTGATCAAGCACATTCCGGGTCATGGCCGTGCCCTTGCGGACAGTCACATGGAGCTGCCGGTTGTCGAAACCTCGCGCGAGGAGCTGGAGCGCACCGACTTCACGCCGTTCCGCGCGCTGGCGCGCGCGCCGTTGGGCATGACGGCGCACGTGGTCTATTCGGCCATCGATCCCACCGCACCGGCAACCACAAGCAAGAAGGTGATCGACGAGATCGTGCGCGGTTTCATCGGCTTCGATGGATTGCTGATGACCGATGACCTGACCATGCGCGCGCTGAAGGGTTCGCTGGCCGAGCGGACAAAGGCCTCGATTGCTGCGGGCTGCGACATGATCCTTCACTGTACCCGCAACATGGATGAGATGCGCGAGATTGCCGAGGCGGCGCCGCTGTTGAGTGGTAAGGCGCTTGAGCGGGCGCAGAGGGCGCTTGCCGCTCTTTCCCGGCCCAAGCCCTTCGATGTCGCGGTGACACAGGCGCGTGTCGATGCGACCCTGAGCGCCTAGGCCATGCAGGCGCAGGATCCGGATGCGATGGGCGCTGCGATTGCGGATGGTGAAACGCTGATCGTTGACGTCGAAGGTTACGAGGGACCGCTGGACGTGCTGCTGGCGTTGGCGCGCGTGCAGAAGGTAGACCTGCGGCGCATTCCGATCCTGGCGCTTGCCGAGCAATATCTTGCGTTTATCGAGGCGGCGCGGATCCGGCAGCTGGACCTGGCGGCGGACTATCTGGTCATGGCGTCATGGCTGGCCTATCTGAAGTCCCGGCTGTTGCTGCCGCAGGATGACAAGCCGGGTGAGCCTTCGGCGGAGGAATTGGCCGAGCGGCTGACGATGCGCCTTCAGCGACTGGAGGCCATTCGTATTGCGGCGGCCCGGCTGGTGGCGCGCGACAAGCTTGGCAGCGAGGTCTTCTGGCGTGGGGCGCCCGAGGGCATCCGCGTGATCCGCTCGCCTCGCCATGCCGATACGCTGGTCGATCTGCTCAAGGCCTACGCTACGCAACGCGTCAGGAAGATTGCGCATGCGCACTACGAGATCCAGAAGCTGCGCGTTCTTGCGATCGAGGATGCGCGCAAGCGGCTGGAGCGAATGATCGGTGCCGTCGTGGATTGGTCGGTGATCGATCACCTTCTGCCGTCGGATTTCAGCACAGGTCGCGCGCGGCGATCGGGGCTTGCCAGTACGCTGTCGGCAACGCTGGAGATGGCGCGTGACGGGCATGTGGAATTGCGCCAAATGGCGCCGTTTGCGCCTGTCTATGTCAGACGCAAGGCGCCTTTGGACGACACGGAAAGCAGCGAGGCGGTCTCATGAGCGGGTCAGGTGGCCAGTGGCTTGATGCGGACGACGAGGCGGAAGGAGGGCCGCTGGCCGAGATGTCTGGTGTGGCGGCCGAGCGCGCATCGCCCGAGGCTGCGCATCTGCGTATGCTGGAGGCTGTGCTGTTTGCAGCCAGTGAGCCCCTGGACGAGGCCTCGCTTGTCGAGAGGCTGCCGCCGGATGCCGATGTGCCAGCGCTGCTGGCCGAACTCGAACGCGTCTATGCGGGGCGTGGGGTTAATCTGGTGCGGGTGGCTGGGCGCCACGTCTTTCGCACGGCGCCTGACCTTGCGGGCCTGCTGCAGCGAAACGCCGTCGAGCAGAAGCGCCTGTCGAAGGCTGCGATGGAGACGCTTGCTATCATTGCCTATCACCAGCCCGTGACGCGCGCCGAGATCGAGGACATTCGCGGCGTGACCATGAGCAAGGGTACGCTGGATATCCTGCTTGAGATTGGCTGGATCCGCATGCGTGGACGCAGGCGCGTGCCGGGCCGCCCGGTAACCTATGGCACCACGGATGCCTTCCTGATGCATTTCGGGCTGGACAAGGTGTCCGACCTGCCGGGCCTTGAGGAATTGCGTGCTGCGGGCCTGCTCGAGGGGCGGATCCCTGCGGCTTTTTCCGTGCCTTCACCATCCGATACGCTGGCTATGGACGAGGATCCACTGATGGCTGGTGACGAAGGCGAGGCTTTTGAGCCGGAAACGGCGGGCGGCGGTGGGGATGAGCCAGGTCAAGGTTGACGGCTGCCCATCTCTTGCATTGCGCCGGGCGGCGCCTTTTGGGACAATCAGCCTGACGAGCTGCCGGCGCGCATCATGCGTGCACGCGGCCATGAGGATTGAGTCACATGGGAAGCTTTTCGATCTGGCACTGGCTTGTGGTGGCCGTGATTGTGTTCCTGCTGTTTGGCGGACGCGGTCGGATCTCGGAGATCATGGGGGATGTCGCCCGCGGCATTCGCAGTTTCCGCAAGGGGCTGACCGAAGATGAGAAGAACATCGAGAACGGCAGCAAGGAACCGTCTGACAAGAAGAACTGAGCGCGCGACCGTCCATGCTTGACATCGCCTGGAGCGAGCTTCTGCTGATCGCGATCGTGGCGCTTGTCGTGATCGGTCCAAAGGACTTGCCGCAAGCGTTGCGCATCGTCGGGCAGTGGATGGCGAGGGCGAGGCTCCTGGCGCAGGAGTTCCAGTCGCACCTTGACGACATGATGCGCGAAGCGGATGTCGAGAAGATGAAAAAGGAGTTCCGCGACATGACCCGCGTGCCGGAGTTCGAGAAGCTCGAGGGCGACCTGATGCGTGGCGACCTCGGGGCTGACGCTCCTGGGCGAAAGCCCGACGCTGCACCGCCTGGTGCGGTTGCGGACGCTGTGCCCGATGCAGCCGTCGCCAAGGGCACGTCCACGCAGACATGAAGAGGATCGGCCAGGACGACGAGGACGCCCATATCGAGGCTTCGCGGGCCCCGTTGTTCGATCACCTGGTCGAGCTGCGCCAGCGGCTGATATGGTCTTTGCTGACTTTCGTGGTGGCGTTCGCCGTCTGTTATGCGTTTGCAGAGCAGATCTATGCGTTCCTGACGCATCCATTGGCCCAGGCGATGGAGGGCCAGCCGGGGCGGCGCATGATTTTCACCGCGCTCTACGAGACCTTCTTCACCTATATCAAGGTCGCAGCATTCGGCGCGCTCTGCCTGTCGTTTCCGATGGTGGCGATGCAGATCTGGATGTTCGTTGCACCGGGGCTCTATCGCAATGAGCAGGCAGCGTTCCTGCCGTTCCTCATCGCGACCCCCGTGCTGTTCATCGCCGGTGCGTCTCTGGTCTATTTCGGCCTTATGCCCGTGGCCATCCAGTTTTTCCTGGGGTTCGAGTCGCCGGGAGGCGCAGGGACGCTGCCAATCCAGCTCGAGGCGAAGGTGTCGGATTATCTCGACCTGATCATGACCCTGATCTTTGCCTTCGGGCTGAGCTTCCAGTTGCCGGTCTTGCTGACCTTGCTGGGGCGCGTGGGCATTGTTACTTCGGAATTCCTGCGGCGGAA
Organism: uncultured Flavobacteriaceae bacterium; assembly: GCA_964483585.1. GTDB lineage: Bacteria > Pseudomonadota > Alphaproteobacteria > Micropepsales > Micropepsaceae > SZUA-430. The sequence continues at coordinate 7,507 of CAZABH010000024.1, forward strand.
CCGACGCTATGCGATTGTTTTTTCATTCGTTGTGGCGGCGGTGCTTACTCCGCCCGATGTTCTCAGCCAGTTTGCGCTGGCTGTACCGCTCTGCCTGCTCTACGAGGGATCGATCTGGAGCGTGCGTTTGATCGAAAAGCGGCGCGAAGACGCGTCCAAAAGCCCGGAAAAGGCGGTTTAGCCCAGTTGTGGCCCGCGGGCTGAGCGGCTAAGAACCGCGCCTGCAGCCAATGGGCCAACCATGCACGATATCCGTTTCATTCGCGACAATCCGGCCGGCTTTGACGAAGGCCTTGGGCGCCGTGGCCTCGGCCCGCAATCGGCCCAGATTCTGGAGCTTGACCAGGTCTGGCGCAGCGCGACCGGCAAACTGCAGGAACTGCAGTCGACCCGCAATGACGCTTCGAAGAAGATTGGCCAGGCCAAGGCGAAGAAGGACGAAGCCGAGGCCCAGCGCCTGATGGCGGAGGTTGCCCGGCTCAAAGATGAAATCCCGGCGATGGAGCTTCGGGTGCGCGAGAGCGAGGAGGCGATCAACGAGATCCTCGGAACGATCCCCAACCTTCCTGCGGCAGATGTTCCCGATGGTGCCGATGAGACCGCCAATCAGGAGCTGCGCCGATGGGGAAGCCCGCGGGAGATGAACTTCGAGGCAGGCCAGCACTTCGACCTTGGAGAGCGGCTTGGTCTGATGGATTTCGAAGCGGCAGCCCGCATGTCTGGTGCGCGGTTTGTCATCCTGCGGGGCCAGTTGGCCCGGCTGGAGCGGGCACTGGCGAACTTCATGCTGGACCTTCACACGGGTACCTATGGCTATGAGGAAGTGGTGCCGCCCTTCCTGGTGCGTGATCAAGCGATGTATGGCACGGCGCAGTTGCCAAAATTTCGTGACGAGCAGTTCGGCACGACCAACGGGTTCTGGCTGATCCCCACATCCGAGGTGCCGCTGACCAACCAGGTCCGCGAGACGATCCTCGACGAAAGCCGGTTGCCGTTGCGCTTCACGGCGTGGACGCCATGCTTCCGGTCCGAGGCCGGAGCTGCTGGTCGCGATACGCGCGGGATGATCCGCATGCACCAATTCTCGAAGGTTGAGCTGGTCTCGATCACAACGCCCGAGCAATCCGTCGCCGAACATGAGCGGATGACAGCTTGCGCGGAGGAGGTGCTGAAGCGGCTCGAGCTTCCATTCCGCACGATGGTGCTGTCGACCGGCGACATGGGCTTTGCTGCGCGGCGCACGCATGACATCGAAGTCTGGCTGCCAGGACAGAAGGCCTATCGCGAGATTTCAAGCTGTTCGAATTGCGGCGACTTCCAGGCCCGGCGGATGAATGCGCGCTACAAGCCTGCCGACGGAAAAGCCAATCGCTTCGTGCATACGTTGAATGGGTCTGGCCTTGCGGTCGGACGCACGCTGATTGCCGTGCTCGAGAATTACCAGCAAGCCGATGGATCAATCACGATACCTGCGGCGCTTAGGCCCTATATGGGCGGACAGGACACGATCAAACCCCATGGCTGACACGAAACTTCCGATCCGCATCCTTCTGTCGAACGATGACGGCATCAACGCACCCGGGCTCCAGTCACTGGAGAAGATCGCCCGCTCGCTGTCCGACGATGTTTGGGTCGTTGCGCCCGAGACCGAGGAGAGCGGCGCTTCGCGCAAGCTGACGCTGACGACGCCGCTGAGGATCCGTGACCTTGGACATCGCCGCTATGCGGTGCAGGGGACGCCGACGGACTGCGTGCTGCTGGGGGTCAATCATATCCTCAAGGATCACCGTCCCGATCTTGTGCTGTCGGGGGTCAATCGCGGTGCGAATATTGCGGATGATGTTACCTATTCGGGGACGATCGCTGCCGCAATGGAGGGTACGGCTCTTGGGATACCCTCGATCGCACTCAGCCAGGCCTACAGCTATGATGAGACGCGGGAAGTGCGCTGGGCGTGTGCCGAGCGTTTCGGGGCACCTGTCATCCGCCGCCTGCTGGCTGCCAAGTGGGCGCGGCAGGTGCTGATCAACGTGAATTTCCCTGATCGCGACCCCGACCAGGTCTCGCGCATCGAGGTCACATCGCAAGGCAAGCGCGACCAGTCGCTGACGACGATCATCGAGCGCATGGACGGGCGTGGCGTGCCCTATTTCTGGCTGGGCTTCTCGCGGCAACTGAGCAATCCGCCCGAGGGTACTGATTTGCGCGCGATCTATGATGGCCGCATCTCGGTTACCCCCTTGCATCTGAACCTGACCGAGGACAGGGCCCGCGAGGTGCTTGCGCCGATGTTGGACGGAACTGCAGCCTCGCTTCTTGGCGGTTGAAGAATGGCGGGCGCCCCGGATTACCGGATGATCCAGCTTCTCATGGAGCTGCGACGCGGCGGGATCGGGAATATCGACGTCCTGTCAGCGCTTGAGACCACCCCGCGTGAGGTCTTCGTGCCGGATGTGTTTGCAGACCGCGCCTTCGACAATGTTGCCCTGCCGCTGGACGGAGGCGCGTCGATCGGCCAACCTTCGTTGGTGGCCTACATGATTGAAGCGCTTGAGTTGCGTCCTGCCCTGCGAGTCCTCGAAGTGGGGACAGGATCGGGGTATCAGACGGCAATTCTCTCGAAACTTTCCAAGCGTGTTTACACAATCGAAAGAACCGAGGTGCTGGCGCGGCAGGCGCAGGAGCGTCTCAGGAAATTACTCCTTTTTAATGTCGACTTCCGGATTGGCGATGGAAGCCGCGGTTGGCCTGGGCAGGCGCCTTTTGATCGCATCATCGTGTGGGGTGCGGTGCGGGACGAGATACCCCGCGATCTGCTCGATCAACTCCATCTTAAGGGGCAGATGGTTATTCCTGTTGATCGTAGTGGCCATGGGCAGGTGCTAGTCCGCACAAGACGGTCAGCACAGGGGTTTCAGAGCACGGATCTTTTGCCCGTCAAGTTCGTGCCAATGCTGGAAGGCGTAGACAAGCGTGATGGAGCGCCGGGATGATCCGCGCCATCGTCACACAGTCCGCATTTCGGCCGGGAAGGCAGTCCGCGCGGTTCTCGTGGCGACGCTGCTCGGCTCGGTCAGCGGCTGTGCGGCCATCGACACGAGCCGTTCGCGGCCCGCGTATGCGAGCGTGCGCCCGCAGACAACCGAGACTACAGTCTATCGCATCCAGCCCGGGGACACGTTGACGTCCATTGCCAGGGACTTCGGGGTCTCGCCCGAGGCGATCATGGGTGCCAATCGCCTTGATGATCCTCACTATCTGCGAGTGGGCCAGAGGATCAAGGTTCCTCGATTCAACGGGAGACCTGTCCGACGGAGCGCGCGGCCGCAATATGCATCTTCAGCTCCGCCCGGGTCGTCGCGAGTGGTTGCCCCGCAGGAAACGGTGCGCGCGCGGCCGGAGAAACCCAGCGCTTCAATTCCACAAGCGCCAAGGCCTGTGCCACTGCTGGGCGACATGGGCGGCGGAGATCTTGCGGGCGATGCGATGCGGACGTCGAAGCCGCTGCAGGCCTTCATGTGGCCCGTACGGGGGCCGGTGATTGCGTCGTTCGGTGTACGTGGGAGCGGCCAACGCAATGACGGGATCAATATTGCCGCGGAAGCCAACACGCCTGTGAAGGCCGCTGATGACGGTGAAGTGATCTACGCAGGCAACGAACTGCGCAGTTATGGAAACCTGCTGCTGATCCGACATTCCAGCGGCTACATCACGGCCTACGCCCACAACCAGACGCTTCTGGTTTCGAGGTCCGACAAGGTGAGCCGCGGCCAGAAGATTGCGACTGTGGGCTCCACCGGTGGGGTTTCAAAGCCCCAGTTGCACTTTGAAGTTCGGCGTGGCGGAAAACCCGTTGATCCTGCGCCCTATCTCGTCACCGAAACCGCAAGCCGCTGACCGAGTTCGCCGGCCAGGTCTTCGATGAACTGCCAGGCAACACGCCCTGAGCGGCTGCCCCGCGTCATTGACCATGCAATAGCCCGCCGCTTCAGTTCGTCGGTTTCGACCGGCAAGCAGAAATGTTTCGCATAGCCCTGGACCATGTCGAGATAGTCCTGCTGGCTGACATTGTGGAACCCCAGCCACAGCCCGAAACGATCGGACAGTGAGACCTTTTCCTCGACGGCCTCCTCGGCATGGATGGCCGTCGCGCGCTCGTTCTCGATCATCTCGCGGGGCATCAGGTGGCGCCGGTTCGACGTCGCATAGAAAATGACGTTCGATGGACGCCCTGCAATGCCACCGTCGAGCACTGTCTTCAGCGCGCGGTAGGCCCCATCGCCTGCATCGAACGAAAGATCGTCGCAGAACAGGAGCGTGCGCACCGGGGCGTGGGACAACAGGTCGAGCAGGTGGCCCAGGCTTGCGATGTCCTCGCGGTGGATTTCGACCAATGCCAGATCAGCGTGCCCGTCGGTGAGGACTGCGTGGTGCGTTGCTTTTACCAAGGCGCTCTTGCCTGTGCCGCGCGCGCCCCAGAGCAGGGCGTTGTTTGCAGGCAGGCCTTGCGCGAAACGCTGCGTGTTTGCCAGCAGTATGTCGCGTTGCAAGTCGATGCCCCGCAGCAGCTGCAAGGGAACGCGTGCGACTGCAGTGATCGGGGTGAGGGACAGCCTCGCAGCGTTCCAGACGAAGGCGTGTGCGGTCTTCCAGTCCGGGTTTGTCGGCGGGGGCGGTGCAAGGCGTTCGAGAGCGTCTGCGATGCGGGCAAGATGGTCGGGTTGGCTGCCGATCGACATTTGTGGGGCTCCGCCGGGGTCGAGATTCGAGTTCGGGGTGTACGCGGCTTTAGTATTGGGCAGCGTTGGCGTGGACACAATCGTTGCCCTTTTTCCGCGGATTTGGAACCCGGCATGCGGCGGGTGCGTCGAATTTGGCCCGTTGTTGCATTGAGGCCGTTGAAAGCTATAGTCCCGGCCCTCATGTCCTTCGGGATCCAAAACAGTTAACGACACGGCCTTTCGATGTTCATTTCCCCTGCCTATGCCCAAGCTGCAACTGGTTCGTCTGGTCTTGCAGATGCGTTCGCTTCGATTGGCTGGATTCTTCTGGTCATCCCCATCATGTACTTCCTCGTCATCCGACCGGAGCAGCAGCGTCGCAAGGCGCATTTGCAGATGGTCGACAATGTCCGGCGTGGCGATGTTGTCGTCACGGCGGGGGGCATTGTTGGCAAGGTGGTCAAGGTGCTGGAGGGCAGCGAGATCATGGTCGAAATCGCCGAGGACGTGCGCGTAAAAGTGGTCAAGCAGACGCTGCTTGATGTGCGGACCAAGACAGAAGCCGTGGCTGACGCCTCTACCAAGACCGAAGACAAGAAATAGACTGACGGAAAGACCAGAGGCGGGACGACACTCATGCTGCAGATGCAACCCTGGAAGATCGTCACGATCCTGCTGGTGTGCCTATTCGGGATTTTCGCGGCCTTGCCGAATTTCCTGCCGGCCGAAACGCGGGCGTCGCTTGCGAAGACCATGCCTTTCATACCGTCCGACCCCGTTACCTTTGGCCTGGACCTGCAGGGGGGCGTCTATGTTCTTTTCGAGGCGCAAATCGAGGTTGCGGTGAAGGATCGCTTGCAGGACACGCTTGAGGAGGTCAGGCGCGGATTGCGAAAGGAAAAGATCACCTATTCCGGGCTGTCGTCTACGGAAAATGCCGTGCGGGTCCAGATCACCGACGCCGCGCGTCTTGAGGATGCGCGGACATTCCTCAAAACCCTGTCACGGCCCGTGGCCGGGAGTGGCATCGGTGTGATGGCAAACGAGTTTGATGTCTCGCTGTCCGACACTGGAGATGCGCTTCTGACCATAACGCCGGCTGGCGTCGAGCAATTGCGGGCGAATGCGATGGCCCAGAGCCAGGAAATTCTGCGCAAGCGCATTGATCCGGATGGTACGCGCGAGATGACGATCCAGCCACAGGGTGAGCGGCGCATCATTGTGCAGGTGCCTGGTGCGACTGATCCGCAAGAAATCATCAAGCGTGGCAGTGCAACGGCAAAGCTTACCTTCCACATGGTCGACGACACGGTTCCGTTTGCGGACATGGAGGCTGGGCGCGTTCCGCCCGGCACGTTGTTGCTGAAGGAAACGCGAGGCCGCGGTGCGGCTGCACAGGAAATACCCATCGTGATCAAGGAGCGAGCGGTCATCACGGGCGATATGCTCAACCGTGCGCAAGGCGCGTTCAGTCCCGAGACATCCCTTCCGATCATTACCTTTGAATTCAATGCCCAGGGCGCGAGGCGTTTTGCTGACGTGACGCGTGACAATGTCGGGCGGCGTTTCGCTGCGGTGCTGGACGGGGAGGTGATCACCGCTCCCAATATTCGAAGTCCCATCCTTGGGGGCTCCGGCATCATCGAGGGCGACTTCACGATCGAAGAGGCGAACGAGACGGCTGTGTTGCTGAACTCCGGTGCGCTCGTCGTGCCGCTTCAGGCAGAAGACCAGCGGCTCGTGGGTGCAGAACTCGGCGCGGCGGCGGTGGAAGCGGGCCTGTATTCGGCGATTGCCGGGTTGTTGCTCGTGGTCGGCTTTATGCTGCTGCAATACAGGGTCTTCGGTGTCTTTGCCAACGTAGCATTGGTGACCAATATCATTCTTCTGCTTGGATTGATGACGGCCGTCGATGCCACGCTGACGCTGCCAGGCATCGCTGCCTTCGTCCTAACCATGGGTATGGCGGTGGATGCGAATGTTCTCATCTTTGAGCGCATTCGCGAGGAGCAACGCAACGGAAAGACGATCATGGCTGCGATCGACGCTGGTTTTTCGCGCGCTATGACGACAGTCATCGATTCGAACCTGACGACGGTACTCGCTGGGCTTATCCTGCTTCAGGTGGGCTCCGGCCCGGTTCGAGGCTTTGCCGTGGCGCTGGTGTTCGGCATCCTGACGTCGATGTTCACGGCGATCTATGTGACCCGCCTCCAGGTCTGGCGCTGGGTCAGGGCGAAGCGGCGTACCTCGCTGCCCGTCTGATGCTGCGGCCTGGAAGGGTCCTTGCGCTGAAAGAGGTTAATTATTGCCTCCAAGATTGACTAGGCGCGTGCGTGTATTGTTTCACTTGGGAATAACGAGTCGGATGCGGCGGGCGTGGATGCGTCGGTCCGACCAATGAGGGGAGAATGAAGGCGTGGCCAATTTGCTGACCAATCTTCGGAACACAATCATCGCAGGCTTCGTGCTTGCATTTGTGGTGCTGATCATCTTCGTGATGGTTGGCCAGTACGACGTTGCTGCAACACTGCAGGGAACATTGTTTTGGGCATTTGTGTTCCGCTGGCTGCACGTGCTGGCGGGCATCCTGTGGATCGGGTTGCTCTATTATTTCAACTTTGTGCAGATTCCGACCATGCCGAAAATCCCAGACGAGCAGAAGCCGGCTGTTTCGAAATTCATCGCTCCGGAGGCGCTGTGGTACTTCAGATGGTCAGCGATGGCGACAATCGCGACGGGCCTTATCCTTGCATGGCTCAATGACTATCTCGTGGGTGCGATTACCCTGGGTGCATCCGATAGCTTTGCGGCGCCCTCCACCACCTTGATCGGTATCGGGATGTGGCTTGGATCGATCATGTGGTTCAATGTCTGGTTTGTGATCTGGCCCAACCAGCAGAAGGCCTTGAACATCGACAACAAGTTCCCTGACCTCAGCAAGGATCAGCGGGCTGCACATGGCCGTACGGCCATGCTGTTCTCGCGGACGAATTTCCTGCTTTCAGTCCCGATGCTGTTTGCGATGGTCGGTGCGCAAAACCTGGGCTAAGCGAGGATTTGATCTGCAAGGGGTCGTGCCCGCTGCCGGGTACGGCCCCTTTTTTCTGGAGGCTTGATGTCGGACGGATTACTGCCTGCAGACCTCGATATCATCGATCCGGACCTTTACGTGGCTTGTTTGTTTGTGCCGGCCAGGCACCGGTCCAATGTAGGAGCCTTGATGGCGTTCATGCTCGAGGTCGAGCGGATCGCCATGCAGGTGAACGAACCTATGGTGGCGCAGGTCCGTTATGCATGGTGGCGTGAACAGGTCGATGCGATTTTTGAGGGGCGGGCTGTTGCGGCGCCTGTTGTGGGGGGCCTGCGCGAGGCGGTGCTGGCCCATGAACTACCGCGTGGGCCGCTGGATGCGATCATTGACGCACATAGCCTGGACTGTGATCCGGCGCCATTTGCCGACATGGCAGCCTTCGAGGCCTATTGCCGCGACACGCACGGCAACCTCATGCGTTTGATTGCGCGGGTGCTGGGGGCTGGTCATCGCGCAGATGCGGCTTGTGACCATGCAGGACTTGCCTTCGCAGCGGCATCGCAGCTGCGGTCGTTCAATTATTGGCGGCGGCACCGTCGCCTGCGATTGCCGCTGGACCTGTTTCTTGCTGCGGGTCTGGGGCAGGAGGATGTATTTGCTGGCCACGCCCATGCCGCACTCGCCTCGGGGCTTGGGCGCGTCCAGAAACGGATCTCGCTGGCGCTGCAGGATCTCAATGGAGCGCGGTTTCCGCGTGCTGCGATGCCGGTGCTGGCGCTTGCGACGCTCGCTCGGGGGGTACTTGTGCCCGGCTTCAACTTGCAGTCCCCGTCGGAACCCAGTCCCTTGGGGCGCGTGATGCGTATCGCCCTTGCAAACCTTCTCTGGCGGGCTTGAGGTTCGTCTGCCCCGGTATCAGGTCGGGTGATAGCTGATGGCCAGAGCCTGAAGTGCTGCGATCTCGTTGCGAAAGGTGCGGTCCAGCTTCACAAACTGGCCGCGTGCCAACGGGTTCAGGACCGCAACCTCGATGCCGTGCCTGGCGCGGGTGATGAAGCCTGCAGCGGCCCAGTCATCGCTTTGGCCCATATGGGTCTTGACGCAGATTTCGCGACCGTCGTCTTCATCGATCAGGAACTCGCGCGTCGAGCCGTTGTCTTCACGTCTGGAGCAGATGATCATTCCTGTTGTCCCATGATATGCTTTCAGTCCCACCATTCGCGGAAGCCTTTTCGTTTTTTTGGGCTTCCGCGACTTCGATCCGTGATCTGTCCTAACTGCAGCCTGTTGTTGTGCCGCAGCTGTCACATTTCAGGCATGTGCCGTTGCGTACCAACGTGAAGTTTCCGCAATTGCCACATGCGTCGCCTTCGTAACCCTTGATCCGGGCTTCCTGGATCTTGCGAACCCGTGTCGCCGATGCCGTGATCTGGACTTCGCGCTCGACGACCTCGATGGCATGCGCAACCGGGTTGTTGTGCGTGGCCTCGAGGGCCATTTCGCTGGTTGCCGTCATCATGGCCGTCTCGACCTTTACGGCCTGCCCTCCATCAAGCACGACAAGTTGTTGCGGGATCTGACCGCGCACGAGGCCTGCTGACACGATCTTTGCCGCGCTGGGTGCGGGCGTGAGTGGCCGCTTGCTCTCGCCATCGCCTCCGCCGATCTCGGAGCTGTCACCGCCGGGGACGACATGGGCCAAGTCGTGGCGGCCAAGATAGGACACTGCCAGCTCGCGGAAGATGTAGTCGAGGACCGAAGTGGCGTTCTTGATGGAATCGTTACCCGTGACGATGCCGGCAGGCTCGAAACGTGTGAAGGTGAAGGCTTCCACGAACTCGTCCAGCGGTACGCCGTATTGCAGGCCGATCGAGATGGCGATGGCGAAGTTGTTCATCAGGCTGCGGAAGGCGGCGCCTTCCTTGTGCATATCGATGAAAATTTCGCCTAGCCGGCCGTCATCGTATTCACCCGTGCGCAGGTAAACCTTGTGGCCACCAACGGTTGCCTTCTGGGTGTAACCTTTGCGGCGCTGTGGCAGCTTCTCGCGGTCATGCTTGGCGATCTCGATCACGCGCTCGACGATGCGCTCTGCCACGGCCTGGGCTTTTGCCGATTGAGCCATCTCTGGCAGCTGCTCGAGAAGGTCGTCTGCTTCGTCCTCGGTGGCGAGGATGCTGGACGTCAGCGGCTGGGACAGCTTGGAGCCATCGCGATAGAGCGCGTTGGCCTTGAGCGCCAGTTTCCACGATTTCATGTATGCGTCGGCGCAGTCCTTGACCGTCGCATTGTTCGGCATGTTGATGGTCTTCGAGATCGCCCCCGAAATGAAGGGTTGGGCGGCAGCCAGCATGAGGATGTGGCTGTCGACCGACAGGGCCCTCTTGCCGGTTTTGCCGCAAGGGTTCGCGCAATCGAAGACGGGCAGATGCTCTGACTTGAGATGCGGTGCGCCCTCGAGGGTCATGGCACCGCAGCAATACATGTTCGCGGCGTCGATTTCAGAGCGGGAGAAGCCGATCTCAGCCAAGAGGTCCAGATCCTGATTGTCGAGCTTTTCAGCAGGTATGCCGAGTGTCTCGATGCAGAACTTGTCGCCCAGTGTCCAGCGGTTGAAGACGAAGCGGATGTCGAATGCGGTGGCAAGCGCCCCCTCGACCGCCTTCAGTTCCTTCTCCGAAAAGCCCTTGATGCGCAGCCATTCGTGGTTGACGCCGGGCGAGCCCTTCAGGGTGCCATGGCCAACCGCATAGTTGATCATGGCTTCGATCTGCTCGGGTCGATAGCCCAGTACGCGCAGGGCCTCTGGAACCGACTGGTTGATGATCTTGAAATAGCCGCCACCGGCAAGCTTCTTGAACTTCACGAGAGCGAAGTCAGGCTCGATGCCCGTTGTGTCGCAATCCATGACCAGACCAATTGTACCCGTTGGGGCGATGACTGTGGTCTGGGCGTTGCGGTAGCCATGGGCCACACCCTGCTCGAGTGCTTCATCCCAAGCCCCGCGGGCCCGGTCGACCAGGCCTTCGAAACCGGTTGCCGGCATGTCGATGGCGTTGAGGGGGACGGGCTTGGTGGCGAGGCTCTCATAGCCATCGACTGCGCCGTACGCCGCGCGCCGGTGGTTGCGCATCACGCGCAGCATGTGGGCTGCATTGCGCTCGTAACCCTTGAAGGCGCCGAGCTCGCGGGCCATCGCTGCCGATGTGGCGTAGCAGGCCCCGGTCATGAGCGCGGCTAGGGCGCCAGCGACTGCCCGACCCTCGCGGCTGTCATAGCCAATGCCCGACGACATCAGCAGGCCGCCGATATTGGCGTAGCCCAGTCCAAGTGTGCGGTACTCGTATGACAGCTGGGCAATTTCCTTCGACGGGAACTGCGCCATCATGACCGAAACCTCGAGCGTCACGGTCCACAGGCGCACTGCGTGCTCGTAAGCCACCACATCGAACACCTTGCGGCCGTCGGGCATATCCTTGCGGAATGCCAGCAGGTTCAGCGAAGCGAGGTTGCAGGCCGTGTCATCGAGGAACATGTACTCCGAGCATGGGTTCGAGGCGCGGATCGGGCCGGACTCGGGGCAGGTGTGCCAGTCGTTGATGGTGGTGTGGAACTGCAGGCCCGGGTCGGCGCACTGCCAGGCGGCCTCGGCGATCTTCTCCCAGAGGGCGCGCGCCTTGACGGTCTTGTGCAGCTTGCCATCGGTGCGCCGGGCCAGGTTCCAGTCACTATCAGCTTCGACTGCGCGCAGGAACTCGTCATTCACGCGCACCGAGTTGTTCGAGTTCTGGCCGGAGACCGTGTAGTAGGCTTCGCCGTCCCAGTCGGTGTCGAGCATCGGGATGTGCATCGACGTGTAGCCCTGGCGCGCGAACTGGATTGCGCGCTGGATGGCGTTGTCGGTGATGCTGGCCTTGCGAGCGGCCTTGATCTCGCGCTTGAGCGCTGGGTTCTGGATCGGGTCGAAGCAGGCGTCGCCATCGGCGCTGCAGTTGACGCATGCCTTGATGACAGCGTTCAGGTGCTTGCTGAGCAGCCGCGTACCGGTGACGAGGGCTGCGACCTTGTGTTCCTCGGTGACCTTCCAGTCGATGAAGGCTTCGATGTCCGGGTGATCGACATCGACGATCACCATCTTGGCGGCGCGGCGTGTCGTGCCGCCTGACTTGATGGCGCCGGCCGCGCGGTCACCGATCTTGAGGAAGCTCATGAGGCCCGAGGACTTGCCGCCACCGGAGAGCTTTTCATTGGAGCCGCGCAGGGCCGAGAAGTTCGAGCCGGTGCCCGAGCCGTACTTGAACAAGCGTGCCTCGCGGACCCAGAGGTCCATGATCCCGCCTTCGTTGACGAGATCGTCCTTGATGCCCTGAATGAAGCAGGCATGGGGCTGGGGGTGTTCGTAGGCGCTGTCGGACTGGACCAGCTGGCCGGTCCAGTGGTCGACATAGTGGTGACCCTGTGCCGGGCCGTCGATGCCGTAGGCCCAGTGCAGGCCTGTGTTGAACCACTGCGGACTGTTGGGAGCCGCCATCTGCATGGCCAGCATGAAGCGCATTTCGTCGAAATAGGCGCGAGCGTCCTTTTCCGAGTCGAAGTAGCCGCCTTTCCAACCCCAATATGTCCACGTCCCCGCAAGGCGATCGAACACCTGGCGTGCGCTCGTCTCGCCGCTCATGCGGGCTTCGGGTTCCAGCGATGCAAGGGCGTCCTCATCCGGAACCTGGCGCCAAAGCCACTCGGGGACATTGTCCTCGCGAACGGGCTTCAGGCGCGCGGCCACGCCAGCCTTGCGAAAGTATTTCTGTGCGAGCACGTCGGAGGCGACTTGCGACCAGCGCTCCGGCACTTCGATATTGTCCTGTTTGAATACGACCGAGCCGTCCGGGTTGCGGATTTCGCTGGTGGCGGTGCGGAATGAGATTCCTTCGTAGGCGGATTTGCCTTCAACAGTGAAGCAGCGGTCGATACGCATTTGGCTGACGCCCCTTGGTTTGGTTGCCCTCGTGCCCAACAATTCCCCCGCGCGCGCCGGATTCCTTTGATTTTTCCGGGGGTTGAGTGTCCCGGGGGTCGGTGGCCGACGTCGCGATCAGGGACGCTTATCTAGTACCCAGATCTTGTTCCCGGCAATAGATTTTGTGTTAAGCGACACGTCGGACCGCTATATTTTGTGGCTGTTCCTGTGGAGAGGGCGGGGAAACCACTGTGGGGTCATCCACAGGTTCGGCCTGGTGTGCCAGCTCGGTGACAGGGGGAAAGGACTGCCTGTTCATCGCTGGTGAGAATCACGCCCGCACAAAGAGCGTGCCATGGGTCGGGGGTTGTGGAGAACCGGTCGGCAGCGTTGCGAAACAAGGGTGCTGCCTGAATTTGCGTGACCCAGGTCCGATTCGGCTGTGGAAATGTTGGCGTGGCTGTGTACGGCCTAGAGTTTGCCTGCGGCCTTCAAGATGAAGCCGAGAACCTGCGCGACTGCGCGGTAGAGCTGCTCCGGGATTTCCTGGTCGACTTCAAGGGTGGAGAGCGCCGATGCCAGGGCGGGATCCTGCTGAAGAGGCACGCCGTGAGCCTTGGCCACCTCGACGATGCGCGCGCTGACATGGCCGCGGCCTGTGGCGACCACGCGCGGCGTGCGGCCCGGCTGATAGTCGAGGGCGACCGCAATCGAGGGCGGGGTGGGCGGCTTTGCTTCGACCTGCGTCATGCGCTTGCGTCCCGGATCGTGCCGCCATGTAGCGGTTCGCCCGTGGGTGCTCCCGCCTGCAGAAGGATGTCCGCCTCCAGGGCCTCGGCTCCCAATGTCTGCCGCAGCAGCGGTTTTTGCGTCTCGAGGAGTTGTGCTGTTTCAGCGCGCTCGGCCCACAGGCTGACCCAAGCCTTTGCGCCCCGCAGCGCAATTTGCGCATGAACAGGGCCTAGCGGTTCAATGTCGAGCGACAGACGTGCCCGCCAGATGGCCTCCGGCGTTTCATCCCGGGTCCCTTGCGCGTGGCGATCGATCTCGAAGCGGACCAGCGCTTGGCCGAATGGTGTTGCGAGGGGAAGGTCAAAATTCCACTGCGTTGGCGCTGCAGGATGGGTGTTTGGCGCCGCCTGCTCGGCACGCATGACCTGCGTTGCCACCTCGAGCACGCGCGTCTGTGCCAGCGCGGTCTCGGCCCGTTGCATCAGGGTGCGGGCGATCAGTGCGGGCGATGGGTCCGACGGCCAGGGAACTTGTTGCCCATGTGCACGTGTGGGCATTGCCTTCCGGTATGCCGAGAGCCCGGTGCTGGTGGCAAGCGCCTGCGGGTCCGCATCGGTGTCTGGTGGTGGAGGGCCAGGACTGCGCTGGCGCCGCGCTGCTTCCTGAGCCGTGGCGACGGGTTGCTGGGCGACGAGCAAAGAGACAAGGGCATCGGCAAGACCGCCGCCCTGCGCGGGGCGCTGCGGCTGTGGCAAGGCTGCGAGTTGTGACGTCACTGCGCCGAGGGCTACCATAACCTGTGTACTCTCTTCCGCGGGCGGAGTGCCGTAAGATGCGGATGCGAGAGGTTGGCCTGTGGGGGATGCTTCGGTTGGGGTGCCACGGGACACCTGCGGTGTTTCCGGGATTGGTTGCAAGATAGGGGCAGGCGATGGCGGTGACGATGTTTGCCCCTGGGTCGCCACCGGCAGGTTTGCTGGTGGTGTGATGCCTGCAGGCGTCGGTGAGGACTGCGTGGCTGCGGCGCGTGGGGGGGTGGGCAACAATTCTGCCGCATCGGGTTGCCAGGCCCTGAGGCTTGTTTGCAGGCGCTCGATTGCCTCTGTGATTGCAGGCAGTGCTTGTGGGCGGATCGCTGAGGGATCCAGGTTGGTCTGGATTGCACCAGCTGCAGTGGGTCTGACCTCGTCGGGAGGCTGTGTGGCCGAAGGCGCGGTCGTGCCGGTTTTGATCAGCGGTTCGGCCAGCACCATGATACGTGCCATGTCTTTCCGGATATTCGCCGGTATCTGGGGCAAGGGCAGTGTCTGTGCCAGGTCGGACAGGAGCAGGGCGAGACCATTCTGCTGAGCTGCTGCTGTGGCAAGCCGAACAAGCAAAGTCTGCGCGAACGTGTCGCCGGTTGGCGGGAGTGCGACTGCTCCAGCCTGTGGGGCGGTTGCAGATTGCGCGGGGCTACCTTGCGCGAGCCTTGCTTGCGGATCGCGCTGCAGTGACGCATCGCCGACGTCAATCGAGAGCGCCGGCAACGGGCTGGAAATGATCTCCATGGGCCTGTCCGGTCAGACGCTGCAGAGCCTCTACAGTACCCGGTCGCGCTTAAGCAGGCCTTAATCCTGTTGCTTTCGGCAGGGTGCGGGCTGTGTTATGAGGAACACATGAGCGAGAAGCCCCTTCCCACGACGTTCCAGTTGATGGGCCTTGATCCCGCGACGCGGGATGATCCCTATCCGCTGCTGGCTGACCTGCAGTCCCGCTGTCCTGTGTTTCATGACCCCCTGAGCAATCAATTCGTTCTCACGCGGTATGATGACGTCAAAACCACGGTGAACGACCGAACGCTTTGGCGTCATCCTTCGAGGGCCCGGCCTGACTCGCTGTTTCATCAATTCGCGAACCGGCGGGACGACCAAGGCCCGCGCGAGGGCGAATCAATCCTTTTCATGGATGATCCTGATCACGCGCGTGTGAGACAGCCGCTGACCAAGGCGTTCTATCGCCGGGCGGCGCGTTTGCGTGGCGATGTCGAGGGAATCGTCGATGGTGTGCTCGATGAGCTTGCCAAGCGCCCGTATTTCGATGTGATCGACGACTATGGCATTCCGATCCCCATCCTGGTCATTGCCAAGGTGCTAGGCGTGGAAGCTGAGCGGCTTCAGGAGTTCCGTGAGTGGTCGGAAGGCATCATCCTGTCCCTACATGTCATGCGCACGGAGGATCAGACCCGTCAGATGGCCGCTGCCGATGGGGCGCTTACGGATTACTTCACGGCGGCCATGGAGGATCGCCGCCGGACGCCGCGCGATGACCTGATCACTGATATGGTGCAGATGCAAGCCGATGGCGCCGAACTCACCGATGCCGAAATCCGCATCAATCTGGCGTCGCTTCTGGTTGGCGGGAACCTGACAACCACGGATCTGATCGGCAACGGTGTCTACACGCTATTGCGGCACCCAGAGCAATTGGCTGCGCTGCGTGCCGATCCGGGGCTTGCGGCCAGTGCGGTCGAGGAAATCCTGAGATTCGAGGCGCCGGTGTCGCTCACGTCACGGGTTGCGTCGCGCGAGATGGAGGTGGGTGGGTGTCCTGTTCATCCAGGGGATCCGATGATGACATTCGTCCGCGCTGCCAATCGTGATCCGTCGGTCTTCGAAGATCCGGACAGCTTTGACATCACGCGCAAACGTCCGGCGCACATGTCCTTTGGCGGGGGCGCGCATATCTGCATCGGCGCGCCGCTGGCGCGCATGGAGGGACAGGTTGCGATACCGCGCCTGTTCGAGCGTTTTCCCGTCCTGCGACTGGCTTCGCAGACCTTCACCTGGCGTGCCCTGCCAGGATTTCGCGGTCTTGAACATCTCGTCGTCGAGACCGGAGCCTGAGGGCGGTTCTGGACGGCGGACTTTTGCTGCACCTGATTTGAACGAGGATCCAGATGTTGAACCGACATGGGCATGGTCGCGCGGGGGGGGCGCTGCTGCTAGCCCTGGTTGTCGTCATTATGGTTTGGGCAACGGCGCCAGTGGCGGCGCGCACGACGGTGGTCTGGCCCCAGGATGCCAGCGACCTGAAGGCGGATGCCTCGGCACGGTTCGGTGTGCTTCCCAATGGAATGCGCTATGTGGTCAAGCGCAATGCCAATCCCGCTGGCACGTTGTCGATGCGGATGCGGATTGCGGCGGGCTCGTTGCACGAGAATGATGACGAACGTGGTGTGGCGCATTTCCTGGAGCATATGGCCTTCAATGGGTCCGAGAACTATCCCGAAGGTGAAATGTTCAAGGCACTGCAGCGCATGGGCATGCAGATCGGTTCTGCCGCGAATGCGTCCACCGGTTACGATGCGACGACATTCAGCCTGTCGCTGCCGAGCGTGCGCGAGCAGGTGCTCGGCAATGGGTTCACGATCATGCGCGAGATCGTCGGGCGTTTGACCATCTCGCAGGACGCGGTCGAGCGAGAGCGCGGTGTGATCCTGTCGGAAGAGCGCGCGCGTGACACGCCAACCTTGCGCTCCATGCAGGCAGAGCTGGGTTTGTGGTTCTCGGGGCAGAAATACGCGGTCCGGGCTCCCATGGGGGACATGGCGTTCATTCGCCGTGCCAGCGCCCAGGATCTGCGCGCGTTCTATGAACGCAATTATCGGCCAGAGCGGGCTTTCCTGGTGGTTGTCGGGGACGTGCCTGTCGATGCGCTTGAGGCGCGGGTCAAGAGCGTGTTCGGGGATTGGCGCCCGAGAGGGCCTTCGCGACCTGCCGGGACGTTCGACAAGCCTGTCCGGCGGGGTCTTTCTGCATCGCTCGTGTCCGAGGCGGGGCTTGACGAGCTTCTGAGCATCAGTTGGGTGCAACCTTTGGATCCGAGGCCCGAGACTGCCGCCAGGCGCCGGGAAATGCATCTGCGGATGGTCGGCTTCACGGTTCTCAATCGACGCATTGGCAAGCTCGCGCGACAGTCCGATCCGCCCTTTATTGCGGCCCAGGTTGGACGGGATGTCGTCGCCGGAGCGGGCGCTGTTTCCATGCTGACGGTGCGCCCCAAGCCGGGTGAATGGCAACGTGGGCTTGCAGCAGCAGAGCAGGAATTGCGGCGGGCGCTGGTGCATGGCCTGCAGCAGAGCGAGGTGGAGCGCGAGGCGCTGGAACAGCGTTCGCCCTATCTGCTGATGAGCGCGAATGCCGATACCCGTTCGAATCTGGAGGTCGCGCAGGTGATCATGGATTCAGTCGCTGCGGGTCGCGTGCCTACGGACCCGCAATTTGATCTTGCGCTCTACACGCGCAGCATCACCGGTATCAAGGCCGAGGATGTCACCCGCGTGCTTCGCGACACATTCAAGGGATCCGGACCGTTGCTGCACGTTGCGTCGTCGCGGCCGATTGATGGCGGTCGCGAGGCTGTACTCGACGCCTATGCGTCGAGCCTGAAGCAGGCTGTCGCGCCGCCGCCGCCGGATGCCATCAAGTCGTTCACCTATCGTGATTTTGGCAAGGCTGGCCAGCTCAAATCGCGGACCTATCTGCCTGATATCGGTGTGACCCAGGTTGTTTTCGACAATGGGGTCATGCTCAACGTCAAGCCGACTGATTACGAGAAGGATCGGGTCAGCGTCGTCGTGCGCATGGCCGGGGGGCAGCTTGCCTTGCCGCGTGGCAAGCCAGGGCTCGGGTGGGTGCTGCCCTTTGCCTTCGTAGAAGGAGGGCTTGGCCAATTGGAGATGGTCGAGCTGGAGCAGACGGAGCCCGGGCACTTTGCTGGAATCAACCTTGATCTCGACGAGGACCGGTTCCAGCTTTATGGCGACACAGTCGAACGCGACGTGTTGCTGCAATTGCAGGTGCTGGCCGCGTTTGCGACTGATCCTGCCTACCGTCCCGACGGTCTGCGACGGTTGCAGTCGACGGCCGAGGGGCAGGACCAGCAGCAGCGCGCAAAGCCCCTTGGCGTTTTGAACCGCGAGCTGACCGGTATCGTGCGCGGCGGTGATGATCGGTGGATCGCGCCGACGCCGGCGGAAGTTCAGGCGCTGACCGTGGATGACATGAGGGTGGCCATGTCAGCCTCGCTGGCGCGTGCGCCTGTCGAGGTGACAATCGTGGGGCATGTAAAAGTGGCCGATGCCATAGATGCCGCTGCGCGGACATTCGGCGCTTTGCCCGCGCGGGATGCAGCGTTCAGGCCTGATCGTTCAGCCGCCAAGTCGCCGTTTCCAGCCCGTGGTTCCCGGATCGCGCTTTCGCATCGCGGTCGGCGTGACCAGGCGGCTGTGATGTCGGTATGGCCTGGTCCCGGACGTTTCCCGGATACGCGTCAGGAAATGGCGGTCGTAGTGCTCTCGGAAATCATCCAGCTGCGCCTGCTCGACGAGGTTCGCGAGGCGCAAGGGGCCACCTATACGCCCTTCGGTAATGCGTTTTCTTCGCCTGCGATTGACGGCTTTGGCTATATCTTTGCTGGCGTCGAACCCAAGCCCGAGATGGTCGAGCTATTCTTCGAGACACTTGACCAGATCACCAAAGAGTTGCGCGAGGTCGAGGTTTCCAAGGATCTTCTGGACCGGGCGCGCAGGCCCTTGCTGTATCAGCTCCATGCTGCGCAGACGACCAATGCCTACTGGGTCGAGGCCTTGCGTGATGCTCAGATGAAGCCGCGTACCATCGAGCGGGCGCGGAATGAGGTTGACGAGATCGCGGCCGTCACTGCAGCAGATGTCAGGCGTGCGGCACTGCGGTTCCTGGATGATCGCAGGCGCATCGATGTCCGGGTGCTGCCGCAGCCCTGATCATTGCGTTTCCAGGTACTCATGCCATAGCCCCTTGTCATCGCGCATACGCCAGTGGCCAGGTGCCGTTTCGTTTGCATCGTCGCCCATGAGGTTGACCTTGGTGAAGCCGCCCGGCAGGTCAAGCACATAGGTGGGTAGCGCCGCGTGCGGGTGTTTCTTGCCGAGGGCGCGCATGAGGGCGATGCCCTCGCGGATCGTGGTACGGAAATGTGCGGTCCCGGGTGCCAGGTCTGCGTGGTGCAGGTAATAGGGTGCAATTTCGCTCTCAGTGAAAGCGCCCAACAGTGCGGACAATGTGGCGATGTCGTCGTTGACGCCACGCAGCAGCACCGACTGGCTCAGCAACTCGGCACTTGCCTTCTTCAAGTGATACAGGGCGCGCTTGGCTGCCGGCGTGAATTCGCGCGGATGATTGGCGTGGATGGCGATCGCAAGGCGGGCGCGTTGAGGTTTTGTAGCGACGGCGAAACTGTCGTCGATGCGCTCCGGGTCCACGACAGGTACGCGCGTGTGCCAACGGATACGCTGGATGTGACCGATGGCGTCAACGGCGTCGGTCAACCTCCGGATGCGGTGTGGGGCGAGTATGAACGGGTCGCCGCCGGTGAAGATGACCTCGCGAATGCCGGTGTTGAGCTTGATGTATCCGAGCGCCCGCTCGATGGCCTGCGGCGTGAGGCTTGGCTCTCTCCCCGGTCCGACCATCTCGCGCCGAAAGCAGAACCGGCAGTAGACCGGGCAGGTGTGCACGATTTTCAAGAGCACCCGGTCTGGATAACGATGGACGAGACCCTCGACAGGGGTGTGCTTGCGGTCTCCTATGGGATCAGCCAGGTCTGCCGGTGAGGTCTCAAGTTCGCGGATATCGGGCAGGTACTGGCGGGCAATCGGATCGGCTGGATTATCCTTTTCGATCAATGCCGCGACTGCTGTCGGCACCGCGATCGCATAGCGTTGTGCGACGGTCTCCATCGCAGGGATTGATCCCGCAGGGATCAGGCCTGCGTCTGCAAGCGCTGCGGGTGTGCGCAAGGTTGAAGGTTTCATTCGGCGCGGCCTGCAGGCGGTGTCCACATCACCTGCTCGATCTGCAGTGCACCTGTTGCGAGCATGACGAGGCGGTCAAATCCCATGGCCACGCCGCTGGCTGGCGGCATCTGATCCAGGGCTGAAAGAAGGTCGTCGTCGATCGGGTAGCGTTCGCCATAAATGCGTTGTTTTTCGTTCATTTCGTGTTCAAATCGTGCGCGTTGTTCGACCGGGTCGGTCAGTTCGCCGAAGCCATTGGCCAACTCGACGCCCAGTACATACAGCTCGAATCGTTCAGCAACCCGTGGATCATGTGCGCATTTGCGCGCGAGTGCGGCTTCGCTTGCCGGGTACTGGTCAAGGATCAGTGGCGCATCGAGACCGAGGTTCGGCTCGACCTTCTCGACGAGGATCCGGCTGAAGATGTCGGACCATGTATCTTCTGGCTCGAAGTGGATGCCGCGGGCTTGAGCCTGCAAGGCGAGGTAGGCTCGATCGGTACCATCGGCATCGATCGTCTCGAGCAGATCGATGCGGGCAAAAGTCTCGAAGGCTTCCGCAACGGTCATTCTGCGCGCTTGGGTCGATACGCGGATTGATCGATCCCGATAGCGAAGGGCATTTTGCCCCGCTGTTTCTGCGGCCAGCCGCACGAGGTTCAGGCTGTCGGCAATCACGGCCTCGTAGTCGGCATTGGCGCGATACCACTCGAGCATCGTGAATTCCGGTACGTTCAAAGGGGCGTGCTCGCGGTTGCGGAAGACGCGGGCGAAGTCGAAGATTTTCTGCTCGCCGGCTGCCAGCAGCTTCTTGGAAGCGAACTCGGGCGAGGTATGAAGGTATAGCCTTCGCGTTTCACCCTTGATGTTCGCGTCGGTGGAGAAGGCGTGAAGATGGGTCTCGTTTCCCGGGGATGATTGCAGCGCTGCGCATTCGACTTCGGTGAAGCCCTGAGCCTCGAAATGTCGTCGAAATGCTGCCTTTATGCGGTTACGTGCGACCAGAAACGGGCGCCTGTCAGCGTGCCGTTCGCGGTCCCACCAAGGGGAGACGGTTACCATGCCGCGGCCTGCCGGCGTGTTGGCGCTTGGCGGAAGGGGCCTGCGCTGCTATCACCGCGGCCAAAATCCGGCCTT
The DNA here is from genome assembly GCA_964483585.1 of uncultured Flavobacteriaceae bacterium. Taxonomy (GTDB): domain Bacteria; phylum Pseudomonadota; class Alphaproteobacteria; order Micropepsales; family Micropepsaceae; genus SZUA-430. Next base: position 28,901 of record CAZABH010000024.1, read on the forward strand.
GCGTGGCTGTCCGGACGGACGGGCTGCGGGGCTATCAGCTGCATCAGGGAGTATCGCGTGGTCTCGGTCATTGCCAGCAACGTCCGCAAGGGAAACATCATCGAGAAGGACGGCGACCTTTTTGTTGTCCTGACTGCCGAGAATTTTCATCCCGGCAAGGGCACGCCGACGACCCAGATTGAAATGCGGCGGATCCGCGACGGCGTCAAGGTCAACGATCGCTACAAGACAACCGACAGCCTCGAAAAGGCCTTCGTCGACATGCGCACCAATACCTACCTTTACAAGGATGGCGATGCCTATGTTTTCATGGATCCCGAGAATTTCGAGCAGACCCATGTGTCCGCCGAAATCCTTGGCGACCGTGAACCCTACCTGCAGGAAAACATGGAAGTGACCCTGAGCCTGCACAACGGCGTACCGATCGCCATCGAGCTGCCCTCGCGCGTGGTGCTGGAGATCGCCGAGACCGAGCCTGTGGTGAAGGGCCAGACGGCCTCCTCTTCATTCAAGCCCGCGAAGCTATCGAATGGTGTCCGGACGGCTGTGCCACCCCACATCAGCGTTGGTGCGCGCGTCGTCGTGAATACCGAGGACGGCTCCTACGTCGAGCGGGCCAAGGACTAGCGTCGCGTGATTTCGTCTGCGACCAGCCGGTTTCGGGCTTTCGCAGGGCGCCTGAAAGTCCCGGCCATTGCCGCGCCGATGTTCCTGGTCTCGGGTCCCGACCTTGTGTTGGCAGCATGCAAGGCTGGCATGGCTGCCGCGTTCCCGGCCCCCAACGCACGCACCCTGGACGAGCTCGATGCATGGATGGCGCGTCTCAACGATGGACTTGCGCCGCATGATGCGCCGTGGGTGCTCAACATCGTGGCCCACCAGTCCTATGGGCGGCTTGACGCCGAGCTTGAACTGATCGCGCGGCACAAGCCTGCGATGGTGATCACGGCGCTCGGCAGCCCGAGGCGTGTTGTCGATGCGGTCCATGCCTATGGTGGACTGGTATTTGCCGATGTCATCAATGTCGCCTTTGCGCGCAAGTGCCTGCAGGCAGGTGTCGACGGGCTTGTGCTTGTCTGTGCGGGCGCTGGTGGTCATACGGGGCAATTGAGCCCATTCGCGTTCGTGCCGGCCGTGCGTGCCTTCTTCGACGGGCCGCTTGTCGTGGGTGGCGCCATCAGTTCCGGTCGTGCAATCCGCGCGCTTGAGGTGCTTGGGGCAGACCTGGCCTATGTAGGGACACCTTTTATAGTGGCCGCGGAGTCCCTCGCGCCAGATGCGTACAAGGGCATGGTCGTCGCCGCGACGCATGAGGATCTGGTGCAGACGAGCGCGGTGACAGGCGTACGCGCGAACTGGCTTCGCGCCAGCTTGGCTGCGGCCGGCATCGACCCAACGGTTGTGCGCGAGGATGGCCCTGTGTTCAGCGACCCCGGTGCTGCATTCCGGCGCTGGAAGGACACGTGGTCAGCCGGGCAGGGTGTCGATGCGGTCTCGCGCATCGAGCCGGCTGCGGCGATCGTGGAGCATCTTGCGACTGAGTATACCGAATTCCGCAGCCGGGCTCTGTGCCCATGATCGACTACGAGGGACAGGTTGCGCTTGTGACGGGTGGAGCCTCCGGCATCGGGCTTGCGCTGGCGCGGGCGCTGCGGGCGCGCGGCGCGCAGGTGATCCTCGCTGATGTGAACGAAGCCGGGCTAACCTCGGCCGTGAAAGAGATGGGCGAGGGATGCGAGGGGCTGGTCTGCGATCTTTCGCTTGGGGAGGCGCAGGCTGGGTTGCTCTCGCGCGCGCTGCAGGTCGCGGGACGGATCGACCTTGTCTGCTCGAATGCGGGCATCGGACGCAACAAGCGCGTGCTGAAGGAGCCCTTCGACGACACGGCCGAGCGCGTGCTCGCGGTGAACCTGCAGGCCGGTATCCGGTTGGCGCAGGCTTATCACGCGTATCTGGAGGCCACGGGGCGTCAGGGACGCATCCTGTTCACGGCATCCGAGAATTCACTGGCCGTGCCTGCAGCCGTGCGTGGCTCGGGACTGGGTCTCTATGCCGCGTCGAAGCATGGGCTGCTGATCATGGCCGAGTGGTTGCGCGACGAGACAGCGGGTGGCCCAATGGCAGTGCATGTTTTGCTGCCGGGGGCGGTTTACACGCCGCTGATCCAGAAGGCTCTGCCGGATCCGGCAAAGGTGCCGGCAGCGCTCAATCTCATCATGCCGGAACGGGCCGCCGAGGTCGCGCTTAGGGGGCTCGACCTCGGGCTCTTCTACATTCCCACGCAGCGGCACCTTGCCGATGACATGCAGGCACGGTTCGACGGTGTACGGGCGGCCGTCGCCGCGCTCGATCTCTAGGCCTCGGCAACGAAGCCTTTCCAGCTGCGCATGTAGTTCAGGAAGGCAGGGCCCAAGCCTTCGGCCTCCAGATGCGCCGCTGCGACGGGCAGGGCGATCGGCATGAAGGCGGGATCAGCTTCGACCTTCTTCGGGAAATCGTGGTGCAGGATGGCGCTGCGGCCGACAAGGACGAAGTCGGCGCCGTCGTCCAGGGCTGCGCGCGCCGCTGCTCCGGTGGAGATCTTTCCGGCAACGCCGAGGCGGACCTTGCCGCGGTCGAGGGCTGCAAAGTGGGCGAGCAACGTGCGGCCCTTGAATTCCTCTTCCTCAGGTTCCTTGAACGTGTCCCAGAGCGACATGTCGACATAGTCGAGTTTCGCCTCCGTCATGAGGCGCTGCACGAGGCCTTTCATCTCGCCCAGCTTCAGTCCAAAGCGTTCCGGGGACAGGCGGATGCCAAGGTTGAAGTCCGGGCGGCATGTTGCGCGGATGCCGTCGATGATCTCGAGGACGATGCGGGCGCGGCCATTGATGTCTCCGCCATAGTGGTCAGTCCTGCGGTTGGTCTCGGCGCTGATGAACTGGCAGAGGATGTAGCCGTGTGCGCCGTGGAGCTCGACACCGTCGAAGCCGGCCTTCTCGGCCCGGATGGCAGCGGCGATGAAGTCATCGCGCAGCTGCTCGACTTCCGACAGTGACAGGCCGCGGGCGCCCGTTTCCGCATTGTCGGACGGGCAGACGGGCTTGGTGCCGATCATCGCCTCGGGGGAACGCATGCCGGCATGGTGAAGCTGCACGATGGCTAGACTGTTTTGCGACCTGATGGCTGCGGCAAGGCGTGTGAGGCCCGGGAGATGCTGGTCGCCGAAGATTCCCAGCTGTCCGGGGAAGCCCAGTCCTTGGGCCTGGACATGCGAGGCGCATGTCATGGTCATGCCAAACCCGCCCTTGGCCCTGAGGGTCAGCCAGCGGAACTCGTCGTCCGAGAGGGTGCCGTCCTTGTGGCTTTGCAGATTGGTCAGAGGGGCTAGCGCGAAGCGATTTTTCTGGGCCGGACCGCGCTGGAATGTCATAGGGTCAAAGAGGCTGGTCATGCTGGTTCGGTCCCGGGGTTTGATGGCTGAGAGGGCACCTAATCCCATGCGCCTTGGCCAATCAAGTCTTGCAAGGAGGCGAGGCCTTACACCCCGCCGCAGATTGGGCTAGTCTCCTGTGCTGTCCGGGTTTGTACTTGCGGAGTCCGACATGAAGAAAGTCTTGCTGGGTGTGGGTGCTGCCGCTGTTGGCGTTGCCGTGTTTCTGGCCGCCCTGTTCCTTTGGCCCAAGCCCTGCATGGGCGAGGCTGCAGTGTGTGCCGGGGAGGCGGTTGCCGCGCTTGATCACCCCTTCGGAGAGACGCGTGACAAGAACGATGTCGGCGAAGACCATTACCGCATGGGCCGCTATCCCGAAGCGATCGAGCACTGGATAGGCGCCGCAGCCAAGGGCAGCGCCTACGCGGCGCATCGCCTGGGGGTCGAGTACATGGATGGCAAACCTGGTGTCGTAGAGCGGGATTATGAGAAGGCGAGGCGATATCATACGCAGGCGGCACGGCTTGGGTATGCGCTGTCGATGTTCGATATGGGCTCGATGTGCGAGACCGGGCTTGGAGCGACGGCCGATATCAGGGATGCGGCCCGATGGTATGGGCGTTCTGCAGACTATGGACTGGCACAAGGGCAGTATAATTTCGCCACGATGCTGGAGGCTGGTGAAGGGGTTGCGATCGACGAGATCGAGGCGCTGAAGTTCTATATCCTGGCGGCAAGAGGCGGGTTTGCCGGCGTCCCTTTCGATGCCTCGCAAAACAAGATCGACCAGCAGCGTGCGACGCCGCTTGAGGTTCTGCAGGGGCGACTGACCAAAGTGCAGGCTGATGAGGCCAAGTCGCGTGCCGACAGGTTTGTGCCTTCGACAGGGCCCCTGAAAGACGAATGACCGGCTGGTCGAACTGGTCCGGTCATGTCCGGGCCACTCCGTCGCAACTCGTCGCTCCAACGGATGAAGCTGCGCTTCGCGCAGCGGTGCGTGCTGGGCAGGGTCCTGTGCGTGTCACCGGTTCCGGGCATTCATTCACGCCTGTCTGTCAGACAGACGGTACCCTGGTGTCCCTTGACGGAATGCATGGGCTGGTTTCGACGGATGCAGCCCGGTGTGTTGCGACCCTGCGTGCGGGTACAAAGATCCATGCGATCGGTCGGCCGCTGTTCGACGCGGGGTATGGTCTCAAGAACCAGGGAGATATCGACCGGCAGTCCATCGCGGGCGCGGTCTCGACGGGCACGCACGGAACGGGGGCGGCCCTTGGCAGCCTTTCGTCGGAGGTCGATGCGTTTCGCCTGGTCACGGCCGATGGCGAGGTGCTTGCTTGCAGTGCCGCATCCAATGCCGAGATCTGGGACGGCGGTCGGACATCGCTGGGCGTGCTGGGTGTTCTGAGCGAGATTACATTGCGCGTAAAGCCGGCCTATCGCTTGCGCCAGAACAACTGGGTTATGCCGGCGCAGGAATGCTGGCGTCAAATTTCGCACTTGCGCGACGCGCACAGGCATTTCGAGTTTTTCTGGTTTCCCATGACGGATGCCGTGGTTGCGAAGTCACTGGATGAAACGGACGAGGACGTGCCGGGTCCTGCCGGCAGCGAGAAGATGAAAGCGCGTGGCGAGCGCGACAGTTGGGACCAGCGCGTTTTTGAAGCAGGTTGCCTGTCTGCGCGCCTTTTGCCGTTCCTGTCGGGCCCGCTGCAGCACTTTTTCACGCGGGGCGCCATGGGCGCGAGTTCCCGCGCTCGATGGAGCCACGAGATCTTCCCCAGTCCGCGCACTGTGCGCTTTAACGAGATGGAATATGCCGTGCCGGCGGCCAATGGCGTCGACTGTATCCGCGAGGTTGCCGACGTCATTCGCAGTCGCAACATTGCAGGCGTCTTTCCGATCGAGTTCCGCTTCGTGAAGGCTGACGATGTCTGGTTGTCTCCGTTCTACAATCGCGATGCGGCAACCATATCGGTGCACCAGTATCGACAGCAGGACTTCAGGCCGCTGTTTGATGCTGTCGAGCCAGTGTTCTGGAAGTACGGCGGTCGTCCCCACTGGGGCAAGCTGCATTCTCTGCGGTCAGAACAGCTGTCAGTGCTCTATCCGATGTGGGATCGTTTTCAGGATCTGCGTCGACGCCTTGATCCCGGCGGAAAGCTGCTTAACTCCTATCTTCGGGAATTGATGGGAGGCTGAGATGGCAAGGCGGCGCGGTAACGGTTGGCGCATCATCAACACACTGGCGATGCCGACTGTTCTTTTTGCTGTGGTCTTTGCTGCCATTGCAAGCAAGCCCTACGAGGCAGGGATCATCGGGGCTATGGTCGGGTGCGTGATCGGCATCTGCATCCTGGCCTTCCCCGACCTTGATCGTGGCGGTCCTGCCGACGATGACGGCTTCATGCACTAGGCAATCAGGCTTCGACGTAGGCGATGATATCGCCCTCTGAGACGCTGTCGCCTTCATTCACCGCGATTTCGATGAGCCTGCAACTGACTGGGGCTGGAACCGGGATCTCCATCTTCATGCTTTCGAGTATGACGATCGGGTCATCCTCGGCGAGCGCTTGGCCGGGTATTGCTGTCACCTTCCACACCTTGCCGGAAATTTCGGATTTGATGGTGATGCGCGCCATTGTTCCTCGCTTCGATCCTGAGTTCTGCATCCAGGTGTCTCGCCGGTCAGGCGATGTCCTCGGATATCATGTGCCATGCGCTCCATTCAGTCTTCAAGCGCCGTTGCTGTGACGAATATTGCCGGCTTTGGCATGCCTATGTTCTGGAGACCGACTTGAAGAAGCATGTTGGGGTGCCCGTATGGCAGGCGGGGCCGGATTGGCGAACCTTCATCAGTATGGTGTCACCGTCGCAATCGAGCCAGATCGCCTCGAGTTCCTGGATGTGGCCGGACGTCTCGCCCTTGCGCCAGAGTGCCTTTCGGGAGCGTGACCAATAAGTGACATTCCTGGTCTGGAGTGTCAGGCGAAGGGCATCTGCGTTCATCCACGCCAGCATCAGCACGGCTCCCGTTTCTGCGTCTTGGGCTATTGCAGGCACCAAGCCGGCCTTGTCGAACTTCACTTCAGCAAGGAACGCATCCGTTGAAAGCGTCTCGGGCATCATGCCGTCTCCACGAGACGGGCGAAGCCTGCCTCAAGGTCTGCCTTCAGGTCGTCTGTATCCTCCAGGCCTATGTGCAGGCGCAGTAGCGGTCCCTTGTATTCTTGCCGGGTAGCCGTGCGCTCGGGGTGTGAGGTGACGACCAGGCTTTCATAGCCCCCCCACGACCAGCCCATGCCAAAGAGGCTGAGACCGTCCAGCATTGCGGCGAGTGCCTTATCCGAACAGGGTTTCAGTTCGATGCCGAAAAGACCGCTCGCGCCCTTGAAATCGCGCTTCCAGATTTCGTGCCCCGGAGATCCTTCCATCGCCGGATGGATGACGCGTGCAACCTCGGGGCGGGACTTGAGCCACTGTGCCATGATCAGGGCCTGCGCTTCGTGCTGTCGCAGCCGGATATGGAGGGTCCGCAGTCCCCGTTGTGCGAGGTAGATGTCGTCTGGAGCCACGCAGATACCCAGATTGGCATGCGTGTCGCGCAGTTGACGCAGATAGCGCGCATTGGCTGTGACCGTGCCTATCAGTGCATCAGAGTGGCCAACGATGTATTTGGTTGCCGCCATGACGGAGACGTCGACGCCATGCTCCATGGCATCGAAAAACAGAGGTGTGGCCCACGTATTGTCGAGGATCACCGCAATGTTGTTGGCATGCGCGCACTCGACGATGGCAGGAATATCCTGAACTTCAAAGGTGTGAGAGCCGGGGCTCTCGGTGAAGATGGCCTTGGTGTTGGGACGAAAGAGGGTTTCTATCTGCGCGCCGATCATCGGGTCGTAATAGCTGGTCGTCACCCCGAATCGGGTCAGCATGCGGTCGCAGAAGCGGCGGGTGGGTCCGTACACCGAGTCGGTCACGAGAAGATGGTCGCCGGCGGACACCGTGCTCAGGATCGCGAGCGTGCATGCCTGCAGGCCCGACGGGCACAGCACCGTGCCGGCGCCACCTTCAAGATCGCAGATTGCGGTCTCGAGCGCCTCAATGGTGGGGGTCGAGAGGCGTCCGTAGGTGTAGGCTTGTCGCTTGTTCTCCAGTGCGTCCACCGTCCGGTGCAGTATGGTGGAGGCATGATAGACGGGTGGGTTTACGGCGCCGTGGTGTGAAAACGGGTCTCTGCCTGACGTAACGATCCTGGTCGCTGGGCGCCAGTTGCTGTCGCCTTGTTTGGACATGAGCCCCGGACTTCCTCTATGTACTCTCCAACAACTGCAGGGTGCCGCATTTCAGGGGGGCCCGGCAATGCTGTTTGAAAGGGTTGCGCATGCGTTTTTTTACCAGGTTCATTCTCGGTGCGATGATCGCGTTCATGGCCTCCAGCGGTCTTGCGGAGGCATCCAAGTCGACGACTGTAGAGCGCATAAAGAAGAATGGTTACCTGCGCTGCGGTGTGAACGAGGGGCTGACCGGCTTTGCGAGCCCCGACACGAAGGGCAATTGGTCCGGTTTCGACGTGGATTTCTGCCGGGCGCTTGCGGCTGTCATCCTGAACGACCCTTCGAAGGTCCGATTCACGCCGACGTCGGCCAAGGTGCGTTTCACAGCGCTGCAGTCTGGTGAATTCGACATCCTGTCGCGCAATACGACTTGGACGATGAGCCGGGATGTGCAGCTCGGTCTCGAATTCATCGGGGCAACCTATTACGACGGCCAGGGCTTCATGGTTCCGAAGTCGCTCAAAGTCTCATCGGCAAAGCAATTGAATGGCGCCACGGTATGCACAAATACAGGCACCACCACCGAGCTGAACCTGGCCGACTATTTCCGTGCGAACAACCTGAAGTACAAGATCGTCGCTTTCGAAAAGAATGCCGAGGTTCTGGCCGCCTACGATTCGGGCCGTTGCGATGCGTACACCACGGACGCCTCAGGCCTTTACGCAGAGCGTCTCAAGCTGAGGAAGCCGGGTGACCACGTCATCCTGCCAGAGATCATTTCGAAGGAGCCCCTCGGGCCTGCGATCAATCATGGTGACCAGGTTTGGGGCGATGTCGTGCGCTGGACCCTGTTTGCGCTCATCAATGCCGAGGAACTCGGTGTGACATCGAAGAACGTTGAACAAATGAAGAAATCAACCAATCCGGAAGTCCGGCGCCTGCTGGGTGTCGAGGGTGCCTTTGGTGAAAGTCTCGGGCTCAGCAAGGATTGGGTCATTCGTGCAATCGGCAAGGTGGGCAATTACGGTGAGATCTTCGAGCGCAACCTTGGACAGGGATCGCCCCTCAAGATCAAGCGCGGCGTAAATGCCCTCTGGAACAAGGGCGGCGTGCTTTACGCGCCCCCCATCCGCTGATTCAACGTGAAGGCTCATCCGGTGAAGCGCAGGCGCGCGTCCTTTCGTGACCTGGTCTATCAGGCGGGGCTACTTGCGTTCGTTGCCTTCATCATTGGCGGAATGGCCTGGAATGCAGCTGACGCGCTGGAGCGGCAGAACATTGCGTCCGGCTTTGGCTTCCTGGACAACACGGCCGGGTTTGATGTGGTGCAGACGCTGGTTGCGTATGACGAGACGTCGACCTATGGGCGCGTTCTGCTCGTTGGTATCCTGAATACACTGCTTGTAGCCGTCATCGGCGTTGTGCTGGCGACTATGCTCGGGCTTCTGGTGGGCATCGGCCAGATTTCCTCGAACTGGCTCATTGCGCGCTTGTGCAGGGCGTATGTCGAGGTCATGCGAAATGTGCCTTTGCTGCTGCAATTGTTCTTCTGGTATTTCGCCGTGTTGCGGGCCTTGCCTGGCCCGAGGGAGAGTTGGTCGTTTCTCGGGGGCGCGTTCCTGAACAATCGTGGCCTTTACCTGCCTCGGCCTCTTGCCGAGCCCGGGTTCGAGGTGGTTGTCGTCGCGTTTGCTGCCGGCATGATTGCTGCCGCGATCCACAGTTACCGGCAACGGGTGACGCGCGAGCAGACCGGGCGTGCTGGAGCCGTCGGGCGCACAATGGTGGCCCTTTGCCTGCTCCCCCCTTTGGTTGCGGCCGGCGTCATGCAATTTCCCCTGAGCTTCAATTGGCCTGAGCTTTCCGGCTTCGACTTTGAAGGTGGCTTCACTGTCCTGCCGGAGTTGATGGCCCTTGTCATCGCGCTTGCCACATATACGTCCGGCTATATTGCCGAGATCGTGCGTGCGGGTATCCAGGGTGTACCGAAGGGGCAGGTCGAGGCATCCGAAGCCTTGGGGCTGACGAGAACCCAAGCGCTGCGGCTTGTGATTGTGCCTCAGGCCCTGCGCCAGATCATTCCGCCGTTGACCAGCCAGTACCTGAACCTGACGAAGAATTCCTCGCTTGCGGTTGCTATCGCTTATCCTGATCTTGTCTCAGTTTTTGCCGGGACGACTTTGAACCAAACCGGGCAGGCGATCGAAATCATTGCCATCACGATGGCTGTCTATCTCACATTCAGTCTTCTCACGAGTGCGGCGATGAACTGGTACAACAGTCGCATCGCGTTGACGGAGCGTTAGCGCCATGGCAGTTCCCCGAATGCCCCCTGTTCGCAGGTTGCCCGGGCCCGTTCAATGGGTGAGGGACAATCTGTTTTCGTCACTGTTCAACAGTGTGCTGACGCTTGTCGGACTATTGCTGATTTACCAGCTTGTGGTTCCCTTCATCAGCTGGGCGATCCTTGATGCGGCGTGGATCGGGAGTGATCGCGAGGCATGCCTGCCATATGAGAATGGCGCCTGCTGGCCCTACATCATCGAGCGCTCGGGTCAGATCGTCTACGGCTTCTATGATCAGGCTGAACGCTGGCGGGTCGATATCGTCTTTCTTCTGCTTGGCGCGGGTCTTGCGTGGTTGATGGTTCCACGGCTGCCCTCGAAGACGGCTGTCGGTGTTGCCATGCTGACATTGTTTCCGATCACGGCCTTCGTGCTTCTGGTTGGCGGTGCAGGGTTGCCGCCAGTGCCCGTCGAGCGTTGGGGTGGGCTGATGCTGACGTTGGTGGTGGCGTTTACCGGCATTGTCGTGTCGCTTCCTCTCGGCATTCTGCTGGCGCTGGGGCGACGGTCGGAGTTGCCTGTCGTTCGCGGCTTGTCGATTGCCTTCATCGAGCTGTGGCGGGGTGTACCCCTGATCACGGTGCTATTCATGGCTGCAAACATGCTGCCCCTGTTCATGCCGGGTGGAATGACGATCAACAAGTTGCTCGGTGCGCTTATTGCCGTCGCGCTGTTTTCTTCGGCCTACATGGCGGAGGTTGTACGTGGTGGATTGCAAGCTGTCGGCAAGGGGCAGTACGAGGCGGCCGCTGCGCTGGGGCTTGGATACTGGCGTTCCATGATCTTCGTGATCCTGCCTCAGGCCCTTCGGCTCTGCCTGCCCAATATCGTCGGGAATTTCATCGGGCTGATGAAGGATACGTCGCTGGTGTCGATCATAGGGTTTCTTGACCTTCTGGGTATCATCCAGTCGGGCAATGCTGACCCGCATTGGGCCACGCCCAACACAGCCATGACAGGGTATGTGTTCCTGGGTTTTGTGTTCTGGGCGATCTGTTTCAGCATGTCGCGCTACGCCCGTTCGCTGGAGGTTCGGCTCCAGGCAGGAGAAGCCAAATGACAGTCACGCCGCAGGTCCATGGGGCCGTCCAGATCATTGGCCTGAACAAGTGGTTCAAGACATTCCACGTGCTGCGTGATATCAACCTTTCGGTGGTCAGCGGTGAGCGTGTCGTGATTTGCGGGCCTTCGGGCTCGGGCAAGTCCACATTGATCCGCTGCATCAATGGTCTGGAGTCCCACGAGGAAGGACGCATCATCGTTGAGGGTGCGGAGCTGCTGGGTGACGAGGCGCACACCCAGGCCGTTCGCGCCAATGTCGGCATGGTCTTCCAGCAGTTCAACCTGTTTCCGCATCTCACTGTGCTGGAAAACTGTACGCTGGCGCCACTATGGGTGCGCAAGCTGCCGAAGAAGGACGCCGAGGCCCTTGCGATGCAGTATCTGGAGCGGGTGCGGATTCCCGAGCAGGCTCACAAGTATCCGGGCCAGCTGTCTGGTGGACAGCAGCAGCGTGTCGCGATTGCGCGTGCGCTGACGATGCAGCCGCGGATCATGCTGTTTGACGAGCCGACGAGTGCGCTTGACCCCGAGATGATCAAGGAGGTGCTCGAGACCATGGTTGAACTCGCCGGTACCGGCATGACCATGCTGGTCGTTACGCACGAGATGGGCTTTGCGAAAACCGTCGCTGACCGGATCGTCTTCATGGATGCGGGCGAGATCGTCGAGGTTGCGCCGCCGGGTGAGTTCTTCTCCAACCCGAAGCATGCGCGTACAAAGGAATTTCTTGGCCAGATCCTGCGTTGAGTGCTACCTGCCAAAGCCGGATCAAGGAGCAAGTCCATGAGAGCTGTTGTTGTCGCCGTTGCGTTGAGCGTTGTCGCGGCTGGTGCGTCGCAGGCCCGCTCGCCGGTCGAGCTGTTCGGTCGTTTTGCCGGGACAATGACCGAGCACTACGGGAAAGCGCCCAAAAGCTACCCGATGACGTTGTCGTTCAAGGGTGATGAGGGGTACACGTCCTACCCGCAGCTCGGTTGCAGCGGGGTGTTGACACGGTTGGCTTCCACGCTTGAGGGATACACGATCTACAAGGAACAGATCACGCGTGGGCGCGCGGGCGATGGCGCTGGTGGTACATGCATCGACGGGATCGTGATCCTGTCGCAGTCCAAGGCGGTCATCACGCTGGGCTGGTACGCATCCGCGCAGGGCGAGCCATTGTTCGCGTCGGCGAGGCTGACCGAGGCTCCAAACTGATATCAGTCCATCGGTACTATCGACGATTTTTCCTGGGCGAAGGCCACAAAGCCCTGCCTCTGGTAGCCGGGCAGTGCGCGCGGGTGATCCAGAGTGTTGGTGTGGACCCAGAGCCGTGTGATCGGGCGTGACCATGCGGTGTCGATGGCAGCGCCCAGAAGATAGGTCCCAAGGCCCTTGCCGATATAGTCGGGCAACAATCCGAAATAGGCGAGCTCCGCATCGGGGGGCGAGCGAAAATCAAGCTCGAAGTATCCTGCAGGACTACCGTCGCAGTACATAACGTAGATATGCACATCGTCATGCTGGACGATGGCGGCGAGGGTGTCATCAGGCATGCGTCGACGATCGACCCAGTGATAGGCGCGTCCCACGTTTTCATAGAGGTAACGATAGAAGTGCGCGCTGGGCTTGCGCGCCCTCAGCAGCATCACGCGTCCGTTGTCGTGGGTGTGTGGGAGGTGTGGGCGCGGCCCGGCTGGTCGCGCTTTCATCTCGAGTTTCGTAATCGTGATGTCGATGGCTGGGTGTTTCATGTCTCGATCGGCAGGTCGTGGCGGGCGCCCCATTCGGACCATGATCCATCATAGATTGCCGCATCAGGCGCGCCAATCACGCGCAGGGCAAGGGCAATGATTGCGGCCGTGACGCCAGATCCGCATGAGGCGGTGACGGGACGTGACGTGTCTATGCCTTCCGCAGCAAAAATGGCCTCCAACTCCTGGCGGGGGCGCATCGTCCCATTGTCGTTCAGAAGCCTTGCATAGTGGATGTTGACTGCGCCGGGGATGTGTCCGCCGCGTACGCCGGGTCGAGGCTCGGGTTCGCGGGCGCTGAAGCGCGCTGGTGAGCGGGCATCCAGGACCTGCTCGCGCCGGGTGGACAGATTTGCCTGCATGTCCGAGGCTGTCCGGACAAGGGCGTGGTTCGGGCGCGCCGTGAAGTGGCGCTCGCGGGCGGTTTGCGGCATGTCGTCGAGCGGCCTTCCCTCGGCCTTCCATTTCGGCAGGCCGCCGTCGAGTACGAAGACGTCCTCATGGCCCATGACGCGGAAATTCCACCAGACGCGTGCGGACGAGAAGATGCCGCTGCCATCATAGACTACAACTCGGTGGCCATCTCCCAAGCCGAGCTTGCGAACGCGGCTGGAGAATTTCTCGGGTGGCGCGAGCATGTGCGGATAGGGTGCGCTGGTGTCGCTGATCTCGTCGATGCAGAAGAAAACAGCTCCCGGGATCCGGGCCTGCTGGTGCTCGGCGCGCGCGTCCCGGTTTGCTGCAGGCAGGTACCATGAGGCGTCGACGACACGAATGTCGGGGGCCTGCAGGTGTGCCGACAGCCATTCCGTTGAAACGAGAGGGGTCATCATTTGCTCTCCAGCCATGCCGGAACCGGCAGGCCTTTCGATCGCAGGAACTGCGGATTGTAGAGACGCGACGCATAGCGCGTGCCGTAATCGCACAGGATGGTCACTATCACGTGGCCACGGCCCAGTTCCTGTGCAAGCCTGCGGGCGCCTGCGACGTTGACCGCGCTGGAGGTTCCCAGGCACAGGCCTTCTGTCTTCAGGAGGTCGAAGCAATAGGGGATTGCCTCCTCATCCGGGATACGAAATGCCATGTCCGGCTTGAACCCCTCGAGGTTGGCCGTAATGCGTCCCTGGCCGATGCCTTCGGTGATCGAAGATCCTTCAGCCTTCAGTTCACCGCTGGTATAGTAATTGAAGAGTGCTGCACCCATCGGGTCGGCAAGGCCGATCCTGACATTCGGGTTGTAGCTGCGCAGTGAGGCTGCGACGCCAGCCAGTGTTCCGCCTGTGCCGACAGCGCAAATGAACCCGTGAATGCTGCCATCCGTCTGTGCCCAGATTTCGGGTCCGGTTGTTTCGATGTGTATTTTCCTGTTCGCTACATTGTCGAACTGGTTGGCCCAGATGGCGCCGTTGGGTTCGGTCTTGTCGAGTTCAGCTGCAAGCCGGCCTGAATATTTCACGTAGTTGTTGTCGTCGCGATACGGGACGGCGGGGACCTCGATCAGTTGCGCGCCGAGTTGTCGCAGCGTGTCCTTCTTTTCCTGGCTCTGGGTGTCGGGGATGACGATGACGGTGCGATAGCCGAGCGCATTGCCAACGATGGTCAGGCCAATGCCCGTGTTGCCTGCTGTCCCCTCGACAATGGTTCCGCCGGGCCGCAGCCGTCCTGCTTTTTCGGCGTCGCGAATAATGCCCAATGCTGCGCGGTCCTTCACGGACTGACCAGGGTTCATGAACTCGGCCTTGCCCAGGATCTCGCAGCCGGTTTCGTCGGACAGGCGGTTCAACCGGATGAGAGGCGTGTTGCCGATGGCCTCGATGACGGTTCTTCTAACCTGCATGCGTTGTTCCGAAATGGTGGTTGTATCGGTTCTAGACGCTTGTCAGCACTGCATCAAGGCGGCCCGCAAGGGACCTGCGTTCATTGGCCGTTGGCGCGCTGGATTTCATGTGGTGGTAAAGCGGCCGTAAAATTTCCAGTCTTGTGACATGTTCTGCGCGGCCGTCATCGTTTACAGCGGCTTAACGCCGACGGACGACTAACCCTTTTTTCGCAAGGGTAGAGCATCATCGGACCTTGCTCTTTGGGATAAACCGATGCTTGGCTGGTTGTCAGCGCAGCTCAGACGTGATGCACACCTGGTGGCGGCGGTTCCTTCCCATGCGGGTACCGTCAAGGGTTGGCTTGCGTTTGGCATTGTCCTGTACACGGGACTCGGGGTCTTGCACATCGTCACCCTGCCCGAGCCGATCAAGTGGAACATGTTCTGGCTGGCGGCTGCGTCGGTTGTCTTCCTGTCTGCTTTCCGCATCGGTTTGTGGAGCGGGCTGCTGAGCTACAAGCTGCTCGCCCACGCACTCCTCGTTCTGGGTGTCGTGACTTGGCTCAACAGTTCGGTGCACCTGTGGTTGACTGGCGATCCGATGCAGGCGACCAATCTTGCCATTGTCGTGATCGGGGCGGGTGTTGTCCTGCTGCGGTTCTACGAGTATGCTGCGATTGCAGTGGCCTGCGCTGCGACGTGGATCGTTGCGGTCCTGTCTGCAGACAACCTGTTCTTCGGAGTTGGCTGGACCCATTTCAGCATCTTCATGCTGGAGGCATTCCTTTTTTCGGGCGTCGCGTTCTTCCTGCGAAGGCATGCTCTGTTCCGGAATATCGATCTCGACCGGGAGCGCAAGTCCGCGCGATCCAACGAACATCTGTCGTTGCTTGCGGCGCAGTCCAAGGCGATCGAGGCCGAGCGGAACTTGCGCCGTGCGCTGGAGGCCGATGCCTCGAAGTCAATGTTCCTTGCCAATATGAGCCACGAGCTTCGAACGCCGCTGAACTCTGTTGTCGGCTTTGCGCAGCTGCTGAAAGACCGTCCCGAGATTGCCGCTCGGCCAGAATTGGTTCGGGAGTATGCCGAATGCATCCAGACGAGCGGGTCGCATCTTTTGGGCCTCATCAACCAGATCCTTGACCTCAGCCGTGCGAACGCCGGGGGGATCCACCTGAATGAGACGCGTGTGGATGTCGCGGATACCGTGATCGAGATTACCCGGCTTCTGTCGCCACAGGCGGCCGAGGCCAAGGTCGGTCTGTTTGCGCATGCGTTCTCTGGCCAGTTTGTCATTCGGGCGGATGATTTGCGCGTCCGCCAGATCGTGACCAATCTCGTTGCCAATGCACTCAAGTTCACGCCGGCGGGTGGGCGGGTCGATGTTTCGGTCGGTTGCGATGGCTCCGGCCTTCTGCTCGAGGTCCGCGATACTGGTGTTGGCATAGCGGTTCAGGATATCGCCCGTTTGTTCGAACCCTTCGTTCAAGCTGATGGTGGAATCACGAAGCGCCATCAGGGTACCGGTCTTGGGCTTGCGATTACGCGCAAGCTGGTCGAACTGCATGGTGGGACCATCAGCGTGAAGAGCGTTCTGGGTGAGGGCAGCACATTCCTCGTGCGTTTCCCGGTTGAACGCATCGAGACGGTCGCGCAACGGATTACCGCCTGAGCGGGAACCCGCGGGCGGCTTGCTCAATAGCCGATCGCAGCGCCGTCCTTGCGCATTTCCGAGGCACCCCAGTACACGCCGGTCGCCGGGTCGCGCATGATGGCCTGGTACCCGCCGAAGCCGCCGTCCCCGGATTGAAGGTCGTGGCCGCGCCGTGCCAGCTCACGGCGCACATCGGGGGCAATGCCGGTTTCAAGCTGGAGCTTGCCGACCCCCGACGAGCTTTTGCGGTGCCAATCGTCTGAGCCGACATGGCGGAAGCGTGCGGCGTCGCCGGCTTCCTGAACGTTCAGGCCGAAATCGATCATGTTGACCAGGACCTGGACGTGCCCCTGGGGCTGCAGGTCACCCCCCATGACGCCAAAGCTCATGAACGGTTTGCCGTCCTTCATCACGAAAGCAGGGATGATTGTCTGGAATGGGCGCTTTGCGGGCGCATAGACATTGGGATGTTCGGGGTCGAGTGCAAAGAGTTCTCCCCGGTCCTGCAGCATGAAGCCCAGCCCGTCGGGTACCAGCCCCGATCCCATCCCCCGATAGTTCGACTGGATCAGCGAGACCATCATGCCCGAGCTGTCGGCCGTGGTCAGGTAGGTCGTATCCCCCTGACGCAGCTTGATCTCTCCGGGGGAGATGTCCGGATTGGCGCGCTTCATGTCGATGAGTGCCCGGCGCGTCGCCGCGTAGTCGTCCGACACGAGCTCTTTGATGGGTGCGTTGTAAAAGGAGGTGTCCGCATAGAACTTTGCCAGATCCTCGAAGGCGAGGCGCTTGGCTTCGACCATCACGTGCAATGAATCCGCCGAACCGCGTCCCATTGCCTTGAGGTCGTAGGCTTCGAGGATCTTCAGCATCTGCAGCGCGGCGATGCCTTGCGTGTTGGGCGGTAGCTCGTACACATCGTAGCCGCGGTAGCGTACGCCGACTGGATCTACCCATTCGCCCTTGTGAGCTGACAGATCGGCAAGGCGCATGTCCGCGCCGATGCGACGGAAGTAGCCATCCATCCTGCGTGCAAGATCGCCGCTGTAAAACGCGTCGCGGCCGCCTTTGGCGATGGTGCGGTATGTGCGCCCGAGGTCGGGGTTGCGGAAGATCTCGCCATGGGCCGGGGCCCTGCCATCGACCAGATAGGTCTTCTTCGCGTTGTCGATTTCCTCGATGTCTGCCGCGTTTCGCTCGAAGGCCCTGAAGTTGCGCTTCCAGTACTCCGCAACCAGTTGAGAGACCGGAAAGCCCTCTTCGGCATAGCGGATCGCCGGGTTGAGGACCTGGTCCATTGGAAGCTTGCCGAAGCGCTGGTGCAACGCGTACCAGCCATCGATCGTTCCTGGTACTGTTACCGTCAGAGACCCATGGGATGGCATGTCGGTGCGGGAGCCCAGCTTGCGGCGCAGGTCTTCCAGGCTGCGGCCAGCGGGGGATCGCCCTGAGCCGTTATAGCCGTGCAGCTTTCCCGTCTTGGGGTCCCAGACAATTGCGTAGAGATCGCCGCCAATACCGCATCCGACGGGCTCCATGAGCCCGAGCGCGGCGTTGGCCGCTATGGCGGCATCCACCGCGCTGCCTCCGGCCTTCAGCACATCGATAGCGATCTGTGTTGCAAGGGGCTGAGCGGTGGCGGCCATGCCGTGCCGGGCAAGCACCGGTGCACGGGTTGCGAAGCCTGGCCCCGCGTAACGGTCGCCGCCACCAGGTGCAGCCGTTTGCGTTGGCTCTGCCGCGTGGCTAGGCATGGTCATCAGCAGTAGTCCAGCGATGGCAGCGGCAAAAGGTTTCATCCGGTTGGTCTTTCATCAGCGACTATTGTTTGTGGTCGGACAGGGAAAGTCGCGTTCAAGGGTCTGCTGGGCGACCGTTGCAGCTGGAGTTGAAAGGGCTTGGGGATTCGACTTCGTGTAGTTCATGATGCGCTGGGCCATGTCGGTGTAGGACAGGAAGTCGGGCAGGCGAACGCATTTTTCCTTGGATGCATAAGGCAATCCCTTCACTAGGGCGTCACGACGGGCGTTGTCCCTTTCGATCAGGGACACGAAGAAGCCCTGCAGGAAGCTTCGACAGGGATGAGGGGCGCGGGCAACGTTGTTGTCTTGAGCTGCGCCCCGGCCCAGGTAGTCCGAGCACTCACGCACCAGATCCTGTCCGGTTTCGATGCGTCCTGCCTGAGCTGGTCCTGCCAGGACGGCGGCACAGACCACTGCCATCATCAGCATCCGCATGATATTTTCCTTTCCAAGTTGAGCCTGGACCCGTTGCAGCGTAGGCGGTCCTTGGACTTTCGACAACTGCATTCGGGAGGGGATATTCCAATGTTCGATGCCGCGATCCGTCCGCATATCGAGAAGCCGCTGGCGGGTATGGCCACCCATCTGGTTCGGTGGGGTATCTCGGCGAATGCGGTCACGGCCACGGGGTTCCTCATGGGGATGGGGGCGGCGGGGCTTGTTGCCAGCGGCCAATATGTTCCGGGACTTGCGGTCTTCCTTCTGAGCCGCCTCTTGGATGGCCTCGACGGAGCGGTTGCGCGGCAGACGCGCCTGACGGACCTGGGAGGCTACCTGGACATCACGCTGGATTTCATCGTTTATGCGAGCATGGTGCTGGGTTTTGCGCTTGCGGATCCATCCGGTAACGCTTTGGCTGCGGCCTTTCTGACAACCAGCTTCATGGCGCCTGCATCGACCTTTCTTGCTTACGCTATTTTTGCAGCAAAGCGCGGGATTACAACCGAGATCCGCGGCCGGAAGTCGATGTACTACCTTGGTGGCTTGACCGAGGGTTTCGAGACCATCTTGACCATAAGTCTCATGTGTCTGTTTCCAAGTTGGTTCGCGGTCATTGCCGTTGTTTATGCCGTCATGTGCTGGATCACGGGCGGAACACGCATCGCCGCGGCCGTGCAGGCATTCGGGTCAGAGGTGCAAAGGTAATGGTTCAGGAGATCATCGATACCGTTGGACGGATCTGCGACCGCTTTGACGATGCCTATTGGCTCGCGTGCGATACGGAGCACCGCTTTCCCGAGGCTTTCGTCAAATCCATAGCCGACGCAGGTTTTCTTGGCATTGCGATGCCTCAACAATTTGGCGGGGGTGGTCTTGGGGTGACTGAAGCCGCCGCGATGATGCACCGGATCGCGTCCTCCGGCGCTGGCATGGCCGGTGTCTCTGCTGTTCATGTCAACATCTTCGGTCCCCATCCCGTGGCTGTTTTCGGGACAGAGACACAGAAGGCGCGGTTTCTCGTGCCCCTCATCAAAGGAGAAACGCGCTGCTGCTTCGCGGTGACCGAGCCGGATGCAGGCCTTGATACGTCTGCCATTACCACGCGCGCAGAGCGCAGTCCGGACGGCTGGGTCGTCAATGGCCGCAAGATGTGGACCACAACTGCGCAGTCAGCGACCCACGTGCTGCTGCTCGCCCGTACGTCGCCAAAGGGACGCAAGGCCACGGATGGCCTCAGCCTGTTCTATACCGCGCTTGACCGGCGGCATGTCGAAGTGCGTGAGATCCCCAAGATGGGACGGCATGCGGTCGACACGAACATGCTTTTCATCGACGCCTTGCCTGTACCTGATGACGATCTGATCGGTGAGGAGGGCAAGGGGTTCGACTATCTGCTCCATGCCTTCAATCCCGAACGGATCCTGATCGCGGCTGAGGCTATTGGCATCGGGCAGGATGCGCTGCGGCGCGCGGCTCGTTATGCGCGCGAGCGTGTTGTTTTCGGACGGCCCATCGGCCAGAACCAGGCGATCCAGCATCCGCTTGCGCGGTCGTGGGCCGAACTGGAGGCCGCCTGGTTGATGACTATGAAGGCCGCTTCACTTTATGACGAAGGTCAACCGTGTGGCGTGGAGGCGAACGCTGCAAAATATCTGGCGGCCGAGGCCGCCTTCCGTGCCTGTGAGGCCGCTGTCATGACTCATGGTGGCATGGGCTACGCGCGCGCGTATCATGTGGAGCGCCTGTTTCGCGAGGTGCTGATCGCACGGATCGCGCCGGTGAGCCGGGAAATGATCCTGAATTTCCTTGCCGAGAAGGCGCTGGGCTTGCCGAAATCTTATTAAGGGCGTGCGCCCCGCATGTCCTGGCCGATCAGATCCGGGGACGGATTGCAAAGCAGAATTGTGCGACAACGTCCCGATGCCTGTCAGGGACGATGATGAGGATATCCGCGATCGTCACAAGGCCGTAGCCGGGTCGCCCCGAGAGCACCGTGAAGATCTGGTCGAGAGAGGGCCATTTTCGGTAATCGAAGGGGGGTGGTGGCGGGGCAAGGAAAGCGCGTGCGTCGTCCACGAGGATGCAGTGCTCGAACGGGGAGGCAAGAATGGCTTCCAGTTCCTGCAACAGGGGGCAGTTGTCTTCGCTCCCGAAGTGGCCTGCGCCTGCATGGGCGTCCAACCAGACCAGTGCGGGGCCGCCCAGCTCAGACATGACTTTTGGCAACTCGCTGGCCGAGTCCCCCAAACGGTAATTCACGTTGGAGGCGGCAGGGTTGTACCTCTTTGCCTGCGCCTGGTACTCAGGGTTGATCTCTATGGTCCAGACCCGGTCAAAGGTTCGGGCAGCCCAGCCAATCGGGTGCCCGATATAGGTTCCGGTCTCGACAAAGTCCTTGAGGCCTGCTGCCCGCGCCAACGCCTGCGCCAGGTCGGACAGTGGAAGGTGGTGAATGGCTCCCATGGTCAGGCGACGATGGACCCGTGCAGCTTCCTGTTGATGATGTCTTCTGCCTCGCGCACGATACGGTCGACAAGTTCCTTGCAGGTGGGGATGTCGTTGATCAATCCCTGGACCATGCCGGCTGACCAGATGCCATAGTCCGGGTCGCCCTGCTCGTAGACGACCTTTCCGCGCTGGCCCGATACCAGATGCGCGACGTCTTCAATCTTGGCGCCACCCTTTCTTTCGATTGCGACGACTTCCTGACTGACGGCGTTCTTTGCGACGCGGGCAGTGTTGTGCAGGGTGCGGAAGATCAGATCGGTCGCACGCTCGTCATTGGCGACGATTTGCTGTTTGACCTTCTCGTGGATGGGGCTTTCCACGGTGCACATGAAGCGGGTGCCCATGTTGATGCCCTCGGCGCCGAGTGCAAGGGCTGCCACCAGTCCGCGCGCATCTGCGAACCCACCCGATGCGATCATCGGGATCTTAACCTTGTTGGCCGCGGCC
>CAZABH010000025.1:0-49968 GCA_964483585.1 uncultured Flavobacteriaceae bacterium
ACACCGACGAGGAAGTCTTCGAGATGAACAACGGCTGCATCTGCTGCACCGTGCGGGGCGACCTGATCCGCATCCTCGGCGGCCTGATGAAGCGTAAGGAGAAGTTCGACGCCATCCTCGTCGAGACAACGGGCCTGGCAGACCCCTCGCCAGTGGTCCAGACATTCCTTGTCGATGAAGACGTCAAGGCCCGCACGCGGCTGGACTCGGTCACGACCGTGATTGACGCAAAGCACATTCTCCAGCGACTGAAGGATTCAAAGGAGGCGCACGAACAGGTGGCCTTCGCCGACCAGCTCATCCTCAACAAGACCGACCTGGTGTCGAAGGAAGAGCTCGCGCGTGTCGAGCGCGTGATCCGCCAGATCAACCCCATCGCGCCCATCCACTACACCCAACGCTGCGCGATCGAGCTCGACAAGGTCCTCGACCGCGGCGCGTTCGACCTCTCGCGCGCTCTTGAGCTTGAACCGCATCTGCTCCATGGCGACGACCATGATCACGATCACGAACACCAGATCGACATCCACTCCGTATCGCTCTCGACCACGAAACCCCTCGACGCCGATCGCGTGACCCGCTGGCTTCAGGGCCTCCTGCAGGAGAAGGGGCAGGACATCCTGCGCATGAAGGGCATCCTCGATGTTCGCGGCCGCGACGAACGCCTTGTCTTTCAGGCTGTCCATATGGTGATGGAAGGTGACTTCCAGCGGCCCTGGAAGGACGACGAGAAGCGCTTCAGCCGCATCGTCTTCATTGGCCGCAACCTCGACGCAGCCGAACTCGAGCGCGGCTTCGCCGCCTGCGTGGCGTGACCCCGATGGCCGAACCAACAATCGCCGGAGGCCGCTCCTGGACGTTCGATGCCCCGGTCGTGGCTTGCGCCTTCGAGCAGAACGGCATTGGCGCCTTCGCCTGCGGTGACGGATCGCTGAGGATCTTTGTCGACGAACAGGAGCCTCAGGCCATCAACGTCCACACCGGCGCCATCCTGGCACTCGGCGTTCACCCGAAGGCGGGCTTCCTGTCGGGCGGTGACGACGGCCGCCTCGTGCACACGATCCCCGGCGGCGAGAGCCGCGTTCTGTTCGAGCAGAAAGGCAAGTGGATCGAGAACATCGCCGCAAGTGAAGCAACCTCACTTGTGGCCTTCACGCTTGGCAAAGACGTTGTTGTACTCGACGGGGCAGGGGCCACCGTGGCGCGCTACCCGCACGCATCAACAGCCACTGGCGTAGCCTTTGACCCCAAGGGAAGAAGGCTGGCCGTCTCGCATTACAACGGCGCCTCGCTCTGGTGGACAAAATCCTCGACCCAGACACCGTCACTCCTGAACTGGAAGGGCTCGCATCTCGGCATCATCTGGAGCCCGGACGGCAAGTTCGTTGTGACAGGAATGCAGGAAAGCGCCCTTCACGGCTGGCGCGTGGAAGACGCAGCCGACATGCGCATGTCCGGCTATCCCTCCAAGGTCCGCTCCATGGCGTGGGAACACCGCGGCAAGGTCCTGATGACGGCAGGCGCACCGCAGGTCATCGGCTGGCCCTTCACGGGGCGCAACGGCCCCATGGGCCGCGAGCCGCTCGAAATCGGTCCCGACAGCGAGGCCCTCGTTCAGGTGGTCGCAACACATCCCGAGTTCGATCTCGTGGCCGCAGGCATGAGCGACGGCACGGTCTGGATGCAGTGGATCGGCGAGGAGGAGGCTGGCACAGTGGCCCGCAATCTGCCGCCCATCAGCTGCATGGCGTTCTCGCCTGATGGCTCAAGCCTCGCAGTTGGCACGGAAGAAGGCTTCGTCGCAGTTCTCGACGCGGCCTGACGGCCTCAGTCCTTGCTGTCGTTGAAGAATTCCTTGAGCCGCGCGAAGAAGTTCGTCGTCTCCGGAGAGTTCTTTTCGCTGCCAGCCTTCTCGAACTCGCGCAAGAGATCCTGCTGCTTCTTGCTGAGATGGACGGGCGTCTCCACCATCACCTCGACGAACAGGTCCCCGCTCGCCCCCTGGCCACGCAGGGCAGGCATGCCCTTGCCGCGCAGCCGGAATTGTTTGCCGGATTGAGTGCCTTCAGGGATCGAGATCCGCGCACGCCCGCCGCCAAGCGTGGGCACTTCCACATGCCCGCCCAAGGCCGCCGTTGTCAGGCTGACCGGAACGCGGCAATAGAGGTTCTCTTCCTCGCGCTTGAAGAGCGGGTGGGGCGCAATTGACAGGAAGATGTAAAGGTCCCCCTTCGGACCTCCGCGCAAGCCTGCCTCGCCCTCACCCGTCAGGCGGATCCGATTGCCGTCTGCAACGCCTTGCGGGATGCTGACATTGATCGTGCGCTCCTTCACCACGCGCCCCGCGCCCGAGCACGCGCGGCATGGGTTCTTGACCATTCGGCCAAGCCCCTGGCAGGTCGGGCAGGTGCGTTCGATCGTGAAGAAGCCCTGCTGCGCCCGCACCTTGCCGATGCCCGAGCACGTCGTGCAGGTCTGCGGCTTGGTGCCAGGCTCGGCACCCGTGCCGCCGCAAGGCTCACACGCGACAGATCCAGGAACACGGATGGGCACAGTCTTGCCGGCAAACGCATCCTCGAGCGAGATTTCCATGTTGTAGCGCAGGTCCGACCCGCGCTGCGCACGGTTGCCGCCGCCGCCACCCCGTCGTCCACCCATGAACTCGCCGAACAGGTCGTCGAAGACGTCCGTGAACGACGTCGAGAAATCGAAGCCTCCCGGCCCGCCGCCACGATTGCCAGACGGTCCTTCAAACGCGCTGTGCCCATACTGGTCATAGGCTGCACGCTTCTGATCGTCCTTGAGGACGTCATAGGCCTCGTTCAGTTCCTTGAACTTCTGGTCCGCTTTCGGGTCATCCGGGTTGCGGTCGGGGTGAAGCTCCTTCGCTTTCTTGCGATAAGCAGACTTCAACTCATCGGCGTTGGCCCGCCGTTGAACGCCCAGAACGTCGTAGAAATCGCGCTTCGACATGGATCTGCTCGGAAACACCAGTCTTGGACGGGGCGGCACCGGACCATGCCGATGCCTGCCCGTCAGGTTAGGGACGCAGGGTTAACGCGTCCCTCCCTTCTTCTTCTCGTCGTTCACTTCCTCATAGTCGGCATCGACCACGCCCTCGTCCGGCGTCTGGCCACCGGCAGCCGCCGCGCCCGGGTCACCTGCACCGGCAGCAGCCGCATCCGGGTTCATGCCCTTGTACATGGCCTCGCCCATCTTCATGGACGCCTGCAGCATCGCATCCGTCTTGGACTTGATGAGCTCTGCATCTTCTTCCTTCAGGGCCTCGCGGACATCGGCAATCGACGCCTCGATGGCACTCTTGTCGGCATCACCAAGCTTGTCACCATGCTCTTTCAGGTTCTTCTCGATGTCATGGGCCGCAGCCTCAGCACGGTTGCGCGTCTCGACAAGTTCGCGCCGCTTCTTGTCCTCGCTGGCGTGCTCTTGTGCATCCTGCATCATCTGCTGGATTTCGGCCTCCGTCAGGCCGCCCGACGCCTGGATGCGGATGTTCTGCTCCTTGTTCGTGGCCTTGTCCTTGGCTGCCACCGTCACGATGCCGTTCGCGTCGATGTCGAAGGTCACCTCGATCTGCGGCATGCCGCGCGGCGAAGGCGGGATCCCGACAAGGTCGAACTGGCCCAGGAACTTGTTGTCCTTCGCCATCTCGCGCTCGCCCTGGAACACACGGATCGTCACCGCCGTCTGCCCGTCCTCGGCCGTGGAGAAAACCTGGCTCTTCTTGGTGGGGATCGTTGTATTCTTGTCGATCAGCCGCGTGAAGACGCCACCCAGCGTCTCGATGCCAAGCGACAGCGGCGTCACGTCCAGCAGCAGAACGTCCTTGACTTCGCCCTTCAGCACGCCCGCCTGGATCGCGGCTCCGACAGCCACGACCTCATCCGGATTGACACCTTTGTGGGGATCCTTGCCGAAGAACTCCTTCACGACCTGCTGCACCTTCGGCATGCGGATCATGCCGCCGACCAGCACCACCTCATCGATGTCCGCAGGCGTGACGCCTGCATCCTTCATGCAGGCCTTCACCGGCGCAATGGTCCGCTGGATGAGATCATCGACCAACGACTCGAGCTTCGCTCGCGTGAGCTTGGTATTGAGGTGCTTCGGCCCCGAAGCATCCGCAGTGATGAAGGGCAGGTTCACTTCCGTCTGCATCTGCGACGACAGCTCGATCTTCGCCTTCTCGGCAGCTTCCTTCAGGCGCTGCAAGGCAAGGCGATCCTTGCGCAGGTCGATACCCTGGTCCTTCTTGAACTCATCCGCGAGGAAGTCGACGATGCGCATATCGAAGTCTTCACCGCCGAGGAAAGTGTCGCCGTTCGTGGCCTTCACTTCGAACACGCCGTCGCCGATCTCGAGAGCCGAGATGTCGAAGGTGCCGCCACCAAGGTCATAGACTGCGATCGTGCCGCCCTGCTTCTTGTCAAGGCCATAGGCCAGCGCCGCCGCCGTGGGTTCGTTGATGATGCGAAGCACGTCGAGCCCCGCGATGCGCCCGGCATCCTTCGTCGCCTGGCGCTGAGCATCGTTGAAGTAGGCAGGCACCGTGATCACGGCCTGCGTGACCTTCTCGCCGAGGAACGCCTCTGCGGTCTCCTTCATCTTCTGCAGCGTGTAGGCCGAGACTTGCGACGGCGAGAGCTTCTCGTTGTCGCGGCCGGCAACCCACGCATCGCCATTGTCAGCCTTGATGATCTTGTAGGGGACCATGCCGATGTCCTTCTGGGTCATCGGATCGTCGAACTTGCGGCCGATCAGGCGCTTGATCGCGAAGAGCGTGTGCTCGGGGTTCGTGACCGCCTGGCGCTTGGCCGACTGGCCAACGAGCCGCTCGCCATCCTTGGTGAAGGCGACGATCGACGGCGTCGTGCGCGCGCCTTCCGAGTTCTCGATCACCTTCGGCTGCCCGCCATCCATGATGGCGACGCACGAATTGGTGGTTCCAAGGTCGATGCCAATGACTTTCGACATAGTTCAGTACCTCATGGTTCGGCAAACGGTGCGGGCCTGGGGGTTTGCAATCAGCACCCGGACCGTTCCCAGGGAGTTCATGGACTTGATTTGGACATCGCCACGATTTCTCGCAGCTTTCAGGGCCACATATAGGGGGGCAGTCTGCCCCCCGCAAGGCATGCCCCTGCGCAGAGTGCGCGAAATTTTCGCGCAGATTGGCGCCAAACCGGCACAGGCGTGGTCAGAACGCCAGTCGACCGCAACCTCGGCCACACATTCGCCATCACGCTGCGCCATCAAGGCGAGCAGGGATGGATTGAAAAAGGGAGGGCTGGAACACATGGGAACAATGACCATTGTCGAGAAAGTTGAGGTTGCTGCCTTTGCCATGTTGGCGACTGCGCAGACCGCACTGGCCGAGGCCAAGCCTGTCTCGATCGAAGGCAACGCCTGGGTCGCAGTCCTTTTGATCCTTGGCTTCGTGGCCGTCATCTACTTCGTCATCATCGGCAGCTTGGGCGTCGAGAGGCGCGATGCCCGCCTCGGCCGCAGGGATGACCGCGAGCACGGCTGGTTCGGCTACTCGGGCAAGACCAGGGACGACCGTGATGGCGGCGGGGACGATCTGGACGACTAGTTATCCATTCGCCATCTCAGGCCGTGGTGTCGATGATCCCGCCTGGCTGTGCTGCTGGCGTGTCCTGCACTGAATCTTCTGGCATCTGCGCCGCGATGGCAACCTTGGCGGCGCGCAGCAATCTGTCCCCGATAGTATAGCCGTTCTCGGCCACGGCAATGACTGTCCCGGCGGTCTGTCCGGGAACAGGCAATTCGGCGATGGCCTCGTGCTGGTTGGGGTTGAACTTCTGGCCCACCGCCTCGATCTTGCGGATGGCGTATCGCTCAAGCGCCGACAGCAATTGACGTTGCGTAGCCTCGATGCCCTCAATCACGGAAAGGACCTCGGGCGGCAGGGCCGCCCGCTTCTCGGGCTTCATGGCATCCAGCGCGCGCTCGAAATTGTCCGCAACGCCAAGCAGGTCGCGCGCGAACCGCGTAAATGCGTACTGGGTCGCATCCTGCTTCTCGCGCTCTGCCCGCTTGCGCAGGTTCTCTGTTTCCGCCACTGCGCGAAGATAGCGATCCTTGAATTCGGAAACTTCAGCTTGGAGGGCCGCAATCTGCGCTGCCTCGCGGGCGATTTCCTGGCCGGCCACCTCAGCCGACGATGTGTCGGGTGTCGCGGTCGCAGGCGTCTCGGTTGGGTTCGGGTTCTCGTTCTGCGGATTGCTTGTCATGGCTTGCCTTCCAGGTGTTCGGCTCAGGTTTTCTGGCTGAGGATGCGACTGATGACGCGCGCGGTATAGTCGACCATCGGCACGATGCGGGCGTAGTTGATGCGTGTAGGGCCAATCACGCCGATCACGCCAACCACCGACTGCGTGCGATCGGCATAGGGTGCTGCAATGACCGAAGATCCCGAAAGTGAATAGAGATTGCTTTCCGAGCCGATGAAGATGCGCACGCCGTCACCTTTTTTTGCAAGTTCCAGCATCTGGATCAGGTCGCTCTTGCGCTCGATGTCGTCAAAGAGATGGCGCACGCGCTCGAGTTCGCCTGTCGCCTTGACATCGTCCAGAAGCTTGGCCTGCCCCCTCACGATCAGCGATGGGCTGGCCTGCGCGCCGGGTCGGCCGGCCCATTCGGCAAGGCCCGTGGCCACAAGCCGTGCGGAAAGCTCGTCAAGCTCGGCCCTTTGCGCGGCAATCTCGGCGAAAATCTCTGATCGAACCTCTTCCAGCGTTCGCCCGCGCATGCGCGCGCTCAGATAATTGCCGGCCTCGATGAACGAAGAGGGCAAAACACCGCTCGGAGTGTCGATGATGCGATTCTCAACCGAGCCATCGTCGCCAACCATGATCACGAGCGCGCGCTGCGGTGCCAGCGGCACGAACTCGACATGCTTGAGTGCAGGATCGCGCTTTGGCGTCACCACAAGCCCCGCGCAGTGACTGAGGCCCGAAAGCATGCTCGAAGCCTGCGTCAGCACGTCATCGACGGACTTGCCGCTCGCCGCGAGCTGCGTCTCGATCCCCCGACGTTCATCGGGGTTCAGATGACCCACTTCCAGCAATCCGTCCACAAAGAAGCGCAAGCCCAGCTGCGTGGGGATGCGACCGGCGCTGCTGTGCGGTGAATCAAGCAAACCCGCTCGCTCGAGGTCCGACATCACATTGCGGATCGAGGCCGGAGAGAGCGGAATCGTGCCACGTTGTGACAGCGTACGCGAACCGACGGGCTCACCGGTTTCCAGATAGGACTCGACGATATTGCGAAAAATGTCCCGGGACCGCTCGCTCAACTCGGCGATGTGGTTGACGGCAAGGGGGCCGGCTTTCGGCTGGGGCGTATCGTTCATGTCGGGTCGGACCGGTGTAAGGTCTAAAACGGCCATTGCATCAGGGGGTTCGAGAAGGCTAGGTAGCCCCTGAGCCCCCAAACTTCAAGACAAGGAAACCCCATGCGTCCATCCGGCCGCCGCTTTGACCAACTGCGCGACATCACGCTCGAACCGGGTGTTTCGGCGCACGCCGAGGGTTCCTGTCTGGTGAAATTCGGTCGCACGCACGTTCTCTGCACGGCCAGCCTGGAGGCGGGGGTCCCTCCGTTCCTCAAAGGGTCGGGAAAAGGCTGGGTCACCGCAGAATACGGCATGCTGCCCCGCGCCACAGGGGAACGCATGCGACGTGAGGCGGCCGCCGGCAAGCAGTCGGGCAGGACACTCGAAATCCAGCGCCTGATCGGGCGCGCGCTGCGCGCGGTTACCGACATGACTGCGTTTGGCGAGCGCCAGATTGTTCTCGACTGTGACGTGATCCAGGCCGACGGCGGCACGCGCACGGCTGCAATAACCGGCGCATTCGTCGCGCTGCACAAGTGCTTCGAGTTGATGAAGAAGGACCAGCTGATCCGGACGATCCCGCTGAAGGACCACGTTGCGGCCGTCTCCTGCGGGATCCACAACGGCAACTGCGTGCTCGATCTCGATTACGATGAGGACTCGAGTGCGGGGACCGACGCAAATTTCGTGATGACCGGCAAGGGCCACATCGTTGAGATCCAGGGCACCGCAGAAGGCGAACCGTTCACCGAGGAAGCTTTCAGCCAGCTCATGGGACTTGCACGCGGCGGCATCCTCAAGCTCGTCGATCTGCAGAAACAGGCGATTGCAGGATAGCAATGGTCCGCAAGCTCTCTGGCTCGAGGCTGGTCGTGGCCAGCCACAATCTCGGCAAGGTCCGCGAGATCGCAGACCTCATCGCACCCTGGAACTTGGAAGCCGTCTCCGTAGGCCAACTTGGGTTGCCCGAACCCGACGAGACCGAGGTCACCTTTGAAGGAAACGCGCTGCTCAAGGCGCGCGCCGCAGCTCGCGGCGCCGGGCTTCCCGCCCTGGCCGATGATTCAGGCCTGTGCGTCGAGGCGCTCGAAGGGGCGCCGGGCATCTACTCGGCGCGCTGGGCAGGACCTGGCAAGGATTTCTCGCTTGCCATGAACGAGGTGCAGCGCCGTCTTGAAGCCTCGGGATCATCTTCACGCGCCGCCTGGTTCATCTGCGCTCTTGCAATCGCATGGCCCGATGGCACCGAAGCAAGCTTCCTGGGACGCATCGATGGCCAACTTGTCTGGCCTCCGCGCGGAACCAGGGGCTTTGGCTATGACCCGATGTTCATACCTGAAGGACACAGCCTGACCTTTGGCGAGATGGATCCATCAGAAAAGCATGCCATGTCGCACCGAGCGCGGGCCTTCCGAAAATTCGTTGAGGCCTGCCTTGGTTGAGAGGGAAGGCAAGACGCTCGGGCTTTACGTGCACTGGCCGTTCTGCCTGTCGAAGTGCCCGTATTGCGATTTCAACAGCCACGTGCGCGCACGCATCGATCCGGATGCCTATGCAGGGGCGCTTGTGCGCGAGCTGGCTGCCATGGCCGACCGTCTCGACAGTACCACCGCACTGACATCGATTTTCTTTGGTGGCGGTACACCCTCCCTGATGCCGGGTGACTGTGTTCGTTCCGTGATCGATGCAGCCAGCCAGCGCTTCGGCTTCGACGCTGGGATCGAAATCACGCTCGAGGCAAATCCAACGAGTGCAGACGCAGGCAGGTTTCGCGAATACAGGGCCGCGGGTGTGAACCGCGTCTCCCTCGGTGTCCAGGCCTTGGATGACGCAGACTTGAAGGCCCTGGGACGACTGCATACGGTCGAAGAGGCCATGCGCGCCGTTGACCTGGCCCAATCTGTCTTCGAGCGCGTCTCCTTCGACTTGATCTATGCAAGGCCCGGACAGTCGCTCGCAGCCTGGGAGCGGGAATTGACGCGGGCGATCGCCGTTGGCTGCACGCACTACTCGCTGTATCAGTTAACCTTCGAAGAAGGCACGCCCTTCCACGCTGCCAAGGCGCGTGGACTGATGCAAGAGCTCGACACCGAAACGGCCACCGCCATGTACGAGCTGACCCAATCGCGTATGCAGGCAGCAGGTCTTCCTGCCTACGAGGTTTCGAACCACGCACGGCCGGGCGAGGAGTCCCGTCATAATCTTCTGTACTGGAGATACGGCGACTACATCGGCATAGGGCCAGGCGCCCATGGGCGCATGAGCGTCCAGGGACGCAAGGTCGCCACCGAGACCGTGCGCGAGCCCGAGCGTTGGCTTGTCAAGGTGGCGGAAGAAGGCTTGGCCCTGAAAGCGTGGGAACCGGTCGCACCCGCGGACAGTTTCACAGAGGCCGTTTTGATGGGCTTGCGACTGACCGAGGGCATCGATCTCCATGCGCTCGAGGTCGAAACCGGACAGCGTCTCGCCGCCGACAGGATCACGTCATTGGCAAGCAGTGGCCTGCTGGCCTTGCAGGGATCAAGGCTGTCCGCCACACCTCAAGGCCGACTGGTCCTGAACGCCGTCCTCAAGACATTGCTGTCATAAACGCCCGTCAGAACGCCGGCGTTTGGAACGTGCTGGCAGCTGGGCTGACGATCGTGGGCGGTCCAGCCTGCGAAATCTCGAAGACAGCTAGCCCCCGTTCCGTCTTGCCATCGCTGCGGAAGCGGAAAATGCCGTCGATACCGGCAAAACCATTCGGATCCGTGATGGTCGCTCGCGTATAGCGTTGCCCGGCCCGCCCGTTTGCAAGGGTCACCGCAAGTGCAACCGCGTCATAGGCCAAGGACCCGATTTGCGGGGGGCGCGATCCATAGAGCTGCTGGTAGCGTGTGTTGAAATTTGTACGCTGTTCCTGCGGCGGAAGGGCATACCAACCGCCAGCCAGAGAGATCTCACGTGACGTCGCCGGGTCGTCCCACATGCGGCTGCCGAGGAACTGGACCTTCCGCGAGTCGATCCCGTGAACGGAAAGGATCGGTCCAAGACTGCGAAGCATCAAGCCGCCATCAGGCAGGAAAATGGCATCAAACTCCAGCTTCTCTATGGATTTGACAGCAGGCTCCAGCGATTGTGCGAACGACTCGTAGGTCTGCACGGCAACCACTTCTGCGCCACCCTGCGCGACAGCAACGCGGAAAACCTCCTCGACCCGTTGCCCATAGGGCGAAGCCGGGACCAGCGCCACGAAGCGCCTGCGTCCCTGCGAAATCGCAAGGTTGACCACACGGTTCACCTCTTGCTCGGGCAGGAAGCTGAGCAGGAACACACCATCGCCAGCAACGGTTCGATCGGTGGAGAACGCGATGACCGGGACCCCGCGGGCTCGAGCCACCGGCGCAACGGCACGCACATCATTGGCAAGCAGGGGGCCCAGGATCAGCTCAGCGCCCTTGTCGATCGCCGCATTGGCTGCCGCTGCCGCGCTTTCAGGCGTCGTACCCGTGTCTTGCGGAAGCAGCACCATGGACCGTGCGCCCATGTCGAACATGGCCAGCTGGGCGGCATCCTGCAGCGCCTGCGCGCCCGCGCGCGTGTTTCTGTCCGGATGCGAGAATGGCAGCAGCAATGCGACCCGCACCTGTCCCTCGACCGGCACGAAGGGCGTGCTGGACGGGGTGGAGGGGCGCGTCACGACCGCTGTTGGCTTTGATGCCTTGACGCTGGGCTTTGCATCCTCTCCAAAGAGAGACGGGGTTTCACACCCGCTCAGCAGAAGGCCCGCGAACAGCAGCACAAGGGTCGTGAGGACAGATCTCGAGGCGCGCACCGGCGTGGCGCTGGTCATGGACAATGTCACAGGCATCAACCCCTTTCGGCGACAGCAGATATGATTGAAGAACCAAAGTTTAGCGCCCGTCAGCCACGAAGTAAATCCGAGCAGGCCCTGGCCCGAGGCCTCTATCTGGTTGCCACCCCGATCGGCAACGCGCGTGATATCACGCTGCGGGCCCTCGATGTGCTGCAGTCAGCCGATCGTCTCTACGCCGAAGACACGCGCGTCACGGGCAAACTGCTCGCTCTGCATGCAATTTCCCGGCCCTTGCAATCATACCGCGAACACAATGCGCACACCCACGATGACAGGATTGTGAACGAGTTGCAGCAGGGCCTGAGTGTAGCCCTTGTGAGCGACGCAGGCTCGCCGCTTGTCTCAGATCCGGGACAGTCACTGGTCGATCGCGTGCTCGAGGCTGGAATGCCTGTGATACCGGTTCCGGGCGCCTCGGCGGTGATAGCGGCCTTGACGGCATCGGGCCTGCCAGCCGATCGCTTCCTGTTCGCGGGGTTTCTCGCCTCAAGGCCCAACGAGCGCCGGCGCGAGATCCGGAGCCTTGAGGCTGTAGCTGCAACACTCGTCCTCTACGAGGCGCCCTCCCGCCTTGTGGAAACCCTCAAGGACTTGCAGGCGATCCTCGGAGATCGGATGGCGTGCGTGGCGCGCGAGCTTACGAAGTTGCACGAGGACATCAGGCGCTGCCCACTAAATGCCTTGATTGCACATTACGAGGCCGAGCCGCAGATAAGAGGGGAGATCGTGATCCTCGTTTCCCCGCCCGCGCAGCAAGAGGCCGCGACCATGACCTCGGACAATGAAGCCAGGCTCGATGCACGCTTGATGGCAGCGATGCAGGAGCATCCTGTCAAGGAGGCCGCAGCCATTGTCGCCGCAGAGTTTGGCTTGCCGCGCAGGAGCGTTTACGCGAGGGCTTTGGTGCTGAAGAAGTCAGATGAAGGTTCAACGTGAGCAGGCAAGGGCAAGGGGCACGGTCGCGGAATGGTTTGCTGCGCTGTGGCTGCGTTGCAAGGGCTATCGCATCCTGGCACGCCAGTTTCGCGCCATTGGTGGTGAATTGGACCTCGTGGCGTTAACGCCCCGTTGGAAATCGCCCTGCACAATCGTGTTCATCGAGGTCAGGACGCGCGGCACCCTGGCGGATGCTGTGGCGTCCGTCGGCAGTGCCAAGAAGGGTCGCGTGGAAAAGGCCGCAAGGCAGTTTTGTGCCAGAAGACCAGGCTTGGCGAGGCTACCCCGCCGTTTCGATCTCGTGGTGTTGGGTGAGGCCGATTGGCCGCGCCACATCACCGACGCATGGAGAAATTGAACATGAGGAAGGCTGTGACCGCAATCAGGTTGGCAATCATGTTTTGCATGATGTCAGTGGTGCTGTCTGGTTGCGTTGGCATCCAGCTCAATCCCAGGGAGCGCTCCCTGACGCAGGCGATGGATGATCTGGGCATACAGGCGACATTCAACGCAAGGCTTCTCCGGGAGCACGCATCCTTGTTTGCGAAAGTCGACTCGACGGTGACTGAAGGCAGGCTTCACATCACGGGCACTGTCCCCACGCAGGAAGAGAGGCAAAGCATCACCCGGATCGCATGGACGGTTCCCGCCGTGACAGAAGTTGTGAATGATGTCGAAATTGCTGCGGCGCCACGCCTTGCAGACGCAGCGCGCGACCGTTGGATTACGGCAAGGTTGCGGGCCATGCTCATCGCCGACCGCTCGATACGCGATTCCAATTATGCAATCGATACGGCGACGGCAACCATCTACCTCAATGGGATCGCACAGGATCCCGGCGAGCGTGATCGCGTCGTGCGTCATGCGCAATCCATACCAGAGGCTCGTCGTGTGGTGGACTACATCATAATGAAGGACGACCCGCGCCGCGAACCGCTCACGCGCACAGGCGCAAGCCAGGGCGGCGCCTCAACGGGAGCATCGCCATGATGGCCGACACAGACCATTGGTTGGACAAGCTCAAGGAAATCGGCGGCACAGCCGACGCCGCCATCCCGATTGGTCGCACGGCACTCTACCTGTCTGCCCTCGACCATCCAGCCATCGAACTTGCGCCCTACCTGCATCATTTCGACCAGATGGAAGCTGATGCACGCGAACGCATTCCCGCTCTTCGACGCGGCATGTCGGAGGCAGAGGCGATCGCACGTATCTTGTCTGACACGATCGCAAACCGCCACGGCTATTCCGGCGACAACGAGACCTTCGACGACCCACAGAACGCGGATCTCATTCGCGTCATCGATCGTCGGCGAGGCCTACCCGTATCCCTGGGAATTCTTTATCTCGAGATTGCCCAGCGCCTTGGCGTGAAGGCGCAAGGCATGAACACGCCAGGCCATTTCCTGATGCTTCTTGGCGAAGGCGACCAGGCTCGCATCATCGATCCCTTCAACGGTGGCCTCGTCCTCGGCGTGGATGAGTTGCGGCCCTGGGGGCCGGGTCATGGTGCCGCAACGCCCGAGTATGGCCCCGTCGACAACCGGCTCGTGCTTTTACGCCTGTTGAACAACATTCGCTCAAGGGCCCTGGCAGGCAGGGACATGCGACGGGTTCTCGACATTGCTGAGCGCATGGTGCTCGTTGCCCCGCGCCACGCTGACCTGTGGCTAGACCTTGCGCGCGCCAACGAAGCAATTGGCAAGCTGCGGGGCGCAATCCACGCGGCGCAGCAATGCATCACCCTGGCCGACGCAGAGTCGGTCGAAAGACGCGAAGCAACGTTCACGCTGAGCAGCCTGAGACGACGCCTGAATTAAGCTGCGGGATTGACTTTCGTCGCAGCCCGCGTCGCGGTTGCGTGCAAACGCATGCCAGACTAGGTTTGCCAATGAAAATGGGAGCGATTGAACAATGTCTCTGACCGTCGCACTCCAGATGGACCCCATCGAGCGGATCGACATTGGCGGAGACTCGACCTTCGCGCTCGCCCTCGAGGCCCGCAAGCGAGGCCACAAGCTGTGGTATTACTTGCCAAGGATGCTTGTTCAGCGGGGGGCGGAGATCTACGCCAGCACCGCGCACGAATTGGAAGTCCGCAACGAGCGGGGCAATCACTTCACGCTCGGTCCTGCAACCCGGCTCGACCTGTCGCAGATGGACGTTGTCCTGCTGCGCCAGGATCCACCCTTCGACATGTCCTACATCACCACGACCCACATGCTCGAGCGTCTGCCACCGCGTGTTCTCGTCGTCAATGATCCATATTGGGTGCGCAACTCGCCAGAGAAAATTTTTGTAACAGAATTTCCCGACCTCATGCCGCCGACATTGATCACCGCTGATCCGCAGGCCGTGCGCGATTTCAGGGCCGAGCACGGCGACATCGTCGTCAAACCCTTGTATGGCAACGGGGGAAGCGGTGTCTTCCGCATCCGAACCGAAGACGAGAACCTGAACACGATCCTCGAATTCTTCACGAATTTCGTGAAGGAGCCGATGACAGTTCAGCGATATGTGCCTCAAGTTCGACAAGGTGATAAGCGCATCATCCTCGTCGACGGGGAACCGGTCGGTGCCATCAACCGCGTCCCCGCCGCAGGAGAGGCGCGTTCGAACATGCATGTGGGTGGAAAGCCGGAAAAGACTGTGCTGACGCCAAGGGAGCAGGAAATCTGCAGGCGCATCGGCCCGGAGCTCAGGGACCGGGGTCTCGTCTTCACCGGGATCGACGTCATCGGAGACTGGTTGACGGAAATCAACGTCACGTCTCCAACCGGCATCTGGGAGGTCCGTCGCTTCGATGGAACCGACATCGCAGCCCTGGTGTGGGACGCAATCGAGCGCAGGGCCAATGAGCGCCCATGACCGTCGCACATGTTTCGACGGTAGCCTTCGTCGGCATTGAGGCGAGGGAGGTCGACGTTCAGGTTCACATGGCCGATGCCTCCGGTGAAAACGCCGGGCGCATGGCAATCGTGGGTCTTCCGGACAAGGCGGTGGCCGAAAGCCGAGAGCGTGTCCGGGCCGCGCTTCACGCAATTGGTCTTGCGCTGCCCTTCAAGCGCATAACGGTGAACCTGTCGCCTGCCGATGTGCCGAAAGAAGGCAGTCACTATGATGTCCCCATTGCACTCGGTCTCCTGGCCGCGATGGGTGTTCTGCCCTCCCTCGAGATGGCCGCATGCCTGGCCATGGGGGAACTATCGCTGGACGGCGCCATAGTTCCGGTCGCGGGCGTCCTGCCAGCGGCCATCAAGGCACTGGAACTGGAACGAACATTCATCTGCCCCGAGGCCGCAGGTCCCGAGGCAGCCTGGGCTGCAGGCTTGCAGGTGATCGCGGCACCGACCTTGGTGGCTTTGGTCAATCACCTCAAGGGGATCCAGGTCCTCAGCCCGCCACAACCGCGCTTGGCAGAGGACACTGCCTCTGTCCCCGACTTGCGCGACGTGAAAGGGCAGGAGACGGCAAAGCGCGCCCTCGAAGTCGCAGCGGCCGGAGGTCACAACCTTCTCATGATAGGCCCGCCTGGAGCGGGGAAGTCGATGCTTGCGGCGCGACTGCCCGGGCTGTTGCCGGCGCTCGATCCGCGCGAGGCACTCGAAGTCTCCATGGTCCAGAGCATCGCGGGCGAACTCAAGAACGGTGCGATTGGACGACGCCGTCCATTCCGCGCACCACATCATTCAGCCAGCATGGCAGCCCTTGTGGGTGGCGGCATCCGTGCGCGGCCCGGCGAGGTCAGCCTCGCACATCTCGGTGTCCTCTTTCTCGACGAGTTGCCCGAGTTCCAACGCCAGGTCCTCGAGTCACTGCGCCAGCCCCTCGAGACAGGTGAAACCTTGGTCGCCCGCGCCAACGCGCACGTGCGCTACCCCAGCCGTGTCCAGCTTGTGGCGGCCATGAACCCGTGCCGCTGCGGTTACATGAGCGAGGCCGACCGTGCCTGCGGCCGCGCGCCGAAATGCGGCACGGACTATCAGTCTCGGCTTTCGGGCCCGCTGCTGGACCGCATCGATCTGCACGTGGAAGTCTGCCCCGTCAGCGCCAAGGACCTGGCCCTGCCTCCACCCGCCGAGGGATCCCGCGAGGTTGCCGCAAGGGTCGATGCAGCACGCGCCATTCAAGCAGAGCGCTACCGCGACGCGGGCGTGCGAACCAATGCAGAGGCCGACGGCATTCTGCTCGCGCGCGTCGCAGCCCCCGACGAGCCGGGCCAGGCACTCCTCGTCAAGGCGGTCGAGACGTTGAAGCTGTCGGCACGCGGCTACCACAGGGTGCTGCGTGTGGCCCGAACACTCGCCGATCTTGAGGGCAGGCCACAGGTCTCAAGGCCCCATATCGCCGAGGCGCTATCCTATCGGCGCCTGCAATTCGCGGCCTGAGACTTCGGAGCCGTCCGCGGGCATCCCGGTGGCATCGTCCCAAAGTCAACTCCCGGGAAGTGTCTGGCAGATTCCGCGCGACTGCGCCGGTTTTGCATCAGCTGCTCGTGCTAATAAGCCAAGAGGCAAGTAAAGGGGGAGGACCCTATGACCCGCATACTCTATCTGATGACACAACCCGGCGTGATTTCGACGGGCCTGCTTGGAACGCTGCTACAGGTCGGTTTGGCATTCGCCAATTCCTTCAATGTCGCAGGGGTCGCAGATGTCATCATGAGTTACGGTCTCAGCGGCCAGCTCGCGTCCGGTGGTCTGATCGCCGCCCTGACCGGCATGTATTATTCTGTTACGCGACGCGGCAACAGCCAGGCGATCGCAGCGGGCGCGGGCGCCGTAGCCGGAGGCATTTCAGGTACGCTTGGCACGTCGATCACGCAGGCTCTTGGATGGACCGCAGTTGCTCAGGGAACGAC
Organism: uncultured Flavobacteriaceae bacterium; assembly: GCA_964483585.1. Classification (GTDB taxonomy): domain Bacteria; phylum Pseudomonadota; class Alphaproteobacteria; order Micropepsales; family Micropepsaceae; genus SZUA-430. The sequence continues at coordinate 17,032 of CAZABH010000025.1, forward strand.
ACCTCTCCTGAACTTTACAGCCATCACGACGGCCCTGACGGGTGCCCTGACCACCGGCGACCCATCCCTGCCACCGGGCAGCGAACCCATGTTCGACCCGATCGCCCTGTCGCAGGTTTTCGGGACGACGGCCGCCGGAGGAGGGATCGGGGCCATGATCATACGCGGAATGGTGTCCCGGAAGGACTGATCCGGGCAGCCAGGGCGGTCCCATTAAGCAAACCTAAAGCGAAGCCTGAGAGGGTCCGGAATTGATCCTCCAGGGGACGCGCACGCCGTGCCGACGCTGCACAGAATTCTGGCCTTCACGGCGCTTACGGTCGCAGTCTCCTGCGGCGTTAGTATAGCGCTGTGGCAGGAACGAGCCCCAGACTCCACCATGCTCGCCGTCGCGGGCATAGCGATTGCGGGCTTTTCGGTGCTGTTGTTCCTGCTGCTCTTGACCCAGCGCCGGGCTGATCGGCTGGACGGCCGCGCTCTCGAACTCGTACACCTCAAGCGCGAGCTCGAGAGCACCGTAACCGCGCTGCGCAACAGGAACGACGAGATCGAAGCCAGCGAAAAACGCTACCGGAACCTGGTTGATCAGCAGGGCAACATCATCATGCGTAAGTCGCCCGAAGGTCGACTGACCCTCGTGAATGACGCCTTCTGCCGGACGTTTGGGGTAAAGCGGGAAGAAGCGCTCGGCCGCATCTTCGCACCGCGATTGCATCCCGGCGAGAGCAGCGACCCGCCGCGCCTCAATGGCACGGAGATGGAGGATGCAGGCCAGAAATATACCCAATGCATCCAGACAGCGACGGGCTGGCGTTGGATATCCTGGGAGGATCAGGCCATCTGGGACGAGCGCGGCAGGCTCGCTGAAATTCAGAGCACAGGGCGCGACATCACCGATTGGCATCGCCTTGAGCAAGCCTTGCGCGAAGCACGCGACAAGGCAGAAGGTGCAAACCGCGCAAAGTCCATGTTCCTCGCCACGATGAGCCACGAAATCCGCACGCCCATGAATGGCGTGATCGGCATGACGGGCTTGCTCCTCGACACACCGCTGACCCCGGAGCAACGCTCTTATGCCAACGCAGTGCGCGAATCGGGCGAGGCGCTGCTCGGCATTATCAATGACATTCTCGACTTCTCGAAGATCGAGTCGGGAGCGATGGCTCTCGAGGATGTCGAGTTCACGCCACGCATCCTCGTTGAAAGCGTGGCGGAACTGCTGAGCCAGCGCTGTGCAGAAAAAGGTATCGAGATTCTCACTTACGTTCACCCGCGCTTCTCGGGCAAGTTTCTGTCGGATGAGGGACGTCTGCGCCAGATCCTGCTCAACCTCGCAGGCAACGCAGTCAAATTCACTGATCAAGGCGGTGTTCGCATCTCGATGCAGCCGGATGAGGATCCAGCCTTCATTCGCTTCGAGGTCACGGACACCGGCATCGGCATTTCGCAAGAGTCCTTACCGACCATATTCTCTGAGTTTACCCAAGCCGACTCTTCTCTTGCCCGCAGATACGGGGGCACTGGCCTCGGTCTTGCCATCACCCAGCGCCTCGTCAGGGCCCTCGGTGGACAGATTGGTGTCTCGAGCATCGTGGGCAAGGGTTCGCGGTTCTGGTTCACCTTGCCCACGCGGCGTGCGCCTGGCGCCGTTGAGCAGGTTCCCTCGCTGTCAGGCGTGCGCGTTCTCGTGTACACGGCGTTCAACGGCCTGTCCGAGGTCCTCGTGCAGCAGCTTTGCGATGCCGGCGCTGATACTTTTGCGGCCAAGGGCCTCGCTGCATTGGAGACGGCCCTGGCCGGCGGAACTTTCAATGTCCTGCTCATGGACGCGCGCGCCAGCAATGCCCCTCCGGGCGAAGTTTTGGTGCGACTGAAGGCAAGGTTGCAGGGCGTGAAATGCATCGTGCTCATCTCGCCCAAGGAGCGTTCAGCCCTGCCGGCGTTCCAGTCATCGGGCTTCGATGGCTACCTGATCAAGCCCGTGCGCCAGCTATCGCTGGTGCGCAGGGTTCGGGCCGTGCTGGATGACGAGCGCGTCGCCGAGCCAGACGAGCGTGTGGCCGAAATTGAAGCCTTTGGGCCGCAACCCAAGCGGGGCCTGCGCGTACTCGTTGCCGAGGACAACCGCATTAACGTCATGTTGGCCAATGCTCTTCTGGGCAAGCTGGGCCACACGGTGGACACGGTCGGTAATGGCTGCGAGGCCCTCGAAGCGCTTGCCGCTCGGGCGTACGACATCGTATTGATGGACGTTCACATGCCCGAAATGGACGGCCTTGAGACGACCCGTCGCATCCGGGATTCCGAGCGCACCGGGCGGCGGCCGAACCGGATCCCGATCGTGGCTCTCACCGCCAGCACCCTGGAAGGCGATCGGCAGGTCTGCATCGACGCAGGCATGGACGCATTCCTCGCCAAGCCGCTCGACCCCGCCGCGTTGAAGGTGATCTTTGACAGGCTTGTCCCCTTCGAGCCCGAAACGAAGACGGCTTGAGGCGCCGCGGCCGCGGTTGATGCGGATCACTCGCGCTGGTTGCGCGCCTGACGTATCCACTCCAGTGCGCAAGCCACGACACCAATGCTCCCCAGCCATACGGTCAAAATGAACACTTCGGCGTATCCATCGCTCTTGATCATCTCGCCCAGTGCACCGCGGCCCAAGGTTCCAATGAGCATCGTCAGTGAGCTGAAGACGGCGAACTGCACGGCACCATGCAGCTTGCTCGAAAGCGACGAAAGATAGGCGACGAAGACCGCACCGGCGAAGCCGGCTGCGACGTTCTCGCCTGCAATGGCGGTCATCAGGCGCAGCATCCGCGCATCAATCCCTGCGGCATCGCCAAGCGCCGCAAGCCCGGTCATCCCCAGGAAGGCATCGATCGACGGGCTCCCGACCGCGAGGTCGGCATAGAGAAGGTTGGTCACAGCGGCAGCAACGGCCCCAACAATCATGGCCGGCATGCGACCGACCTTCACCATCGCCCAGGCCGCGAGAGATACGCCCGCAATCAGCATCACCACGCCAAAAGTCTTGGAGGCGAATGCGACCTCAGACTTTGTGTACTGAAGCTCTGACAGATAAAACGGAAAAGCGAAGGGACCCCAGATGGCGTCTGTAAGCCGGTAGCTCAAAATGACAATGAGAACCAGGATTGCAGCCCATTTAAGCCGTCCCATCAATTCGACGAAGGGCTCGACGATCGCTTGGTACAGCCGATCCGTGGACGCGGTCACGCTTGTGGGAAACCAGAGCCATGCGGGCGCTTTGAAGCTGGCTGTGGTGCTTGCGATGATCGCTGCCAGCACACAAGGGAAGATGACGGTGGCGACCACGATCATTGGCCCATATGTCTGGGTAAAAGCTCGGGCATCAGGCGGCGGCGTCGTGGTGACGGCCGTGGCCATGAAGCTGACCAGCATGAAGGCCGCCCACGCCCAGGCAGCCAGCACGGCAATGACAGCCGACGCGCGGACATGGGCTGAACCGCCGCTGCTTGCTGGCAGTTCTTGTTCCGCTGCAGGTGCAATCTTGGGCTCTGGCGCTGCCAGAGCCCCGATGGTGGCAAGCAGCATGATCAATCCACCGATGCCGAACACGAGGTTCCAGGGCAGGGCGTCGGCAAGAAACAAGGCGCCAGCCCCTCCAATGAACGCCGCCACCCGGTAGCCAAACTGATAGACAGCTGAAAGCAGGTCGATGGGTGCCACGGCATCAGCCACCTCGATCCGCCAAGTATCGATCGACATGTCCTGTGTTGCCGACGCAAAGGCACCTGCAGCTGCCGCAATCGCCATCAACGCCAATCCGTTCGATGGGTCGGTAGAGGCAATGACAAGGATGCTTGCTGCGATCGCGCACTGGCAGGAAAGGATCCAGCCCCTGCGTCTGCCGAAGCGGGAAAACGGGAAAGGTGGCTTCAGATTCACCAGAGGCGACCAGAGGAACTTGAAGGCATAGGCAAGGCCGATCCATGACAGCACACCGATCGTGGCCAGGTCGACATTCGCAGCACTGAACCAGGCATTGATCGTGCCGGTCAACAACGCGAAGGGAAGGCCCGCGGAAAAACCAAGAGCGGTCATGACCGCTGCTTTCCGGCTGCCAAGCGTGTTTGCAGCACGCAACAGTAAATTTGAGGACCGTGCGTTATCCGTAACGGGAGCGCCTGTCATTCACGAATCCCTGCAAAACCATGGAAAGCCAAGATCAGCCTTGCCCTCTTCTCATCGTTAAGTCCAGCATCCTCATGCTCCGGATCCCGGCAAGCATTCCTTTGCCAAGCCCCCGGTCGCTACTTTAGACTGCGTATCTGGATCACCCGTGCGAGGAAATTCGGTACTCGCCGCAACGAATGTATGTGAATGATGTCTGCGCAGGATGCAGCGCTGAGTAACCTCACCGGAGACGAAGATCCCCTGCTGGACACGGCTGGCGCCCTGGAGGTTCGTCTCGCAACCACCGCTGCCGAGATCGAGGCAGCGCAGCGCCTGCGCTACGAGGTCTTCTATCTGGAAATGAACGCGCACCCGACGCCCGAGATGAGGGCCCTTGGGCGTGACTTCGATCAGTATGACCCCTATTGCCAGCACATGCTTGTCGTGGACCGGGCACATGGCGACCGCATCATAGGCACATATCGCCTGACAACTGGCGAAGCCGCAGCCCGCTCGCCCCACGGCTTCTACACGGCCGGAGAATACGATATCGCCGACATGCTCAGCCAGCGCAAAGGTCAAAAGCTGCTCGAGTTGGGTCGATCCTGTGTGCTGAAGGATTACCGGACCGGCCCCACCATGCAGCTACTGTGGCGCGGCATCTTCGTCTATCTGCTTCGCCACAAGATCGACCTGATGTTCGGTTGTGCGTCACTTCCCGGCACGGATCCGCAGCAATTGGCTCTGCAATTGTCGTTCCTGTATCACTTCCATCTTGCCCCAGCCGGAGAGATCGTGAACGCGTTGCCAGCGCGGGCAGTGCCGATGAACATGATGCCGAAAGAAGCGATCGACGAGGCTGCGGCGCTGCATGCGCTGCCACCACTCGTCAAGGGATACATCCGCTCGGGTGCCAAGGTCGGCAACGGAGCGGTGATCGATCCGCAGTTCGGCACCACGGACGTATTCATCTATTTCCCGATCTCCAATCTGAACCCGCGCTGGGCCGCGCATCTCAGGCGCAAGAGTTCCGCCGACAAGACGGGCAAGACTGGCGATGCGCCTTGACGCCACGGAATTGCAGGCGTTCTACGATTCGCGTCTGGGTCAGGCATCCGCAAAGTTCATTCGTCGCAAGCTGAAGGAGCTCTGGCCGTCGGTGCGCGGGGAAACCCTGGCGGGGATCGGATACGCCCTGCCATACTTGCGTCCCTTCAGGTCAGAGGCAGGGCGCACGCTCTGCCTTATGCCAGCGCAGCAAGGGGCGCAGCATTGGCCCCCACATGCCCCAAACCTGACAGCGCTCATCGACGAGGCAGCGATCCCCCTGCCGGACTCAAGCCTCGACAGGATCATCGTCGCGCACTTGGTTGAAAACGCCGAAGCCCTGCGCCCGCTGTTGCGTCAGATATGGCGCGTCCTGTCGCCTTCGGGTCGCGTGATCTTCATCGTGCCCAACCGCACCAGTCTCTGGGCCCAGTTCGAGACAACGCCATTCGGTCATGGCCGTCCCTTCACGCGCACCCAGCTCGACACGTTGCTGTCAGATGCGATGTTCACGCCAACCGCGTCTTCATCAACGTTGTTCATGCCGCCGTTTGGTGCATCGTGGATCTTACGATCGGGGACGAGATGGAATGCCTGGGGGCAGACCCTGTGGCCCAAGCTCGCAGGCGTCCATCTCGCCGAGGCCACGAAAGAAGTCATGTCGCTCGCGCCGGTCAAAGGTCGACGGCAACGCACGCCCTTCAGGCAGGCTCTGGCGGGGCGGCCGGTCGCGACAGTGCAAGGATCGCGGACTCCGCCATCAGGTTGTCCCAATAGCCCGGGCGCTGCACATCCCTGACATCGCCCTGCTCGTCGACAGCCAATGCCATGTCGATACGCGCGCCCAACCGCTCGGCCAGCGCCACGAAGTCGGCGATCGTGCACAGGTGGATGTTCGGCGTTTCGTACCAGTCATGGTTAAGCAGGCCGGTCCGGGGCATGCGGCCGTTGAAAAAGAGGCGGGCACGCACCTTCCAGAAGCCGAAATTCGGAAACGACACGATAACCCTGCGCCCGATGCGCAGCAACTGGTCAAGCACATACCGGGGGTGCCGGGTCGCCTGGATGGTTTGGCTCAGGATGACCACATCGAAGCTCCCAGGCGGATAATCCCTGAGGTCTGTGTCCGCATCGCCCTGGATCACGGGAAGGCCGCGCGCAACGCACGCATTCACGCCGGATTGGCTGAGCTCGATCCCGCGCGCATCCGCTCCCTTGGCTTGGGTCAGGAAGCCGATCAAGTCGCCGTGCCCGCATCCCACATCAAGCACGCGCGATCCCGGCGGCACCATGTCCGCGATGCGCAGCAACTCCTGGCGCAAGGACATCTGCATCAGGTGATGCCCCTCGCATGGGCGACGGAGTCGATGAAGCCGCGAAGGGTGGTGAACATCTCCGGGACATCCAGCAGGAAAGCATCATGCCCGCGATCCGTCTCGAACTCGACAAAGCTGACATTCGCACCCGCAGCGTTGAGCGCATGGACGATCTTCTTCGACTCGCTGGTTGGAAATAGCCAGTCCGATGTGAACGAAACGATGCAGAACCGGGTCGCCGTGCCCTTGAAGGCATGTGCGAGAATGCCACCGTGATCTGCTGCGAGGTCGAAATAGTCCATCGCACGGGTTATGTAGAGATACGAGTTCGCATCAAATCGCTCGACAAAACTCGCACCCTGGTGGCGCAGATAGCTCTCGACCTGGAAATCGGCATCGAACCGGTAGGACAGGGCGTTCCGGTCCTGCAGGTTGCGTCCGAACTTCCTGTGGAGTGCAGCCTCCGACAGATAGGTGATATGGGCCGCCATGCGGGCAACGGCCAATCCCTTCCGCGGATTCGTACCAAGCGCCTGATAGTTGCCGTCACTCCATTCCGGGTCGGCAAGAATGGCTTGGCGCCCGACTTCGTGGAATGCGATGTTCTGGGCCGAATGGCGCGCAGCCGTTGCAATCGCAAGGGCGGAGTGCACACGCTCCGGATAGCTGGCAGCCCACTGCAGGACCTGCATTCCGCCCATCGACCCCCCGGCAACGCACGCCAATGTCGGAATGCCGAGATGATCAAGCAGCATGGCCTGGGCGCGCACCATGTCCCTGATCGTGATGACGGGAAATTGCAGCCCATAGGGCTTCCCAGTCTGGGGATCGGGATCATGTGGACCGCTTGTTCCCATGCAGCCGCCGACAACGTTCGAGCAGATGACATGAAACCGGGTTGTGTCGATTGGAAGCCCGGGTCCCACCATCGTGGACCACCAGCCAGGCTTGCCCGTGACGGGATGGGTACCCGAGGCGTATTGGTCGCCGGTCAGGGCGTGGCACAGCAGCACTGCGTTGGTCCTGTCAGCGTTCAGCTTGCCAAAAGTCTTCCACGCCATGGTCAACGGCGCAATGCGCTCACCCGAGTCCAGCTGCAGGGCCTGGTGCGGGGGAAAGGTGAACGCCTCACCTGCCGCTTCACCTGCGACATTTGATGCGGCCGACAGGGGTTGGAACGCTGTAGACATAGTGTCAACAAATCGAGGCCCAGTTGAACATCCGATTGAAGGGAGCGGGGCGAGCAAGTCAATGTTTTCTTTGCACAGCCCGCCGCCAATACCCTAAGAAGTGATGCATGAAGCCCGCGCCCGGAATCATGGATATCGCGCCCTATGTCGGAGGTCGCTCGCAAGCGCCCACGGGCAGGAGCGTGTACAAGCTTTCATCGAACGAAACACCACTGGGACCATCACCCCGCGCCGTCGCAGCCTTCACGGATTCGGCCCAAGCACTTCACCTCTACCCGGACGGCAGCGCACAGGCGTTGCGTAACGCTATCGCCGAGACGACCGGTCATGACCCGCAGCGCATCATATCCGGCAACGGCTCGGACGAGATCCTGCACCTGCTGCCGCAGATTTATGTGCAGCCGGGGGACGAAGTGATGTTCAGCGCCCACGGCTTTCTCGTGTATCGCATAGCGGCCCTTGCGGCGGGAGCAACACCGGTCGTGGTCCCCGAGCCTCACCTGCGCACGGATGTAGACGGCTTCCTGCGGCGCGTCACTGACCGCACAAGGATCGTCTTCATTGCCAATCCGAACAACCCAACCGGCAGCTTCAACACATCGGAAGAGTTGCGGCGCCTTCGGGCAGGCCTCCCTCAAGACTGCCTGCTTGTCATTGATGCAGCCTACGCCGAGTACGTCGAGGCAGCGGACTACGAGGACGGGGCATCCCTCGTGGCAGGGTCCGGCAATACCGTCATGACGCGGACGTTCTCCAAGGTTCACGGGCTTGCCGCATTGCGCATCGGTTGGGCCTTCGCGCCAGAGAGCGTCGTGGACGCCTTCAACCGCGTGCGCGGTCCCTTCAACGTGTCAACACCGGCGCAAGCAGCAGCATGCGCCGCCATCAGGGACACGGCGCACGTGGAGGCCGGCAGGGCGCATAACACCCGTTGGCGCCATTGGCTGACAGCGCAGATCACCGCATTGGGGCTCGAGGTCTACCCCAGCGAGGCAAATTTCCTGCTTGTTAGCTTCGAAACCGCCGGCAACCGGACAGCCGAGGCAGCCGATGAGTTTCTGATGCGCAAGGGCGTGATCGTCCGAGCAGTGTCCGCCTATGGCCTGCCTCACTGCCTGCGCATCTCTGTCGGCAGTGAAGAGGCAAACAGAGCGGCCGTAGCCGCCCTCCGGGAATTCATGGCATGACGACGCGTACCGAACCTGTTTTCACGAACGTCGCGCTCATTGGTGTGGGCTTGATCGGATCCTCACTTGCACACGCGATCCGCCGGGGCGGCCTTGCGGCTCATGTCGCGGGCACGGCCCACACGCCGGAGGTCCGCAATCGGGCGCGCGAATTAGGATTTTGCGACGCCATCCACGACAGCCCCGCAGAAACCGTAAAAGACGCAGACCTGATCGTCCTCTGCACGCCAGTTGGCTCATTTGGCAACGTTGCGCAACAGATCTCCGGTCAACTCAAGGCCGGCGCCATCCTCACAGACGTTGGCTCGGTCAAAATGGCAGCCCTCAGGGACGTCGGGCCCTTCGTGCCCGAGGGCGTGCACTTCATCCCCGGTCATCCCATCGCCGGGACCGAGCACTCAGGACCTGAAGCAGGTTTTGCCGAGTTGTTCGATGGACGCTGGTGCATCCTGACACCACCTGCCGGAACCCAAGCGTCGGCAATCGAGAGACTGTCCGAGTTCTGGCGCGGCTGTGGCTCCAGGGTCGAGATCATGGAAGCCCATCACCACGATCTCGTTCTCGCGATCACCAGCCACGTACCGCACCTGATCGCCTACAACATCGTGGGAACCGCAAGCGACCTCGAGCAGGTGACACAAAGCGAGGTGATCAAGTTCTCGGCGGGTGGCTTTCGTGACTTCACCCGTATTGCAGCCTCCGATCCCACCATGTGGCGTGATGTGTTCCTGAACAACCGCGACGCCGTCCTCGAGGTGTTGGGCCGCTTCTCCGAAGACTTGTCGCGGTTGCAGCGTGCCATACGTTGGGGCGAAGGTGACATGCTGTTCGACCTGTTCACGAAGACGAGAGACATCCGCCGTGGCGTCATCGAAGCCGGACAGGATACGTCGGCAGCCGATTTCGGACGTAGTACCAACAGATCGAGCTGAAGTCTCCAGGTCCTCAGGGAAGCATGGGATTACCCAGGATCGGCGTCTCCATCGTCAGCACCCGCGCAGGCCCCAGATATACTTCGCCACCCGAGAAGCGAAGGGGAACACTCACCTTGCGCTTCGGATCACCGCTGACAAACGCGAGCACGTCAAGCACCGGCTTGGCGCGTTTGTGGACCTCTGGCGTGATCCAGCCCATGGTCTCGAGCACCTCAAGAAGGCGCGAGTGATTTCCGATTGTAAGACGCAGGTGCCCCGTAGGAAGCCCGCGCTCATCTAGGCGAAGCTCTCCGACCGAGGACAGGTGAACGCCACCCCAGTCCAAAGCGAACCTGCGAACTATCAAGGGCATCTGTGTCTCTCGCCAGGCTTGCAGGATGGCATCCGCGGTACCAACCGGTAACTGTTCAGGAAGGTGCAGGCCAACGTCGATGTCCAGCAGGTCAAGCGATGGGCCAAGAGGCAGCGGAATTTGTCCCTGCATCCCCAGATTCGATACTTGCATCGACAGGTCGAGACGCGGCAGACCGCCTTTTGTCTCGGCCGCATGCAGTACCAAACCTGCACGGCCTCTCTCCAGAATGAAGTGAAAGTCAGCTGCGTCCAGCTTTGCCTTTCCCGTAAGACGCTCGATAGTAGCGTTGATGGCCTGCGAGGCGGCTCTGCTACGACCCGAGAGCAAAGCTGTATCCGCACGCATGTCCGCTTCAATCCAGCGACCGTTCAGAACATGGAAGAAATGCTGCTGACCTTCGAGCAGGACACGGATGGATCCTGGTGACAAGGGGCGCAGGCGAATGACAACGCGTTCGCCATCCCAGACTGTCCCGATATCTGGCGCCATGAGCCTTGTTTTGCTGAGCGTTGCATCGACAAGATAGGGGAAGCCTTCGATCCTAAGGGCGTTCCATTCAAGGTTGCGGCCAAGGATCTTCTGCTCACTCTGCAGCCCGACAATTGCCTCGCGAACGCTGTCGGCCAGGACACGCCACCAGATGCCATATCCCGCAAGACCAAGCGCGATTGCAGCCACAGGCAGGAGAACGACAGTACTGCGCCAACCAGGCAACTGGCGCCGGAGCTCACTGATGGGCTGGCGTCGTAGCCACGACATGATCCGTGTCACGACACTCAGCCGCACCGGGAATACCCGCAACCCAGGCACGTATCGCAGCCTTCGAGGCGGACCAGAGACGGACTGCTGCAGCGCGGACAGAACTTCATGGCAGGGCCAGCGTGCGAACCCTCATGTCCAGCAGCGGGTTGACTCACCATCGGTTCGGCTACTCGGTTTGCCGAGGCAGCTGCGCGCTCATGGATTGAGGCTTCGGACTGGCGCGCCAGGAATCCAATGGCAAGCATGTGCTCCTCGATGACACCGCCAATCGCCGCCAGCAGCGAGGGTACGTATTGACGGTTGACCCATTGCCCGCCACGTGGGTCAAAGACCGCCTTCAGTTCCTCAACAACAAATGCGACGTCTCCACCGCGCCGGAAGACTGCACTGATCATCCGTGTGAGCGCGACGGTCCACGCATAATGCTCCATGTTCTTCGAGTTAATGAAGATTTCGAATGGTCGACGACGCCCACCCTCGATGATGTCATTCAGCGTGATATAAATGGCGTGGTCGGACTCAGGCCAGCGGACCTTGTACGTCGTGCCCGGAAGGGACTCGGGCCGATCCAGTGGGCGCGCCATGTAGACGACACCATCGTCGCTTGTGACCGGCTTTGGCCTCACCGCTGGGGGCGGCGACAAGGCAATCTCGGTCGAGGCTGGCTCCGACGATGTCAGACTGGTCGCTGGCGCCTCGACAGGGCTGAGGATCGAGCCGGTGATCTCGTTAGGTCGCCACGTCGTGCAACCCTTGCAGCCATTGTCATAGGCGTTGAGATAGACATCCTTGAACTGCTCGAAAGGCATGTCAGCCGGGCAGTTCACGGTCTTCGAGATCGAGCTGTCAATGAACGCCTGGGCCGCAGCCTGAACGGCAACATGGGCATCCGTTGACAGGTCTTGGGCACTCACGAAATAGGCGGGCAGGGGGGTGTCGCCAAACATCTGCCTGAACAGCCTGTAGGCGTGATCCTCGATGACCTGCTCCCGGCTCTCGCCGGTCTCCAGCGTTATCTTGCGTCGGTAGGTGTATGCGAACACCGGCTCGATACCCGACGAGACGTTCTCGGCAAGAAGCGAGATCGTCCCCGTTGGCGCGATCGATGTCAGAAGCGCATTGCGAATTCCGTGCGTGGCGATGGCGGATCGGACATCCTCATCCAGCGACTTGATCGTCTCTCCGCCCATGAACTGCTCGCGGTCAAAAAGCGCGAAGGTGCCCTTTTCACCGGCAAGCTCCACAGACGCCAGATAGGCTGCGCGCCGGATCCGGCCGAGCCAGCGTGCAATCAGGTGCAGGGACTCGGCACTGCCATACGTGACCCCGCACATGATCAGCGCATCGGCAAGCCCCGTCACGCCAAGACCAATTCGTCTCTTGGACTTGGCCTCGCGTTCCTGCTGGAGCAAGGGGTAATTCGAGACATCGATGACATCGTCGAGGAATCGCACGCCAACTCTTGTGACGGCATCCAGCGCCTCCTCGTCGAGGCAGGCAGTATCACTGAACGGATCCTTGATGAATTTGACAAGATTGAGCGACCCGAGCAGGCAGGCACCGTGGGGCGGAAGTGGCTGCTCACCGCAGGGATTTGTTGCTGCAATGGTCTCCGCGTACCAGAGATTGTTCCGCGCGTTGACGCGGTCGATGAAGATGACACCGGGCTCTGCATAGGCGTAGGTCGATGCCATGATGCGGTCCCACAGGCCACGCGCCGACACTGTCCGATAGACTTTCCCGTCAAACACAAGGTCCCAAGGTTCGTCCTTGCGCACCGCTTCCATGAAGCGGTCAGTGACCAGCACCGAGAGGTTGAAGTTGCGCAGGCGGCCCTTCTCGCGCTTGGCCTCGATGAACATCTCGATGTCGGGGTGGTCACAGCGAAGAGTGGCCATCATAGCCCCGCGTCGAGCACCCGCCGACATGATGGTCCGGCACATGGCGTCCCACACGTCCATGAATGAGACCGGACCAGATGCATCTGCGCCCACGCGCTTGACGCCGGCCCCCTTGGGTCTCAGCGTCGAGAAGTCATGTCCGATGCCGCCACCCTGTTGCATGGTCAGAGCGGCTTCCTTCAGGTTCTCGAAAATCCCTCCCATGTCATCCGGGATGGTCCCCATCACGAAGCAGTTGAACAGGGTGACTGCTCGGCCGGACCCCGCGCCAGCGAGGATCCGTCCCGCCGGTAGGAAGCGGAAGTCCCTCAGGACATCGAGAAAACGGTCGCGCCATTGTCCGCGGAGTTCCGGACGCTCTGCCAGCGCCACGGCGCCGGCCACGCGCGCCCAGGTGTCCTCGATCCCCTCGTCGCCGGTCACGCCGACGCCCTTGAGGCGATATTTCAGGTCCCAGATTTGTCGCGAAATATCGCCAAACCCGGTCATGAGTTCTGTCTCGGTGCCATCGCTCGACAGTCTACATGACGTGGGTGAACGCCACAATAAATCGTTCCTGCTCTGTTCGATAGAGGTTGCCGCGACCTGTCTTAACCAACGAAACGTCGATAATCAGGCTGGTGTATCCGAGAGAATGCCTCGCCCCTCGACCAGCAGCCTGTGCGTGGCAGCCTCGATGTTATTCTGCAATTCAGACATGAACTGTCCGCGCGGCAGTCCCGGCGGGATCGGCGGCAGGATCTCCAGCACGATCCGCCCCGGTTGAGGGCGCATGCCTTTACGCGACCAGAACAGTCCTGAATTCAGCGCCACCGGTACACAGGGCACGTTCAGCGCCCCATAGAGCGCGGCAACGCCCGGCTTGTAGTCGGGCGGATCGCCTGGCAGCTTTCGCGTGCCTTCTGGAAAAATTACGATTGGCCGCCCCGAAGCGATGCGCGCACGGGCAGACTTGATCATGTTGCGCAGCGCAGCCGCATGTCCGTTGCGGTCGATCACGATCATCTCGCATTTTCGTGCATACCAGCCGTAGAACGGCACCATCAGAAGTTCACTCTTCATCACGATGGCCGGATCCCTGAGCAGGATATGCTGCGCGATTGTCTCCCACATCGACATATGCTTGACGGCATAGATGGCCGGTCCGGCAGGCAGGTGCTCGCGACCGCGCACCTCGAAGTCCTGCCCGACGATATTCTTGAGGCCCCAGAAGCTCACGTTCGCCCAGATTTCCATGCCGCGCGCGACAACTGATCTCGGCATGAGCAGGGCAGGCAGATAGGCAAGGTTGATCAGTGCAGACCAGAGCCAGAAATATAGCTGGAACAGGACGAGGCGGAGTGGGGTCACCAGAGATCTCTTGGGTGCCGGCGGGTTCAGTTGTCTGAACGGGCCGTAGTGGTGGAAGGAGCGGCTTCAATGGTGGCAGGCATTGCAGGCTGCACGGCACGGGTCCAGAAAACAGAGGCCGTGGCAACTCTCACGCTGGCCGCAAGGAATTTCACGTATTCGCTCGCCAGAACCCCGGTTGTGTAAGGGTCCTTCCACCAGTCATTCAGCCGGACATTGTCGGGAAAAACAGGAAACGAAATGAACGTGATGTCCGGTTTCACTGCCTTGAGTTCCATGAGGCTGCGAGGCATGTGATAACTTGCGGTCACGATGATGACGCGACGATAGTCATGCGTGCCGATCCAGGATGCGGCCTCACCGGCGTTTCCGATCGTATTTTCGGCACTACGGCCAAGGTCCACGCAGCAATCCGCTTTGCGGGGCGTGCTGCCCGCTGCGCCATAAAGCTCCGCACGCGTCGTGTTCGCATTCACGCCAGAGATCAGCAGCCTCTGTCCTTTGCCACGATCGAGCAGCGCGATCGCAGCCTGAAGCCGGGCCTCGCCGCCCGTCAGGGCAATGATCGCATCGGCCGGTTCGGGTTCAGCTGACGCCCGCTCCAACGACCAGACGAAAACTGGAAATCCCAGCGCGCAGACAACGAAGGCCGCAACGGCCAGGCGAAATGCAAGGCCAAGCCACAACAGGGGTCTGAAACGCTGCAGCTCCAAGGTGTCAGGTCTCCCCCAATAGGGCATCGGTGGCTGAGTACAAGTCATCAAAGACTGCCACAGGCAAGAGATCATCGGGCAGTCCTTGTGCCTGCAATAGCGCACCTTTCCCTGAGCGAACAAGGATCCGCGCAACACCGGCGCTGTACGCGGCCTTCAAGTCACGCAATTGATCGCCGATCATAACGGTTTCTTCCGGAGAAACCCTGAAATGGCGCATGGCCTCAAGCAACATCCCGGGACGCGGCTTTCGGCGCGCATGGTCCGACCAGGGTGGTTCCTCGCAGCACAGGATCAGGTCGAGGCGCGCACCCTTCGCCGCAAGTTCTTGCCTGAGGCGCTCATGGATATGTGCCAGCATCGACGCGGGGAAGACGCCGCGCCCGACGCCGCCCTGGTTGGTGACAACCGCGGTCCTCAGCCCGGCCGTATTGAGGCGCGCTACAGCCTCGGCGGCACGCGGGACCATCACGAGTTCATCCGGGTGTTTCACATAGTCAGCCCGGTCTTCATTCAGGACGCCATCCCTGTCCAGCAGCACCAGGCGCTTCATTGCATGCGGCCCAGGACTCGCAGAACCGTCATGCGAGCCGTGATCATCGCGATGCACCCCAGTGCAAGCGGGACCGCAAGCAGCCATGTGTAAAGCAGCGGCGAGCCGGTGAGCTGCGGCAGATACTGTGCAGCCACCGGCGTTGCACGGCTGTCCCAGAGCAGGCTGCTGCCTATCAGGGTCAGGACAGCAATCACAAGACCGATCGCCCCCCCTCGGATACCAAGCCAGAGGAAGTGGTTCTGGAACTCCTTGGCGATGAAAACATCGCGCGCACCGATCATGTGGACCACCTCGACAATCTCTCGATGTGTTCGCAGTCCTGCCTGCGTGGCGAAGATGATGATGGCAAACGTCGCTATGGCGATGAGCAGCAGCACCGACCAGCCAATCGCTGCCGACGAGGCGGCAAAACCTGCGAGTTCCGCATTCCAGCGGCCATGGTCATCCAGCTGCGCACCGGGCACTGTATCCGCAAGCTTGCGGGACAATCCCTCGAGCTCGATTGGCTGACCAGGTTTCAACGTGACTTCCACCAGCCGCGGTGTTGGCAATTCGTCGATGAGAGTGCCCGCACCCAGCCAGGGTTCGAGCAGGGCACGTGCCTCGTGCTGGTCAAGTGCTCGGGCGGACAGGACACCGGGCCAGCGGCTCACGACGCTGAGTGTTTCCTTGACCTGATCATCAGCAGAAATCTGCGTCGATGGCAGCAACTGCACGGTGGCCGAACCCGAAAGGCCTTCGGTCCATTGCGCGGCGAGGGTGCTGAGTGTGAGAACCCCGCCAAGCGCAAGGCATGCCAGGAAGCTCATGACGGCAACGATGGTATGAAGCGTAGCACCCGAGGCGCTGTCGGCGGGCATGAGCCCGGCAGACGACAATTTGCGGCTCATGCGCGTCTTGCCTCCACGGCTTGCAGCTCCTGCGGCGTCGTCATGCCCAGCTGCCCTTCGGCGAGACGGAAGATGCCTGTGGCCGGAACGCGCTCGAGGATACGCTGGTCATGTGTGGCAATCAGCACGCACGTACCTAGCCGGTTCAGTTCTATGAAAAGCCTGATGATGCGCGCGCCGATTTCCGGATCGACATTGCCTGTCGGTTCGTCCGCCAGAAGCAGCTCGGGTTTCGCGACCACGGCGCGTGCGATGGCGACGCGCTGCTTTTCACCACCCGACAGCGTCGCGGGTTTGGCATTGAGGCGATTGCCGAGCCCGACCCACTGCAGCAACTCCTCGACTTCTGCCCGGTACTGACCCTCCTGTTCGCCGGTGACCCGGCGGGGCAGGGAGACGTTCTCGAAGACCGAAAGGTGGTCCAGAAGCCGAAAGTCCTGAAACACGACGCCGATCCGCCTTCGCAGGGCCGGCAACTCATCCCGGGGTGTGCTGGCTATGTCGCGGCCAAACATGGAGATCGAGCCGCGGGAAGGCCGTTCGGCCAGATACATCAGTTTGAGAAGCGATGACTTCCCCGCACCTGAAGGACCTGTTAAAAGATGAAAGGATCCCCTGTCCAACGAAAAGGAAACGTCGCGCAGCACTTCTGGCCCCAGGCCATAACGCATACCGACATTTTCAAATCGAACCACCGATTAATCCTTTTCGGTTAATGGTTTAGGACGGGGCGCCCGATCTGCGCCTGCTTGCGGGCTCGGAGGCGGTATGTCACAAAAACGCGGAATCGACACGGGCCCCAGCCTGGAATGATAATTACCTGCCCACGGTGCGCAACTCGCTATTTCCTTGGAGCCGGAGATATCCGACCTCCCGGTAGACACGTGCGTTGCGCTCGCTGTCAGCATACCTGGTTCCAGGAGCCTTCGGACGATCTTCCAACCCCGATCCCGGTGCCCGTCGAAGAGCCTGAGCACGTGGGCCCCATCACGGACCGGTCACGTATGCTCGGCCCACCGCCCGAGCCGGAACCTGACTATGGCTCCAGGGCCGAGAGTTTCGCCGGGGGATCGGGCACAAGGCTCGGTTCAGACTTCGAACCGCTGTCTACCCCGCCCGAGCAGATGGTTCCGCGCGCCGCTCGTCCATCTCCGGAGCACGGCGCGGCAAGGTTCCGAGGCATGATCCTGCTTGTGGCGGGCGTCAGCATCTTCTCGCTGCTTCTGGTTGTCTTCTTTTCGATGCCACGCGAAATCGCACGCATGATCCCTGCCACGGTTGGGATTTACACGGCACTCGGTATCGAGGTGAACAAGACCGGTTTCAGGATGATCGCCACACAGACCCCGGAAATCGTTAATTCCATCCCGATCATCGTGATCAAGGGTGAGTTGATCAACGAAACGGACAGCGAGCTTGAAGCCCCCGGGGTACGGATCGCTGTCCGCGACCGGGCAGGCAAGGAACTTCTGAATTGGATTGTGAAGCCTGACCAGGAGATGGTGGGTCCGCGCGGCAAGGCGACCTTCAGCGCCCGGCTCGAAAGCCCTCCCCCTCAGGCTGACAGCCTTGAAGTCGGGATCGCAGGGGCGGAAGACCGCTGATGAACGAGGCTCTCCTGAGGCCTTTGTTCAGTTCGGCTGAAATCGCAGAGCGTCTCCAGCAGCTTGCGCATGAGATATCGCAGTCCTTGCCACCCGAATTTGCGATCGTTTCCATCCTGAAGGGTAGCTTTGTATTCGCGGCCGATCTGGTCAGGGCGCTTGCGGGGCAGGGCATGAACCCGGCGGTCGACTTCATGATCTTGTCCAGCTATGGCGGGGCAAGGCATTCATCAGGCAGGGTTCGCCTGCTGAGAGATACGGAAATCGACGTCGCAGGGCTGAACATTCTGCTGGTCGATGACATCCTCGACAGCGGGCATACCCTGGCCTTCGCGAGGCGGCATTTGCTCGCCCGTCAGGCGAAAGAGGTCAGGCTCTGCGTCCTTCTCGAAAAGCCCTGCAGGCCCGGAAACGCCCCGGAGCGTGCCGATTTTGTGGGATTTTCGTGCCCGGACGCGTTTGTCGTAGGGTATGGCATGGATCATGATCACAAATTCCGTGGACTGCCTCATATCGCTGCCCTATGTCAGTGACAGAAGTGGAACGTGACGGATGGCAAGGATCCTGATCGCAGAGAATGAATACGCGCTCAGGGAGTTTATCGCCCGGGGGCTTGAACAACGTCGCCACAAGGTCACCCAGGCTCAGGACGGCTCCGAGGCCCTGGAATTACTCAAGGGGACGAAGTTCGACCTTCTCCTGACCGACATCGACATGCCGATCATGGACGGCATAGCGCTTGCGCTCGCCGCAAGCCGGGACTACCCGAAGCTGAAGATCATTATCATGTCCGGCCACGAGCACCAGATCGAGCGCGCGCAGGGTCTGAGCGAAATGGTCTGTCGCGTGATCGCCAAGCCATTTTCGATCGCAAGGATCGGAGAGGTCGTCGACGAAGTCATGGCCGCGCGCAAGCCGGGATCAAAACCGGCGTAGAAGCCGCTCGATATATTCCAGCTCTGCGTCAGGTCGGCCCCGTTCGGCTGCGCGCCGCTGCAACTCTTGCAGGATCTCCCGGGCTCTTTGGATATCTGACTTGTCGGGCACCTTCACTGAATTGCCAGTCGCGGTCCCCCGTGTCGCTTGCGGTCGACCGAAGGGATCCTCGTTGTCACCGCCACCTGCGCCTGTCGACCCCGGCACCATGGCCCCGGAACCCGTCATCTGCTGCATGAGTTGCTGCGCAAGCGCGCGGCCGCCCTTGCGCATCTCCTCGATGGCGCGTTGCTGACTTTTCATTGCAGGTCCTAGCTCCCCGGCACCAAGCTGGTCCGACGCAGCATCCATGGCATCCTGCGCTCGCTTGAGCGCATCGGCCATCTCGCGGTTGCGGGTCATCTGCTTGATGATGGGCGACAATTCGCGGCTCAGCTTCTCCTGAGCCCCTTTGAGAGCTGAAGGCTTCTTGTTGCCTGACGCCTCGTTGGATCGCTGCTCGCGAAAGGTCTGGTCCAGCAATTCCCGCTCCTGCGCCATGATCTGCCCCAGCTGCTCCAGCGCCTTCGTGGCCTGCGCCTGCTCGGGCGACATGCGCCCGGCCCGCGCAGTTTGGACGCTCTCCAGAAGATTGAGCAATTCGCCAAGCCTCTGCTGCGCGGCAGCCGTGGCGCCTTGCCGCGCCAGTTCCTCGATCTGATCGATCATGGACTTAAGGTCCTGCGGACGCACGACCTGTCCGCTTTGACTTTCCAGCACGGGATTGTCGATCCCGGCGCGCTCGGCCAGCGCCCGCAGGTTCCGCTCGAGGGCCGCCCGCAATTGATCCATCAGGCGCTGGATTTCCGCATCCTTCGCACCCTTCGAGAGGGCGTCCATGAGCTTGCGTTGGATGTCGCGCAACTCAGCCTGCGCCTGTCCCACATCGCCATCCTCTACCCTGACGGCGATATCCCAAAGCAATTGCTGGGCAGAAGTGACGCGGTTCTCGTCGATGCGTGCAGCGTTCAGCCGGATCCGGCGTACCTGATGGGCGGCTGTCCGCAGCGCCAGGTAGACCCTGGCATCCGGCACGAATCGTTCGGGCGCAAGCGTCATCGCATCAAGTGCCATGGCAACAAGCCCGCTGGCCGAAGGATTGCGCCCCAGGTCGCGCCTCTGTTCGATCAGCGCGCGCGCCAGCGGATCTGTAAAACGCCGCTCTGGCAGCCGAAGGGTGACTGCACGCGATCGGCCTGACTGCCCCGTTTCATCCCGAACCGAAAGATGGACCCGGACATTAAGTCCAGCCCAGGGATGCGCGGTCAGGTCCTTGAAGATCATCGCATCGCCACGCCGTGCCGGCGCAGGTGGAAGCGGCAAATCGAAGACCAGCGGCTTGACGGCCTTGGCCCTCGCACCCGGCTCCGCCAGTTCGACAAGCGCCTGTGCTGCCACGACGCCGAAATCATCCTGCACGGAATAATGCAGCCGCAGCGAGCGTGCTTCCATCACGGCCAGAGGCGACTTGAACCAGATCTTGGGAGCTGCGTCGGGCGACGCCACAAAGCGCCAGGTCCCGATCAGGTTGGCGTTCATCGTCAGACGAACTGTCATGCTCTCGTCGAGGACAAGCTTGGCATCGCGCGCTTCGCCTCCAGCCGAGAGGAACTGCGGCTGTATCTGGCGCGGCGAAGCCCCATTGATGGCCGATGCACGCAACGTCGCAGACGAGGCGCCATGTGTGCGCACGGTCAGCACCGATCCCGCAATGATCCTGATGGGCGACCCGTCACTGGCTGCGCGTGTCAGCGCGGTCAGATGCTTGGGTGCCTCGCCTGTGTGTGCTGGAGGCGTTACCCAGGCCTCCACGGTCGGCGGAACCTGTCCCTGGGCCACGCCCGGCGACAATGCCGCCTCAATCCGCCCGGGAACATCCTCCCAGTTGGCGACGCACAGAACGCCAATAGCCAAACCCAACAGGACGCGAAGAGCATGCGGATCGCGCGAAGCAAGAGACAAGCTGGGCCAGCCCACTCGCAGGCGGCTCAGATGTGCGACCACCCAACGCTGATGCGCTCTCCACAATTGGCGCGTGTCATTGTCCGCGATTGTGGCAGGCTTGTCCTCAAGCGCACTCAGGGGCCGGTGCTCAAGCCCGCTGGTTACCTCGAGATGCCGGATCGCCTGCGCATGCGTGGGCAGGCTGGAACGCCGCAGTGACCAAGCCATGCCCCATGCGGTCGCGCAGAAGAACAAGGCAAGTATGATCAGGTGCAGCCACGCGGGCAGGTAGACGAACACATTCGACAGCGCCAGCACCAGAAAGGCGCCAATGATCCCGCCCGCAGGCCACACCACCGGGTAAAGCCGCTCCACTGCAAGTGAAAGCCAACTCAGCAGCACGTGGCGACGCACCTCCGGGGGCAACCCCGGTGCGTTGTCCTCTCCCTGATGATTGCCCTGCGGTGTCACGCCTGTCCTGTCACGTCCATTGCAACGAAGGTCTGCCTGTTCTGGCGCAGCATTCGTCAGTCCAGCCAGTCAGGCATCCGTTCCCGCGCGATCATCTCGTCGACGCTCAGCCTTGGACGCGTGATGGCAAAACGACCACCGCTGACCAGCACCTCCGGCACGAGCGGACGGGCATTGTAGCTCGAAGCTTGCACCGCACCATAGGCACCGGCTGAAAGGATGGCCATAAGGTCATCGGCCTCGACAGGCGGCAGGGCAAGGTTTTTCGCGAACAGGTCGGCACTTTCACAGACGGGACCCACCACGTCGTAAACCCTGTTTTGGGTTTTTTCCGCCTGCAGGACGGGGATGATGTCGTGATGGGCGTCGTACATCGCTGGACGAACGAGGTCATTCATCCCGGCGTCCAGGATCACAAAGCTGCGCGCGTCACCCTGCTTCACATGGATGACCCGTGAAACCAGGATACCGGCATTGGCGCTGATCAGTCGCCCCGGCTCCACGATCAGCTCCGCGTCCAGCCCGGAAAAGGTCTCGCGCACAACGTCTCCATACGACGCCGGCAGGGGAGGCGCATCGCCCTGCGTGTAGGGCACACCGAGCCCGCCGCCAAGGTCAACCCGCGTGATCCTGTGACCCTGCGACCGCAGCCGCTTCACCAGCCCCGCCAATTTCCCGAACGCCACCCGGAACGGCTCGATCTCGGTGATCTGGCTACCAATGTGCATGTCGACACCGGCGACAGCGATCCCCGGCAGGCTGGCTGCGCGCGCGTAGGCGGCCTCGGCACGGTGCCAGGCGATGCCAAACTTGTTCTCCGCCTTACCCGTAGAGATCTTGGCATGAGTCTTTGCATCGACGTCCGGGTTGATGCGCAGCGCCACGCTGGCGCGCTGCGCACGCGACACGGCAATCTCGCTGAGCATGGCGAGCTCTTCCTCGCTCTCCGCGTTGAACTGCAGAATGCCATGCGAGAGCGCCAGCCCAATCTCGTCGCGCGTCTTGCCGACACCTGAAAAGACGATCCTGCCAGCAGGGATCCCGCCGGCAATGGCGCGCTTCAGTTCGCCGCCCGAGACAATGTCCGCACCCGCTCCCAGCCGCGCCAGCGTGCGGATGACGGCAAGACTCCCGTTCGATTTGACGGCAAAGGCGATCAGCGTGCCGGCAGGCAACGCGGTCTCAAGTACCTTGTAGTGCCGCTCCAGCGTCGCCGTCGAATAGCAATAAAAGGGCGTCCCGACCGCTTGGGCGATCTCACTGACCGACACATCCTCCGCATGGAGTTCGCCGTTCCGATAATCAAAATGATGCAAGTTGGGGCCCTTGCTGCGGCTGAGGCGTCAGAGGTTCTGCGCGACCGAAGGCTTTGGCGGTTCAAGCGGCCCGCGCTTGCCGCAGGCGGAAACTCCAAGTCCGGCAATGATCGCCAGCACCACGAAGACACGCGTCATCATTTCAGTCGCTCCTGCCAGTATCGAACCTGTTCCGCCACGCGTTGCGGTGACGTGCCGCCGAGGCTGGTCCGGCTTGCAGCCGACGCCTCGACACCCAGCACCAATAATACATCGTCAGTCATCCCCGGCTCAACCGATTGCATCTCCGAAAGACTGAGCGCCTCGAGGCCGCAACCCCTGGCTTCGGCCAGCGCCACGATCCGACCGGTGATATGATGGGCCTCCCGGAAGGGCTTTCCAAGAACGCGCACGATCCAGTCGGCAAGGTCCGTCGCAGTGGAAAAGGCGCTTCCCGCTGCCGCACGCATGGCAGCGGGATCCACCCGCATGTCCTGAACCATGCCCGCCATCGCAGCCAGCGCAAGCTCGGTCGCATGGGCAGCATCGAACACCGCTTCCTTGTCCTCCTGCAGATCCTTGGCATAGGCAAGTGGCAGCGCCTTCATCACGCCCATAAGCGTCACGAGCGATCCGGTGACGCGGGCGCATTTCGCACGCACAAGCTCGGCCGCATCGGGATTGCGTTTCTGCGGCATGATCGAAGAGCCTGTCGAGAACGCATCTGACAGCCGCACGAACCGGAACGCAGGCGAGGTCCACAGCACCACCTCCTCGGCCAGCCGCGACAGATGCGTCATCAGGATCGCGCACGTGCTCAGGAATTCCAGCGCGAAGTCGCGCGACGAGACGCCGTCGAGCGAGTTGCGCATCGCCTCGCTGAACCCCAGCGCCGACGTTGTCATCTCGCGGTCGATCGGAAACGACGTCCCCGCCAGTGCCGCCGACCCCAGCGGATTGATGTTCGTAGTCTCTCGCGCCGACCGCAGGCGCGCCCGGTCACGCGCGGCCATCTCGACATAGGCCATCAGGTGATGACCGAAAGTGATGGGCTGCGCTGTCTGCAAGTGCGTGAACCCCGGCATAACGGTGGCCGCATGCGCGCCCGCCACGCCAACGAGCGAGCGCTGATAGTGGGCGACAGCACCATCGATCCGGTCGATGGCATCGCGCACCCAAAGCCGGAAGTCTGTGGCCACCTGGTCATTGCGCGAGCGGGCCGTGTGCAATCGACCCGCCGGCGCGCCGATGATCTGCTTCAGGCGCTCCTCGACATTCATGTGAATGTCCTCGAGTTCGCGCGAAAAGACGAAGTGCCCGGCATCGATCTCGGCCCGGACCTGGTCCAGCCCCGCGACAATGGCCCTTGCGTCCTCTTGTGCGATAATGCCGCGCTCGGCCAGCATGCGCGCATGGGCCTGCGAGGCCATAATGTCTTGGGCGTATAGGCGCTGGTCGAAATCGATGGACACATTGATGTCCTTCATGATTTCCCCGGGGCCTTGCGCGAACCTGCCGCCCCACATTTCGTTCTTGGTCATGCCGTCCTGACGATCCGGAAACAGAAAATGCCGCTCAACCGAAATCTGCTCATAATGGGTGTTGCGTTGGCCATCATGACCATCGCAGCCGTGGTCGTCTACAGCCGGTTCACAGCCGAAGAACCCGTGCCACCGGCACCGCAGGCCAATGGCAAGGCGGCCCTCGGCGCCGTGGGGCAGTTCGTGGCCCTGGACACACCCGTCGCCGCCCCCGACCTGAAATTCACGGACGAACAGGGCAAGGCACTTGCTTTGTCCGATTTCCGGGGCAAGGTCGTCGTGCTCAACCTGTGGGCCACCTGGTGCACGCCCTGCCTCGCCGAAATGCCGATGCTCGATCGCCTGCAGCGCCAGCTGGGTGACGAGGGTGCCATCGTGATAGCCCTCAGCCTTGATCGGGACGGCAAGGATGCCGTGAAAGCATTCTACCGGCAGGCCGATATTCGCAATCTCGGGGTCTTTCTCGATCCTTCGATGCGTGCCATCTCCGACGCAAGGACCTCAGGCCTTCCGACGACGCTGCTCATCGATGCTAACGGAATGGAACTCGGGCGCGTCACTGGTCCAATGGAATGGGACGCGCCCGCGGCAGTCGATTTGGTCAGAAAGGCGCTGCAAAAACCTGCGGGCAGGTGATGCAACGCCTCGACCTGCAAGCCCTAGCGAGTGGGAACCGGCTTCTCGCCGCGATAGTCATAAAATCCGCGCTTCGTCTTCTGTCCAAGCCAGCCCGCTTCCACATACTTCACCAGAAGCGGGCAGGGGCGATACTTGGAATCCGCAAGTCCCTCATAAAGCACCTGCATCACTGAAAGGCACGTGTCGAGCCCGATGAAGTCGGCAAGCTGAAGCGGGCCCATGGGGTGGTTCGCGCCCAACCGCATCGCCGTGTCGATCGCCTCCACCGTGCCGACGCCCTCGTACAGCGTATAGACCGCTTCATTGATCATCGGCAGCAGGATGCGGTTCACGATGAAAGCAGGGAAGTCTTCCGAATTGGCAGGCGTCTTGCCCAGGCGCTTCACCAGCCCCTGCATCGCCTGAAAGGTTTCCTCTTCCGTCGCAATGCCGCGGATCAGCTCGACCAGCTGCATCAGCGGAACCGGGTTCATGAAGTGCAGCCCGATGAACCGCTCCGGGCGGTCCGTGACAGAGGCAAGTCGCGTGATCGAGATCGACGAGGTGTTGCTCGCGATCATCGCGGTCTTGCTCAGCTTCGGGCACAATCCAATGAAGATCTGCCGCTTGATCTTCTCGTCTTCCGTGGCCGCTTCGATGGCAAGGTCCACGGTAGAGAAGTCATCGATCGATGGCGCAGCCACGATCCGCTTCAGCGCCCGGTCCTTGTCGGCATCGCTGATCTTGCCACGCGCAACCTGGCGCGACAGGTTCCCCGATATGATCTCGAACGCCGCATCCAGCCTTTCTGCTTTCACGTCGTGCAGCAGCACATCGTAGCCCGCCAGCGCGCAGACATGGGCAATGCCATTACCCATCTGCCCGGCGCCGATGACACCGATCCGTTGAATGTCCATGGGATCCTCTTTTGCTGCCTTGTCAGTTGCGGCCGCGGTCAGGCGGTCAATAGCCCTTGCTCTTCAGTTCGTCTTCGAGTTCCGGCACAGCCTTGAACAGGTCCGCCACCAGGCCGTAGTCCGCAACCTGGAATATGGGCGCCTCCTCGTCCTTGTTGATCGCCACGATGACCTTCGAATCCTTCATGCCGGCCAGATGCTGGATCGCGCCCGAGATGCCGACCGCAATGTAGAGTTCGGGTGCCACGACCTTGCCGGTCTGCCCGACCTGGTAGTCATTGGGCACAAAGCCCGCATCGACGGCCGCTCGGCTGGCGCCGACCGCAGCCTTGAGCCGGTCTGCCACCTTCTCGAGCATCTGAAAGTTCTCGCCGGACTGCATGCCGCGACCGCCGGAAACGACGACCCGCGCGCCGGCAAGCTCCGGGCGCTCCGACTTCGACAGCTCCTCGCGCACGAATTGTGACACGCCGGGATTGGCCGAAGCGTTCACCGCCTCAACCGGCGCCGAACCGCTCGCATCGACCGCCTTGAACGCCGTCGAGCGGACCGTCAGCACCTTCTTCGAGCCAGCAGGGACCTGAACCTGCTGCATGGCATTGCCCGCATAGATGGGGCGGGTGAACGTGTCTGCCGCATCCACGGACACGATCTCCGAGACCTGCGCCACATCCAGTGCCGCAGCCACGCGCGGCATGAAATTCTTGCCGCTGACCGAGGCAGGCGAAATGATGCTGTCGTATTTGCCCGACAGGCCAACGATCAGGCTCGACATCGTCTCGGCAAGCTGGTGCGCGTATTGCGGGTCATCCGCCAGCAGCACCTTGGCCGCCCCTGAGAGTTTCGATGCCGCCTCGGCGACACCCTTTGCATTATGTCCCGCAACGAGGATGTCGACCGGGCCACCAAGTGCGCTGGCGGCAGCCAACGTCTTCGCAGTGGAATCCTTCAGGTGTGTGTTGTCATGCTCGGCAATCAGCAGAACGGACATGTCAGATAACTCCCGCTTCGTTCTTCAGCTTCTCGACAAGTTCCTGGACAGTCTTGACCTTGATGCCGCCCTGTCTCTTTGCCGGCTCGCTGACCCTCAGCACCTTCAGGCGCGGATTTGCATCGACACCGAAATCCTGCGGCGTCTTCTCGTCGATGGGCTTTTTCTTCGCCTTCATGATGTTGGGAAGCGACGCGTAACGCGGCTCGTTCAGCCGCAGGTCGGTCGTGACGATCGCGGGCAGCGTCAGGCTGACAGTCTGCAGGCCACCATCCACCTCGCGCGTCACCTCGGCCTTGCCACCTTCGATGACCACTTTCGAGGCGAAAGTGCCCTGGGGCCAGCCCAGCAATTGGGCAAGCATTTGTCCTGTCTGGTTGCAATCATCATCGATCGCCTGCTTGCCAAGGATGATGAGGCTGGGCCCCTCCGCCTTGGCGATGCCAGCAAGAATCTTGGCAACGGCAAGCGGTTCGACATCGGCTGGTGCATTCACCAGGATCCCGCGATCGGCCCCCATGGCGAGCGCCGTGCGGATCGTCTCCTGCGTTTCCTTGGGCCCAACGGAAACGGCGATCACCTCAGTCGCAACGCCTTTTTCCTTCAGCCGGATGGCCTCTTCCACGCCGATCTCGTCAAACGGATTCATCGACATCTTCACGTTCGCGAGGTCGACACCCGTCTGGTCCGCCTTCACGCGGATTTTCACGTTGTAGTCAACGACGCGCTTGATCGGAACAAGCACCTTCATGCGGAACATCTCTCTGTTGGGCTCATGGGCCCGATTGCTGGAAATCCTGGTCCGGCTTGCGGCCTGGCGCTGGATCTGGCCGATCGAGCCTCATGGTAACGACTGCAATTGTGCGGTGCACAAATTACGGGCAAGCAATATTCCTGTCAACGAAGCGCCACATTTTACGAAGCCAGCTTGGTCCAAATCCCACACCGCAGAGGTTAATCCGCAAAAGCAGGCGGGATTTCCTGACGTCCGCGGCAGGTTGTCTCTACCGTGTCGGAGCGCCTGCGAACAGTTTCTGCCCGGGCCTCTTGAAAATGAAAACCAGAAGCAGTCCTGCCGCAAACCCTCCAAGATGCGCCCACCACGCCGTATTGCTGTCAGCCTGAAGGAAGACCGAGGCAATCTGAAACGCCAGCCACGCGCCCACCATCAGGTAGGCCGGAATCTTCAAGGGGATGCGTGCAAATGCCAGCACCCACATCTTCACTCGCGGATAGAGGATCAGATACGCACCCACGACGCCGCCGATCGCACCCGATGCCCCGATCAGCGGCCCCTCGGAAACGGGATGCGCCACAGCATGGGCAAGCCCAGCCAGCACACCGCAGAACAGATAGAACAGGACGAACCGGAACGACCCCATCGCGTCTTCGACGTTGTCGCCGAACACCCATAAAAACAGCATATTGCCAAGCAGGTGCCACCAATCACCATGCAGGAACATGTAGGTCAGCAGAGTGACCTCCGCAGGCAGATTCATGAATTGCTCGGGCAATTGCGCGCCGCCCAGGAACACGCTGGGCACAAGCCCCCCGGACATCGCGACGCTCACAAGCTCTGCCTCGGGCAGCGAATCCTGCCAGATGAAGACAAGGACATTGACTGCGATCAGCAGGAAAGTCGCAAACTGGAACGGGATGAACCTGAGGGGGTTGTCATCCTTGAGCGGTAGAAAGACCATGACAGCCTCGATTTCAGCGCATCGGCGCGATACGCCGCCACTCTAGAGTGAGGGGGCCGGGCAGGGAACCTGTTTTTCCGGGATCGACAGCGCTGCGCGCGCCCTAGACCTTCGACAGGCTGCGAACGTCGTCCAGCACGCGCAGCCAATTGTCCACCTGCTTGCGCAGGTTCCGCGCCGTAACGCCGTCTTCGATATTGATGGAATAGTCGAACATGAACGTCTTGCCGTCCGCCGACAGATAGGCACGACCGAAGACAAAGCGCTGATTATAGGTGTTGGCCGTTTCAAGTGTCGTGTGCTTGTTTCGCTCCCATTGGGCAAGGAACTGCAGGTTCGTGCAGCGCCGACCAGTCGCCCCCGTTCCGGCGCACTTGTACATGTTGACATAGAATTCCACACCCTTGGGCGTTTTCGCCTTTAACCAGGGGTCCTTCTCGTCCTGTGTCGCATCACGCACGGTCATGCCATGCGAGGTCAGCACCCTGATCAACTCGGGTCGCGAGATTCCATCCGCAACCACGCCCGCAGGCATCTTCGCGCCAGCAGCCGAACTCGAAAGAAACAGGGCAAGATACGCGCCCGTCAGCAGAAGCCGGATCATGGCGGTCTCCGATTCAGGGGAACGACAAACGCCGCGCAAGATAAGGGCTGCGAGGGCGTTTGCAACTAACGCATCGTTCAGGTGCGATGGGCGCCTGGAACCCACAACACGTCTCCTTGCGACAAATTCGCAAGGCGCGCAGCAACAAACAGGAAATCGGACAACCTGTTGGCGTATTTGACTGCGGCCTCTCCCACAGGCTCCGATTGCGCCAGCCTGACGATCAGCCTTTCGGCGCGTCGGCACACGGTTCGCGCAATATGCAGATGTGCCGCCGCGGGTGTTCCACCGGGTAGCACGAACGAGGTAAGGGGCTTGAGATTGCTGTTCATGGCATCAATCTCGGCCTCGAGCCGATCGACCTGCGCGTCTTTCATGCGAAGGGCCTTCAGCGCGATTTCTGACCCATCCTCTGGAATGCACAGGTCTGCGCCAAGGTCGAACAGGTCATTCTGTACCCGCGCCAACATCGCATCGAGGTCGCCCGTGCTCGACAGGCGTGCCACACCGACGCAGGCATTGGTCTCGTCGACGGTGCCATAGGCCTCGATGCGAAGGTCGAACTTCGGGACGCGCTTGCCCGTGCCAAGGCCCGTGTCACCCTTGTCACCGGTGCGCGTGTAGATGCGGTTGAGAACGACCACGTGTTTGACCCTATTGTGGGCCGCGTCCGGTCAGCCAGAGCACGGCGAGAATGACGATGATGGCGCCAAGCTGCGCGATGATGCGCAGGCGCATCAGCTTGTTGGACCAAGTGCGCGAGAAATCCCCGCCGCGAAACAGGCTGTAGAGCCCGAAACCCAGGATGACGGCCACCACCAGCGTGGCAGCCAGGACGATGACACTTCCCGCTGACATGGCGAATGGCTTAACGCTAATGCCAGCGCCCTTCAATTGCGTTGTTTGCGCGCGGTCGAAGTCTCCCTGAATCCGCTGCGTCAGCCAAAGCAGGGATCACGCCAGAGCGTGTCCTCCGCGCTATGGTAGTCAGCCTGTGGAACACGTAATGTGACCTGCAGAAGGCAGGACGGCGCAGCCATTGGGGGTGGCATGGGGGCCGGATGGATCATCAGGGCAGCAGCGATTCTGCTTGCCATCGCCATCATCGCGACCATGCGTGGCCCGGTGGGTGAAGGTGGCTGTCTGCAGGCCGGCCTGACGGGGCTGGCCCTCTTGGTCGAGGCGGCTTTCCTGCCCCTCGTGGTTCACCTGGTCGATCCCGCGCGCGCATGGCTTGCGACACATGGCCTCGAGATCGGCGCAGCGCCCCACGGCGCGCGGGCAGCACTCCTCTTTTTCCTTCTCTTCATTGCACTGGCGGCTGTGTCGCCAGCGCGCTCGCCATCTGCCCATGTGCTCCGCCTTGCATGGAGTGCGATCGCAGCGTGCGTTGCAGGTTTCCTTGTCGGAATGCTCTCGCTGTCCGATCCACGGCTTCCATGGGCAGTGCTCGCGGGCGTGGCATTCTGGGCCGCAGCCATCCAGTCAGCCGCC
This sequence comes from uncultured Flavobacteriaceae bacterium, assembly GCA_964483585.1. Lineage (GTDB taxonomy): Bacteria > Pseudomonadota > Alphaproteobacteria > Micropepsales > Micropepsaceae > SZUA-430. The sequence goes on from CAZABH010000025.1 coordinate 47,543, forward strand.
GCTGGGGCAGGTTGGAAAGCCTTGCCAGCGATCCTGGTTGCCGCACTCCTCGCCACGATGGGGGCAGGGATTGTCCCCGTGCACTTCTCTCTCGCACCCGCTGGAGCGTCAGCAGGAATGGAGGGGACAGGATGGATGCTTCTATGGATCTCCGTCGCGCTGGTCGGCCTCTCTGCACTGGGTCAGCGAGGCATGCCGCAGGGCTTGCGCCAATGGGCCAGCGACCCTGCGGCGCAGGCAGGTCTGTCGATCATGGCGGTCATCACAGCTGCTGCCGTACTCTTCAGCCGATGAGCCGCACGCAGAGCCTAAGCGCGACTTGACCTGAATCAAGGCATTCCAGGGCAGCCGGGTGTCTCCTCTCATCACACCAAGCCGAGGGAGGCATCAGTCATGTCGCATTATCACGCGGTCGTCTGGATCGATCACCACAACGCCTTCATCCACCAGTTCTCAGCCGCCGAGGTCGAGACCTCCAGGGTCAAGGACCACAGGCATTATACGCGCCAGCATGGCAGTGACGTGCGCGCAATCCACGAATTTTATGCGGACGTCTGCGACGCACTGAAGGGCGTACCAGAGATTCTCGTTACCGGCGCGCGCCAGTCGCACGCCGACTTCCGTCACTACGTCGAGAAGCACCGCCCGCAGCTCATGCCCGCGATCAAGGGCTGGGAAGTATCCGACCGCCTGTCGGACGCCCAGCTCGTAGCCCTGGGCCGCAAGTACTTCGACCAACTCAACCGCGTGCCCCCGCCAAAGGCCGCTGGCGCGTAAGGCAAGTCATCTCCTCGTTGCGCCCGCGCGGCGTTTGCGCCAAACAGGGTCAGGCGCCAGGCGCCGCGCGTCACGCACCAGCAGGGGATGAGAGACAATGAAAATCGACAACACGGTTGCTGCCATCGTCACCGGCGGCGCCTCGGGTCTGGGCAAGGCGAGCGCCGAGGCCCTGGCCGCAGCGGGCGCGAAGGTCGCGATCTTCGACATCAACGAAGCCGCTGGCGAGGCGATCGCGAAGGAAATCGGCGGCATCTTCTGCAGGGTCGACATCACGAGCGAGGACAGCGCCCTCGCTGGCTTTGCAAAGGCCCGCGCCGCCCACGGCCAGGAGCGCGTTCTCGTCCACTGCGCCATGACCTCGAAGCGCGGCAAGACGCTCGCCTTCGACAAGGAAGCCGGCCGCTACAAGCGCACCTCGACCGAAGACTATGCCTATGGCGTGAACGGCATCCTCGTCGCCAGCTATCGCATGGCCTCGATCGCCGCCGAAGGCATGGCGACCCTGAAGGAGCTTGAGGACGGCGAACGCGGCTCGATCGTGCTCACCGCCTCCGTCGCCGCGCAGGACGCCCAGATAGGGCAGGTGATCTATGGTTCGGCCAAGGCCGGCGTGAACGGCCTCGTCCTGCCGCTCGCCCGCGACCTGATGGATCTCGGCATCCGCGTCAATTCGATCATGCCCGGCATCTTTGCAACACCCCTGATGCTCGGCGCCCCCCAGAAGGTCCTCGACAGCCTCGCCGCCTCCGTCCCGTTCCCCAAGCGTCTCGGCAAGCCCGAGGAGTTCGCCAGCCTCGTCCTCGAGCTCACCCGAAACACCTACTTCAACGCCCAGTGCCTCCGCCTCGACGGCGCCATCCGCATGGCCCCGCGCTGACGCGCACAATCACCCCGTCATCCCGGACGCGAGCGCCAGCAAGCGATCCGGGACCCCGCTCAAGCTGCGGCGGGCAACTCCTCCGTCTGCAGCAGCTGTCGCTGCTGCATCCACCTCCTCACGGCGTGAGGAGGAAAGTTTTCTCCCTCGCCTGCGAGGGAGTACCGACGCGGCACGCGTCGGGGAGGGAGTTCCTCTCCGCAGCATTTTCTTGAACCACCACCAGCATCAGTAAAAGGTGGTCATCGTCTGCAAAGGCAGACCACCCACGACTTCGCGGCGCAAGCGCTGGCAGCCCGTCCCGCCCTCACCAAAGTTGATCTGGTTTTCTGGTCAGAAGGCTATGTATGATAAGTGCGGAGAGTGAGGTGTGTTTGCGGTACTTTCGATTTTTCTTCCTTGCCGTTGTGCTGAACATTTTTTGCTCACCAGCCGCTGCTGAGTGGTCAAAGCGTGGCGTATTTGTTTTCGGTGACATAGTGCTTGATTTCGAACGGAGGGTTGAGGTGTTTGGGCCTGTAGTTTCAACGCTCACGGATTGTTCAAACGGCGAATATTTTTGCGCTCGGGCTGAAATTGTTCGGATAGTGTTGCCGAAAGCTTGCGTAGGAGCAGGGAAGCTAAAGGTTGGACACACTTGGGCGTATGATGGGATTGTAACAAAGGTCATCGCTATTCAGCGAGTGGATCCGCTTTGGAACATACATCTCATAACGAGCGGCGAGGTGCTCTATCTTGGTGATCCTCGTCGAAAGGATGTCGTTTTTGA
>CAZABH010000026.1:0-48674 GCA_964483585.1 uncultured Flavobacteriaceae bacterium
TAGGATTCGAACCTAGGAATGGCGGAATCAAAATCCGCTGCCTTACCGCTTGGCTATACCCCAATGACCGGCGCCGGGATCAAACCCAGTTGCAAAGAGCGCGGGACCATAATGGCCCCGCTGGCCCAACGCAATCCCTGCCGGCACGCAATCCCAGCCGGAAAGCCCAACGTCTCAGCGGGCCCCCAGAAGCTGCGGCGGTACCGGGATGGTGGCAAAGCGGTCCATTTCCAATCCGCCGAGATACAGCAGCCCATCCTTCTCGTTGACGCTCGTGATGTTGAAGATCTTGAGCCCGCCAGGGTCCTGCAGCGTCGCGACGACACGACCCTGCAAGTCGATGGCCACGATGCACCCATAGCGCTCCGGCGCGGGCGGCGCACCAAGCCCCAGCATCTGCAGGCGGTAGGCAATGCTCCGCATGAAGGGGCTGGGCAACGCGTCCTCGAGGGCCTTCGACCGCGGCGCAGCCAGCGCCACCCAGAAGATCCCGCGCCCGTTATACGAGATATTGTCGGGATAGCCGGGCAGGTTGTCGATGAACACGTCCTTCGTCCGCGCCTTGGCGCCTTTCAGCCAGTAGCGCGAGATGCGATGCCCCGCGGTTTCGCTGACAAGGACGTACTCTTCGTCAGGGCCCAGCGCCACGCCGTTGGCGAACGCAAGTCCGCCGACCAGCTCGTCCAGCCGACCCGAGGACGGGCTGAACGAGAACAGGCGCCCCGTGGCACGGCCTTCGAAGAAATCGAGCGCGTATTCATCGATGCCGAAGCGCTGCGAAGCATCGGAGAAATAGATCGTGCCATCCTTCGCGATGTCGAGGTCGTCCACAAAGCGCATCGGCACGCCACGATAGGCGCGCGCGACCGGGAAAATGCGCCCCTGCGGATTGATCGCAAGCAGGCCCTGCTTGGCGTCGGCAACCACGATATTGCCGAACGGATCGTGCTGCAGGCCCAGCGGCCGACCACCGGTATTGGCGATCTGCTCCATCGTCCCGGCCGGACTGGGCGCTGGCCCACCAGGCACCACCGGACCGATCGGTGCGGGGCCTGTCGACGTCAGGCCATCGATCCGTACACGGACGATACGGCCATCGGCAAGCCCGGTATAGGCATACCCGTCCTTCACCGCGACATCCTCGGGCCCCTGACCCAGACCGAAGTCGAAGAAGCGGACCTGCCGCAACCGGTCATTGGGCGCAAAAGCCTGGGTGAAGCCAGGGTCCGGCTTCACGGTAACAGCCACCGGCTCGATCCGGATCGGCCAGAACAGGAGATAAGAGACAGCCAGCAGAAGCAGGAACGCGACGCCAGCCAGCACGATGCGCATGAGAGCCCCCTCTTTCGATAATTCTTCAAAAAAAGCCGAATTTGGCAGCAGAAGCCATTCTGCCTGCCTTGCCCCACCCCTGACCAGCCTGTATAAGACCGCCCTCCCGAGGACCGGTGGCCTTGTGCTGCCGGTGGATGCGACAAATCGCATCCGCACTAGAACTGGTATTCGGAGAGTAGCTCAGCCTGGTAGAGCACTGCTTTCGGGAGGCAGGGGCCGGAGGTTCAAATCCTCTCTCTCCGACCAGTTTTCACGACACGCCCCGCGTCCAAATCCCGAAGCACACCCTTCGGCCGCGGGGACGCTGACTTCAAGCAAAGGGCGCCGCCGACAGGCTTGGCAGGCAACCCTGAGGCCGGCTCTGGAAGGCAGGATGGCCTTTATGTACCCTTGCCGCTTCATTTAGCCACGCCGGGAGAACCCACCATGAAGTCAGCAGCACTTGCAGTTTCAGTTGCGCTCGCGACCACGCTTTGCGCCGCCCTGTCCGCACCAAGCGCGACGGCGTCGCCGTATGACGGGATCAACCTCGATAAATGCTGGCCCGTCTTTGAAAATTGGGACACCGCCAACAAGAGTGGCGCACCGGGACGGCGGAAGGCCCTCAAGGTCGTGCTGACCGACGCCAAGGCCGACCCGGAAATTGGCGACTGTTTCAGCAGGAAAATCCACAAGGACCTGGGCGAGCGGGCCAAAAAGACGTCGGCCATGGATGGCTGGCACACCCTGTTGAACACCAACACGGACAATTTCGACGCTGCAAAGGACCAGTCCCCGGACAACCGATGCCCGGCCAGCAAGCTGATCATCGCGGGCTGGAATGCCTTCTACGCCGAGCGCAAGGACGTCAATGCCATCGTGAACGAGAGCGCCCAGAACAAACACAAGGCATTGTGCAACGACTAGGCGATGCACTGACCGCAGGGGAGCGCGGCCGGCCGTGGACACGCAAGGCCGCCCTCACTAGGTTGCGCCCATCCAACCATTCCCATTGAGGAGCCAACCATGAAAGTCGCAGCCGTGAAGGCGCAAGGCGCGCCCGACAAGCTCGTCATCGAGACCCGCAACGACCCCGCGCCCGGCCCGGGCGAGATCCTGGTCCGCGTCCGCGCCAGCTCGCTGAACTTCCACGACCTCGCCGTCGTCTACGGCATGATCCCGGTGGCCGACGGCCGCATCCCGATGTCCGATGGCGCCGGTGACGTCGTCGCAGTGGGTGCGGGCGTGAAGGCCTTCAAGCCCGGCGACCAGGTTCTCTCGACCTTCTTCCCGAACTGGGCCGGCGGCGGCCCCGCGCTCGAGCGCGTGATGGGCGTACCCGGTGACCATGTCGACGGCTTCGCTGCCGAGCACGTGGCCATGCCCGCGACCGCCTTCACACGCATCCCGAAGGGCTGGACCCTGACCGAGGCAGCCACCCTGCCCTGCGCAGCACTGACCGCCTGGCGCGCCCTCATCGTCGACGCGGCCATCAGGCCCGGCAGCGTGGTGCTGACGCAAGGCACGGGCGGCGTCTCGATCTTCGCGCTGCAGCTCGCCAAGGCCGCTGGCGCCCGCGTGGTTGCGACATCGTCGTCGGATGAAAAGCTCGCCCGCCTCAAGGACCTCGGCGCCGACCACGTCATCAACTACAAGACCGACACGAACTGGGGCCGCAGCGCCGCCGAGTGGGCCGGCCAGGGTGTCGATGCCGTCATCGAGGTCGGCGGTCCCGGCACGCTGAATCAGTCGATCACCGCCTGCCGCATCGGCGGCCACGTCTCGCTGATCGGCGTTCTGACCGGGTGGTCGGGCGAAGTCATGACCGCCCTGCAGATGAGCAAGTCGGTTGCCGTCAAGGGCATCACGGTCGGCTCGCGCGAAGACCAGGTCAACATGATCGCCGCCATAGAGGCCAACGGCATCAAGCCGGTGATCGACAGCCGCTTCCCGCTCGACGACATCGCCGGCGCCTTCGCACACCAGCGCTCGCAGAAGCATTTCGGGAAGATCTGCCTCGAGTTCTAGCCCCCTGAAAAGCAGAAAGCCCGGACCTTTCGGTCCGGGCCTTCCACGAAATCGGATCCGGTTGGGCTCAGACGATGCCGGCCGCGACCTTCAGCGTCTTGGCCGGGCGGAAGCGCAGCTTCTTCGAGGCCTTGATCTTGATGGCCTCGCCCGTCCGCGGATTGCGACCCATGCGCGCCGGACGCTTGGCAACCGTGAACACGCCGAAATTGCCAATCGGCAGCTTGCCGCCGCTCTTGATCTGCTTGAGGCTGGCCTCGATCGTGCCGAACACAAGTTCGATCACGCGCTTGGCTTCGGCCTTCGGCAGGTCGCCCTTCTTGGCCACGGCGAGAATGAAGTCGGATTTGCTCATTTGTTTTGCCCTAAAGACTGTCTGGGATGATGAGAAGTATCAGACAGCTATTAAGCAATCTACAAGATCGCGGCAATTTCACTACATTTTTTTGCATCCCATCCTCAGAATCATAGGGATTATGTGGCTTCTGAGCGCACCAACACAAAAAAACCCTTATACCTCTTGCATTCCGGACAGGCGCGCATCAACCGATCAATGCACATCGATTCGCTGCTGCTTTTTTTCCCGTGGCCTGCTCTAAACCTCGCAGCCATATCGGGGAGCAGACGCAAGGCGCATGAAACTCGCGACGTTCACGGAAAATCACCGCCGACGGATCGGCATCGTCGAAGCTGACAGGATCTGCGACCTGGCAGCCTCAGCACCAAGCCTGCCACAGACGATGATTGCCTTCCTGCGCGCAGGGCCGGACGCGCTCGACGAGGCCCGCAGCGCCATGGCATCGAACCCGCGTTGGCTGAACCTGTCCAGTGTCCGCCTCGAAGCACCCGTCCAGCGGCCCGGCAAGGTGCTGGCGATCGGCCTGAACTACATGGACCATATCCGGGAGACAGGCCGCACGCCGCCTGAAGCCCAAATCTGGTTCGCCAAGCAGGCCACCTGCATCGTGGGCCCGGGCGCCGCAATCGAGATCCCCGCCGTCTCCGACAAGGTCGACTTCGAGGCCGAACTCTGCGTCGTGATCGGACGCCGCTGCCGCAACGTGCCCCGCGCCCGCGCGCACGACGTCATCGCCGGCTACATGTGCGGCAACGACGTGAGCGTCCGCGACTGGCAGGCCCGCTCGCCCACCATGATGATGGGAAAGGGCTTCGACACCCATGGCCCGACAGGGCCCTGGATTGTGACCCCCGAAGACATTCCGGACCCGCAGGCCCTGACCATCAGCTGCACTGTCAACGGCCAGATCATGCAGCAGGCGTCCACATCCGAGATGCTCTTCGACATCGCCGCCCAGATCGAGCATCTGACCGCAGCCTTCACGCTCGAGCCGGGCGATGTCATCTTCACGGGCACGCCCGCAGGCGTCGGCAATGCGCGCACCCCACCCATCCGCCTGAAGCCAGGGGACAAGGTCAGCGTCGAGATAGAGAAGATCGGCCGCCTCGACAATCATTGCATCGAAGGTAACAGGGACATGATGATCGCATGAGCGACGCACAACCACCCACTGAGGCCACAAACGGCTTTGCCGGCAAGGCAGGCTGGGTGCTCTACCAGCTCGCGGCCAGCCCTTATTTCGTGATCATCAACATTTTCGTCTTCGCGTCCTACTTCCAGAAATCCGTAGTTGGCGACAGCGTCGAGGGACAGGTTGTCTGGGGCTATACCCAAGCCCTGGCAGGAACACTGATCGCGCTGGGCGCCCCGCTGCTGGGTGCTCTGACTGACGCCTATGGACCGCGCAAGCCCGGTCTCATCCTCTTCTCCCTTGCTGCGATCCCGGCGATGTTTGCGCTCTGGTTCGTGACCCCCGGCCAGGTCTGGCTGGGCGCCGGCGTGATCGTGATCGCAGCCGTGACGATGGAGTTTGCGGCAGTCTACCACAACGCGATGCTGCCCAGCGTCTCGAACGAGCGCAATGTCGGCTTCATGAGCGGCCTTGCCTACAGCTTCGACTATGTCGGCAGCGTCGGATTGTTCATCGTCTGGCTGGCCCTGCCAGCCCTGGGCCTCATGGCACTGCTGGATGACGGCCCCTTCGCGCATGAGCGGTTGTCCGGCCCCATGGCTGCGATCTGGATGACCATATTCGCGCTGCCCTTCATTCTCTTCACGGCCGACCGCGCCCCCTCGACAGTCTCGGTCTACAGGGCTGCCGTCAACGGCTTGCGCAAGCTGGGAAGCACGATCCGCAACGTCGTGCATTACCGGAACGTGGCAACGTTCCTCGTCGTGCGCGCGATCTATGCCGACGGCATGTCCGCCGTGTTCATCTTCCTCGCCGGCTATCTGGGCGGGATCTATGGCTGGTCGACCGAGCGCATCGGCATCTACGCCCTGATCGTGCTGACGGTTCCCATCTTCACGTCCTTCATCGGCGGATGGATCGACGACCTGATCGGCACCAAACGCACCATCCAGATCTGCCTGTTTGCCTTCACGCTGTCGGTCCTGGGCTCGATCAGCACGACGCCAGACGAGTACCTGTTCTTCTTTGCCGTCACCGACGAGCTGCGCAACCAGCAACTGCCGCTGATCGGCCCCCTGCTCGCGGCCTTTGGCTTTACGGAGTTCCCCGAACAGCTGGGCCTCGCCTTCTCGCTGGTGGGTGGCGCCTTTATCGGACCGATCCTGGCATCAGGCCGCACGATGGTGACCCGCATCTCGCCGCGCGAGATGGTCTCGGAGGTCTATGGCCTCTTCACGCTGACGGGCAAGGCGACGGCCTTTCTCGCCCCGCTGTGTGTTGCGATCGTGACCTCGGCCACGCAGAGCCAGCGCCTTGGCTTTGCCGTCATCCTTGTGTTTCTGGTTGCCGGTCTGATCGGGCTCTTTTGGGTCCGGGAAGAGCGCGCCGAACTTGCGCCACGATAGTATCGTGCCCTTCCCCGTGTTCGGTGATCTCAGGGAAGGTCAGCGTTGCCAGCAGGCCCGGCTTCGCATCTTCAAGGCTGATGGCTGCCTCGTGCATCCGCGCGACGGCAGCTACCAGGCTGAGCCCGAGACCAGACCCCGGCGTGTTGCGTGACCGCTCCAGGCGGACGAAGCGATCAAGAACCCGGCCCCGGTCATCCTCAGGAATGCCTGGCCCCGTATCCCTGACCGAGAACTTTGGCTTGTGCGACCTCGGATCAGTCCACGCCGACACCGTCACGGCACCATTCTGCGGCGTGAATTTGAGCGCATTCTCCACCAGGTTGGCTGCAGCCCGCGCAAGCAGGCTTCGATTGCCGCGCACCATGACCTTCGACTTGGCCACGAACTTCAGGGCAATCCCTCGATCCTCGGCCACAGGCTCGTAGAGGTCGGCGATGTCATGGATCACCTCGCTGAGATCAACCGGCTCCAGCGTGTCGCGATGCGCACCCGTCTCTGCCTCGGCGATCAGCAGCAGGGAATTGAAAGTCGAAATCAGACCGTCGGCCTCGGCTATGGCGCTCTCGAGCGCAGCAATGGTCTCCTCGCGCGGCGGATTACCGATCAGGGCCCCTTCGAGCTTGTTGCGCAGCCGGTTCAGTGGCGTGCGCAGGTCATGCGCAATATTGTCGGCCACTTCTCGCATGCCCGTCATCAGACGCTCGATCTGCTCAAGCATCCGATTCAGGTTGTGCGCAAGGTCATCAAGCTCGTCACCACTTCCCTGCACCGGTATGCGCTGCGCAAGGTTGCCCGACATGATGTCTTCGCTTGTGCGGTTGATCGCCTCGAGGCGACGCAAGACGTTACGACTGATCAGCACGCCGCCGGCAATTCCAAACAGGGCAGTGATAGACAGGGCCGTCAGCAGCGTACTGCGAATTGCTCCTTCAATGGCGTTGAGCTCACCAACATCGCGACCCACCAGAAGTCGAAAGCCACCCCGCATGGGGAACTGCATTGCTCGCGCCGGACGCGTCTCCTTGTCGGCGTCGGTGCCGCGTTCATAGGTGAAATTGATCCAGTTCGGCGCAGTCTCCACCGCATCCTTGGGCCATGAAGACAGATTGCCCGCCATCGCACTGTCCCCGATGGTCAGCAGATAAAGACTGCGTTGCCCGGGTCGCGACAGCCGCTCGACAATGACATTGCGCAGGCCCAGAAGCCCCCGGCGCTTGTACTCTTCATTCAAGCCCTGCACCTCGGCCGAGATCGTCTCGTCGGCCTGGGTCGCCATGAAGCCCGTGGTACGCCAGTAGATGAAACCCAGCAGCAGCAACACCGAGACGCCGAAGAGCAACAGGTAGGCAAAAGCCAGCCTGAACGTCGCCGTGCGAAAGACCTCAAGAAGCCGCACGGAGCGAATATCCTGCACCCCGCACCGTGTGCAGCAGAGGCTCTACATAACCCTTGTCGATCTTCGACCTGAGGCGCGAGATATGTACGTCGATCACGTTGGTCTGGGGGTCAAAGTGATACTCCCAGACGTTCTCAAGCAACATGGTGCGTGTGACAACCTGGCCGGCATGACGCATCAGGTACTCGAGCAGCAGAAACTCCCGCGGCTGCAAGTCAATCTTCTGCCCGGCCCGCGTCGCCGTGCGGGACAACAGGTCAAGCTCGAGATCACCCACGCTCAGCCGCGTGACAACGGCCTCGGCGCCCTGGCGCCGTGCCAACGCATCGACCCGCGCCAGAAGCTCCGCAAAGGCATAGGGCTTGGCAAGATAGTCATCGCCACCCGCCCTGAGCCCTTTGACCCGGTCGTCCACCTCGCCAAGCGCGCTGAGGAACAGGACAGGCGTCTTGTTCCCCTCCTCGCGCATGCGCCGCACCATGGTCAGCCCATCCATGCGCGGCATCATCCGATCAACGATTGCCACGTCATAGCTGCCACCGATCGCCAGATGCAGCCCATCCTGCCCGTCCGGCGCATGATCGACGATATGGCCGCTTTCCTTCAGGCCGCGCGTGAGATAGGCCGCAGCTTCCCTGTCATCCTCAACAACGAGAATTCGCATCGCAGGACTCCGTTATTATGTCCCTGAAATATAATGGGAGGGCGCGCAGCACGCGCGCCCCCGATGGCGCATCGAAGCTTCAGCCCCGGCCCAGCTTGACCGGCACGAACACGCGCTGGTTCTTGCCGCGCTCGATGAACAGCAACACGGAGGGCCGCTTCATCGACTTGGCCGCCGACACCGCAGCTGTCACGTCCGAGACGCTGCGCACATCCTTGCCCGAGGCCTGGATGATGCGGTCGCCGGGCTGCAGCCCCTGCTCGGCCGCGTCACTGTCGCGGTCAACATTGGTAATCACGACACCTTCGGCATCGGCATCAAGCCTCAGGCTTGAACGCAGGGCCGGCGTGATCGTCGCCAGATCGAGCCCCAGCGCCGATACCTTGGCGCCGCCACCAGGGCGCGACGCGCCCTCGCCATTGTCATCGCTGCCGCTGCGGGCCGCAAGCGTCTGCGGATCGGGACGCTTGGCCACCGTCACGGATATCGTCGTCTCGCGATTGTCGCGCCAGACGACGAACTTCGCATTCTGGTTCACTTGCAATGCAGCCACGCGCCGCGAGAGATCACGGTTGTCCTTGACGGCAACGCCATCCATGCGGATGACAACGTCACCGGTGCGAAAACCAGCCCGCTCGGCAGGGCTCTTTTCGATCACCTGCGCGACGATCGCACCACTCGCGTTCGGCAAGCCCAGGCTTGCCGCAGCCTCCTCGTTCAGGCTCTGGATCTGTACGCCAAGCCAGCCGCGTGTGACCGAGCCGGTTTGCTTGAGATCCGACACGATGCGCTGGATCGTCGATGAAGGAATGGCAAAACCGATACCCACACTTCCGCCCGATGGCGAGAAGATCGCGGTATTCATGCCGATGACGCGACCCGACAGGTCGAACGTGGGGCCGCCAGAGTTGCCACGGTTGATCGAGGCATCGATCTGGATGAAGTCGGTGAACTGCGCACCACCAACATCGTCACGGCCACGCGCCGACACGATGCCAGCCGTCACCGTTCCGCCGAGGCCGAAGGGATTGCCCACGGCAAGAACCCAGTCGCCAACGCGGACCTTGGAGTCGTCGCCAAAGCTGACCGTCGGGAAATTGCGACCACCTTCGATCTTGAGCACGGCAATATCCGTCGCTTCATCGCGCCCGATGACCTTGGCCTTGTAGGTCTTGCTGTCCGAGAACGCGACCTCGATCTCGGTCGCATTCGCAATGACGTGGTTGTTCGTGATCATGAGACCGTTGGATTCGACCACAAAGCCAGAGCCCTGCACCTCGCCGCGATTGCGCGGACGGTCAGGACCACCGCGACGGAACCGTTCGAAATAGTCGCGCAGGCCGGGCGGCAGGCCTTCCAGGTCATCATCGCTGATCTCGGGTTGGGACGGCGCCGTCACCTTTGCACGGATGCTGACCACGGCCGGCGACACACGCTCGACGATGTCGGCAAATGTCCCTGCAGCACCCAGCCCCGCCCGGCCCATGACGGGCGAGGTCGTAGCAGCACCGATAACCGGCGCGGCCGCAGGCGCAGAAACCGCGGGCTGCGCCACCGCAGGCACGCCACCGCCACTCCATGCAAACCCGAACACGGCACCCGCCGTAGCCGCCATCGCAATGGCAGCCGAACTCAGGAGCAGCACGCCACGCGTGGGACGCGCGGATTGTTCCGACCGGAGACCCGGCGACGCCACCGGTTCACTGTGAGGCGATGCAGACCCATCTGACATGAGACACTCCTTGAAGATTACCCAGATCCCGCCCTCGATCCCGCGGGACAAACATGACCTGATCTATATAGTCATTGGATCCTGTCCGGAAACTGTCCGCAAGGTGAAGAAATTGTTACCAAATCATGACCCGAAATTCAGGTCATAATCTGCGGATTTCCGGCTCAGGGCGCCGCCTCGTTGTGCTTCCAGACGCCCTTTTCCTTGAGTGCACGGGCAACCTCGGGTGGCATATAGTTCTCGTCGTGCTTGGCTAGGACATTGCTCGCGCGAAACCCACCTTCGGCGTTGAAGGCACCCGTCACCACCACGCCCTGCCCTTCGCGGAACAGGTCCGGCAGATCCTTGTCATAGGAGACGGTGACATCCGCTTCTCCATCAGTGACCTTGAACTCGACGTCGAACCCCTCGCCATGGCGGATGCTGCCCTCGGCAACCAACCCGCCAAGATTGAACAGGCGCCCCGGTTCGACCGCGCGCGCCTTGGCCTCACTGGGTGTGTAGAAGAACAGCGTCGCATCGCCAAGCGCATAGACCACCAGCGTCACAGCAACGACTGCAACGCTCATTGCACCGGCCAGGAAGGCAAATCGTCTTTGCTTGCGCGTCATCTGGATAATTTACAGGTCTGGGCGGATGCACTGCAAGGACCCGTCATCGCCTGCGCAACTCGGCCGCATAAAAACCATCCGTCCCTGTAGAAGCCGGCGTCAACGCAAGTGTGCGCGACACTTCCCATGATGGGTTCCGGCAGCAAAAGTCTGCTACTTGCCCGGGACCTTCCTCGGCAAGAACAGAGCAGACGGCATAGACGATACGGCCTTTCGGTCCAACCAGCACCACCGCCCGCTCAAGCAGCTGCGCCTGAGCCGCGAGATAACCCTGCAACCGCGCAGCATCGAGCGTCCACTTGGCCTCGGGATTGCGCCGCCACGTCCCGCTGCCCGAACACGGCGCATCGACGAAGACAAGGTCTGCCCCTGCCAGGACCAGCTGCGCAACGCGCTCGCCATAAGGATCTCCGGCAATGGATATGATGCCAGAGCCCGAGCGCGCCCGACGCGGCCCCAGCGCCATGAGCCGGTCGATGGACACATCACAGGCAAGCACACGCCCGCGATCCTGCATCAAGGCTGCCATTGCAAGCGCCTTGCCGCCAGCGCCACTGGCAAGGTCGACAACCGTATCACCGGGCTGTGGCGCAGCGAACAATACCGCCAGCTGCGAGCTCTCGTCCTGGATCTCGATCCGCCCCTCGACATAGCAGGCAAGCCCGGTCACCCGTGCATCACTGCCCGCTTCAAGCCGAACCCCGTCCGGCGCACGCGCGCATGGGCGTGCGGAGAGGCCAGCGCGCACAAGCTCGTCCAGCACCTCGTCGCGCCGGGCCTTCAGCGTGTTGACCCGCAGGTCCAGGGGCGCGCGCTCATTCAAGGCGGCGATCTCGGCCGCAAGCCTCTCGCCAAACACACGCTCCAACTGAGGCAACAGCCATCCGGGCACATTCAGCAGGACGTCGACGGAACCGGGCACATACGCAGCAAGTCGGCTGTCCTCCTCCCGCGTCAGCGCCCCGGGCGCATGGGCCCCGTCCGTAACAAGACGCGAGATGTCCTCGACGGAAAGCCGATCGCACACTGCTAACGAACCAAGGACCAGACTGCGACCAGTGCGCATGCCGAACACGGCCTCGCACTCGCCCAGTCGCCGCAGGACCGCATAGACCCGCTCGGTAATCGCAGCGCGATCCTTCGAACCGGCAAACCTATGCGCACGCCCCCATGCCTGCAGGGCACGATCGGCAGCCGAGCGGCCTTGCAGAACCTGGTCCAGAACCTCGACTGCAGCTTGAAGCCGTGCGCCAGGCGTCATCCGGACATGGGATAGTTGGGCGACTCGCGCGTGACCACGATGGAATGCGGATGACTTTCGCGCAGGCCCGCTGACGAAATGCGCACGAACTTCGCGTTGGCTTGGAAATCGGCGATGGTTCGACTACCCGTGTATCCCATCGACGCTCGCAATCCCCCAACCAGCTGGTGCACGACGCTCGAAATGGGCCCCTTGTAGGGAACCTGCCCCTCGACACCCTCCGGCACCAGCTTGAGCGTATCCTTGACCTCCGCCTGGAAATACCGATCCGCCGACCCGCGCGCCATGGCGCCGAGCGAACCCATGCCGCGATAGGACTTGTAGCTGCGCCCCTGATAGAGAAAGACCTCACCGGGACTTTCGTCCGTACCGGCGAACAACGAACCCAGCATGGCGCAACTCGCACCGGCCGCGATGGCCTTGGCAAAGTCGCCCGAAAATTTGATGCCACCGTCCGCGATCACGGGCACGCCCTGTGCCCGCGCGACTTCCACAACATTCAGGATGGCGGTCAGCTGCGGCACGCCCACACCTGCGACCATGCGCGTCGTACAGATGGAACCGGGTCCGATGCCCACCTTGATCGCGTCCGCGCCAGCTCCCATGAGCGCACGCGCAGCCTCTGCCGTGGCGACATTGCCTGCGATGACCTGGATCTGGTTTGACTGGCGCTTGATGCGCTCGACAGCCTCGATGACGCGCGCGGAATGTCCATGGGCCGTGTCCACGACGATGACATCGGCTCCTGCTGCAATCAGATGCTCGGACCGCTCCTGGCCGTCATTGCCAACGGTCGTGGCAGCACCGACGCGCAACCGCCCCTGTCCGTCCTTGGCTGCGTTTGGATGCGATTCCGCTTTCTCGATATCCTTGACGGTGATCAGGCCGACACACCGGAATTGGTCGTCCACCACCAGCAATTTCTCGATACGGTGATGGTGCAAGAGCCGTTTGGCCTCGTCCATGCCGATGCTCTGGCGCACGGTGACAAGCTTGTCGCGCGTCATGAGCTCAGAGACAGGCTGGCGCAGATCGGTCGCAAATCGCACATCGCGATTGGTCAGGATGCCGACCAGCTTGCCGCTCGAGGGTTCGACGACGGGGATGCCAGAGATACGATGTGTTTCCCGAAGGCTACGGGCCTCTGCCAACGTCGCATCGGGCGCGATCGTGATCGGGTTGAAGACGATCCCGCTCTCGAACTTCTTGACCTGGCGCACGTGAGAAGCCTGCTCCTCAGGTGTCATGTTCCTGTGGATCACGCCCATGCCACCAGCCTGTGCCATGGCAATCGCGAGCCGGGCTTCGGTCACTGTATCCATGGCGGCTGAAATGAGCGGAACCGCCAGCTCGATGGTTCGCGTCAATTTCGTGCGGGTATCAGCCTGTCCCGGCAAAACCTCGGACGCACCGGGGACCAGCAGGACATCGTCGAACGTGAGGGCTTCCTGGATCTGCAAGTCGTTCCCTTTCTTTGTCAGGCGCGGTAGGGGGAAGCGAGTTGCGATGTGGAACTAAGCCCTTTGCCTTGCGAAGTAAAGCGGGCCCAATTGTCTCAGGCTTCAACTCAGGAAAATCAGGCAGCCTGAGGCGCTGAATGCAGGCTCCAGACCTTCAACATGGCTTTGGCGCGTGACGAGGTCACCGAGTCATAGGCGCGCGCCACATCCGCGAGAAAGGCTGGCGGCCGGACTGCACCGGACTGCAGCTTGTCGATCTGCACGACGATGGCTGTGAATTCCAGTCGGTCCGCCCCCATCGCTTTGCAGGCAATCGCGAGTGGTTCGCCGCCAATGTCGGCAACGATGCGCCGCGCGGTCTCGAGATCCACGCCGGTCACGATTGCAAGAGCCTGCGTAAACCCCTGGAGATCCCCTGCGCGCGCCTTTGCAAGAAGCGCCCGCACCTCACCCGACATCCAGGCAGGCTGCTGCGGCAATGACCGGACAAGCGCCGCCCCACGCTCGGCAACCAATTCGGCGATGATGCCGTCAAGTTCGCGGGGCTCAATCGGAAATTGCTTCAGGATCGACTGGCGCAGCGCGGCCGAGACATACCAGAACATCTGGTAGGCAAGATCCTTGGGCATGTCTTCGCGCCCGATCAACGGCTTGCGGATCTGCTCCACGCCTTGCGCGATGGCAACAAGGTCATTGAAGACAATGCGTGGAATCACGGCGCCGGCATTGGACAACAGGGCATGCAGCACCTTTGGCTCCTTGAGCCCGACGAGGGCTGCAACCACCTCGGCTGGAACGTGGGCGCGACGCGCAATGACCTCACGGTGTCCGCTGCTGCGCGCCTCGATGATGTCGAGCAGATCGCGCGTGGACAGGACAGGAGAATGCGACAGGATGGGCTCTGCTATGTCGAGATCGTCATTGGCAAGGGCGCGGATCAGCTCGCGGGGCGCACCATCAAGCGTCGCAATACGGCAGGCCAGCTTCTTGCGGATATCCGCCTCGACCTCGTGCAAGAGGCCAGTGAGGATCTGGTCGATCAACAGGGTGACACCCGGTGGAAGATCACCACAACTATCCAGGATCAGCCCAGCCACGCGGTCGAACAGCGCATGACGACCCGCGCAGGAACGATCGCGAGCCAGCTCTGTCAGCTCTTGAAGCGAAGTATGCACGGCGGACATCCATTCATGTATGAACCATGACGCAGTGCACGAAGATTGGCAGAAAATCCTTAATGCCGGCTTTGGGGACACGCCCCAACCCGGCTTGACGACAACGGCAGAGAAAGCGTTAACTTGCGCTAACGCTTGACCAAAGGGGAACCGCTCATGCGCCGTCGTCTTCTCGCTCTCGCCGCAATGGCGCCACTGATGCTGGTCGCCTGCTCGACCTCGGAATACCAGAAGGACCCGATGTACGATGTCGGCTTCGCTGATGGCTGCGCAACCGGCACCGCACGCGCCCAGGGCGCTCCGCCCTCCAAACCGGTTCGCGACGAGCTCGAGTGGAAAAACAGCGACGCCTACCGTGCGGGCTGGAAGGCCGGCTTTGGATCCTGCAACACCAGTGGGGCGCGGTCGGACTCGATGGGTCACGACAGGGACCCGCACAGCCGCCCGTAACGCGCATCAAGGAGATATCTGGCCATGCGATCGATTGCCTTCCTGATCGTGCTGCTGCAGCTTGCGCTGCTCGGCCCTCTCTACGCGATGTATGGCCAGGTTGATCCGTGCCGCGCCCTTGCCAAGGATATCGCGGTCCGGGCCGAACAAGCTGGCGGCCTGGGTACAGCCATTGAGGGGGCCTTCGTTGACCTCGAAGTCAGCGCCCGGAAGGACGTTGCAAGCAAATCGACACTGGAGTGCGCGGCGGAATTGGCAGGCAACTGGACGGGTGGCTAGGCCGGCCCTCGGCGGTTTTCATTCTCCCGCTGCTGCGCGATCGCCGTGATCTTGTCGCGCAGGCCCGGATGGGCCTTGAGCAAGGCATCGAAGTCGCGACGCTTCAGCACCAGCAAATTCGTATAGCCCGCAGAAACGACGTCTGCGCTGCGCGGCCGGTCAGTCAGCAGCGCCATTTCACCCACGAAGTCACCAGCTTTCAACCGCACAGTCTGGGTGCCAACCCTCACGTCGACGGCACCGGACGCGATGAAGAACATGCGATCCCCACGCTCGCCAGCACTGATGATCCGGTCTCCGGGCGGAAACAGTTCAGGCGTCAGGCTTCCGGCCAGTTGCGCGATCTGGCGCGCCTCGAGGCCCACCAGCATCGGCACCTTCATCAGCATCTCGGTCAACCGCAGCCCAAGGTCCAGATGCGGCCGTGTCTCCGTCGCGCGTCGACGTGCCGTGCGGTCCTCCTCGAGGCTCTCGAACACCTCATTCGAGATGAGCGACTGCTCGTGTTGCCCGCGATACTCGGCCTCCTCGAGCCCGATCGACAGCCGCTCCAGATAGCGTGCACGCATGGCGCGGGTGAAGTCCGGATATTGAAGGTCAAGCGTTTCGATGGAACTTCCGACGGCCGCAAGACGCCCCTCGATCGCCTCACGCACGCTGAGACCCGCACCTTCGCCGATCAATGCCGAGACCCTGGCATCACAGAACTGCACCAGTTCGCGCAGCACCAGTTGCTTGACCAGCAGAAGCTCGAACCGGTTGGCAACCTCCTGCGCCAGCATCCAGTCCAGGCGCAAGCGCCGCTGCAGCCACAAAGCAAGCTGGAACTGCCAACCCGGCTTCTGGCCGCCCAGCGCAGCCGCAAGATAGCCAGAGCGACCTGCCTGCCTGACACCATCCAGCACACGCCCCGCCTCCGCCCGCAGGCGCTCGGCAACGGTTCGCCCGACAAGTCCCTGACGCAGATACTCCAGACCAAGCTCGGTCTCACGGTTGGCAACGACGATCAGCCCGGCCTGGACAAGGTCGTCATGCGTCAGCTGGCCAGACCCACCCGTCGCCTTCGCATCTGCGGGCCCCGAAACAACAAGCGTCTCGTCAAGCCCCAGCGTGCCGGCAACCCGAGCCAGGCCCTCGCGCACGCGACTGCGGGACAATGCCATGACGCGATCGCGGACAAGCCGCTCCTCGGGTGAAAGCTTGTCCAGCTTCAGCGCCTTCATGAGAGGCCGCAGCGTGGGCGCCGATATGAACAGCGTCGCAAAGACATAACCAAGACCGACGACGAAGATGAAGCGCGCTTCCGGCGAGAAGCCGCCACCCTCAAAGCCATCGCTGATATCGGTAGCCGCAAGCAGCGCCAGCGCCACCGTGACCGCACCCCTGAGGCTGCCCCAGCACAGGACCAGCTTGTAGGCATGGCTGATGGGTTGCGACAACCCGAACCAGGACAATGAGGGCAAGGCGCCCCAAAGCACGCCGGCGCGTGCGACAAGGGCCACGACGAAGACAGTGGCAATGGCCAATCCGTCGCTCCACTCCATCGCACTGAACATCCGCGGCGCCAACATCGAAGCCAGAACGAAGATCAGCGACGTCGCCCAGAATTCGAGTTGCCGCCAAGTGACCAGAAGCGTCTCCCACGTGCCCGGGGACAGATGGGTGCGCACATTCGAGGCGAAGACCATGGCCGCCGTGACCACCGCGATGATGCCAGAAACCTGGAAATAGGCCTGCCCAAGAACGAAAATCAGATAGGTGAAGGCAACTGACAGCGTGATCTCGGTGACCGCGGCACCACGCCACTGGCTGATCAGGAACCCAGCCACCAAGGCCATGCCATAGCCAAGCACAAGCCCGCCGACAAAGCCCTGGATGAAGGCCAGGCTGCCGGCCACGAAACTGGGCTCGCCGCTCCCCGTGAAGACGGCAAGCAGCACCACGAACAGCGCGATCGCCGCCGCGTCATTGAACAGGCTCTCGCCCTCGACGATGACCGAAAGCCGGCTTGGCGCACCAATGTCCCTGAAGATGCCGAGCACAGCCGCCGTATCGGTCGTGGCAACCAGCGCCCCGATGATCAGGCACAGGACCAGGTCCATGCCCGAAACCCAGTGCAGTGCGAAACCGACAGCCACCATGCAGGCCAGCACAGCCACGACAGCAAGCATCAGGACAGGCGCGATGTCGTCGAACAGCCGCCGCACATCCACGGTCAACCCACCGGCGAACAGCAACGGCGGCAGAAAGACATAAAGGAAGGCCTCTGCGGGTATGTCCAGCGCACCGATCGCATGGACAAAGACAGTGCCGATCCCGCTCTCGCCACCCGCTGACTGCATGAAGCCGAGCCCGATCCCTACCAGAGCCAGCAGAACAGTAAAGGGCACTTGTACGCGCTTGGAGATGGGAACAAGCAGGCTGACGACAAGCAACAGCGCTGCAAACCCCAAGACGAAATTGATGACGGCGATATCAGGCATCAACGCCCCTCAAGCGCAGCATGCAGGCAAGCGACCGAAGGACCAATCCTGAGCATCCAACCGCAATCCTGCGCCACAAATCAGCAGGGCTGAAGCCATATCACGCCTGTTTCACACGGTGAAAGCGTCGAACACACCTTGGGATCGCCCGTCACACCTGCTATCCGTTGCCGGGACACAAAGAACAGGGCAATGACCGAACCCAATTCCGCGCCCGGCCAACAATATCGCTGGTACATCGCCGGCACATCCGCCTGGTTTTATGCCATTGGCGTGCAGATGGTGATGTTCACCTATCTTGTCACGACCGTCCTGCAGGCACCCGCGAATCAGATTGGCCTTGCCCAGACCTCGCTGACGCTGTTGTCGGCCGCCTTCATGCTCTTGGGCGGAGCGATCGCAGACCGGCTCGACCGGCGCCGCCTCTTATTGCTCTGCCATGCCGCCGCCGCCGTGCCCCCGCTGGTACTGGTCCTTGTCCTGTGGCTGGACACCCTCGCCTACGAGTGGCTCGTCGCCTACGGGCTCGCCATCGGTCTGGTGACGGCCTTCATCCTGCCGGCCCGCGAGGCGACCCTGGGCGACGTCCTCGGACCCGACGGCATGAAGGGGCTGCAGCGCGCGGTCACGACGATGGTAGGCTTCCAGTTCCTTGCACAGATCGCAGGCATGCTGGCCGCACGCTTTGCAGCCCTGACGGGACCCGAGGCGATCATCCTGTCACAAGTTATCGCTCAGGCAGTCGGACTGTGGACGACATGGCGATTGTCTCCGCGTACGCACGAACGCCCCACCAAGGACGCAGACGAGGGTTCCCAGTGGCAACGCATCAAGGCAGGCCTTGCTGCCGTTGCATCGTCGGAGGCGCTTTTCCCCGTCACCGTTCTCACACTGGCGATCGGCGTTCTTTTCATCGGCGCGTTCATGGTCGTCCTGCCCGTGATCCTGCGGGAAGAGTTTGGCGGCGATGTCCAGCAGATCTCCACCATGCAAGTATGCTTCTGGGGTGGAACGATCGTATCCTCGATGACGATCAGCCGTATCGGTCACATCGTCCATCGCGGACGCATGATCGTGGGCGCAGTCTCGACAGGCGCCATCGTGCTGGCCCTTCTGAGCATCAAGGCACCACTGATCATACTCTACGGCTTGATCTTCATCTGGGGCATGGGCGCGGGCGTCATGATCTCGATGTCACGCACGACGCTCCAGGAACATGCCCCTGCAGCCCTGCGGGCGCGCGTGATGTCGATCTTCCAGCTGGGCTTTACCGGCGGCATGTCGATCGGCGCACTGCTTGCGGGCGTCGTCGTTCAACTCGTTGGCGCTCGCAATGCAACCCTGTTCCCTGCCATGACGATGGGGATCATCCTTGTCGTTCTCGCGACGCAAACCAGGATCCTCCACATTCGAGCCATGCCCCTTGACGCAGGCAAGCCCTGATGGCCACGGCAAACCACCGCGGACTGAACCGCTACCTGCTGGCCCAGTCGATCCAGTTCGCAGCCAGCGGCATGCTGTCAGTGCTTTTCCCCTGGCTGATCACCCAGGAACTGAAGGAAAGCCAGATCAATGTCGGGCTCGCCCAGACCTTTGCAAACCTGCCCTTCTTCTTTCTGATCCTGCTGGCCGGCGCCGTCGCAGACGGCCGCAACCTGAAGCAGTATCTGCCGCGCCTCATGGTGCTGATGGCCATGCTGCCCGTGGCGCTGGCCTTGCTTCTTGCAATGGGCGCCCTCACGCTGTTCACCGCCACGGCCGTCATCTTCGTCCTCAGCGCCGTCACTGCCTTCGCAACCCCCGCCCGTGACGCCATGCTCTCGCATGTCGTGCCACATGGACCTGAGCTCGCGAAAGCTTCAGTCCAGACGGTTGCAGCAACCTTTGGAGGACAGGTCATTGGCACCCTGCTGGCAGCGCTGGCCTCCGACGTGGGCGCGGTCCCGTTGCTGTGCGTCCAGGC
The DNA here is from genome assembly GCA_964483585.1 of uncultured Flavobacteriaceae bacterium. Classification (GTDB taxonomy): domain Bacteria; phylum Pseudomonadota; class Alphaproteobacteria; order Micropepsales; family Micropepsaceae; genus SZUA-430. The sequence continues at coordinate 19,716 of CAZABH010000026.1, forward strand.
TGTCCTCATGACCTTCGCCGCGATGCTGGTCTCGCGCATCGAGACGATCACACCGCCTGTAGAGCACCGGCGCACAAGCCGCGACCTGCGCCAGCTGGGCCGCGAATTGATGGACGGGTTCCAGCTGGCCTGGCACCACGACCGACTGCGCACCCTCATTCTCTACCTGACGATCAGCGCACCACTGTTCAACGGCATGTTTCTGGTCGGCATTCCCCTGATGGTCCGGGACGTGTTCCAAGGCAGCTCGGCCCTTCTGTCGATCCAGTTCACGATCTTCCTGACCGGCATGACCCTGTCTTCCTTTGCACTGTCGCGACTGCCACCCGTGGAGCGGCCTGGAAGGCTCATCATGCTTCTGTTCCTGACCCACATCGCAGTCTTCACGTGCGTATGGCTGTTCCCCAACGGGACCATCTTCACGGCACTGATGTTCCTGTGGGGACTGAGTTCAGGCGTCTCCATGTCGCTTTCGCGAGGCATGATCCAGATGGCAGCACCACCCGCCTATCTCGGACGCGTGCTGTCGATGCAGCAGTTCTCGGTCATGGCAGGCTCCCCCGTGGGCGCCCTGCTCTTCGGGGCGCTCGCACAGGGCTTCGGCGTGCTCAACGCCGTTCTCGTGATACCGGTGGGCGTAAGCCTGATCTGGATCACCTTCCGCCTGCGGACGGGCCTCTGGCACTTTCGCCGCGAGGACCATCCGCACCTGCACGCCAGTTGAGGCCTAGGAATATTTGCGCTCGCTCCACCACGGATAGAACACTGGCATATCCTTCGAGACCTGGTCCGGAAACTTCGCTGGCCGCTTCTCGAGGAACGAGACCACGCCCTCGCGCGCATCACCCTGGCGCCCGCGTGCAAAGATCGCGCGGCTGTCGATCTTGTGTGCCTCCATCGGATGGTCTGCTCCCAGCATGCGCCACAGCATCTGGCGCGTCAGGGCAATCGAGACAGGTGCCGTGTTGTCGGCAATCTCGCGCGCCAGCGTCCGCGCGGTTTCAAGCAGTACCTCAGGCTTCACCACCTTCGACACCAGACCGCCAGCCAGTGCCTCCTGGGCGTCGAACACCCGACCCGTCGCGCACCATTCCATCGCCTTCGATATGCCGACCAGGCGCGGCAGGAACCAGCTCGAGCACGCCTCGGGCACGATGCCGCGCCGCGCGAACACGAAGCCGAAGCGCGCGGTCTCGCTGGCGATGCGGATGTCCATTGGCAGCTGCATCGTCGCACCCACGCCAACCGCCGCACCATTGATCGCACCGATCACGGGCTTCTTGCTCTCGAAGATGCGCAGTGTGAGGCGCCCACCGCCATCACGCACGGCCTCACTGCTCCAGTCGACCTCGCCATTGGTCTCGGCACCTGCCTTCTCGGGACGGTCGCTGCGGGCGGCGTAGTCGAAGGTCTTGGCGCCAGCGGACAAGTCGGCCCCCGCGCAAAAAGCGCGTCCCGCCCCCGTGACGATCACAACCCGCACCGCATCGTCCGCGTCGGCCTTGTCGAAAGCATCGATCATCTCGGCCATCATCACGCCGGTGAACGCATTCAGCTTGTCGGGCCTGTGAAGGGTCAAGGTCGCGATATTGTCCGCGACGTCATAGGCAATTTCCGTATAGCTCATGGGATTTGTTCCTTGAGGGGTGACGCAACGCCGCCAGCTTATCAACACTGCCGCGAGAGAAAAGCGCCAAGCAAAAGGCGCCCTCCGCGCAAAAAACCAGCGCAGACGCTGGACGCAAACCGCGCAAGGAAATAAACAAATTGGATAGAAAACTGGAAGGTCCGAGATGCATCCGTCAGTCTACGCCCAAACCCAGCCCGACAAGCCAGCCTTCATCATGGCCGGAACCGGCGAAACCGTAACGTATCGCCAGCTCGAGGAACGCTCGAACCAGGCTGCACACCTGTTCCGCAAGCTGAACCTACAGACGGGCGACACCATCGCCATCTTCATGGAGAACAATGCCCACTACCTGCCCGTGTGCGTCGCGGCCCACCGCGCTGGCCTCTATTTCACCTGCATCTCCTCTCGCCTGACGACCGGCGAGGTCGAATACATCGTCGCCGACTGCGCCGCGAAGGCATTCATTTCCTCCGACCAGATGGGCGACGTTGCCCGCGAGCTGGGGCGGAGCATGCCCGGCGTAAAGAAGCTGATGTTCGGCGGAACGATGGAGGGCTACGAGGCGGCAGAAGCCGCGCTGAAGACGATGCCCACGACACCGATCGGCGACGAGACACCGGGCACCGACATGCTCTATTCCTCCGGCACAACCGGTCGGCCCAAGGGGGTCAAGCGTCCGCTGACCGGCGGTCCGCTCGTTGGCGGAGCGCCCAATCCGTTGTCGATGCTGGTCAAGATGCTCTACGGCTTCGACGAGAACACGGTCTACCTGTCACCGGCGCCGCTCTATCACGCAGCCCCCCTGCGCTACAACATGGCAGTGCTCGGCTTTGGTGGCACCAGCATCGTCATGGAGCATTTCGACCCCGAACTAGCCCTGGCTACGCTGCAGAAATACAGGACCACACACAGCCAGTGGGTGCCCACCATGTTCGTGCGCATGCTGAAGCTTCCCGAGGACGTGCGACGCAAATATGATGTCAGCTCGATGAAGGTCGCCATTCACGCGGCCGCACCCTGCCCGATTCCGGTCAAGCGCCAGATGATCGACTGGTGGGGTCCCGTGATCTTCGAATACTACGCAGGCACCGAGGGCAACGGCTTCTGCGCCATCAACAGCCAGGAATGGCTCGCTCACGCGGGTTCCGTCGGCAAGGCGCTGCTGGGCGAACTCCACATCGTCGGCGAAGACGGCAACGAATGCCCGGTCGGAGAATCAGGAACCATCTACTTCGCCAACGGCCCCGAATTTTCCTACCACAACGACCCCAAGAAGACCGCCGAAGCCCGCAACGACAAGGGCTGGTCGACGCTGGGCGACGTTGGTTATGTCGACAAGGACGGCTACCTGTATTTAACCGATCGCAAGGCCTTCATGATCATCTCGGGCGGCGTCAATATCTACCCGCAGGAAGCCGAAAACATCCTCATCAACCACCCCAAAGTGGCTGACGTTGCCGTGATCGGCGTACCGAACGAGGATTTCGGCGAAGAGGTCAAGGCCGTGGTCCAGCCGATGAACTGGGCAGATGCCACCCCCGCCCTCGCCGAGGACCTTGTCGCCTATTGCCGCCAGCACCTCTCGGCGATCAAATGCCCCCGGACAGTCGATTTCGAGCGCGAACTGCCTCGCCACCCGACAGGCAAGCTTTACAAGCGCCTGATCCGCGACCGTTATTGGGGCAATCGTGACTCAAAGATCGTCTGACACGGAACAGGCTGCGCTGCGCCCGTCGGGCGTGGACGGTCAACTCGCACGCGAGGACTTCACGCCCGAGCGCGTGCGTGCCTATCAGGCAGTCGCGTCCCAGTTCGGCGACGGTCAGGTCATGAGCGACGAGGCGCGAGAAGCCTCGCGCCAGAACATCCTGCGCAACCACATCGAAGGCCACGACCTCTGGATCTTCGGCTACGGTTCGCTGATGTGGAACCCCGCGATCCATGTGGTTGAAAGCAGGCCAGCGCTCCTCGAGGGGTTCAGCAGGCGCTTTGCCATGCGCCTTGTCTTTGGGCGAGCAATGCCTGACAGGCCGGGACTCATGATGTGCCTCGTACGGGGTGGTACTTGCCACGGCATCGCCCACCGCATCGCCGCAGACTGTGTCGAGAGCGAAAGCAGGATCCTATGGATGCGCGAGATGCTGTCTGGTGCCTACACGCCAACCTGGATCGACCTTGATTTCGGGCAGAGCGTGGCGCGCGGCGTGACCTTCGTGATCAACGAGGCACACCCTCGGTATCTGCCAGATCTGGATCCCACGGAACAGGCCGAACGCATAGCCGCAGCTGCAGGCCCCTTGGGCACAAACCGCGACTACCTGTTCCGCACGGCCGAGGCGCTTGCAGCCCACGGCCTTGGCGATCCATATATTGACGACATGACGGCCCGCGTGCGTGCGCGGATGACCGCGACCGGACAAGCAAGGGAGTAGAGCATGAAAGTCATCAACTATGCCGATATCGCGAAGCATGTTGGCGAGGAAACCGGCGTCAGCGACTGGATCCTCATCGACCAGGAGCGCGTGAACAAGTTTGCCGACGCGACCGGCGACCACCAGTGGATCCACATCGACGTCGAACGTGCCAAACGCGAACTGCCGACAAAGGGCACCATCGCCCATGGCTACCTGACTTTGTCGCTGATCCCGTTCCTTGCCTCCAAGATCAGCCGCATCGACGGCGTCAGCCGCGGCATCAACTACGGCTCGAACAAGGTCCGCTTCACGAACATGGTTCCAGTGGGCAGCCGCGTGCGCGCCCGCTCGAAGATCATCGCCGCGGAACCGAAAGGCCCGGGAATGCAAATCACCAACGAGGTGACGATCGAGATCGAGGGACAGGATCGTCCAGCCTGCATCGCCGAGACGATTTCGATCGTGTATCCCTGAGCCTCACGGAGCGCCACAATGGAAAAGATAACAAAAACCGACGCCGAGTGGCGCGCACAGCTCAGCGATATCGAATACCGCGTGACGCGCAAGCACGGCACCGAGCGCGCCTTCACCGGCCCCTACTGGGATTCGAAAGATACGGGGACATATTGCTGCCGTTGTTGTGGCCTGCCCCTGTTCGCCTCTGACACCAAGTACGATTCCGGCACGGGCTGGCCCAGCTTCTGGGCGCCTGTTGCCCGCGAGAACGTTGCCGAGAAACCCGACAACACCCTGTTCATGCGCCGCACCGAGGTGCTTTGCGCCCGTTGTGACGCCCACCTCGGACATGTCTTCCCCGACGGTCCAAAACCAACGGGCCTGCGCTACTGCATGAACGGCAATGCGCTGAAGCTCGAGAACAAGGACACGTAATGGCCCGTATCACGCCGCACGCGTGATCCGCACCTCGTGCGGCCCGGCGGCCTTCGCCCAGATGCGAATGCAGCCATTGCTTTCTCCAATCTCCGCCTGCAGCCCCGGGCCGCTGACCTTGAAGTCGCCGGGATAATGCACGCCAGGCAGGTACACCTCGGTGGGGGCGTTGATTGCGGGATCGGCCTCGAAGGTGAACGTGAAAGAACCGGTCATACGCTCGAACCGCATGCTGGTCAGCACACCCTGACAGGCCCTGACCCATGGCCGCACAAACCCCTCGACAGCGCGCCCACCGTCCTGGTCAATCGAATAGACCGACAGGTCTTCCTGGTTCCACCCATCACCACAGGTCGGATCATTCCGGTTCGAGGCCGTGTAGTTCCACTGGGTGCAGCTGAGCAGATGCGTGTCCATCGCATTGTACATCAGATCCAGCGCAATCACGTGCTTCTCCCACGGCGCAGCCGACCGATCGCCCGCGGCCCACGCCGCATAGGCAGCCGCGCCTTCGAGGTCATAGGGTATGCCGAACTCGCCGATCAGCGTGGGAGCGCCGCCCGGGATGGTCTGCGAAGCTTGCTTGAGCCGCCCCAAAGCTGCGGCATAACTCGCCTCGATCTCACCTGCACCATTCAGCACCTTCATCGTGAAAGGATTGATCGACGTAGGGTACATGAAATTCTTCGTGACCAGCGTGACGATGTCATACCAGTGGCTGGCATTGACCGTTCGCTCTGGAACCGGCGGAAAGCCGTCCCCCGTTGCGCTGCGGAAGGGATCGAGCTCGGCGAAGACAAGCCAGTCATTATCGATTGCACGGATCTCGCGCGCGACACGCTGGAAGAAGGGCGCCATGCCATCGTGATCAGGATCGATGTCGCGCCCACCGGCACGCTGGAAGAAGTCCTCGCGCAGCACTTCGAAGTCGTTCCCCCGCAGCCGATAGGCCCCGGCCGCCTCGAACGGACACGCGTGCCCATCAAGCCATATCGAGACGCCCTTCGCATTCACGGTTTTCGTACCGCTCTCGCCCACCCGCATGCGCGCCGGATCAAAGGCGAGCTCAGGGAGCTCCCGCGACAGGCCGCGCGCAACAAGCAATCCGTCCAGAGGTGACCATGCGGGACCAGGACGAACGGGTTCGGGATGTGCCGCGCTCTTTTCAATGTGGCGATAGGACATCGGCTGCCCGATCCAGCCCGTCCCCGGCTCATTCAGCGTGTCAAAACCCATGACATGGGCCATGCCCTTGAGGCGCTTGGCAACCTCACGCATCGAACCGATATAGTGCGACTGCAGGTAGTCCTGCGCACTGCGCCCATCGATCTCCAAACCGGGCGCAAACAGGTCACCACAGAAGAACAAGGTCCACATGATGGCATTCGCAGGCATGCGATAATTGTTGGCCCACGTCATCATGGGATAGCGATCATCCTGCCGCCCACCCCGCGCATAGTCATACTTGAGCTGCATCACATGCGAGGCGTCGGCGTCATGGAATTTCGTGAAGTCGAGGCCAACGGCCTCGAACGTCCATCCAGGCGCGCCGTCCCCGCCTGACATGCGGCTCCACGTGTCCTGGTGGAAATCGACGAAGACATTGAGACCATAGGTCCCTGCCCGGCGTGCCACCTCGGCGAAGTAGTCGAGATAAGCGGCGTCGTATTGCCCCGGACCGTTGTGCTCCACCGCCTCCCAGGTCGTCAGCAAGCGCAGGCAGTTCATCCCCCAATTGCTGATCCGGCGCAGATGGTCGTCGGCTTCGGCCAGGGGAAACGGGCGACCGATGAAGCTGACGCTGCGATGATCCGAGAAATCGCTCGGGAAGTTCGTGCCTCCATAGGGGTAAGGCACTTTGCAGTCGCCCCCGAGATTGAACCCGCGCAGTAACACCATGCGACCGGCGGCATCGACAAACCGGTCACCCTCAATCCTGATCCTGTTCACCGCGATCCCTCGTTGCTCGTGCTTACAGCACTCTAATTGCGATCAAGACATTTGCCCAACGGCACGAATTGCCCTGCAATTCCGAGAAAACGGCAATCGCGTTGCTGACCCGAGCCATCCGGAAAGCGAAAACTGTAGATCGAGAATGCAAGCAGGTTTGTCCGCTCGATCGGCATGTTTGCAATCAGAAATCCCGCAATCGCACCTCCGAGATGGCTCGAACCATCATTCGGATCAGCACCGCTCTTGCGAGCTTCATCCTCTATCTTGCGCGCCACATGGCTTTGCGCCCAGGCATTGAACTCACTGCGCGACGGGTTCGTCACGACAAGCAGCGCCAGCACCGCAGCCAGCACCAACAGCACACGCTTCATTCCTCCCTCCTACTCGGCCTTGGCCTTCGATTCATTCGCCGCATGACCGAAGATCCCTTTCGCCATGAGAGATGTCTCACCGTTGCGGCGGAGCTGGAAAACCTCGGCGCGCACACCATGCGCATGACGATTGTCCGGTTCCGCGAGAACCGCAAGTTCGACAAGGTGGCACGCCAGACGGATATCGGTTTCCGCAACTGCAAGCGCGCGCTCGGCCAGCCGCCCGGCACCACCAGCAAGCCCCGCCAATTCACGGGCAAGCACCGCCTCGCGCGCTGGCTTCAGGTTGGCAGGGTTTCCATCATACCAGCCACCATAGAGCCGCCAGACATTGCGGACGATGAACTCGGGCTCGTCATAGGTCGGCTTCAGCCACGGCTTGTCCAGAACATCCTTGGACAGCGAGACCGAGTGCACGATGTCATTGAGCCGCGCCCCGGCATTCATCATCGCAAGGGTTTCGTGCACCAGAGTCTCGAGCGACACGGCGACGTCCTCAAGCACACGCCGGATGCGCGATACCCCCTCGATGGGCAGGCCATGGGCGGGCAGGAACATCTCGGCACCTTTCGCAGCCATCGCTCTCATGGCTTGCGCCCATTCCAGGGGATAGCGCTGGACCTTCTGCGGATTGCCTGCGTTGGGGAAGCTCCAGATGAAGAAATCACCTGCGCAGATCGCCTTGTGCTTCGGGATCCAGGCCCAGCTATGGTCGTCCGTTTCTCCCTTTGCATGGTTCAATTCGATGCGAAGCCCCCCGACATCGAGCACCAGCGCGTCCCGATAGGTCAGGTCCGGCTTGGGCGTCTCGTCGGGAAGAAAAGGGGCGGCTGTTTGCTCGGGCTCGGTCATGCCATAGCCGCGGCGACGGAACTGCCCGAACTGCCGCTCGTTGATGACCTGGTTGTAGCCATTCGTCATGCGATAGCGATCGAAGCGTTGTGCTACGTTCTCATGACCACAAACGCAGATGGTGGGATGACCATGCGCGGCCGCATCGGCGACAAAGGCCCCGCAGCCTCCAACATGGTCAACATGTCCATGCGTAAAAACAATCGTATTGAAACGATCCGCACTCCAGCGACGGATCTCTGAGACAACCTTCGATCCACCGCTGGGATTCGAAGTGTCAAAAGCTACCAGCCCGTCATCTGTTCGGAACACGATCGAGTGTGAAAAGGCCTCGACAACCGCTACATCTGACCTCAACTCTGACAATTGGTGATGGATGCGATTGATCGGCCCCACCTGGTCGGTGCCTTTGCCTTCATCGATGACCGCACGCGACAACGCAAATAGGTCTGCCATGACGCTGAACTCCCCGGATGACCCTAGGCCCGGATGATGGACCGGCACGATGGCCCTGCACAAGCAGCCAGGACAAGGCAAATACGCATTGATCACAGGAACCACATTTTGCAGTGCAGCACCCACGGGTTACTGTTGGAAAACGCACACGACCCGGGTAGCCTCTAGTCCGGATAACGCCTTCGGGGCTGGACCACGCCGGACATTGGTCATGCAGTTGCCTGCACAGGAACCTTCCTCCATCGACCTGCCAGCCATCGACCAGGCTGAACTGAAAGTCGTGCGCTTCGGAGCCGGTGCGGCCTTCATCGTCCTCATCATCGTGTCCGCCGTGGGCGCACTGCTGGTGCACGGGGTGATGATGCGCGAACAGGCAGACAACGCGATGGAAGCAGAGCGGAATCTGCAACTCGAGGCCTGGGCCTCAGTTATCAAGCCATCGCAGGAACTAGCCGACGACCCAGCCGCGGACACCAGCGCCGCAACCCCGCTCGAAACCGCAGAGTTTGGCTCCGCCCCACCACAAGACCCGGCTGCGAGCAGCCCGAAACATAGGGCAAGAATCGATCGCGCCTACGCGACACTCGACAGGACCAGCATCGGGGACATGCGCGCGTTCTTGATCCGCTATCGCGACAACCGGTACGCGCGGGAAAGCGGCTATCTCAGGAAGATCCAGGCAGCACTGAACGAGCTCGTCACGGCGGAACAGGAGCTGTCACGTCAAGCGAAAGAGGCAGAGCAGGCAGAAGAACAGACGCGCCGTGCAGAGCAACAGGCTGTGCCTTGGGACATGGGTGTCGACCCACCGTGACCTAAGGAGTGATGGACACCACCACACCGTCGAGGCCAGCGCGATGATGACATCTGGCCGACGCACAACCCATCAGTCGTGGGGCCGTCATGTCACCCGACCATAAACATCCTCGAAACGCACGATATCATCCTCGCCCAGATAGGACCCTGACTGGACCTCGATGATGCGCAGCGGCACATCACCAGGGTTCTCCAGCCGGTGGCGCATCAGCGGGGGGATATAAGTTGATTCATTCTCGCGCAAAAGGAACACGTCATCACCTTTGGTCACGCGGGCAACGCCCTGCACGACAACCCAGTGCTCGGCCCGCTTGTGATGCAGCTGCAGGCTTATGCTGGCGCCGGGGTGCAGCATGATCTGCTTGACCTGGTAGCCGACCCCTTCGTCAATCCGCTCATACTGTCCCCACGGGCGTTGCGTTACAGAGTGCTCGCGCAATTCACGCCGCTCCTGCGCCCTGAGCTGCTCGACGATGTGCTTCACATCCTGTGTCCGGTCCTTGTGGGAGACCAGCACCGCGTCTCCAGTCGCAACAACGATCAGGTCGCTCACCCCCACGACAGCTGTCAACATGCCATCACTGCGCACAAGCACACGCTCGACATCACAGGTCAGGACGTCGCCCTGAATGACATTGCCGCTCGCATCGCGCCCGGAGCTCTCCCAGATCGCTTGCCATGAACCAAGGTCTCCCCATGGCGCCTGCATGGGGCAAACGGCAGCGCGGTCCGTTCGCTCCATGACCGCATAGTCGATCGAGATCGATGGGGCCTGCGACAGCGCATCCTTGTCCAGCCGCAGGAAATCAAGATCACTTGCAGCGTGCTCGACTGCAGCAAGCGCTGCCGCATGCACCGCCGGCTCAAACCGCGCAAGCTCGCCCAGCATCACATCCGGCCGGAACGCGAACATGCCGGCATTCCAGACATACCCGCCTTCTTCCAGCATAGCCTGCGCCCTGTCACGAGCCGGCTTCTCGATGAAACGCGACACCGCATGGCACCCGACCGTGTCAGGGATCCCAGCCCCAAGACGAATGTAGCCATAGCCCGTCTCGGGCCCCGTGGGCGCAATGCCGAAAGTCACGATCATGCCCTGCGAAGCCCCCAATGCTGCCGCTGAAACCGCCTCGCCGAACCCGGGAAGATCACCGACATAATGATCCGACGGCAACAGCAGCACGATCCCTTCAGGGTCCTGCTGCTGCACCCACAATGCAGCAACTGCCGCCGCTGCGGCCGTGTTACGCGCAACAGTCTCGAGCACGATCGGACACTTGTCTCCCAGGGCCTCCTGGACCTGCGCCCCAACCAGAAAGCGGTGCTGTTCATTGGTGATGATGCAAGGCATGCGACCGCAAACCTGCCGCGCGCGTCGGACGGTCTGCTGCAGCAACGATTGGTCACCAACAAGGTTCAGCAGGTGTTTCGGCTTTGCTTCCCGAGACAAGGGCCACAGGCGTGTACCAAGCCCGCCAGCAAGGATGACCGGATAGACCCGCCCCTCAGTTCCAGCCATGCGCCAACATCTCCCCGCAACACCATAGTCGAAATGAAGAAGCCATTTAGCAAACCAAAGATCGGAGAGGCAACCAATCGATGGGATCACCCGTCACATCTTGCGGGGATAGCGCGCGGCCGGCGTAAACACGTCGGTAACGAACGAACGCGGCAAACGTCGGAAACAGCAACATTAACAGCATCTTCAGCACGTTCAGCCTAGAGTGCGGCATGCCCTGGCAGCGCGCAACCCACTCACCGGCCAAATCGCGCCGGCTGCATCTCCGTCTGATGACGGCAGCACTGCCATTGGTGATCGCGCCGCTCGTCACTGCAAAGGCCATCGCCAGCGAACCTGTCACTGTCATCGAACGCTTTAGGGAACATCACAAGCAAACCCTTATCACGAGAGCAGGATGGCAGCTGCAACCAACAGCTGCTCTTCGCGCGGGCTACACCGACAACGTTGACTGGCGATCAGGCCAGAAGACGAGCTCGCCCGAAGCAAGCCTCAGGGGGAGCATTATCGCAACACGCGAAACAGGGCTCGCCACGACGGAACTCCGGGGATCCCACACGACAACTTTCTACGCCCAAGGAGCGACGCGAACGGCGCGCAACACCAACATCGCAATCGCAAGCACCTTGCGCGCAAGCCACCATCTCGAACTGCGCGCCTCGCTTGGCTACGACATGGTCCGCGAACCTGGCGCCGGCAACGGCATCGAGATCGACGATGACTATGTCGACTATGCACGGGCCTCCGCCTATCGACGCCTGCCACTGGGCCTCAACCTGCTCTACGATCTGGGAAGGTACCGCCTCGAGATTGAAGGAGAGGCGGCGCATCAATCCTATGACGACCAGCTGACCACCACTGGGATTGCTGTCTCGCAGGACTTCCGGTCGGGCTGGGAAAACGATCTTCGCGCGCGCGCCACCATGTCGTTTCACCCCACCCTCGAAGTCTTCATTGAAAGCACATTCGGCATCGATCGTTATGCCAATGAAACAGCCGACACCGATCGCTCCACCATAGCCGCCGGCAGCGTTTTCGAACCCCACCCCCTCGTCCGCGCCGAACTTCTCGCAGGCATTGGCCGACAAGACTTCCGTATCGCCGACGGAGCATCCGGGTTGATTTTCGCAGGTGAATTGACCTGGTACATGAGCCCGCTTGTAACCCTTGTAGTCGAGGCCGAACGGAAATTTCGGGGCAATGTAAACACCAGCAGCACAGGAACATTCACGACCGGCCCCGTCACCACTGACAGGTTTGCTTTGGCGGCAGACTGGGAGCCCTTGCACCACATGCTGGTGTCCCTGCAATCATCCTGGACCGTGGATGAAACGGACAGCGGTGACCGCCGTGACACAACCCTCAATGTCAGCTTGCAGACCCGGTACGTGCTCTCAAGGACACTGCACGCGGTACTCGAGCTCGAGCACGAGAGCGGTCAATCAACCGTGATCGGCGACGTGAGCCGCAATCGGATCAGCGTCGGCGTATCATCACCCTACTGACCCGAAGACACGACGCGACCGGGGCGCCGCTTCCTCGCAAGCCACCCAAGATACTCGCGACAGGACAAGACAAGAAACTGCGGCGCCAAGACAAGATACCGTCGCCAGGTTCTTCGCGGCTCCTGCATCAGGCGATAGAGCCACTCCAGACCGGATCGCTGCATCCACACCGGCGCGCGCCGGACGGTTCCCGCATGAAAATTGAACGCGGCGCCAACACCGATCAGGATTGCATTCGGCAGCAAGGGCGCGTTCGCCTTCATCCAGTACTCCTGCTTGGGTGACCCGAGACCAACCCACACGATATCCGGGTCGGCCGCAGCGATACGAGCAACCGCCTGCTTATCGGGCTCGGTCGTGACAGGTTTGAAGGGCGGGCTCTCCATGCCGACCATCTGCAGGCGCGGAAACATGCGCTGTAACGCGGGTTTGAGCCGATCAAGAGCGTCTTCTGTGCCCCCGAAGAAATAGTGCCGATGGCCGCGCGCAGCACCATGTTCACACAACGCCAGCATCAGGTCAGGCCCGCAAACCCGAGAGATCTCATTGCCGTAAAGTCGCCCAAACCACACCAGCGGCATCCCGTCCGGCACAACAAGAAACGCGCTCTCGTGAATATCCATGAAATGGGCGTCCTGCTGGGCCGCCATGACACCATGGGCGTCGCGCACACACACATAGCCACCACGTCGCTCGACGATGGCCCTGTCAATCGCATCAATCGCCCGCGTCATGTCGAGGATACTGACCGGCACGCCCAGGATGCGGTAGCGACCCACCTCCTCGCCCGTCTGGTTCATGCCGCACCACGAAATGCCGCAGGATTTCGGCAGAACGCCTCATAGGTCAGCCCAATCCCCTCACGCAGCCCGATCTTCGGCGCCCAACCCAGGGCCCGGATCCTGTCTGAACTGATCAACTTGCGGGGCGTCCCGTCCGGCTTGCTCGTATCATGCACAATCACGCCCGAGAACCCGACAACATCACACACCAGTTCGGCAAGAGCGCGTATCGAGATGTCTGACCCGAACCCGATATTGATGTGCCCATCACCGGAGTAGCGCTGAAGCAGTGTCACGCAGGCATCCGCACAATCATCAACATGCAGGAACTCGCGCATCGGCTTGCCTGTTCCCCAGATCACGAGCTCCCTCGCACCCGAGACCTTGGCATCATGCGCCTTGCGGATCAGGGCGGGAAGCACATGTCCAGCCTTGACATCGAAATTGTCGCCGTAGCCATAGAGGTTCGTCGGCATGCCCGAAATGAAGTCACAGCCGTGCTGCTGTCGATAGGCCTGACACAGCTTGATACCTGCGATCTTGGCAATCGCATACCACTGATTGGTAGGCTCCAGCGGACCAGTCAGCAACGCATCCTCATCCATTGGCTGCGGCGCATGCTTGGGATAGATGCAGCTCGAACCGAGAAACAGCAACTTGCGAACACCCGCTCGATAGGCACCCTCAATGACATTCGCCTCGATCATCAGATTGTCGTAGAGAAACTCGACTGGATAAGACGAATTGGCAAGGATGCCTCCAACGCGCGCGGCAGCCAGGATCACTACATCAGGCCTCTGTGCCAGCATCCAGCTGCGCGTCCTTGCCTGATCACGCAGATCCACCTCCGAGCGACTGACAGTCAGCACCTCACATTGCTCCCCGGCCAACCGACGGACGATGGCTGAACCGACCATACCGGCATGGCCAGCAACAAAGATCCGCCGCCCCTCAAGTGCGAAGAATGTCCCCGTTGTCATGACGCAAGCCGCTCCGCACGGAATGTTGCAAGGTCGGAGCGAACCATCTCCGAAACGAGAGCTGAAAACGAAGTCTTGTGGCGCCAGCCCAGCTGACGTCGCGCCTTGCCGGGATCGCCAAGCAGAAAATCGACCTCGGTCGGTCGATGATAGCGAGGATCGATCTCGACAAGGACCCTTCCAGTCTTCCTGTCGAACCCAACCTCTTCAGGCCCTTTCCCCTTCCACTCGATGAGGATGCCTGCTTCGCGGAACGCCAGCTCGACGAACTCCCGCACGGAATGCGTCTCCCCGGTCGCAAGAACATAGTCGTCGGCCTGCTCCTGTTGAAGCATCATCCACATGCCCTCGATATAGTCCCGCGCGTGACCCCAGTCGCGCTTTGCCTCGAGATTTCCCAGATAGAGCTTGTCCTGCACACCGTGGACAATCGCGGCAACCGCACGCGTGATCTTGCGCGTCACGAACGTCTCGCCTCGGATCGGGCTTTCGTGGTTGAATAAGATACCGTTGGAAGCGTGCATCCCATAGGCTTCGCGATAGTTCACTACCATCCAATAGGCGTACAGCTTGGCGGCGCCATACGGACTGCGCGGATAGAACGGCGTCGTCTCGGATTGAGGCACTTCTCGTGCCTTGCCATAGAGTTCCGAGGTTGACGCCTGGTAGAATCTGGTCTTGCCCACAAGACCCAGTAACCTGATGGCCTCCAGCAACCGAAGAGGCCCCATCGCATCGGCGTTCGCCGTATACTCGGCCGTTTCGAAGCTGACCTGCACGTGCGACTGCGCCGCAAGATTGTAGATCTCGTCAGGCTGGGTCTGCTGAACGATGCGGATCAGGTTGGTCGCATCCGTCATGTCACCATGATGTAGGATCAGGCGTGGATCCTCTTCGTGCGGATCCTGGTAAAGATGTTCGATACGCCCCGTGTTGAACGATGACGATCTTCGCTTGATCCCGTGAACAATATAGCCCTTCTGCAGCAGGAAATCGGCCAGATAGGCACCATCCTGGCCCGTAATCCCTGTGACAAGCGCGACCCGACCGCTCGTGGGGTGACTGTATCGGCTGGCATTCATGGAGTTCATCCGTCCGTAGGGGCTGTTCGGTTCAATGCGCATTACGTTGTCGAGACACCTCGGCAATCGTCATCAGAAGAATCCGCAGGTCCAAGGTGACGCTCGCGTTTCTCGCGTACCAGATGTCATGTGCCACACGCCGGCGCATCAACTCCGGATCTGTCGTCGCACCACGCAACCCGTTGACTTGGGCCCAACCCGTGATGCCTGGCTTCACATGCTGGCGCAGCTCATAATTATCGATGATCGTGGCATAGTAACGATCATGCGCGACAGCATGCGGGCGTGGTCCGACAAGCGACATCTCTCCTCGCAACACGTTGATCAGCTGCGGCAACTCATCGATGCTCAACTGGCGAAGCACGCGGCCAACACGGGTGATACGCAGATCTCCTTGACACGCTTGACGAACGACGTCTCCGTTCTCAGCGACGGTCATGGTCCGAAACTTCAGGATCTTGAAGGCAAGCCCGCGGTGCCCCAGTCGATCCTGGCGAAACAGGACGGGTCCGCCGGTCTCAACCCTGATCGCCACGGCGGCTGCAAGCAGGACAGGCGACAAAAGCAACAGCGCCACCGACGCCCCCACAATGTCCAACACCCTCTTCACCAGAAGGTTGAGTGCACTCTGAGGCGCGCGCTGCGGTTCGACAGCCAGCAAGCGACCGATGCTGCGCACAGGAAAGTGCAGATACTGCTCGATGCTGGGGGCTGGCACGATGCGCACAGCGCGGGGAATCGGCTGCAGCAGCACGATGAGATCATGAAGCTCACGCTCAGACATCCCGCCAGCAGCAATGCAAATCTCTCCATCTGGCGCCGTACGCGCCAACTCCAGAATCAGTGGGCGCATCGAGGCAAGCTCCGCTTCCCAGCTACGCCCGCCTTGTCGATGCCCCAACCGCACCACGCCAGCAGCGCCAATGCCACCCCGCTGCATTTCACTCAGCAGTGCATCCAGCGCGACATCGCCGCGAAGCCCGATCACGATCGCCTGCTGAGCCCTGACCCCTGCACGACACCGGACGACTTCAAAAAGCTGCGGCACGACAAAGCGCGTACCGACGAGACTGCAAACGCCCAATGTGGCAAACAACATCGTCGCTCCACGCGAAATGTCTGCCCCGGACTTAAGTGCGAAGACGAAGAAGGCGACGGCACCTATCGTGGCAAGCCAGACAACACACACATCCCGCAACGCTTCCGCGGAATTGATGCTACGCAACGGCTGCACCTGCTCGCGCGCCTGCATCACAACAACATAGAGCATGGCAGCAAGCAGCCCAGCCGCCCAGAACGCGCCCGTGAAACTCGCACTCTGACCAAGCAAGGCATGATACCCGACGTCTGCTGCAAGGCTGCAGAGAATGATGATGACGCTCTCTATCACCCGAAGGACGAGATACCCGGCGGAAGACAGCACGGACGAATCCGACGACACGACCCTGCCTCCTGTAAAGGGTACCAATCGGCCCCACGCCGGTAACGGGGATGACCCGGCATCAGCCGACATCTGCAAGGCAGCCGAACCATCGGTGCGCGCAGAAACGGTCGCAGCATCCGCCTGCCTCTCGTTCCCATCATTTGCACCGCGGACATCGGTCACGACAGAAACCCTCCTGGTCCCTCTGATGCCTCGCAAGCCCATGCGAGCGCCTGCGCATCCTGACACGCCGTTCGTAAAGATTCATTCATGGCATGAACCATTTACCATGTCCCCTTCACGTCCCGTGCCTGCGCAAGCACGACACCCGCGAGGCGCGCGCGTGCAGACATGAACGCCTCGATGACCGACATGGCGGTTTCGCGCGGCGTACGGCCTGCATGCAGGACCAGCACCGTGGCATCACAGAGCCGCGCCATGGCAACCGCATCCGGACCCTCTTGAACGGACGCCGTATCGACAATGACAAGATCGAAGCGCTGCCGCGCCTCGGCAAGAAGCGCTTTCAGTCGTGTCGGCGTCAGCTCAGCGCCCGCCACCTCATCGACACCAGGCACCAGCACCCGCAGATCTGTCTGGTCATCCCGACAGACCGCCGCCTCCAGCGTTGCCCCGCCTGTCAGGACCGATCCCAACCCGCCGGCCGTCGGATCCAGCCCCATAGCGTGCGCAACGGCAGGCTGCATGAAGTTCGCATCGATCAGCAGCGTCCGGCGACCATAGCGCGCGGCAACACGTGCAAGGCCCACCGCTGTTGTAGTCTTGCCCTCACCAGCTTGCGCAGATGCAACGAGGATTGTCTTTGGCTCGATATCATCGGCCGCAAGCCCGAGCCCCAACAGCGCCGCATGCAGAGACCGCGCAAACGGTTTGCCCGGAGCATCAATGGCCGCAGCGGCAAGTGCAGGCCTGCTGACAGTACCGATTGACGGCGTCACCGCAAGTACGGGAAGCCCCAGCACCTCGCGCGCCTGCTCGCCGGTACGCACGACGGGCTGAAGCCCTTCTGCGGCAAAAACAGCCACAAGAGCGATGAGGACACTCATGGGAAGCGCCAATCCCGCCACCAGCGCGCGGCTGGGCGAAGGCGTCAGCGGAACATTTGCACGCGAGACAATCTGTGCATCCGGTGTTGCGAACGCCTCTTGCCCCTGGACAGCCTTGAGACGGGCAAGCAGAGCTTCGTACTGCGCACGGCTGCTCTCCGCAATCGAACGCAGCGCCTTGAGCTTGATCGAAGCCGTACCCTCAGTCCTGAACCGTGATTGAACCTGGGTAAGGCTTGTCTGAAGTGAATCAGCATTGGCCCGCGCCACAGCAACCTCGCTGGCAAGCCGCTCCACGCCGCGCTGGACCTCGACGCGGATCCGCTCCCGGTTGGCTTCACGCTGCGATGCGATCTCCAGCATACGCGGGTGCTGCGGCAGATACCGTGAGGACAGCTGCGCCTCCTGCCGGGCCAGCTCAGCCTCCTTGTTGCGAAGCTCCGTCAGGACGGGCGAGTCCACAACCTGCGACGCCGCAACAGGCCCCGCAGTCCGCTGCAGTACAAGAACACGCTCGTAAAGCGACTTTTTCTGAGCATGATCCGCGCGCGCATTGACCAGCTGCAGGCTGACCGTTGCAGCTTGCTGGTCAACGAGCGATCCGCTCGCTCCCAACTCGACGATCTCGTTCTCGGCCTTGTAGCGCTGCACCTCGGCCTCATCGGCCTGCGCCTGTTCGGCAAGTTCTCGGACTCGACCCGACAACCACGTCACCGCCGCACGTGTCGCGTCATACTTGGCGGACAACTGCTCCTCGACATACGCATCGACCCAGGCATTCACGATGCGGGCAGACTTCAGGGCATCACGCGAACCTGCGCTGATTGTCAGCGTCGTGGACAGCCCGGACTGCGTCACCCGGAGCCGCTTCAGCACATTGTCGACAACCTTTTCGGGAACCTGCGAGGCCCCAACGCCCTCACCCAGCGCAGCCACACGCGAGGCAGAAGCACCATCCCCGAACTCGGGATCCAGATGCAACGAAAGCTTCTCGATCACACGGCGTGCAAATTGGCGCGATGTCAGGATCTGGATCTGATTCTGGATCGACGACTGGTCTGTCGGCAACACCGTCAGGACCGAGTTGACCTCCGCCACGTTATTCCGGCGCACTTCAATCATCAGTTCGGCAGTCGCCGTGTAGAGCGGAACGATCAGAAACAGCGCCAGAAATGTTGCCGCAACACATCCTCCAAGCACAGCCAGGAACTGGTTGCGGCGGGATGCCAGCACACCAATGAAATAGGCTGAATCGAAACGAAGAACTGACCGTCGCATCCCGCCCTGCGCCGGACCAAATCCCTCATCCATCTGCATCTGTGCTGCTGTACGCACGACCATCCCCACGACACGTTCCGGCCGGACGGCCTGAATTGGCACAGTCCCGACGGCCTCGGGCCACCCGTAGCAAGGCCCATACCGGGCAGCAGTATCAGGAGATTGACGTAGGTCAGTGTCGGTTCAAAAGATTGACAAGCGGCCTTCGGATGAAGCCCGGAAGGGCATGGGAGAGCCTGCGCGCCAAGGGCAGCAAATGATCCAGGATGGTGAACAAGGCCAGACCGCGAAGTGTGAATGCGAGGGACATGGTATCGAGCCGACGTATCGTTCCGTTCCACTCAAGCTTGTAGCGGCCCGCAGGCGGCATGAGCTCAAGTCCATTGAAGCCCCGTTCAAAGCAATCCTCGATGACCATGCCCAGATGCAGCCGGCCAGCACTGAACGCGGCGAAGTCCGGATTGAGGGCACTCAGATAACCATAGTACTTCCCCCGGTGCACAAAACCGAATTGCGCCGAGACCACCTGCTCTCCCATCTTGAGGCGAAACCCCATGCAGGAAACCCCGGCTGGACAAGCGCCCTCCAGAACCTCGCGAAAGATTGGATCTTGAAACGCAGCTGTGAAGCGGCCAGTTCGTTTCATCCAGGCAACGCGTTCAGCAAAGGCGTGGCGCAGCGTCTCGCCGACCATCTTCTGATCCGCGCCGGACATAGTCTCGATGGCATGGGTGCGCTCAAGCCGGTTGCGTGCATTCCGAAGGACCTTGCGAACCTTGGCGCTGGTTGCCTGGTTGAACGCGCGGAAGGAGGAGTATGGCGCCAGATCGACGACGACTGTCTCCTGTGTGCCCGACATGCGAGCCCCCGCCGCCGCAAGCGCGTGCTGCAAATGCGATCCTTCCGGGAGCTGTGTGATGCGAAGCCCGTCAGCGTGGCCCTTGAGCGCTGCAATGACCCGAGCGGCAAATCCCTCCACGTCACAGCCAGGTTCACCAAGGGCTCCGGCAAACTGCCCGAATGGATCATCAAGCATGACCGCAAGGCGAATGCCGCCGCGACGGAC
This sequence comes from uncultured Flavobacteriaceae bacterium, assembly GCA_964483585.1. Lineage (GTDB taxonomy): Bacteria > Pseudomonadota > Alphaproteobacteria > Micropepsales > Micropepsaceae > SZUA-430. The sequence continues at coordinate 39,801 of CAZABH010000026.1, forward strand.
AACCGCAAGGGGCCAGATGAAACATACGCGCCCGGCCTGATACCCGACGCCAACCATGATTGAAAATCCACCTTCGGCTTCAGCCCGTACCCGCGCGACATGCGCGATCCATGCATATGACTGGAAGAACATCGCCTGGCTGTCGTCCTGCAGCGACTCAAGCCGGAGCCACGCGTCGCGCAATGCAGCAATCCCTGCCACGTCGCGAACAAGGACGATACCGTCCTCGCTCATGGGGCTGAGCCCGCACCGCCGCCGATCTCACGAAAACCGCCCGGCGAGTCCGGATCGACAACAAAGGAGGGCGCGCGCACCCGCGCCGAGCGCTTGTGCAGCCCCGTCAGCCTGTATCCCGCAGCAAGGCCTGCCTTGAGCAGATAGGACGGCATGTCAGTTGCCTGCGAAAGCGGGCTTATTCCAAGCCACGACCGCAACAGTCCATTGGCAAAGTTCACATGATACATCCGTCGATCATGAGGCGTGAAATGCTCGGTCGTGAAGGACACGTTCACGCAATCGTGGTTGATGATGCGGTGCGGCGAATTCAGAGGCCAGTGCATCATCTCGCCCGGGGCGAGGTCATGAACCATGGCCTGCGTGTCGAAGGCCGGATCGTGCTGCAGCGAAATCTCGTGCGCGCGACCCGTGACAATGCGCTCAAGCGCGTCCTGCGGCAGGAATGGCGGCCGGTTCGGATAGACCATCACCCGCTTGACGCCTCGAACCTGCCACAGCGTCTGCCCGGGAATATCACAATGATAATAGACCTGGATCTTCGGTGACGAGATCAGGATCGCCATCTTCCGATGCGTCGTGCGAAAATGCGGCATGCGTCTTTCGATGGCAGCATAAATCTCTTCCAGTAAATCACGATAGCGCTTGTCACGGGTCGCAGCCTGAAGGATCAGGATCCAGATTCGCCCGTTCCGGACCGCATCAAGAACCTGCTCACCCGAAAGGCCACCAATGATGCCCTCCCGCCTGCTGCACGGGTCATGGCTCGTCATGTCCATCGTGTTGACGTAATAGTCGTCACGCTGGAGCTTTTCGATCAGGCACGCCAATGCGGTGTCCGAGAAAAGCTCATGCCTGTCATAGCCATGTGGCAGCACCAGAGGCGTCTTGCCAAAGCCTTCCAGCCGCTCTGGCGTCCAGCCAGCAAGACGATCTTCTATGCGCATGTCCATGACACAGGATAACCCTTGCACCTTCACCATTGTCCAGGCAAGGCACATGACGCAAACCTTAATGTAGCCGTCCCAAGATTGCGTAAAGACCGGATTCTTCGCGCAATTCGAAGGATCGTGACACCCAGGCCGGAAATCCTTCGGCAAGCTTCCCCCGGCACGGAACATGCATCGATCCGCGGCACGAGGCGAACGGAACACCGGTCAGTGGCGCGGCTCCAGACCGCCAGGTTCTACCTGGCACTCATCATCGTGGCGCTTTACATGCTGCTTGAGGCGGCCTTCATGCTCGTGCGCGTGCCGCCCGGCAGCGTGGCAGCAGTCCCGACAGGCGAGATCCTCATCATCCTCTTCGCCCTGACCATCCTGCTCGATCGGGGGCATTTCGGACCCTTCCTGCGCGCGGTACCGCTGACTGCGATCGTGATCTGGTGGTCCATCGGCTTTACGCAGCTTGTGATCGGCACACTGAGCCACGGGTTCTGGGCGCTGCGCGACGCAACCAGCCTGATCGAGAGCCTCTATCTCTGGATCGGCTTTACCATTGCGGCCCTGCCAGGAGCCATCCCGCGGATCGCGAAATGGTTCTACCGAATACTGATACTGGCCGGCCTGATTGCCCTGACGTTTCCGTTCCGGGAGGTGATCCGCGAGTTCTCGCCACAGGTCATCTCGGCCGTCGGCGTGGCGACGCCCCTGTTCTTCACCTACCAGATGACACCCCTGACAGCCCTCACCTGCTCGGCCTTCCTGATGCTGCTCGGCCGACGCATCCTCGGCATCCCTTCGGAATGGTGGGGCGCTGCCCTGATGATCTTCGTCGCGGTCCTCTTCCAGGCCCGCACCATTTACGTGCAGATATTCGTTCTCCTGGCCTTCCTTGCGCTGCTGGCACCACGCCGCGTCACGTGCACACTGGTACCGATGGCCAGCGCGGCCGTGATCTTCCTCTGCCTCGTAGCGCTGGGTGTACCCATCCCCGGGCGTATCAGCACCGACGTGTCCCTGCAATTCTATCTGGACCATTTCCTCGCGATCTTCGGATCCAGCGGCGAACGTACGGGGATGGAGAATGCCGCCATTGAGGGCGCCGCCGGCGGCGTCGGCCAGCGCCTCGCATGGTGGGAAGCCATCTGGCTCAATGTCACGGCAAGCTGGCAGACCAGCCTCTTTGGCCTTGGCTATGGCGAGTCACTGGTTGCCCTCGCGCAGGATCCCTACATAGACCCTGCCGTACGCGAGCCGCACAATTCGATCATCTCGGCCTTCGGGCGCACGGGATTCATCGGTGTCGCAGCCTATGTGACCATGCATGCCACGCTGACCTTCACGCTGTTCAGGACGTGGCTCTATTACCAGACAGAGGGGCATCACGAAGCCGCGCGTTTCCTCTATCTGCTGGGTGCCATGTTCGTGGTCTTCTGGCTGGCGTCGGTGGGCGAGGACGCGTTCGAGAAGCCCTTCCTCGCAATCCCCTATTACTTCTTCTATGGCGTGATCCTGAACATGTTTGCCCGCGCCGAAGGATTCCAGGCAATAGTCCCGATGCGCCAACGCATCAAGCCTGACACGCCGCTTACGGCGCGGGGATAAGCCCTGCCGCCACCAGGGCCGCGTCGTTGGTGAGGAACGTCGCTTCACCCCTCAAGCCCGCCAGCAATCCCAAGGCTGCATCAAACTGTCCCCAAAGGTCGAGGGCATCCAGTTCCCATGAGTGGCCCCAGAGATGGAAGTGCCCACCGCTGGCGCGGCAGGCCTCGACCATCGCGGCAACACGGCGAACCAGGTCCCTGTTCCGGATGGCCACCAGCGCCAAGCGCGTTCGTGACACGGTCGGCCCTCGCCGCCCCAGGTGCCGCAGGATCGGGACCACGCCCTGTGGATGAAATTGCATGGTCGTAGGCACGCTGAACGGGTCGCGTCCGGGCGCTGAATGAAATCCCGTCACGGCGCGCGCGTAGGCAAAGCCAAGGTCCCGCACAACGCCTGCGGTTTGGGCATCCCATTCGCCGCGGATATAGCAAAAGCCCCTGAGACCACGCCCGGTCACATCTTCAAGCCAGGACTTGTTCTGAATGACCTGTTCCTGAACCGCTGCTCGCGAGAGCCCCGTCAGCACCACATGGTCGCGGCCATGTCCCCCGATCTCGAAGGACTGGGAAAGGCTTTGCACCTGCGATGCTGACATCACCGCGCGCCCTTCACTGTTGCGGCTGGGCACGTAGAAGGTTCCCGACAGGCCATGGCGTGCCAGCATCTCGGCAACGCGCAGGTCGGCCGGATGGCCGTCGTCCCACGACGTGGTCACGATCAGGCCTGCGCGCGAGGAGGCACTCATGCCATCCCCCCGTGGTCTGGAACGCGCATGCGCCGCTGGAGGATTGCAAGCACCTGGCTTGCCAGCAGGACGCGCGCCAGCAGCAACACCACCAGGGCCCCGGCAACTCCAAAGCCCTGCGTTGCGGGTGCCATCAGCGCCACGCAAACGACGCCGGCCACAAGCTGCATGAGGAATGCGGAATAGAGATGGCTCAGCGCCCGCAGGCCCGCATAGGCAACCTCGATCACATAGCCCATCGCCAGGAACAGCCCGAACACCGCCAGAATCATCACCTGGCCCGGCACGGAACTTCCATAAACCAGGTCCATCACCGGCTCGGCCAGCACGATCAGCGTCACGGCGATCGCAAGGATGCCCAGGGCACCAGCCGTGCCCACCCGCAGCAGATAGCTCACCAGGGCCTTCATCCCGCCATCAACCAGATGGCGCGAGGCGGCTGACGGCACGAAATTCTCCAGCGACTGGATCAGCAGATTGACCACCAGAACCAGATTCAGGACCGCACGCACGGCGCCCACTTCGGCCGTGCCAAGAACGGCACCAACAACAATCAGCAAAAACCCGCTCTCCGAAAACCACGCAACCACCATGTTGCCCAGCATCCAAAAGGAAAGCTTGCCATGCCGCGCGGAGATCAGCGCAATACCTGCGCGGTCGACCTGCGCACGCACAAGATCCGGCAGCAGGAACAGGCAGCCTGCAAATCCGGTTACGATCATCACCAGCCACACAATCTCGGTTGAGAGCCCGCCCCAAAAGGCCAGCGCACTGACTGCCAGCAGCCGGCCGCCATGCGCGATAAGATCGCTGAGAAAGGCCAGTCCAGGACGCTCGGTGACAAAGAAATAGCGACGTACCAGCTCTTGAACCTGCGTGCTGGCAACCAGCGCCAGCGCCACAGGCGCCGAGATCGCAAGCCCCGCCATCACCTCACCGGCGACAAGCCACGCCAGCACCATCAGGCCGCCCACGAGCGCCAACAGCAGCAGCTGGTGCACGACGACCGCCCCCAGATAACGGGCGGGCGAGACATCACCACGCTGGTCGAACAGGCTCATCATCGGGGACAGGATCACCGAATGCTGCACGCCGGTCAGGAACTGGACGCCGACCAACACCAGCGCATAGGCTCCGAACACCTCAAGCCCCAGCGCGCGGATCAGGATCACGCCAGTCAGGAAACTGGCGCCGCTCACGAGCACCTGGTCGACAAACGACCAACGAACGCGGCGTGGAAGTATCAGCACGAGGATCCCCGCATTGCCGGGCGACAAGCGGCCCGGCGTGAAACACCCATCCATGCCACGCAAACCCTGAAATTTGCATCAAGACGCGCCACGGGGTCAGCTAATGAAAGGTTAAGGCCAGCGCGTTACCATGCGAACAGGCACAGTCCCGGACAAGGCCCGATGCGGATCCTGCAGGTCCATAACTACTACCGCGTGCGAGGTGGCGAGGACGTCGTCGCTGACGCCGAGGCCACGCGCCTGGCCGCCGCAGGCCATGTTGTCGAGCGGTTCCTGGCCCACAATGAGGACATTCGGGGCCTTGCCAGCACCGTGGCGACCGCCCTGCTCACGCCGTTCAACCCGATCGCGCAGGCCCGCCTCGCGCAGCGCGTGCGCGCATTCCAGCCCGATGTCGTCCATGTGCACAATGTCTTCCCGCGCCTGTCGCCTGCAATCTTCCGTACCCTGAGCAAGCTGCGCGTTCCCTCGGTGCTGACCCTGCATAATTTCCGCCTGCTCTGCCCGACCGCCGTGCTCTATCACGATGGCCAGGTCTGCGAGCGCAGCCTTGGCCGCCCGACATTCTGGGCCATTCCCGCGCGCGCCTATCGCGGCTCGGCCCTGGGCACACTGTCCCTGGTCGGTATGATCGAATTGCACAAGGCCTTGGGCACGTGGACGCGTGACGTCGACGCCTTCATTGCGCTGACCCCTTTCGCGCGCGAGACCTTCATCCGTGGCGGCCTGCCGGCCGAGCGCATCCACGTAAGAGGCAACGCCACCGATGACCCCGGCGAGCCCCCGTCCACGACCCCGCGCAGCGGCGCCCTCTATGCCGGCCGCCTGAGCCCCGAGAAGGGCATTGCAGAGCTGCTCGACGCTGCTCGGTCGGCAAAACAGCCCCTGACAATCGTCGGCGATGGCCCGCTGCGTAGCGCCTGCGAAGCCGCTGCACGCGAGACGTCGTCGATCGCATTGACAGGCTGCCTGCCTCAGGCCGACGTGGCCCGCCACATGCGCAAGGCACAGGTCCTCGTCCTGCCCTCTGTCTGCCACGAGATGTTCCCCATGGCACTGGCTGAGGCCTTCGCCAACGGCCTGCCCGTGATCGCAAGCAGGCTCGGCGCCCTGCAAAGCCTGGTCGAGGACGCCCGCACCGGTCTTCTCTTCGAACCAGGCAACGCGCGCGACCTCGCCGACAGGCTCGCCTGGGCGATTGCCCACCCCCGCGAGATGGAAGAAATGGGCCGCAACGCCCGCGCCCGCTATCTCGAGACGTTCACGCCCGCGGCCGTCGACGGACAGCTGCTGCAGATCTACCAGGCCGCGATCGAACGCTGCGCCCGGCGTCAGAAATGAATTTCAGGGACACGCACCACGTCGCCCGGCATGATCACCAGATCGGCCGTCAGCTCGTACACGGTCTCCAGCTGGTCGCCGCTGCGCCGGATGAAGACGCGTGACTTGTCGGCGCGATAGGTATAGCCGCCCGCCGCCGCCACCGCCGCCAGAAGCGACATGCCCGGCTTGTAGACGAATTCGCCCGGCCGCGTGACCTCGCCCAGCACGAACACCGGCCCATAGACCGTGACCTCCACCGTCACGCGCGGCGCGCGCAGCAGGCCCCCTTCGGTGAATTTCTTCTCGATCACCCGCGCCGCCGCAGCCGGCGTCATCCCCGCAACGGCAACCGGCGCCAGCGGCGGCACCGTGATGGTGCCAGCGGGATCGACCGTGTATTCGCCCGTCTCGGTGGCCAGGTCATATTGCGTGACGCGCACCTTGTCGCCCACCATCAGCCTGTAATCGGCAACCGCGCCACCTGAACCCGCAATCAGCCGCTCATCAGCGGCCCGCGGCAGCATCGTCTGCAACCGGTCCGCCGAACACCCAACCAGCACCAGCACCAAGGCCAGCAAGCCCAGCCCGTTCCTGCCCCAACCCATCGCGCGCATGTCCACTCCGCCCAGAACCTCGACTGGGCAGGCTAATCCCCCCGCTTTAACGCTTCACTAACGCTACCCCGCAGGGAGCGCGGGCGTCCCGCCCACCCCTTCTCTCCTCCTCGCACCGCGAGGAGGTGGCTGCCCGGCGCCCCAGCGACGGACAGACGGAGGAGTTCGTTTGGGAAGGGCCGCTGAGCGCTCGAACGAATGCACCGCTCCCCTGAGCGCAGACGCTCAACCAGAGTCGTCCCCAAAATGACGCGACAGCTCCATGCTGTCGTGCAGGATTCGGTGGACCCTCACGCCATGCGCCGTCTCGGAATAGAGCAGGAAATGCCGTCCACGGCGACCGCGCTTGCGCATATGAATACTTCTGAGCCCGGGTTCAATCTCGTCACGCGCGATGCTTCGCGGCGGAGACCGTGGCGCCGTGAGCTCATCTATCGTATCGAAAATGGCCTCCAGGTAGGTTTCGGCTTGGTCCGGGCCAAACCTCTCGAGAGTCCACGCGAGAATCGTGTCAAGATCGCTTTCCGCGGCCGCCGCCAGCGAGACGCTCCGCTTGCCGCGCATCAGCCACGCTTTGTTTTGGCGATCACCTTCGCCGCCCGCGCGCGCAGATGCTTGCGCATGTCGTCAGCGCTCGCGAACGTTTTGAAACGGCCAGATTCGAAATCCGCCATACCGACACGCGCCGCGTCGCGAAGCGCCGCGAGTTTCGCGGCGTCCTCAGCTTCACGCTGCTCGACAAGGCGCAGCCCCTCACGCAACACTTCGCTTGCGTTCTGATAACGACCGGTCTTGACCAGGACATCGATGAGCTCATCCTGCCGCGGCGTAAGGACAACATTCCGGGTCGACATCTCTGGAACCTCCGATTGGCAGAATATGCCATAGACGAAAAAAGTCATCAACGGGCCAATTTCGACGCGCGAAGCGCCCTTACCCCAATCCCGCGACCCCATCTCAATCCCCCCCGAGGAGCGCGGGCGTCCCGCCCGCCCCTTTTCCGCCTCCCCGCCCCGGGGGGTGGGAGCCGTCCGGCGCGCCAGCGCCGGGCAGACGGAGGAGTTCGTCTCAACGATGCCTCTAATCTGAGGCCCTGCAAATGCAGGTCAAACAAACGCACTTGCCGATCGTTGGCGAGCAGCCGCTGACTGTTGCCACAATGCAACCTTGCTAGCCTACCGTCGAGTAGGAAATCACCGAGTACGGCACAAAACTGAATTCGGCTTTGCCTCGCACTCTCCAAGTGATCAAACGGCGCGCGGGGTAGCAAGTCCTCAAGGCGCCGCAAGCCGACAAGCCATTGTCAAACGCAAATGGAAAAAGCGATGAGCAGGAGAATGATCAGGATGTCAACCGTGGCATTGCTGTCAGCGCTTGGATTGACGGCATGCGCGCAAACAAGCGTGATGCAGATCTCACAAAACGAGATATTGCTAACGACGTCTGCGGCACCTGTCTGCGGCCCGACAGGATCGCAACGAGTTGCCCAAGAGATGGCAGCAATTGAAACCATTAGACGGGGCTTTGCGCGATATCTCGTGATGGGAGCCAACTCTGAAAACAACGTCTCCGTGATACAAACAGGGCCGACCTACTCCCAAACGACTGGATCCGCTACAGTCAGTGGCAACACTGTATACGGCTCATCGAACACATATTATGGGGGCCAGCAGACAATCTTCGCCGGAAGCCACGACACCGGAGTTCGATTACTGATGTTGAACCCGGGAGACGTCGGCTACGAGAGAGGTATCGACGCGCGTCAATTGCTCGGCCTCGAATGGAAAAAAAAGGTACAGGATGGCGTGAACACTTGCTGATCATTGAAGACGCGCTGAAATCGAAAAACGGAGCAGGCTGAACGCCTACCCATCGCCCGGCAACACGTCTTCTCCACGCACCGACCCTCAGGAAAAACCAGCCTGCAGAGGCCGCCCGTCAGCCCACTGCGCCATACCTGAGTTGTTTACGGTAACAGTGCACTTTTCTGCTGCATAACGCCTAAGGCTGGGGCGAAATTCCATCAAAAAAAGTGCACTGTCACCGTAATTATTCCCAGTACCTCGCCCGCCCCGGCACCACATACCGCACACCGCCGCGCGGATCCTCCATGTCCCCGGAAATCCGCGGGATGACATGCACATGCAGGTGGAACACCGTCT
>CAZABH010000027.1:0-24810 GCA_964483585.1 uncultured Flavobacteriaceae bacterium
CCAAGGCCATGGAAATGTGCCTCACCGGGCGCATGATGGATGCCGCTGAGGCCGAGCGGTCGGGGCTGGTCAGCCGGGTCGTGCCTGTGGCGGACCTGCTGACCGAGGCGCTGAAGGCTGCTGATACGATCGCCGACATGTCGAAGCCCATCGCGATGATGACCAAGGAGGCCATTAACCGTTCCTACGAGACAAGCCTGTCCGAAGGCATTCTGTTCGAACGGCGGGTGTTCCACTCTATGTTTGCCACCGCTGACCAAAAAGAGGGCATGGCCGCCTTCATCGAGAAGAGAAAAGCAAAGTTCGAGCACCGGTGAGGGGCGCGGCAACTCTTCGCGGTTGACGGGTTCGGCCGGGGCTGTCTATAAGCTTCGCCCTCTGAGCAACAGGGCAAGCCTTTTCGGGAGACGATCTATATGGCGAATATCCGTTCAGCAGCAAAAGCGGCGCGCAAGGCCAAGCGGCGCGAGGCTGTGAACGTTGCCCGCAAGAGCCGCGTTCGTACCTTTGTGCGCAATGTCGAGGAAGCCATCGCCAGCGGCGATGCCAATGCTGCTGCCGCGGCCCTGAAAGCCGCACAACCAGAAATCGTGCGTGGGGCCAACAAGCGGGTGCTTCACAAGCGGGCTGCAGCTCGAAAGGTGTCGCGCCTTACGCTCCGCGTCCGCTCGATGACGAAGAAGGCCTGATCCGCACCGTTGTGGTTCTCACGGGCCTTTCTGGTCCGATTTTGATGTTTCAGCCCCCGAAGCGCCCGGCGCTTCGGGGGTTTCGCTTTTCCGGGCATGCATGACAGGCTTTTTCACCGGCACGGTGTGCGCCTTAAGCTGCCTGGTGCTTGCATGACTTGCTCCTATTTCATCCGTATACGGATCAATTACACCTTTACCACATTGACCGTGATGTGCTGGGCGAATAGATTTCAACCGTCGCAAGAAAAGCCTTTGTTTTCCTATCTTCCGTGCGCGCATGGTGCGCATTCATGGTGTGTAGTGACTGTCACCGTGAAACTCATTTAATCGCGCGGTGACGTTTTTTCGGGGTTCCGTTTTGCAAAATCTTCTTGATCCGCAACCGGGTGTTGGATATGGTTAAACGGTCACTTGGAACGCGGATGACGATAATGAGAAAAACAATTGTTCCAGTTCGTATGGTGTGTGGTTCGGGGGGTGGTCGTGGTTCCCCCTCAGTCTTCTAGTCCTTGGCCCGGTCCGGGCAGGTTTCCAGGTTAAAGCGTTTGGTTTGAGGTCGGCTTCCTTTGCGGCCGTCGGTGCTGCCTGCTGTCGCGGGCTGCAAGCAGAAGAGCTTTGTCTGCTGCCGGCGGCCTCGCGGGGGTTTGTGGGCCTTGGTGTTCAGTGGTGGGGCGTTGGTGACTGACGGGTGGTGGCCCGCTTTCATTTTCCCAAAAGTCGCGGGTGTGTGGTTGGTGCTTGCCCTCCAGTGGCAGGCGGTCCGGTCGGATTAAGACCTGCGGGACGTGCAGGAAGGTCGAGAGCGTGAAAGTTGTGTGGCCGGAACTATGGCGGGGAAGGGTCTTCCTGCCGGTGGGTCGGCCGAAGAGGCAATGAGATAGAAGGGAAAAAACAAGTGACCTCTCAGGAAACAAAAGTCGCAGTTGCAGAGCAGATCGATGCCGTGTGGCAGCGTGTGCGCGAGCGTCTGAAAATCGAGCTCGGGGCGCAGCGCTTCCAGTACTGGATCGAGCCCCTGCGGCTGATGGCGGCCGAGGACGGGCGTGTCGTGTTCGCCTGCAATACCCGCTTCGAGCGCGACAAGATTGTCGAGAGTCACGGTGAGCGGATCGCCAACATGATCGCGGAGGTGGCGCCGGCCTATGGTGCCGTTGATTTTGTTGTCGATGCCAAGCCACGAGCAGCCCAGCCACTTGCGAGTGTCCAGAACCGCCCGGCGCAGGCCGACACTGCATCTTCGGACGTGTGCCTGGCCGAGGGCTCGTCACCTCTCAACCCCGCTTACACGTTCGATAGTTTCGTGATTGGCCGGACCAACCAGATTGCGTTCCATGAAGCCCGGCGTGTTGCCGAAAGCGATGTGCCGGTTGCCAACCCTCTCTTCCTGTTCGGGTCCACTGGCTTGGGCAAGAGCCACTTGATGCATGCCATCGCCCGTCAGAAGCTGCAGCGCAATCCAAATTTGCGCGTGATGCTTATTTCGGCAGAAAACTTCATGCGCCTGTTCATAACGGCGATCAAGGCGAACGATACCTTGGCGTTCAAGAACCAGGTGCGCAATGTCGACGTTCTGCTCATCGACGATTTGCACTTCATCATTGGGAAAGAGGCGACGCAGGAGGAGCTTTTCGCCGCTCTTGACTGGCTTGAGGCTCAACAGAAGCAAATCATCCTGTCTGCAGACCGATCGCCATCCCTCTTCGAAAATATCTCCGAGCGTCGTCGGTCGCGGTTGGTTCAGGGGGCGTCCATCGAGATCCAGGCTACGGATTTCGAACTGCGTCTTGCTATCCTTGAGTCGAAGGCCCGCCAGATGTCCAGGGAAAGGCCCGGGTTTCTGTTGAATTCCGAGGCAGCCCATTTCATGGCGCAGCGCATTGCAACCAACACCCGAGAGCTTGAGGGTGCCCTTACGCGCGTTGTCACACAGAGTGGCGATGGGGCGCGGCCGGTGACGATCGAGAACCTCAACGTCTGGCTCGCAGATTTCCTGCGTGCCTATGACCGGCGGGTGACGATTGAGGAGATCAAGAAGAAGGTTGCGGAACATTATGGCTTGAAGGTGCAGGATCTGGAGTCTCCCAATCGTTCGCGCTCCATTGTGCGTCCTCGGCAAATTTCCATGTTCCTTGCCCGAAAGCTTACGCCGCGTTCCTACCCCGAGATCGGGCGTCGGTTCGGAAACCGCGATCATACGACGGTCATGCATGCCTACGAGACTATCGAGCGGTTGACCGCAATTGATCCGACCTTTGCCGATGAGGTTGAGCAGTTGCGCCTGTCGATCCGGAACTGGCCCGTGGATGGCGGCTCTTCCGTTGCGCGCGTCCCGGTCAGTGGAGAAGCCGGAGCCACTGAGGCGTAGGCGACGAATGTTTATATAAATCAATAGGTTGTAATATTATCGCGGGCGGCGCTCCGGGGACGATTTCTGTTCCCTTGGGGCGCCGCAAGCCGTTATAATCCGCGCTCGCAGCGTCGCGAGATCTGGAGCCCTGCTGTCCCCGGCAATAGGGGGCTCCGTTGCCCCCGCGGCGCGTCCTTCTCATCAGGACCAACTCTGGCCCATCAGGCCTAACTCTGGAACAGGCAATGCGCATCACGATCGAGCGGGCTCACTTCCTCAAGTCGCTGAACCACGTGCAGAGCGTCGTCGAGCGTCGGAACACGATCCCGATCCTGTCTAACGTTCTCTTGCAAGCCGCTGAGGGCAAGTTGCTGCTGACAGCAACGGATATGGACATCGAAGTTGTTGAGTCGGTTGTGGCTGATGTCGCGCGCGATGGTGCGACCACCGTTTCCGCCCATACGCTCTATGACATTGTAAGGAAGCTGCCCGAAGGTGCTCAGGTCCAGCTCGAGCTTGCCGAGACCGACGGGCGCCTGGTGCTGTCGGCAGGTCGGTCGCGGTTCCAGTTGCAGGCCCTGCCAAAGGATGATTTTCCCGCGATGTCCGCAGCGGTCCTCCCTCATGTTTTCATTCTTGCAGTGCCGGAACTGACGGCTCTCATCGACAAGACACGTTTTGCTGTCTCGACGGAGGAGACGCGTCACTATCTCAACGGAATCTACCTGCATGCTCAGGGCGACAAGGGAAAAGTCCTGCTCAAGGCGGTTGCAACGGACGGGCACAGGCTTGCGCGGTTCGAGTTGCCGGCCCCGAAGGGCTCGGGTGACATTCCCGGTGTGATCATTCCTCGCAAGGCGGTCAACGAAGTGCGAAAGTTGCTTGAGGATGCCGAGAGCGAGGTCGAGGTTTCATTGTCGGACACCAAGATCCGGTTCAGGTTCGGGTCGCTGACGCTGACCTCGAAGCTGATCGACGGCACATTTCCAGACTATCAGCGCGTCATTCCCAGCGGGAATGACAAGATGCTGGAGGTGGGGCGTGACGATCTCAAGGCGGCCGTCGATCGGGTGTCTGCTGTTGCCAGTGAAAAAACGCGTGCGGTGCGGCTTGGCATCGAGAAGGGCAAGCTGGTTCTCAGTGTGGTCAGCCCCGAGGCTGGTACTGCGACGGAAGAGGTTTCCGTGTCGTATGAGCACCCTGCGATGGAGATTGGGTTCAATGCCCGCTACATTCTCGACATCCTCGAGCGTATCGAGGGGGAGACTGCCGTGTTCCTGTTCGCGGATTCTGGTTCTCCGACGCTGGTGCGCGAGCGCGAGGGGGATGCAGCTCTCTTCGTGTTGATGCCGATGCGCGTGTGATCACTGGAGCGGAATTGTCGATGGTGCGGCGGCGATGAGTGTTCGCGAGCCCAAGGTTGCGCTGGCTGCAGAGACCGCACTGCCATGTGCGGTCACGCGCCTGATGCTCACGAATTTCCGGTCCTATGGAATGATGGACCTCAAGTGCGCGCGCGCGCCCATCGTGCTGGTGGGTCCCAACGGTGCGGGCAAGACCAATGTCCTGGAAGCCTTGTCCATGCTGGCACCGGGACGTGGCCTGCGTGGGGCGCGGCTTGGCGAGTTGTCGCGCAGTTCCCCGGCATCTTTCGAGAGTGTGCCGGACAAACCATGGGCGATTTCAGCGACGATCTCGTCGCTGGATACCGCTTTCCAGGTTGGTGTCGGATATCTTCCAGGTCTGGGCGCGGGAGACGCGGCCAAGCGCACGGTACGGATGGATGGCGTTCCGGTTGCAGGGGTTGCGGAGCTGGCGCAGCATGTCCGGCTGATCTGGCTGTCGCCTGCAATGGACCGCATCTTTGTCGAGGGTGTATCGGAGCGTCGTCGGTTCCTGGACCGGCTGATCGCGAGCTTCGATCCGATGCATGCACGGCGCTGGAGCCGATACGAAGTGGCCATGCGTGAGCGGATCAGTGCATTGAGGGCTGGGGCTGGCGATGCCTGGTTGTCAGCGCTCGAGCAGACCATGGCAGAGACTGGTGTGGCCTTGTCGGCGTCGCGCGTGGCGGGACTGTCGCAGCTTTCCGGCGCGATGGTTGTCCAGCGCAGCACGCAGTTTCCGCAGGCCGATGTCGCGCTGTCGGGCGTGCTGGAAGAAGGGCTTGCCACGTGCGCGGCGGTGGATGTCGAGGATGCATTCCTTGCAAGGCTGCGGGCCAATCGCCGGCGTGACCATGAAGCTGGCCGCACGCATGAAGGTCCTCATGGCACGGATTTCCTGGTGTTTCATCATGACAAGGGGCGCCCGGCGGCCCAGTGCTCGACGGGTGAACAAAAAGCCTTGCTGATCCGGGTCGTGTTGGCCTGTGCTTCATTGCCGGCGCCGGGTGCGCCGGACAAGCCGATCCTTCTTCTTGACGAGGTGGCGGCGCATCTTGATCTGGTGCGGCGGCGAGCGCTGTTCGACGAGCTGGAGGCCTTGGGCTTGCAGTCCTGGATGACGGGAACGGATGCTCCCCTTTTCGCAGAACTTGTGGGCAGGGCACAGTTCCTGCGTGTGGCTGATGGCCAAGTCCTGCCTATGTGAACATTGCCAATCTTTCGCCCGCATGAGGGCTTTACCGATGCTTTTGACTGGAACCAGAAATGACCGATGAACCCACCAAGAATGGCTCTACCTATGATGCCGACAGCATCAAGGTCCTCAAGGGCCTCGATGCCGTGCGCAAGCGCCCCGGAATGTATATTGGTGACACGGATGATGGGTCTGGTCTGCACCACATGGTCTATGAGGTGGTCGACAATGCCATCGATGAGGCGTTGGCGGGGCATGCAACGGAGGTCAATGTCCGGCTGAACGCCGATGGCTCCTGCACGGTCAGTGACAACGGGCGAGGTATCCCTGTCGATATACATCCGACCGAAGGCGTGTCGGCAGCCGAAGTGATCATGACGCAGTTGCATGCTGGCGGAAAGTTCGACCAGAATTCGTACAAGGTGTCCGGAGGACTTCACGGGGTCGGCGTTTCGGTCGTCAATGCGCTGTCGGAGTGGTTGGATCTGCGTATCTGGCGTGATGGCAAGGAGCATTCCATGCGGTTTCGCATGGGTGAACCGGAGACGCCGCTTGCTATCAGGGGGGAGGCGAATGGCCGGCGAGGCACTGAGGTCACCTTCCTGCCATCGCCTTCGATCTTCACCAAGACCGAGTTCGATTTTGTCACGCTTGAACATCGCCTGCGCGAGCTTGCGTTCCTGAATTCTGGCGTCACGATCAAGTTCCAGGATTTGCGCGGTGTCGAGCACAAGGAGGTGCAGCTTCACTATGAGGGTGGCGTTGAGGCTTTCGTTCGTTACCTCGACCGCACCAAGACCGCGCTGGTCCCAAAGCCCGTGACGTTCCGCATCGAGCGCGATGGCATCACGGTCGAGGCGGCCATGTGGTGGAATGACAGTTATCACGAAAATACACTCTGCTTCACGAACAACATTCCGCAACGCGATGGTGGAACGCACCTTGCGGGTTTCCGTGGCGCACTCACGCGGGTCGTCAATGGCTATGCCAATGACAGCGGGTTGGCGAAGAAGGAGCGGGTTGCGCTGACGGGCGACGATTGCCGCGAGGGCCTGACCTGCGTCCTCTCGGTCAAGGTTCCCGATCCCAAATTCTCGTCCCAGACCAAAGACAAGCTGGTTTCGTCAGAGGTTCGTCCCGTGGTCGAAGGCGTCGTCAATGAGCAATTGTCGACTTGGTTCGAGGAGCACCCCGCGGAGGCGAAGGCTGTTGTCGCGAAGGTTGTCGAGGCCGCGGCGGCGCGTGAGGCTGCGCGCAAGGCGCGCGAGCTGACCCGGCGCAAGAGTGCGTTTGACCTCTCATCGCTGCCTGGCAAGCTTGCCGATTGCCAGGAGCGGGATCCGGCGAAGTCCGAGCTGTTCATCGTCGAGGGTGACTCGGCGGGCGGCTCGGCCAAGCAAGGGCGCAATCGATTGAATCAGGCGGTGCTGCCGCTCCGGGGCAAGATCTTGAATGTCGAGCGTGCCCGTTTCGACAAGATGCTGTCATCGGGCGAAATTGCAACGCTGATCACGGCTCTGGGCACGGGGATCGGACGAGAGGAATTTTCGCCGGACAAGCTGCGGTATCACAAGATCATCATCATGACAGACGCCGACGTCGACGGTGCGCATATCCGCACGCTGCTGCTGACGTTCTTCTATCGGCAGATGCCGGAGCTGATCGAGCGCGGGCATCTCTATATCGCACAACCACCGCTCTACAAGGTGACGCGCGGCAAGTCCGAGCGTTACCTCAAGGACCAGCGTGAGTTCGAGATCTTCGTGATGGCGGAAGGCATTCGCGATGCGGTTCTGACACTTGCCAGTGGTGAGCAGATTGCCGGGCCTGATCTGGGGGCGCTGGCCGAGTTTGCCCGGATGGTGAAGGGCTCTGTGCAGAGCCTGGCTGCGAAGTATCCTTCTTTCCTTATCGAGCAAGCCGCAATTGCAGGTGCGCTCAACGCGGAAACGCTGGCAGACCCGGTGCGTGCTGAAGACGCAGCGCGTGTGGTTGCGACACGCCTTGATGCCGTTTCCAACGAGCTCGAGCGCGGCTGGTCCGGCGAGGCGCGTGAGGGCAGGCTTGTGTTCTCACGCATGGTCCGTGGCGTTGCCGAGGAAGTGGTGGTGGATACGGTTCTGGTCACGTCTGCCGAGGCGCGGCGGCTTGATCGCTGGTCAAAGGATCTGGTTGTAACCTATCGGGAGGCGGCGCAGATCGCACGTGGCGATGATGTCAAGGCCGTGCGCGGGCCAGGAGAACTGGTCGATGCAATCCTGGCATGGGGACAGAAGGGGCTGACGCTGCAGCGTTACAAAGGTCTTGGCGAGATGAATCCCGAGCAGCTCTGGGAGACGACGCTGGACGATAATGTGCGCTCGCTGCTGCAGGTGCGTATCTCGCATGGTGATACCGCGGATGATATTTTCTCGAAGCTGATGGGCGATGTCGTCGATCCTCGCCGGGAGTTCATCCAGGACAACGCGTTGGCGGTCACCAATCTCGACATCTGAACCGGATTGCCTTTCTCATGAATGTCAGTGAAGCCCTCAACACCCGCCTTACCGTTCGCGCCTTTCTGGACAAGCCTGTCGAGGCCCGCCTCATCCGCGAGATCCTGGAGACGGCAAAGCGTGCGCCTTCGGGTGGCAACCTGCAGCCGTGGCATGTGTGGGTCGTGGCCGGTGATGAACTGGCGCGGTTCAAGACGTTGATCCGGGAGAAGATGTCAGCCAATCCCCGGGGTGAGGGGACCGAGTATCACATCTATCCACCTGAACTGAAGGAGCCCTACAAGTCACGCCGCTTCAAGGTTGGCGAGGATATGTACGCGACCATCGGCGTTTCGCGCGACGACAAGATGGGTCGCTTGATGCAGTTCGCTCGGAATTTCGAGTTCTTTGGTGCGCCGTGCGCGCTTTTCTTTGCGATCGACCGGCAGATGCAACAGGGGCAGTGGGCTGACCTTGGCATGTTCATGCAGTCGATCATGCTGCTGGCGCGCGAGCACGGGTTGCATACGGCGCCACAGGAGGCTTGGGCGATCTGGTACAAGACTGTGGGCGAGTTCCTCTCGATCCCGCCTGACCTGATGCTGTTTTGCGGGATGGGTATCGGCTATGGCGATCCGCAGGCACCCATCAACACCCTCAGGTCCGAGCGGGCCCCGCTGGACGCGTTTGTGACCTTCAGGGGGCTGTAAGAGGCGCTGCCGATTTCAACTCAGATGGATGTGGGTGTCGTCCGGATGCGTGCTATCTCGCTCTGAGGCAGTTGCAGTTCAATCGCCACGCGCTCAAGCATCATGGCTTCGAGGCGGTGGAGTTGGCCGTCTGCGAGCGCCAACTCGCGTATCTTTTCCAGGATGCCGACCCTCTCCTCGACGGAGTAGCCGCGATTGATCGCGCGGCAGAAGATCCAGTCATGCATGGTTTGCGACTGTCGGATTTCAGCCAGCGCCAGAAGCGCTCGCGCCTCGCGTGGCGGCAGGTTCAGCGTCTCACGAATGATGCGAATGATTGTGCCCTGCTCAAAGGCGTCGTAGTGCCCGTCTAAACGTGAGGCCTCCACCAACAGGGCGGCGACGGCAACGTGTTTGCGTTGGAACGGGTCTGGATTGATCGCGCCGCTTTCCATGCGTCGTTCGAGGAAGGCGATAATCCTGTCCAGCATTCGTTTTCAGGCCTGTCTCAAAAAAAGAAGTCCCGGGGTCGCTGGAATTTCCAGATTACCCCGGGACCTTGTTTCAGAGGCTTTGCGCCAGGTTTACTGCCAGTGGCCGGCCGTTTCCGGTCCGGGGTAGGGCAGTTTCTTGCGCGGGAATACGGTGTCGATGACCACGGCCAATCCGGGCAATGCCGTCAGGGCCATGAGCATGTTGGTCATGAACATGAAGGTCATCAGCAGCCCCATGTCCGCCTGGAATTTCAGTGGTGAGAACGACCAGGTGGATACGCCAATCGCGAAGTTCAGCGCGGTGTAGAAGACACCGTTGCCGGTCTCCATCACCGTTTCTGCATAGGCGTCGGAAATGTTCTCTCCGCGTGACAGATGGTACTGCAGGCGATTGTAGATGTAGTAGGCGTAGTCGATGCCCAAGCCCACGACGAGTACGATGACCGGCAGGGTCGATACCTTCAGGCCGATGTCCAGTTCCATCATGAACCAGTAGCCGAAGAAGGTTGCATAGGTCAGCGGCAGCAGACAGCCGATGGATGCCCTGATGTCCCAGTAGGTAATGTAGGTCAGGAAGATCACGATCGCGTAGACGATCAGGATCGATGGCAATTCGTATTCGTGCACCGATTCGTTCACGGCGGCGGTCACGCCCGAGTTACCCGAGGCCATGCGGATCGAGAAGGAATCGGGCACGCCATCAATCAGGAAGAGTTCCGCCTTGGCAAACTCCGGCTTGGCGATAAGAGCTGCCAGATTGACCTTGGCTGTTCCGTCGGCACCCGGTGTGACTTCAAGTGTGCCTTCCGCGCCCTCGACCGGTTCGCCGACAAGTCCCCTGAGTTCAAACTTGTCAGACGGTGGTGGGAGGTAGCCCTTGACGGTCCATGTCTGTGGTTGGTCTTTGGCCAACGCTGGCGCTGTGTAGACGAGACCTTCAGCCTGGTCACGGGTCAGCGTCCAGCTCGTGGTGGGGCTTTGTTCGTCGCGGATGGGCTTGCCGTCCGGCAGGAACTGGGGAGGCATTACGCGGGTGCCATTCGCGCGGCCTGCGGACAGAACCGGCGTGAAGCCACGTGCTTCGATCCAGTCATCGACGGCTTCGACCACTTTCTTGATGGTTGTCGCCTTGCCGTCCTCGAGGAAGATCTGAAGCGGCATAATGGTACAGTTGTTGTCGAGCAGGCCGGAGCTTGAGCCGATGGGACCTGTCGCCTGCACGAGTGCCGAGCGGTCGTGGGGCAGAGCGCGCCATTTCAGGTTTCCTTCATTCCAACCTGCGGCGATCGACTTGGCGGTGAACGCCGCGCTTTGCACGTCGCGAACGCCCTCCACGTTGCGCATGTACCAGCTGAATTCATTCATGTAGACCATCGAGTCATAGTCCACGCAGGATTCAGGTGGTGTTTCGACAACGACAGTGAACAGGTCGAGACCGATCGAAAACTTCTCTGATATGGTCTTGGCGTCCACATTGTAGCGCGAGTCGGGTCGAAGTTCAGGCGCGCCCGCATGGAGGTCGCCGATGTGGCGCTCCTGGCTCTTGTAGACCGCAAAGCAGAACGCGATGAAGAATAGTGCTGACACCGGGAACGCGACTGCGGGCTTTCCGAAGACTGCCATCAGCTTCATGACACGCGCTCGGCCTGCACGTGCGCGCGAGACTTTCTCGCGATAATTCGCCGGGAAGGTGAAGTAGGTCATCATCACCGGCAGCATGATCAGGTTCGAGACGATCTTGAGCATCGTGCCGATGGCCGCGGTGATCGCGAGCTCCTGGATCTGCGGGATCGGAACCACGTAGAGCGCGGCGAAGCCAACCGCGTCCGTCAGGATCGAGATTGCGCCGGGCACGAGAAGGCCACGGAAACTCGACCGGCCTGCTTTCTCCGGGCTCGAGCCGTGCGCGAGCTCGGCCGTAATCATGTTGAGCTGCTGTACGCCATGACTTGTGCCGATGGCGAAAACCAGGAACGGGACCAGGATGGCCAGCGGGTCGAGGCCGAAGCCCAGGAGGGTGATCAGGCCGAACTGCCAGACGACTGACGTCGCCGAACAGAAGACCGTGAGCCAGGTCAGCTTCCAGTCGCGGCAGTAAAGCCAGAGCGATAGAACGGTCAGGACAAAGGCAATCAGGAAGAACCTGGGTGCTTCTTCGATGCCACCTTTCGCGATGTCCGAGATGCTCTTGGCGAAACCTATGATATGGACCTGAAGGCCATCTTTCTCGAACTTGGCCCGGATCTTGGATTCGAGCTCTTCACCCAGTCCGATATAGTCGAGGCGCTTCTGGGTGGCAGGGTCGTACTCCAGCAGTTCCGTCACGACCATGGCTGCCGTGAAATCGTTGGAGACGAGGCGGCCGACAAGGTTGCCTTTCAGGACGTCATTGCGCAGCTGCTTGATGGCGGCGCCCTTCATTTCCTCGGGCGTGATCGTGCCGGGAATGACGTCGCGCGCGTTTATGCCGTCTTCCGTGATTTCCAGGATGCGGGTGTTCGGCGTCCAGAGGCTGGTTACAGTTCTGCGGTCGACGCCGGGCAGGTAGAAGATGTCCTGCGTGATATCGTTCAGGGTCTGCAGGAATTCCTGGTTCCAGATATCGCCCTTGGTGTTGCGCAGCACGATGATGACGCGGTTCGCACCAAAGAGGCGGTCCTGATACTCAAGGAAGGTTTCAATGTAGGGGTGGTTGGTCGGCATCCCCTTGTAGAAGCCTGCGTCCATTCGAAGTTTTGTGGCTTCGAGGCCCAGCACAACCGTGACTAGTGCAAGAAATGCGAGCAGGAGAACGCGACCACGGAAGAAAATTGTCTCAAGAAAGGTAATCATTGAACTCGTTCACTCCCCACTCTCCGCCTGCTGCCAAGGCTGGCGTCATCGAAACGTTCCCATGCGCGGATTGCGGCACGACGTGGTGGCTGAGAATGCGACGCCCGGGTACGCAAGTGCCCGCTCTTCGTCGTTTTTCCCTTTGCCAACCCGCCCGATCCGAAACCGCCCGATCGAAGAACCCCTTGTTCGACAGAGCTCTGTTTCGTACCGCCTGAATTTCCAGACACGCCGATCCAGTTTAAAATAGTGTAACACGGCGATGACGCCGGGCGAACTATTTGCTCATTTTTTTGCCGTTCGGAGGGCCTGTGTGGGTTCGCTGCCTCACTTCCGCACTGCTCTTCTACCATAGGTTGTATTAAGCATAGCACGGTCCGAATTAAAGCCGTTCTAATTGACGCGCCAACTCAAAAAGTTGACGCTTGCGTCATTTTTAAGTTGACGCTTGTGTCATCATTTGGTTTCAATATGGGGGCTTCAAACAAGGGACCGATAGACAATGACGATCACGCAGATCACCAAGGATAATGCCTACGACGCGCTGGATCCGACTGACTTTCCGGCCATGATGAATGCGGACCGCTACAACGCCCGCTCGACGGCCTTTGACAAGATCATCTCGGCGACCCATGACCATTTCTGGGATCCGCTCGACAAGAAGTACATCGACTTCAGCGAGCCGTTCGACATCGAGAACGAGTCCATCCTTCCCGATGAGTTTTTTCCGATCTTCCAGACCAAGCTCGGTGAAAAGCTGTCGGGTCGCGACCGCGTGAAATTCGCCAACGAGTCCGCGCGCTGGATCCTGTCATCGATCCTGCATGGCGAGCAGGGCGCCCTGTCGCTCTCGGCTTCGCTCTGTCACATCCTGAAGGACCCGGGTGCCCAGGAATACGCGGCCAACCAGGCGCGAGAGGAAGCTCGCCACGTCACGGGGTTTGCCCGCTACGTCCAGGCGCGATGGGGCAAGCCGCTGCCGGTTGGTCCCACGCTTGGAAACCTTCTCACGGAACTCGTGCTGGCGCCGGAGGTCTACAAGAAGATCGTTGGCATGCAGATGCTGGTCGAGGGTCTTGCCATGGGGGCATTCGCAACGCTCTACACGCGCTCGCGTGACCCGCTTCTTGTGCGGCTCACGCAGCTGGTCATGACGGACGAAGCCTTCCACCACAAGTTTGGCAAGATCTGGGCTGATCGTACGATTCCTAAGTTGACTGCGGAAGAGCAGAACATCGTGGAAGACTGGGCGGCGAGCTGCTTCCAGACCCTGCTGTTCAACCTCATCAACCCGGAGCAAATGAAGTCGGTCTACGCGATGGTCGGCATCGAGTGGCAAGACGCGCAGCAGGCGTTGATGGAAGCCATCACGGATGCCGAGCGCAAGGAGCGCATGAAGGAGTCGACGGATATCTTCCGCGTCCTGATCAAGACCCTATTGAAGGCTGGCATCATTACGGATCGCACAAAGCCGTTCTATGCCATGTACGTGAACATGGACGAGCTGAAGGCAGAGGGTGACCGGATGGTTGGCGATGATATTGCCGAAGAAGGAATCCGTTTCCTGCAGACCGTCAATTTTGGCGGCAAGCCGTCTCGCTCGCCGCTGCTGGCTGCCGAGTAAGGTCAAACGCCTCATCATGCGAGGGGCAGCCCGCTTGCGGGTTGCCCCTTTTTGTTGTCCTGGCCTGGGGTTTAATGTCGGGCATGTCTTCGTCGTATCGAACCTATGGATTGGGTCCGGATATCGCGCGCGGTGTCGGTCGCCTGATGTTGCAGTTGGGCCATGCGCCGCTTTTCGAGTTCGTTCTGCCCAGCGGTCGGCGGCTTGATGTGGCCGCCGTCGGTGTCGATGGGGCCCTGATTGGTGTTGAAGTCAAGGTCAGCGTCGAAGACCTTCGCGGGGACCGCAAATGGCCTGAGTACCTCGACTATTGCGACCAGTATTACTTTGCCGTGCCAGAGGGTTTTCCCGATCACCATGTGCCAGAAGCCCACGGTTTGATCGTTGCCGATCGGTTTGGCGGCGCCATCGTCAGGCCGTCTCAAACGCTGGCAGTGTCAGCCGCGCGTCGCAAGTCGATGCTGATCCGCTTTGCGCGCTGTGCCGCTGAACGCTTTGCCCGCGTCCCGCCCGAAGGCCAAGAGCCCTGACAGTCAGCTTATTTCGGTGAACGCTTTGCGAGGATGCGCTGAAGGGTTCGCCGGTGCATCGCGAGGCGACGGGCGGTCTCGGATACATTCTGCCCGCAGAGCTCATAGACCCTCTGGATGTGCTCCCAGCGCACACGGTCCGCCGACATCGGGTTTTCAGGCGGGGCAGGCTTCGTGTGCGGGCGGGCGAGCAGGGCGGCCGCGACGTCGTCGGCGTCGGCTGGCTTGGACAGATAGTCGACGGCCCCGTGCTTTACAGCAGCAACTGCGGTCGCGATGTTGCCGTAACCGGTCAACATAACTACACGGGCATCCGGTCTTGTCTGGTGCAGTACCTCGACGACGTCGAGCCCATTTCCATTCTGGCCGAGGCGCAGGTCAACGACGGCGAAGGCGGGAGGCGAGCGTCTTGAGATCGCGATGGCTTCCTCTGCTGTTTCGGCAGCGGTCACGATGAACCCACGTGCTTCCATCGCGCGTGCAAGGCGTTGGCGAAAGGGCGCGTCATCGTCGACGATCAACAGCGACTTGTCGGGCAGGCCCTCAGCGGATAGTGCCACTGGAAGATCCCTTCTGATCAATTATCCTCATGGAACCAGATGTTCCGTCCATACGAACTATATGTCCGTGTTCAGCGATATGCCAGCGCTGCGTAGCTGCCTCAAGCCCGATTTCTTGCTCTGTTCTCGAGGCTTTGTCGTGGAATACTTAATCCGATCCTCGCGCCGGAGCCGGGTTGGTTACCGAAGGCGAGGCGTGCGCCGATGCGCTCAAGCAATGTTTTTGCGATGAAGAACCCAAGGCCGAGGCCGGCATGACCCTCGGCGTGTGGGCTGTGGTTCAGGTTTGCAGGCCGATCAGCCTCGGTACCAGCGCGAGAGGTGACGTAGGGCTCTCCAAGCCTTGTCAGGATCTCTGGTGCGAAGCCGGTGCCGTCGTCCCTGATGGTTATCTGCACTGTGTTATCGTCCCACTGGGCTTCGATCTCGACCTTCGATTGTGCGAAATCGACGGCATTCTCGACCAGATTTCCCAGGCCGTGCATGACTTCCGGCGAGCGCGATACCGAAAGCGTTCCTGCTGTCGCTGTCTTCACCACGACATCAATGCCGAAGCCACGATGGGGTTCGGCGATTTCGTCCAGGAGTGCCAGCAGAGGAAGGCGCTTGGCGATGTTGTCTTCGTCGGTATCCTGCTGGGAAAGTTGGGAGAGGATTTCGCGGCAGCGTTCGGCCTGACCGCGCAAGAGCTTCACGTCCTCGATCCAGGGGGCCTTTGGTCCCATGTCACGCTCGAGCTCCCTTGCCACAACCGCAATGGTGCCGAGCGGAGTGCCCAGCTCGTGGGCGGCGGCTGCGGCAAGGGCACCAAGGTCTGACAATCGCTGCTCGCGTGCCAAGGCTGCCTGCGTTACGGCGAGGGCAGCCTGCATGCGGCGGGCTTCGTCAGCCGTGCGCCACGCATAGATCAGGCTGAAGCCAATGCCGAGGCTGAGGGAAATCCAGTTGCCCGCCACGTAAAGCGAAGGAAGCAGGAGCGGTGCTTGAGGATCCCAGGGCAGCGGCCAGTGGAAAATGGAGATGAAGGAAATGCTGCCGAATGCAAGCATGGCCAGTGACAGGGTGGCGCCCAAAGGCAGGTTGCTAGCCGCGATCACGATTGGTGCCAAATAGAGGATCGCGAAAGGGTTCTCTATCCCGCCTGTCAGTGCCAGCATGGCAGTCAGCTGGCAGATGTCGAAGGCAATGTGTGCGGCTGCGTCGCGTTCGCTCAGGATGTGGATCCCTGGGTACATCGCGAGCAGGGCGGTGTTGAAGGTTATCGCCACGCCTATCACGGCCAAGCACTGTCCGATCGGCATCTGGTACTTCAGGCCGAAGAACACGATCATGATTGCGACGAGCTGGCCCACGATCCCAAGTGACCTGATGAAGACCAGGGTCTTGAGCCTGATGCCTGAGCTTGCGGTGCTGTTGAAGGCGCGTTGCAGCTGGAGCGCAAGCAAGGAGTCGTGCGCTGTGGTCGCCGGCGTCACGGGCGAGGGGTCGAGGGGGGCGATGATTGTCAATCTGCCTTGCTAAGGAGCGCTGCCGTGTCTGTCCAGCCGGCGCGTTCCGCGATTTCCAGAGCTGTTGTTCCTGCTGCGTCTGTCGCGTCAAGGTCTGCACCCCGTGCCACGAGGATCCGGATGACGGCGTTCTGCCTTGCGCGGGTTGCCTTCACAAGGGGTGGGTCGCCAACCGATCCCGGTGCGTCGATATCAGCTCCCTTATCCAGCAATAAGGTTACAATGTCGGTATTTCCGCTGGTTGCAGCGACTGTAAGCGCCGTTGCCTCGTCGGCGCCGCGGGCCTCGATGCGCGCGCCATTCTCGAGGAGGAAGCGCACGACCTCCAGGTTTCCGGACTGAACTGCCAAGACCAGCGCGGGCGTTCCATCCGCATCTGTCTTGTTGGCGGATGCGCCATCGATGAAGGCTGACTTCACGTCAGACAGTGAGCCCTTACGAGCACCCTCCAGCAGAGGGTCTTCCATAAATATGCCTCCGAAGGGCGCTTTTGAATTCGCGCTTGCGGTGGTGCCTGTCAACAGCAGCGCGATCAGCGCGATTGCGTACACTGTCCGCATGTCCTGATCTCCTGATAATCTATCCATCTTCCGACATGCGTCGGAACCGCTGAATGCTAGCAGGATTTTCCACAGCAATGGAAGGCTTCGTGGTCATTTGCCTCGTTGTGCGATTCAAGCGCTGTTAAGGGCGCAGGTTTAAAAGAGAGGTAAATACCGGATCCTCGATCAGCTCATGGGAAAATCTCAAAAAAAGAGTGGGAAGGGAGCTGCGCCTGCGCGCGGGACCGGTCGGCGCTCTCGTGATGGCGGGAGCCCGGTTCAGGAGCAGGCTGGGCGTCGTCTTGGGCGCATTGCCTACATGCTGACTTTGGTCCTGCTTTGGGGTTCCATCGCGGCAGCAGGCCTGCTTGCATTGATTGCAAAGGATTTGCCATCGGTCGACGGTCTGCTGGCGACTGGTCATAGCAACACGATCACGCTGAAGGACGTCCATGGTGAGCGGATTGCTCAGCTGGGTCGACTGTCGGACGCGTTTGTTCATGCTGCAGACTTACCAGCTCATGTGACAGCGGCCGTCATCGCCAGCGAGGATCGCCGCTTCCGGACGCATTTTGGCATCGACATCCGCGGTCTTGGCCGTGCGGCGTGGGTGAATGTGCAGGAGGGCCGCGTTGTCCAGGGTGGTTCGACCATCACGCAACAGCTTGCCAAGAACCTTTTCCTGCGACCTGACCGGACGATGTTCCGAAAGGTGCAGGAGGCTGTACTCGCCTTGTATCTGGAGGCTTCGTTCACGAAGGACGAGATCCTGTCCCTTTATCTGAACAAGGTCTATTTCGGTGCTGGGGCCTATGGAATTGATGAAGCTGCTCGGCGCTATTTCAACAAGCCGTCGACGAGGGTCAGCCTTGTCGAGGCCGCGATCCTTGCGGGGCTTTTGAAGGCGCCGTCCCGGTACTCACCTGCGAATGGCAACGATCTTGCCATCGAACGTGCGCATGTCGTGCTGCAGACCATGGTGGAGGCCGGGCATATCAGCGACGCCATGCGTGAAGAGGCGTTGCGCACGCGTCCGAAATTTGCGGCGACCCTTTCCAGCAGCGGAAGCGCCTATTTCACGGATTGGGTTCAGTCGCAGCTTAAGGACCTAGTCGGAAATGTCAGCGGCGATATTGTCGTGGAGACGACCCTCGACCTGGGTATGCAGCGCAAGGCGGAGAAGGCCGTTGCCGATTTGCTTGGTGGGCAGGCGCGCGAAGATCTTCAAGTGGCGATGATTGCCATGTCTCCCGATGGGGCGCTGCGAGCGATGATTGGAGGGCGCCAGAACAGGCAGGGACTGTTCAATCGGGCGACGCAGGCGCGGCGACAGCCGGGGTCAGCTTTCAAGCCCTTTGTCTATCTGGCAGCGCTGGAAGGCGGGCTTTCCCCGGACAGCGTCGTCATTGACCAGCCTGTGACCTTCAAAGGGTGGACGCCAGAGAATTTTCCTGCGGGTCACAAGGGTGCCATGACGCTGTCAGAGGCGCTTGCGACCTCGGTGAACACGGTCGCAGTCCAGCTTTGCCTTCAGGAGAGGGCCGAGGTCGTTGCGGCTGTTGCTCGACGGCTTGGCATTGTATCGAACCTGCCGTCGCTGCCGTCGCTTGCGCTGGGCGCAGCCGAGGTCACACTGGCGGAGATGGTCACGGCTTATGCGCCTTTCGCCAATGGTGGCGACGGGGCGATCATGTATGGCGTCAAGCGTATTCTCTCGGCTGATGGCGAGGTGCTGTATGCTCGTGCTGGGTCGGGCGTGGGCCGAGTTGTCGATCCCGTCCATGTTGGCCAGATGAACAGGATGCTCGTGAAGGCCGTGCAGGATGGGACGGGGCGGCGGGCCAGTCTTGGTGCGCGGCCTGCTGCCGGCAAGACCGGGACAACGCAGGACTTCAAGGATGCGTGGTTCATCGGGTACACGCGTCAGCTCGTCTCGGGCGTGTGGATCGGGGGCGATCGTGGCCCAGGGACGGGCAAGGAAATCACAGGCGGGACGCTGCCTGCCCAGATCTGGAAGTCGTTCATGTCGAGCGCTTCTGCGGGACTGCCAATCCTGCCACTGCCCGGCGCTGACCAGATCGAGCCTGATGCGCCTTCGGGCGGTACAGCAACGTCTGCATTTGATGATCTGCTGTCGCGGCTCCTGCAGGATCAGCCTGCTGGCTCTGCACAGAACTGAGTTTAGTCGCCTGAGGATGTGTAGCGGTGCAGCTCAGTACCGTTGTCGCGCAACCAGGACTGCGCTTGCGCTGCTTCATCCTGGCCGACGAGTGCATCGACCAAGCGCCAGAAACGGCGCCCATGGTTCATCTCGCGCAGGTGGGCCACTTCGTGAGCGCAGACGTAATTGAGCACGAAGGGCGGAGCCATGATCAGGCGCCACGACACTGAAATGGCGCCGCGCGACGAGCACGAGCCCCAGCGACTGGCGGCGTCGCGAACTGTTATGCGAGAGGGTGCCAGTCCCATCTGGTCCGCCAGGGCCGCGATGCGTCGCGTGATCTGGGTGCGCGCCTGCTTCTTGAGCCAATCCTCGATCCGGCGCGGGATGTGCTCGCGGAAGCCAGATACCCTGATGAGTGGGCGCTCGGCGTCGAGGTCGATCCATACGCCGCCGCGTTCGTCTGGTGTTGAGCGGATCGTGTGCGGCGTGCCGCGATAGGGAACAGTTTCGCCAGCGCGGAAGTGCTTGCGCTCTGGCACGCGCGAGAGGCGGTCGGCAATCCATTCGCCTTCCTGCCTTGCGAAGTCGAGTGCCTTTGGCAATGAGCGGCTCGAGGGGGCCACGACTGCGACCTCACCGGTCGAGGGATGAACCTTCACGATCACGCGACGTGCGCGCGGGTTCAGACGCACCTTTACGGGCACGGATTGGCCTGCGATCCTGAGTGTCCTGTTCTGCGCCTTGCTCACCTAACGTTTACCTTCCACGTTTGCAGTCCAACCATGTTCACCACGCACGTAGCCGGAGATGACATGACCGAGCGTCCCCGTTTTCATCTCGCGTTTCCTGTCCACGACCTTGATGCAGCCCGCCTGTTCTACGGTGAGGTGCTTGGATGTCGGGAAGGGCGATCATCGTCCGAATGGGTCGATTTCGACTTCTTCGGTCATCAGATCGTTGCCCATTTGAGCGCGTCCGCAGGGGCGTGTGAAGGGGCAAACGAGGTTGATGGGGAGGAAGTGCCGGTGCGACATTTCGGTCTCATCGTAACTCCTTCAATATTCAAGGAAATTTCCGATTCCCTTAGGGAAAAGGGTGTCCGCTTCCTTATCGAACCGCAGGTTCGCTTCAAGGGGGAGTCTGGCGAGCAATTCACCATGTTTTTCCTCGACCCTTCGGGCAATGCCCTTGAGATCAAGGCGTTCGAGCGAGAAGATGCCATTTTTGCCAGGTAGCTGGGCTGGTAGATGGGTCCGTTAACCCTGAATGACTTCAGGCCAGGCTGGTTCCAAGAAGGCGCTCGAGTTCGGCTATCGCGTCGTCGCCCGTGGTCACCTTTATCGTGGTCATGCCCATGGTCCTGGCGGGCTTGAGGTTGATGCCGAGGTCGTCGAGGTAAATTGCCCGGGTGGGTTGGACCTCCAAGTGTTCGAGCATGAGCCTGTAGATGCGAGGGTCTGGCTTTCGGATGCCGAGTTTCGAGGATTCAATGACATGACCAAACAGGCTGAACGCTTCAGCAACCATGGCATCTCTTGTCGCATGGTCCGGCCCGTCGCTGCGAACGTTATTGGTTATGCAGCCTGTCTTGTAGCGGGCTGCAATGCGCTTCAAGGCTTCGAGCATGCGCGGACGAACAGCACCTTGCAGGCAGGACAGCACATCGTGGCCCGATAGAGCTACGCCGAACGCTGCGGCTTCCGCGGAAAAACGGCGGTCAAACTCGGTGGCGTCGATTTCGGAACGCTCGAACATGGCCCAGGCGTTGGTGTCCGGATTTGTCGCGTTGATTCTGCGAACGGTGTCAGCTGGAATCCCACGTGTTCGTTCCATCCGGTTAAACGCTTCGAAGGGGCTTTCGGTGATCACGCCACCAAAGTCAAAGATCACGGCCTCAAACATCGGGTCATCCCCCGCATCAAGCTGTTTCCGGGCAAGTCCTGCTTGCTCATACAGGCCGCTTGTGAAAATTAGTAGCCGCTTGTTCCTGATTTTTGTTCCTGCCATCCAACCAAGGATTGCCATACATGCCTGAGGCATCGGCAAAGCAGCGCCCCAAAGCAAGGCCGCTGTCTCCGCATCTCCAGATCTATCGCTGGCCCATCACGATGGGGACGTCCATCCTTCATCGCATCACCGGTGTCGGGCTTGCCGGGGGAACGTTGTTGCTTGCGTGGTGGCTCTATGCGGTATCCGACGGTCCCGACAGCTACGCCGTGTTCGAGGCCGTTGCGGGACACGTGCTTGGGCAGCTCGTCCTGTTCGGTTTCACGCTTGCTCTCGTTTATCATGCTTTCAATGGTGTGAGGCACTTGTTCTGGGATGCAGGCTTAGGGTTCGATCTGAAGACTGCCAACCGGTCAGGCCTGCTAGTCTACGCGTTGACCCTGACGACGACTGTTTTGATCTGGTTCCTGGCCTTCCAGTCGAGGGGGATCTGGCAATGACCGTCCGTACTCCACTTGGTCGCGTGCGCGGCCATGGCTCCGCCAAGTCAGGTACGCAACATTTCTGGCATCAGCGCCTGTCTGCGATTGTCCTGCTGCCGCTGACGCTCTGGTTCGTGTGGGCGGTTGTCGGGCATGTTGGCGCGCCACATGCCGACGTGCTGATTTTTCTTTCGAAGCCCCTCAATGCCATTGGCATAGCGATGTTCGTCATCGTCGGGTTGTTCCACATGCTGCTTGGCGTGAAGGTGGTCATCGAGGACTACATTCCCGACGAACGAACAAAGATTCCCCTGCTTGTCCTTCTTCATTTTGCCGTGCTTGCGATCGCGGTGACCTGTCTTGTCTCCGTCCTGCGCATCATTGGCTGATCCCGAGGTTTGATCCATGACCGCTTACCCCATCACCGACCATACCTTTGATGTTGTTGTCGTCGGTGCCGGTGGCTCCGGCCTGAGGGCGACGCTGGAGGCTGCCAAGCGCGGGCTTCGTGTTGCCAATGTCAGCAAGGTTTTTCCGACCCGTAGCCATACGGTTGCCGCGCAGGGTGGTATCTCTGCTGCGCTGGGCAACATGGAAGCCGACGACTGGCGCTGGCACATGTATGACACCGTGAAGGGCTCGGACTGGCTGGGTGACCAGGATGCGATCGAGTATCTTTGTCGCAATGCGCCGGAGGCTGTCTACGAACTCGAACATTTCGGTGTTCCCTTCTCGCGGACCGAGGAAGGAAAGATCTACCAGCGCGCGTTCGGCGGCATGACGAAGGAGTTCGGAAAGGCTCCGATCCAGCGCACATGTGCGGCCGCTGACAGAACGGGTCATGCGATGCTGCACACCCTCTATGGACAGAGCCTGCGGTACGACGCATCGTTCTTCATCGAATATTTTGCGCTCGACCTCATCATGGAAGAGGGGCGCTGCCGAGGTGTCATGGCATGGTGCCTCGATGACGGCTCGATCCACCGCTTCCGCGCCTCGAAGGTGGTGCTTGCGACGGGGGGGTATGGGCGCGCCTATCAGAACTGCACCTCGGCCCACACGTGTACGGGTGATGGCAACGCCATGGTGCTGCGCGCCGGACTGCCTCTGCAGGACATGGAGTTTGTTCAGTTCCATCCGACGGGTGTCTTCGGTGCCGGGGTGCTGATCACCGAGGGCGTGCGCGGCGAAGGCGGGTACCTGACCAACGGGAATGGCGAGCGCTTCATGGAGCGCTATGCGCCGAACGCCAAGGACCTGGCCTCGCGCGATGTCGTTAGCCGCGCGATGACGATTGAAATTCGCGAAGGCCGGGGCTGCGGTCCGAACAAGGACCATATCCACCTGCATTTGAGCCATCTGGATCCGAAGATCATCCACGAGCGATTGCCCGGCATCTCGGAGTCGGCGCGCATCTTCTCGGGCGTGGATGTTACCAAGAAGCCCATCCCGGTGCTGCCGACGGTGCACTACAACATGGGTGGTATTCCGACAAATTATCATGGTGAAGTGCTGACGCTGAAGAACGGCAATCCCGACAGCATCGTTCCGGGGCTCATGGCCATCGGCGAGGCTGCATGTGTTTCCGTGCACGGCGCCAACCGCCTCGGTTCGAATTCGCTGATCGACCTTGTGGTGTTTGGTCGTGCGGCGGGTCTGAAGTGTGCAGACGACGTGAAGCCGGGCGAGCGCCAGGCGGCATTGCCGAAGGACGCCGGTGACAATGCGATTGCCCGACTCGATCGGTTCCGCAATGCCAAGGGCAAGGTTCCCACCGCCGAACTCAGGCGACGGATGCAAAAGGCGATGCAGGACCATTGTGCCGTTTTCCGCGCCAAGGACGTCTTGAAAGAGGGATGTGACCTGGTTGCCGGTGTTCACCGCGACATGCCGGAGATCGGCTTGAAGGATCGCTCGTTGATCTGGAATTCCGACCTTGTCGAAACGCTCGAGTTCGATAACCTGATTTCGCAGGCGGCGGTCACGGTTGAGGGGGCGCATAATCGTGAGGAAAGCCGTGGTGCCCATGCGCGCGAGGACTTCCCGTCGCGCGACGATCAGAACTGGATGAAGCACACCCTTGCCTGGTTCGACACGCAAAGCGGCCGGGTGAAGATCGACTATCGTCCCGTCCACACCTACACGCTGTCGAATGATGTCGAGTACATCGCGCCGAAGGCGCGTACGTACTGAGGCCGATCCTTGCGGGTTCTCGTCACTGGCGGGTCCGAAGGTATCGGGCACGCAATCGCCGGACTGGCGGCACGCTGTGGCGCTGACGTCGAGATCTGGGGGCGCGATGCCGGGCGTCTTGCCTTGGCGATGCAGGCGACCGGTGCCCGGTCAAGTCGGTCCGTCGATGTCAGAGAGGTCACAGCTGTTCGCGAGGCGGCCTCAAGACTTTTGTCTGCAGGCCCTGTCGATCGCGTGTTTCATTGTGCCGGCTTTGCGCAGGCCGCGTTCATTGACGAGACAGCTGATAACGATGCTGCCGAGATGTTCGCGACCAATGCTGTCGGTACCGTCAATGTGGCGCGCGCCCTTGCCCCTGCCATGATGGAAGCGCGGCGGGGCGCCATGGTCTTCACGTCTTCGGACCTTGGCTTCATTGGCCTTTTCGGGTGGTCGATTTATGCGGCGACCAAGCATGCCGTCGTGGGGTTTGGTACCAGCCTGCGTCATGAGCTTGCGCCCTACGGGGTCAGTGTGCAGGTGCTGTGTCCTCCCGCCACTCAGACGCCGGGTTTTGATCGCGAAAACCTGACCAAGCCTGCGTCCGTGCGCAAGGTTGAGGAATCGGGTGGCGTGATGAGGGCGGAAGATGTGGCCCGGGTTGCGTGGGAACGTTGCGGGCGTGGTGGTGGCCTGATCATCCCCAATCGCTCATCGCAACTCGTTCATGCCCTGTCGAAGGTCTCGATCGGATTGGTCCACCGGTTCGTCCCGGCACCCGGACCTGGCCAGACCCGCTAGGCGATTATCTGGCCGCCGCCATGATCGCGGCCGTCATGCTGGCGGATGCGCTTTGCTTCCATGCGTGGCAACGGTTCACCGCCTCGAGTGTGTTGGCCAGAGTTCGTGGTGCGCCTGCGACCTTCTCGGCCATTGGTTCGAAGAAGGCGCGGATCGCGTCACCGTCTTGCTTCGCGCAGAGCGTTGCCGGCAGGGACATGAACCTTGACCTGGTGCCTTCTCCAGTGACCTTCACCAAGCCTGCATAGTCACGCCGGATCCAGTCCCACGCTCCATCCCGGGAGTTGGCGTGGGCAAAGGTTTCTCTCAGATAGGCGAACACTTCGCGCACGTTCAGTTCGCCCGACAGGACGAACTGTCTGATCAGGCCTA
>CAZABH010000027.1:24910-41988 GCA_964483585.1 uncultured Flavobacteriaceae bacterium
AACACTTCGCGCACGTTCAGTTCGCCCGACAGGACGAACTGTCTGATCAGGCCTATTGCCGCTGCATCACTGGCTGCCGCCAGTGACCTGACAAGCACGTTGCGGTGTTCCGCCTGGCGAGTCGTGCGCAGGGCCCTGATTGCCATCGCTGCTGCATCCTCGCCCCCTGCGGCGATGGCAGCCCAAAGTGCGGGTGGAGCCATTTCGTCGAGCGTGATGTCGTTGCGTCCCTCGGCAATCCTTGACAACAGGGCGCGGCCCGTCGGTGCAAGGGATGCGCTCGCTTCGGGGTGCATCGCAACAGAGACGGCAAGCGTGGCGTGTGCGGCACGTCCCAGCGCTGCCGCGGGCCTTGCCTTCGTGTCGGGGCGTGTCACGCCCGCGAATGGGCGCTCAAACCAGCCTCGCATACCTGTCTCGAAGCTGGATCGGGCCGCTGGTTCGACGAGATTGGCGCGGATCTCGCGCAGGTATCCTGTCGCGAGCTCGATCACGTCCCATTCGCCCAATGTGATGGCGCTGCGCAGGGCAGAGAGATACGTTGCCGCGTCCGCATCTTCGGCGCGGAAGGCCGCGCGCAAGGATTGCAGCGTGGCCAGTTGCTCGGCGGCGTTCATGGTCGAAAGGGATGCTGTCAGTCGCCCCCAGTCTTTCTGAGGCATTGTGAACCTGTAATAGCCAGATGCCGAGGCGTTCGGAGCCAGAGGCACATTGCAGAGCTTCTTCACCGTGAAGCTGCGCGGTTCAGCGCCGAGCATCGTGCAGGGCAGAGGGCGGCCCTTGCCCAGTTCGCGCATGCATACAGGAACGGACCAGACGCGCTTGTCCGAGGCCGAGGTTGCGCCATAGGGCGACTGGCTGATCGTGACGTTGAGGTCCCGTCCGCTGCATGTTGTCTCGACGCTTACCAGAGGAAGACCAGGCTGGTTCAGAAATGTCTCCATGGCCCGGATCACATCAGGCTTTTTCGATGCTGCGGCGAGGGAGGCAAAGAAATCGTCCGTATCGGCTGTTGCGTGCGCGAAGCGGCGCATGTGGAGGCGAACACCTTCACGAAACACGTCGGGTCCCAGATATTGCTCGAACATCTGCAGTATGGCTGCGCCCTTGTCGTAGGTCAGGCCGTCGAAGGCGTTGAAGATGTCGTCATTGGTCACGATCGGCTGGCGGATTGCGCGGGCTGACGACAGGGCATCAAGGTCCATGACCTCGAGGGCTTTGCGCGCGGTTTCCCGTCCGATTTCGTCCTGTGGCCAGAGTTCGGCGGCTATCTTGTTACCAAGCCAGGATGCGAAGGCTTCGTTCAGCCAGATGTCGTTCCACCATCTGGGCGTCACGAGGTCGCCGAACCATTGGTGGGCCACCTCGTGGGCATGCAGAAGGCGGAAATAGCGCCGCTGTGCGATCGAGGGCTTGTCTCCGAGCAGCAGGCCTCGTTCCGTGTAGGTGATGGCGCCTGCATTCTCCATGCCGCCTGCGAGAAAGTTGGGCGGGGCTATCAGGTCAAGCTTGGCATAAGGGAAGGGGGCCGCGAAATAGTTCTCCATTGCGCGCACAAGGGGCGGCGTTTCCTTCAGGGCGAACTGGGCGGCGCTGACCTTGCCCCTGACGGAGACGGCCCGAACAGGCAGGGGTGCTGGTCTCATTGCCGTTGGGGGCACTGAGGGGCCGGTCGCAATGTCGTATGGGCCTACGATGATGGCCACGAGGTAGGTGGGAAGGGGTGCCGTCGTTGAAAACGTGGTGAGCGTCACGCCCTCGGCGATCGCTTCGGCAGAAACGGGTGGCGTGTTGGCGATGGCCACATGGCGGGCGATGTGGGTGATGGAGATATCGAAGGGTGTCTTGAAGCGCGGTTCGTCGAAGCAGGGAAAGGCGCGCCTTGCCGATATTTCCTGGAACTGTGTCCAGACGTAACGCGTACCACTCTCGGTCATCGCAGTCAGCGCGTCGGGCTGTGTTTCGAAGGACGCCGAGAATGGCAGCGTCAATTTGGCCCTGCCCATCGGGAGTTGCTGCTCGAAGGTGAGGCGAGCAACGCCACTTGCGTCGACCTGCGTGTAGGTTCCCTTGATCTCGGGGCGGCCAAGAATGCGGGCGGTGACCCTGCCGACCACAAGGTCACGGCCGTGAAGGTAAATCTCGCGCTTGGGAGCCTTGAGGTCGATCTCGATCTCGACCTCGCCGTCGTAGCGTAACTGATCCGGGTTCAATGTCAGGTGCAGTCGATAGTGCACGGGTTCGACATTCCGGGGCAGTTGACCTTGCGGAACATCACGCTCGGGCGCTGCCCGTGCCTTGCCGGACGTAGCGATCGATTTCGGCTTTTGTTCCATTGAAGGTTTGCCAGCATCGCCGGAATCGCAGGATGCCGCAGCGAAAGCTGCCAGAAGCAGCAGAAAGATAGTCCCCAGGCGCATGTCTGCGATCCCCCGATCGACGGCGTCTTCAATGCGTCATTCAGGACTTATGTACCCCGTGGACGTAACATGCCCAAGACACTAAATACTGCGTGTGTCGACACTGACAGAGGGCTCGTTGCGCCATGGCAAAGTTCACGCTTCCCCAGAACAGCAAGGTTCGTCCCGGCAAGACGTGGCCCGCGCCGGCCGGCGCCAAGCGCGTAAAGACCTTCAAGGTCTATCGCTGGGACCCTGAGGACGGCGAGAACCCCCGTCTGGACAGCTACGAGGTTGATCTGGACAGTTGCGGGCCGATGGTCCTGGACGCGTTGCTGAAGATCAAGAACGAGATCGATCCGACCCTGACCTTCCGCCGTTCGTGCCGAGAGGGCGTCTGCGGCAGCTGCGCCATGAACATCGATGGTTCCAACACGCTCGCATGCACCAAATCGATGGATGACGCGAGCGGCCCCATTGCCGTCTACCCGCTGCCCAGCATGAAAGTCATCAAGGACCTTGTTCCTGACATGACGCATTTCTATGCGCAGTATGCCTCGATCGAGCCATGGTTGCACACGACGACGCCGACGCCGGAGACGGAATGGAAGCAGTCGCCGGAAGACCGCCAGAAGCTGGATGGCCTTTATGAGTGCATCCTGTGCGCCTGCTGTTCGACGTCCTGTCCCAGCTATTGGTGGAACCAGGAGCGCTATCTGGGCCCGGCCATCCTGTTGCAGGCCTATCGTTGGCTTGCCGATTCGCGCGATGAGGCCACGGGCGAGCGTCTGGACAATCTCGAGGATCCTTTCCGTCTTTATCGCTGCCATACCATCATGAACTGCGCATCGGTGTGCCCGAAGGGGCTGAACCCCGCGCAGGCCATCGGCGAGATCAAGCAGATGATGGTCAAGCGCTCGGTCTAGGCGCAGCTTCGCTGACCACATCCACGATTGCCGTGGTCAGCACGGACAGATCATCCTGTCCGATGGTCAGCGGCGGGGTCGTGTACACAATTCGTCCGAAAGGCCTGATCCAGACGCCGCGCTCGATGAATTTCTGGCGCAGGGCGAGGCGATCGAGGGTTTCCAACTCCACCACGCCAATCGCGCCCTTGACGCGGACATCCAAGACTCCTGGAACTTGCCGAAGCGGTGAGAGCGCTTGTTCAAGGTGCTCGCCGATGGCTTGCGATTGCGCTGTTCGCGGTTCGGCTGCGAACAGATCGAGGGAGGCGTTCGCTGCCGCGCAGGCGAGGGCGTTGCCCATATAAGTCGGACCGTGCATCAGCGCCTTCGATGCTTCGTCGTCGAGAAAGGCGTCGAAAACCTTGCGCGTGGCTACTGTGGCGGCGAGGGGTAGAGTGCCGCCTGTCAGGGCTTTGCCCAGGCATATGATGTCGGGGACGATACCTGCTTGCTCACATGCCAACATGGTTCCTGTGCGCGCGAAGCCGGTAAAGATCTCGTCGAGAATGAGAAGGACACCATGCCTGCTGGCGCTGTCGGCGATTGATCTGAGTGTGGATGGCGCATGGAACACCATTCCTCCGGCGCCCTGAACGAGCGGTTCGACAATGACAGCTGCTATGTCGGGCTGCGAGAGAATTTCGTCCAGGCGATCAGCGGCTTGCCTTGAAACCGGAAGGTCCGCGATGGGGTTGTCGGCAAGCATCCCGGAGAAGAGGGCGTGCATCCCCTCTTCGGGGTCGCACAGGGACATGGTGGCGAAGGTATCGCCGTGATAGCCGCCTCGGAAATGAACGATCCGGCGACGTTGCCGATTCCCATGGTTCACCCAGAACTGGATCGCCATCTTCATGGCCACTTCGACGGCGACCGATCCTGAGTCGGTGAAGAAGGTGCGTTCGAGACCAGCTGGCAGAAGGTCGGAGAGGCGCTTGGCCAGCGTGTAGGCCTGCTCGTGTGCAAGGCCGCCCAGCATCACGTGTGGCAGGCGCATCAGTTGTTCGCTGATGACCTCGCGCATGTGCGGATGGTTGTAGCCATGGGCGACCGTCCACCATGACGCCACGCCGTCGATGAGTTCGCGCCCATCGGCGAGGTGCAGCCTGCTTCCGCTGGCACCCACCACGGGCAGTGGCAGGGGCGCGGTCTTCATCTGGGCGTAGGGCAGCCATATGTGCTGCCAACCGCTTGTCAGCCAGTCTGGTGTGGTCACGCCGGCATCGCGCGAATGCCGAGCTTGGCCCACAGGCGGTCGTCGCGTTCCTTGGCGGGGTTCGCCGTGGTCAGCAGCCTGTCGCCGATGAAGATCGAGTTTGCCCCGGCAAGAAAGCAGAGCGCCTGGACTTCTTCGCTCATGGTTTCGCGGCCGGCTGAGAGGCGGACCATCGAGGTTGGCATCATGATGCGGGCGGCTGCGATAGTGCGCACGAATTCGATGCCTTCGACAGCGTGTGAATTGCCCAGTGGCGTGCCGCGGATCGGGACGAGGGCGTTGATGGGAACGGACTCGGGCGGCGTCTCCATGTTGGCCAGCAGGAGCAGCATGCCGATGCGGTCATCGCGTGCCTCGCCCATGCCGATGATGCCGCCGCAGCAGACGTTCATGCCAGCTTCGCGGACGTGCTGCAGGGTCTCGAGGCGGTCGGTCAATGTGCGTGTCGTGACGACTTTCTCGTAGTACTCGGGGCCGGTGTCGACATTGTGATTGTAATAGTCGAGGCCAGCGCCTGCGAGACGCTCGGCCTGTGACTTGGTGAGCATGCCCAGCGTCATGCATGTTTCCATGCCCATCGCCTTCACTTCGTGTACCATCTCGCAAAGCGTGTCGATGTCGCGGTCCTTGGGTTCGCGCCAGGCTGCGCCCATGCAGAAGCGTGTCGCGCCGCCGGCTTTGGCCCGAGAAGCGGCTGTCTTCACCTCGTCCAGCGCCATGAGCTTGGACGCTTTCAGGCCGGTTTCAAAATGCGACGACTGGCTGCAATAGCCGCAATTCTCGGCGCAGCCACCGGTTTTGATCGACAGAAGTGTCGACATCTGGACTTCGTTCGGGTCGAAGTTCTGGCGATGGATCGTCTGTGCGCGGAAGATGAGGTCGGCAAAGGGCATGTCGAAGAATTGCCTCGCTGCCTCGAAAGTCCAGCGCGGGGCAGTGGTTTGCGCGGGCGGCTGGACATGGTTCGCAGAGGCGCTGGTTGCGGCGGTGGTCATTGACGGTGTTGCCCTGTTCAGATGTGATCGCGCACAATAAGCACCAACTCTACCGGGTCAAGGAAGCCCATGCCCGCTTGCGCCGTGTTCCATGGTTAGCCTCGAGGCCTTTGCCGCCGAAAAGCTTGAAAGGGCCGAGGCCCTGTCGCTGCTGCGTGCCTTGCCGGATGCGGCAGCGGGGGGACTGAATTTCTGCTCGAACGATTATCTGGGGTTGTCGTCGGACCCCCGGCTCGAGGCTGCGGCGGCTGATGCCATTCGGCTGCACGGCACGGGGGCGGGGGCGTCGCGGCTGGTGACGGGAAACCACAGTCTCTACAGGGATTGCGAGGCAGCGGTTGCCTCGCTCAAGTCCACGGAGGCGGCGCTTGTCTTCGGGTCAGGGTATCTGGCCAATATCGGGACGATCCCAGCGCTCGTGTGCGAGGGGGATGTTGTCATTGCGGATGCGCTTTCGCATGCTTGCATGATGTCGGGGGCGCGGCTGTCGGGCGCGCGGATGCTGCTTTTCGATCATAATGATACGGGTCACCTGGCCGACCTGCTGGCGCAGCATCGGCAGGCGTATCGCCATTGCCTTGTGATGACCGAGGGCGTGTTCAGCATGGATGGCGATCTTGCGCCACTGGTTGATATTGCCCGACTTGTGCGGCTGCATGGGGCCTGGCTCATGACGGATGATGCGCATGGTTTGGGTGTCGTGGGGGAGGGGCGCGGTTCGGCGCATGCTGCCGGCGTCGAGCCTGACATCCAGATGGGTACGTTCTCAAAGGCGGTGGGGTCTTATGGAGGTTATGTTGCCGGGCGGGCCAGCGTCATTGCGATGCTTGTCAATCGGGCGCGAAGCCTGGTCTTTTCCACCGGTTTGCCGCCGTCCGTGGTTGCGGCCTCGACAGCGGGGTTGCAGGTCATTGCCTCTGATCCGGGCCTGTGTGCGCGGCCGCTTTCGCTTGCATCGCTGTTCAGCGCGCATGCCGGATTGCCGGTGCCGCAATCTGCCATCGTGCCCGTGATGCTTGGCGATGCCGATCGGGCGCTGGCGGCGTCACGCCTTCTTGCCGAAGCGGGGTTTGTGGTGCGGGCGATACGTCCGCCAACTGTTCCTGAGGGGACCGCGCGGTTACGCGTGACCTTCTGTGCCAACCAACGGGAAGAAGACGTGCTGCGCCTTGCGCGGATTGTGCGTGACATGACGGGAGAGGCGGGACGATGAAGCCCTGGTTTGTGACGGCAACGGGTACGGATCTGGGGAAGACCCATGTGCTTTGCCTGTTGCTTGAAGGGTTGCGCAAGCGCGGTGTCGGTGTGCAGGCGCTCAAACCGGTGCTGAGTGGCTTTACTGCCGACGATCTTCCATCGACCGACAGCGGTCGGTTGCTGGCTTCGGCCGGCATGGTCGTGGATCGGCAATCGGTGTCGCAGGTCACGCCGTGGCGTTTTCTGCCAGCCCTTTCGCCCGATATGGCTGCGCGGCGCGAGGGTCATTCGATCCAGCTCGACGATGTCGCGGATTTCTGTCTGCGTTCGATGGATCGCGAGCGGCTGACTTTTGTTGAAGGCGCGGGAGGCATCATGTCTCCTCTTGGAACTGATTTCCTGAATGTCGACCTTGCCTTGCGGCTCAAGTCCCGCGTGCTGCTGGTCGCCGGCGGCTATCTGGGGACCATCAGTCATACGCTGACTGCGATCGCGGCGCTGTCGGGTCGGGGCATTCAGGCTGAGGCGATCGTGCTTTCGGGGGCGCAGCCCGGTCCGGTGCCGCTGGAGGAGACGCGGGATTCGATCCTTGCGCATACCGATGTGCCGGTCTTTTGCGTCGAGCGTGGCGGTGGTGTGCCGGGTGCATTGCTGGACCTGGTCATGGCTTGATGATGATGGGCGTGCCGATGCGAACGGCGGCGAAGAGTTCCTCGATCTCTGCGTTCGATACGGCGATGCATCCAGCGGTCCAGTCGCTGTAGAAGCCCATTGCGTTGAGCGTTGCGAGACCGTGTGGCGTGCCGTGGATCATGATTGCGCCGCCAGGCGAGAGACCCTTGCGCCTTGCCTTCCTTGTGTCCTCGCGATTGGGGTAGGAGATTTTCAGGGACAGGTGGAAGCTTGACCTTGGGTTCCTTGCATCTATGACGTAGCGGCCTTCGGGTGTGCGACTGTCTCCCTCGTGCTGCTTGTGGCCCTTGGGGTTCCCGCCCAGTGCGATGCGATAGGTCTTCATTGCCCGCTGACCGGCATAGACCGTCATCAGACGTTTCTGCTTTTCCACCACGATGCTGGTCACGGGTGCTGGCAGCTTTTCTGCTGTCGCGGTGTCAGCAAACAGAAGTGGAAGCAAGATCAGGGCGAGGATGATGCGGGTCATGTTCTTGGCCGTTGGTCGATCGTGGAAACTGGCGCTGGAAAGCGGCGGACTTGTGTCGAAAACCTTACAAAACATTGAGGCAGTCGGAGGTGTGGCGGGTCAGCTGATTCTATGGTCGCCGGTGCTGTCCACGATGGAGACGTCTGATGAGGCTTGTTGCGGTGGTGCTTCTGGGACTTGGGTTTGTCCTGATCTTCAGCGCCTTGCCTGCAGCGCAGCGTGGGGTCGATGTGGTGCCCAGCAAACCTTGTCGACAGGACGTCGCTGGTGATGGTCCGCGAGACTGGCCACGCTTTGTTGCCATTACCCTGCATGAAAACCCGAATTTCGAGGGTCGGCGCTGTGTATTCGATGGCGACATTCCGGACCTGAACGCCTATGGTTTTGGAAATGTCGCCTCCAGCGCGCGGCTGCGGGGCGGTATCTGGCAACTGTGCGACAAGCCGAATTATCGGGGCTATTGCATCGAGCTGGACCGCTCGCAGTCCAACTTCAACCTGTTCGCTTTCGACAACAGGGCAGAGTCGGTGAGGCGCATCCGTTGAGCCTTATGTCAAAGGGAGAGCGTGCATGAGCCATCTCATGGAAACAGGTCTTGAGAGCCTTGATCGGCGCCGTGTCCTGGTCACGAGCCTGACCGCGGGGTTTGCGCTTTCGGTGCAGCCGGTGGCGGCGTCGACGATCGTCACCGATGCGGTCGGTGTTGAGGCGGGTGATGTCCAGATTCCCGTTGCCGACGGCCAGATCCCCGGCTATCGCGCGCGGCCGCAGGGTGGAGGCAAGCTGCCTGTCGTGATTGTGATCCAGGAGATCTTCGGCATTCACGAATGGATCAAGGATATCTGCCGGCGGTTTGCGAAGGCTGGGTACATTGCGGTTGCCCCCTATCTTTATTCACGCCAGGGTGATGCCACGGCTTATGCGGATATCCGGTCGCTGGTCGAGCAGGTTGTCTCGAAGGTCGATGACACGGTGGTGCTGAGCGATCTCGATGCGACAATTGCCTGGGCGGTGAAGCAGGGCGGCGATGCCGCTCGCATCGGTGTCACCGGATTTTGCTGGGGCGGGCGGCAGACCTGGCTTCATGCGGCGCATAACCAGCAAGTGAAGGCTGGTGTGGCCTGGTACGGGCAGCTGGTCCGGCGCGAG
This sequence comes from uncultured Flavobacteriaceae bacterium, assembly GCA_964483585.1. Taxonomy (GTDB): domain Bacteria; phylum Pseudomonadota; class Alphaproteobacteria; order Micropepsales; family Micropepsaceae; genus SZUA-430. The sequence continues at coordinate 33,994 of CAZABH010000027.1, forward strand.
GGAAACACGGCGCCTCGTCATCCGGTCGAGGTTGCGGGACAGCTTCAGGGGCGCGTGCTGGGTCTTTACGGTGCACTCGACAAAGGCATCCCGCTTTCACAGGTCGATGCGATGCGTGCGGCGCTGAAGGCTGCCGGGGACATGAAAAGCGAGATCATCGTCTATCCCGACGCCGATCACGGGTTCCTTGCCGATTATCGACCGTCATATAACGAGGCTGCCGCGAAGGACGCATGGCGCCGTTGCCTTGACTGGTTCAAGGCGCACGGCGTTTAGGCGGTCGGCGTCAGAGGCGACCGAGGGCGTGCCTTGTGACCTCGGTCAACCGGGAGACGGTTGCGGCTTCTTCTTGTCCGCTGGATGATTCGCTGATTGCCAGCCAGTATCGGGGATTGCGCATTACGTTCACGACAACGCCTGAACGGCGGTTGCCGCCGATGTTGTACCAATAGGCACCATCCCCGAGGCCTTCTATTGTCTTGTGTGAAATCTTCAGGCCCAGCGTTGACAGGCCGGATTGCATCTTCTCAATCGAGGGCTGTGCCTCGTCGCTGTAGGCGGTGATGAGTACGACGCTCACAGTCATCATGTCAGGTATGCTCGCACCGTTCGAGATGAAGGTGCATGAGCTGACTGCATTGCGGCGTGGGCCGCCCGGCTTGTTGCGCTTTTCGGGCGGCATGTTGTCAAGGGTGAAGCTGCGCGTCGGGAAGATGGCAGCGAGCTCGTCGGTGGTGACGAGGGTGCAGGCGTCAGGTGCTTCGGCGGTGAGCGACGGCGTGGCGGCAGCGGTATCGCTGGCGGGCGTCTTGTCTCCCTGCGGCGCCGGCGCGGGGTTCCCGCAAGCTGCAAGACCCAGGACAAGTGCTGCGCATGCTCCGACCCGTGTCCGCATCGAACTTCTCCGTTGGTGCCGTTAACCTCTCGTGGGGTGGGAAGCTAGAGGCTCGCGCGCTGTATTGGAAGTCCGCGACGTGAGGGCCTGGGCCCGGTTTTCCGGTACTTGATGTACCGACGGCTGTGACAGATGCCACAAAAGACGCATGTGCGATGCGGCCTGCATGGTTTAAGTCGCACACGAACCAAGGGGTGGGTGCGAGAGACAGCGGACGTGGCAGGCGAGCGCAACGAGGAGGACAGGTTTCGCGCCGAGATGGAAGCGAACCTGACGCGGAACTACCTAAGCCAGCTGGCGCACGGCATGCTGGCCATGACGGGGTTTCGCCTCGTGAATGCGCCGACGTTTGTTCCGGCCTACCTGTTCATCCTTTCCGGGTCTGCATCGACTGTCGGGCTTGTCCTGGCCGTACAGCATCTGGGCGCTTTCCTCAGCAGCATCTATGGTGCCACGGCGATCGAGCACCGCCGGCGCATCATCGATCTTGGCTTGCGGTATGGCTGGATGATGCGCCTGTCCGTCCTGGGGCTGGCGCTGGCGGGTTTCTTCCTGCCGCCGGAGATTGCGCTTTATGTCTTCGCGTTGTTCCTCGGGCTGCTTGGCGTGTTCTCGGGCATGCAAAACGTCCTCTGGAATGTTCTGCTGACGAAGACCATTCCGCCCGAGCGGCGCGGGATGCTTGTCGGGCTGAGGAATTTTCTGGGCGGTGCGACGGCCTCGGCTGTTGCTTTCGTGGGCGGCAGCTATCTGGTCGAGACGGATGCGCTGGGGAATGGCTATGCCTCGACCTTTCTGCTTGCCTTTGTCCTGACGGCGGCAGGGCTGTCTCTCCTTTATCTGGTGCGTGAGCCCGAGGCGCCCCATGTTCGTGATGCCGTCGGTGTTCGCCAGCGCATGGCGGACATCCCCCTGCTCTTGAGTGATCCCGGCTTTGCGGCCTATTTCTGGGCGCAGTCCCTTGCGACGCTCGGCACGCTGGCGTTGCCGTTCTACATCCTGTTCGTCGAGCGGTCTCAGGGCTTGACGGGGGAGGTCATCGGGCTTTTGTCGCTGACGCTGCTGGCGTCACAAACGGTTGCCAATCTGGGATGGGGTTGGCTCGCAGACCGGCTCGGTTTCAAGGCGGTGTTCGTCCCCTCGCTGTTGCTGTGGGCTGGGTCTACTGTCGGGCTTCTGCTGGCGCGCGATACGAGCGGGATCATCTTCAGCTTTGCCGGTATCGGGGTCGGCTATGCGGGGTTTCTCATCGCGGCTCAGAACATGGTGCTCGAGTTCGGATCGCGTGAGGACCTTCCGATGCGCATCGCGATGGTTAACTCGGCCCAGTCGCTGGTACAGGTCGTCGGTGTCATTGCGGGCGGGTATCTTGCGCAGTCGCTCGGATTCACGGAAGTGTTCGTTGCGGCTCTGGTTGCCAAACTCGCGGCGGCCGGGCTGTTGTGGTTCTATGTGGCCGAGCCGCGTCGAAAAGGTGCGGGCGCCGCGCCGCAAGCGGGATTGGACGAGGGAGTGCATATGGCGGTTCATGCAGGCAGCACCGACCCCCGGGTGGACGCCGGGAGCAAGGCTGCGGCCAGCGCTGCAGTTCCAGTGGGGCGACGGCATGCGATGCGTTCGGCGATTGCTGTCCGGCTTGATGATATCAAGTGGGTCCTCGTGGCGTCGTGGATCGCTTTTTTCCTGATTGCCGCTTGGACCCAGCAATGGACCTTTTGCTTCATTCTCGCGATTGCGGTGACCGCATTCGCCGTCGCGAGGCTTGGTTTTGTCAACAGCCTGCCCGAGCCCGCGCCAGTTGTTTCCGCGGGCGCTCCTGATCCAACCGCATTCGCGCCTTCAACGCCTGTCCAAGCCAGCAACGACCTGCCTGGCGTCGATATCATCCGGCGGTTGTCGCATCCTGCCGTGTTGACTGACCAGACGGGCCGGATCATCGTTGCCAGCGAAGCGATGGATCGGCTCGTCGGCGCTGCAGAGACCCGCAAGCATCTTGCAAGCATCATCCGGGCGCCGCAGGTTCTTTCGGCACTGGAGCTGGTACTCGCCGGTCGCGGGGTGCAGCGTACGTCGTTTGCGCTGGTGGGCTTGACCGACCAGTTGTTCGACGCAGAACTCTCGCCGATCGAAGCCGCTGACGGGGGCGTTCGTGCAGTCCTCGTGTTGCTGCAGGATACAACCAAGGCACAGCGCGTCGAGCAGATGCGGGCCGACTTCGTTGCCAATGCCAGCCATGAATTGCGTACGCCGCTTTCCTCGCTGACCGGGTTCATCGATACCCTGCGCGGCCATGCAAAGGATGATCCGGAGGCGCGTGAGCGTTTCCTTGCGATCATGAGCGAGCAGGCCGGGCGCATGAGACGGCTCATTGATGACCTGCTTTCACTCAGCCGCATCGAGCTCAACGAGCATGTGCGTCCGTCAGACAGCGTCAATCTTGGAGACGTGGTCGAGGACGTGGTCCATGCGCTGCAGCCGATGGCTGTCGCCGCGAATATCCAGCTTGATTATGTCGAGCCTGCGTCCCTGCCGAACGTCGTGGGCGACAAGGACGAGCTTTTCCAGGTTGTCCAGAACCTGGTTGATAACGCCATCAAGTACGGGCAACCCCATACGGCTGTTACCGTGCAACTGGCGACGCGCCGTGCAGGACCTGGTGAGCCTGGTCCGTCGCCTGCCGTGGTGCTGTCGGTGAAGGACCATGGTGAGGGCATTGCGCGTGAGCATATCCCGCGGCTGACGGAGCGGTTCTATCGGGTGGATGTCAAGCGCAGTCGCGCGATCGGCGGCACGGGCCTCGGGCTTGCCATCGTCAAGCACATCATCAACCGGCATCGCGGCCGACTTGTCATCGAAAGCCAGGTGGGCGAGGGCTCGACATTCTACGTGCATCTGCCGCTTGCCACGGTGGCTGGCAATGGCGAGGTTTCACGGCCCGGACTTCTGCCCGCATCATAAAAACTTCACCTATTTGTCACATAAGCTCCCAACGCTTATCGTACTCCTTCGCGCGTTGTGATGAGGCGTCGGACAGCGACCTTTGCCGCGCGCTTGTCGTCATAGCGAGGATCCATGCCAGAACATATCGTCAAATCGTTCCAGGACCAGCTTGAGGCCCTTGCGACTGCCATCGAGCAAATGGGCGGGTTGTGCGAAACGCAGCTGACCGATGCGATCGATGCCATGGCGCGCCGCGATCCCGGGCTTGCAGAGAAAATCGTCGAGCAGGATGCCAAGATCGACACGCTAGAGGCGCAGATCGAGTTGCAGGCGATTCGCCTGCTCGCGCTGCGCCAGCCGCTTGCGTCTGATCTTAGAGAGACACTTGGCGCATTGAAGATTTCGGTAGACCTCGAGCGCATCGGCGATCTTGCCAAGAATGTGGCGAAGCGCGCGATTGTGGTGTCGCGAGAGGTGACGGATCCGCATCTGGGCCAGGGGCTTGTGCGGATGGGTCGTCTTGCGCTGACGCAGGTGAAAAACGTGCTCGACGCCTATGCCAGGCGTGATGTGAACGCGGCCATGACTGTCTGGAAATGCGACGACGAGATTGATGAGATCTACAATTCGCTCTTCCGCGAGCTGTTGACCTACATGATGGAAGATCCGAAGAAGATCGGTCCGTCGACGCATCTGCTTTTCATCGCCAAGAACTTCGAGCGGATTGGCGACCATGCGACGAATATCGCAGAGACCATCAGCTATATCGTGACGGGTTCGAAGATGACTGATCCTCGACCCAAGAGCGATACGACCTCATCCACCTCGGTTGGCGCGTCTGGCGCCGGCTAGCAATTCCCGGAATGGCTTCATGAGCGGCATGAACAAACCTCTGGTCCTCATTGTGGAGGATGATCCGTCGCTCTCGACCCTGTTGCGCTACAACATCGAGAAAGAAGGCTTCAGGGTCAGCGAGGCGCATGACGGGGAAGAGGCCCTGCTGCAGGTTGACGAAACCCAGCCCGACCTTGTGGTGCTGGACTGGATGTTGCCGAAAGTTTCGGGCATCGAGGTGTGCCGTCGCCTGCGGGCGCGTGTCGAGACAAAGAACCTGCCCGTGATCATGCTGACGGCGCGAGGAGAGGATGCTGATCGCGTTCGCGGACTTGATACGGGTGCGGATGATTACTTGACGAAACCATTCTCGATGACCGAGTTGCTTGCCCGTATCCGCGCTGTCCTGCGCCGGATCCGGCCTGCGCTGGCCGAGGACGTTGTTTCCTTCGGTGACATTTCGATCGATCGCAGCTCACATCGGGTGCGCCGGGCCGGGCGTGATATCCATCTGGGCCCGACCGAGTACAAGCTGCTTGATCATTTTCTGTCGCATCCGGGGCGCGTGTTCAGTCGCGAGCAATTGCTTGATGCCGTCTGGGGCAGTGGCGTCTATGTCGATGCGCGAACGGTGGACGTTCACATCGGTCGCTTGCGCAAGGCGCTGACCGAGCCAGGTGAGCCTGATCCGATCCGGACGGTGCGCTCTGCCGGCTATTCACTGGATACAACCCTGGCCGGGTAGGCTTCCGGCCCCCCTTGTGCATGCCGATGGGTAGCAACCGCGGGGCTTGTCGTGTCATCGATTGCCGAATGCACAATGCAAAACGGGGAAGCTTGCTGCTTCCCCGTGATTTCATCCAGTTCTGGTCAGAGGCAGTCTAGCTGCGAATGAGGTAGCGCCTGAACTCCCGCTCCCGGTCCCGTTCCCGCCGGCTCTGCGTGGGTTGAAAGGCTTTGACACAGTGCGCTTCACAATAGGGGGAGCCTGACTTTGGTGGGTGCCCGCAAAAGTGGAAGTCCGCGCTGGAGGGGTCGCCGATGGGCCACTTGCACATGCGGTCGTTCACGGTGAGGACTGTTGTCTTGCGGCCGTGTTCATCGATGAGGGGCGCTTTCTCGATGATCGGTTGCTGTACAACGGCGACCGGGCGCGGACGAACCTGACGACGTGGGGCCTGGACGCGTGGGCGCTCTGTGCGCGCTGGCGTCGCGCGCCCCGCAAGTCCCAAGCGGTGGACTTTTCCGATGACAGCGTTGCGGGTAACCCCGCCGAGTTGCCGGGCAATCTGGCTGGCACTCAGACCGTCCGACCAGAGTTGCTTGAGCTGTTCTACGCGCTCATCGGTCCAACTCATCCGGTACTCCCTATTGATTAGACAATATGGTTAAGACCCAGCCATAGTATGCAAGTACGCTGCGTCTACAAGATGGGAGGGCGAATCCGAGATATAGTTGTTGGGGATAGTTGTCTTTCAACCACAATGGTTAACTCTTTCGGTCAACTTCTGGTCGTGTTGCGCGAAATGGCCATGCTGCGGTGCGAACCTGTTTGGCCTAGGATGATGGCATTCTCATTCCCAAAGACCATGAGGCTTGCGTGATTACGCCTGTTCTGCCGACCTATGCCCGAGCGCCGATAGCCCTGGAGCGGGGCGAAGGTTGTCACGTCTTGGACACTGAGGGGCGACGTTACCTGGATTTCGGCTCCGGGATCGCGGTCAATGCGCTGGGGCATGCCCATCCTGTGCTTGTGCGCGCGCTGACAGAGCAGGCGCAGAAGCTCTGGCATACGTCCAACCTCTATCGTGTTCCTGCACAGGAGCGGTTGGCGGAGCGGCTGGTCGAGCTGACTTTTGCCGACACGGTTTTCTTCTCGAATTCGGGGGCGGAGGCGCTTGAGTGCGCGATCAAGATGGCGCGCAAGTACCATGCCCATCTCGGCGCGCCGCAGCGCTATCGGCTTGTGACATTTGAAGGCGCCTTTCATGGGCGGACGCTGGCGACGATCGCTGCCGGCGGGCAGAAGAAATATCTCGATGGCTTCGGGCCCAAGGTCGACGGGTTCGACCAGGTGGCATTCTGTGATCTCGAGGCCGTGCGAAAGGCGATCGGGCCTGAGACAGCTGGTATCCTGGTCGAGCCGATCCAGGGCGAGGGCGGCGTGCGGGTGCTCGAGCCCGAGAGGCTTCGGGGCTTGCGCGAGATCTGTGATCAGAACGGGTTGCTCCTGATCCTCGACGAGGTGCAATCGGGCATGGGGCGCACGGGCAAGCTGTTCGCGCACGAATGGTCGGGTGTGACGCCTGATATCATGGCTGTGTCGAAAGCGCTGGGGGGCGGGTTCCCGGTCGCCGCCTGTCTTGCAACAGAGGCTGCGGCTGCCGGCATGACGGCTGGTACGCATGGTTCGACCTTTGGCGGCAATCCGCTGGCGATGGTCGTTGCCCATGCCGCGCTTGATGTGATTGCCGAGCCAGCCTTCCTCGATCATGTGGTGCGGATGGGCAATTACCTGCAGCAGCAGTTGCACATGGTCGTCGATCGCAATGGTGAGGTTCTTGAAGGCGTGCGCGGGCAGGGCCTCATGCTGGGCCTGAAGTGCCGGGTCGTGAATTCGACCCTGGTCGATGCGCTGCGCGAGCGGGGCCTGCTTGCCGTTGGTGCCGGTGACAATGTGGTGCGTATCCTGCCGCCGCTGATCATCAACGAGGAAGATGTGCGCGAGGCCATCGGTATCCTCAATGACGCCTGCGGCTCGCTTGCCGCTCAACCCCTGAAAGAAGCAGCGAAATGAATTCCAGCGCGCCTCGGCACTTCCTTGATCTTGATGCCTTTGACCCGGCGACCCTGCGATCGCTGATCGACAGCGCGCGGCGCATGAAGGAAGCCCGCCGGGGACGCCCGAAGGGTGCGCGCGATGATGACATGCCGCTCAAGGGGCGCATGCTGGCGCTTGTGTTCGAGAAGCCCTCGACGCGCACGCGCATCTCGTTCGACATGGGCATGCGCCAGCTGGGCGGAGAGTGCATGTTCCTCGACGGGCGCGACATGCAGTTCGGGCATGGCGAGACCGTGGGCGACACGGCGCAGGTGCTGTCGCGCTATGTCGACGGGATCGTGCTGCGCTCGAAGCGCCACCAGAGCCTTCTCGACCTTGCGCGCACGGCCAGCGTGCCTGTGATCAACGGGCTGACCGACAAGACGCATCCCTGCCAGCTGATGGCCGACATCCTGACCTTCGAGGAGCATCGCGGTCCGATCGGGGGGCAGGTGGTGGCGTGGTCGGGTGCGGGCAACAATGTGTGCGCGTCGTGGATCCATGC
>CAZABH010000027.1:42088-43268 GCA_964483585.1 uncultured Flavobacteriaceae bacterium
TGCCGGCAAGAAGGCGATCTTCCTGCACTGCCTGCCGGCGCATCGCGGCGAGGAGGTGACGGACGGCGTGCTCGACGGGCCGCAGTCGGTCGTGTTCGACGAAGCCGAGAACCGGCTCCATGCCCAGAAGGCCGTGCTGCTTTGGTCGATGTCGTAGTGCCGGCGGACTTCGTCCGCAGCTTCCAGATCGAGGGCATGAATGTCCGTGGGCGAATCGTCCACCTGACGGACGCGGCCGATCGCGTGATCGCGGCGCATGGCTATCCTGATCCTGTCTCGCGGCTGGTGGGCGAGGCGCTGACGCTGGCGGCACTGCTTGGGGCTTCGCTCAAGTTCGAGGGGACGCTGACGGTCCAGACGCGCGGCGATGGGCCGGTGAAGATGATCGTCGCTGACTTCATGTCGCCGGGGCAGATCCGGGCGTGCGCCACGTTCGATGCGAATGCCGTTGCCGCGCTGGGTTCGATGCCTTCATTCGCCGCGCTGGTGGGGCGCGGGTCGATTGCGATCACGATTGATCCCGAGGGGGACATGGAGCGCTATCAGGGCATCGTGCCTCTGGAAGGCGAGGGGCTGGCCGATGGGGCGATGACCTATTTCGAGCAGTCCGAGCAGATCCCGACGGCGATAAGGCTTTCGGTGGCAACGCTGGCCACGCGGGGGGCTGGCGGGCGCGAGCAGCACTGGCGGGCCGGGGGCATGCTGATCCAGAACCTGGCATCGCTGGGCGGCATCCAGCCGGTGCGCCGCGAAGGCGCGGGCGAGGCCGACCATTCCGATGACTGGCCGCGGGCGCAGGCGCTGTTCTCGACGATCGAGGCGCATGAGCTGGTCGATCCGCAGGTGGAGGCCGAACGGCTGCTCTACCGGCTGTTCCATGAGGATGGCGTCAGGGTGTTCGACGTCGTGCCGCTGTCGTTCGGCTGCCGCTGCAGCGCGGAGCGCGTGATGTCGGTGCTGAGGCAGTATCCGGCTGTGGAGCTGCAGGGGCTGGCGGAGGCGGATGGGCTGATCCGGGCGACGTGCGAGTTCTGCTCGACGGTGTATGCGTTTGCGCCGGATGGGGTGGGGTAGGGGCGCGCGCTGCTGGGAAGGCGTGGGTGGTCTGAGTTTTTGAAAGTTCGTGGGTGGTCCGCCTGCGCGGACCATGACACCCTTTTTTGCACCCCCACGCCCGTCA
>CAZABH010000028.1:0-42527 GCA_964483585.1 uncultured Flavobacteriaceae bacterium
CGGCGGCAACGGCGGTGGCAACGGCGGCGGCAATGGCGGCGGCGACGGTGGTGGCGGCGGTGGCGGCAACGGCGGCGGCCACGGTGGCGGCAACGGCGGCGGCAACGGCGGTGGCAACGGCGGCGGCAACGGCGGCGGCAATGGCGGCGGCAATGGCGGCAGCAACGGCGGTGGCAACGGCGGTGGCAATGGCGGCGGCAACCGCGGTGGCAATGGCGGCGGCAATGGCGGCGGCGATGGCGGTGGCAACGGCGGCGGCAATGGCGGCGTCCCCGGTGGCTAGTCCTGGTACGCAATGTCCGAGGCGCTACCCGCGTCGGATGGCGAGCCCACAGTTGCGCCGGCAGGAGTTTGGACCTGTTCTGCCTGCGGTCGTCTGTCTTCCGGGGACGTGACGTGCATTTGAAGTGGAGGGGGTAATGGGGAAAATCACTGGACGGGTCGGGCTTTGGCTGAGCAACTGGGTGATTGCTCTGTGTATCTGTGCGGCTGTCACGGGTATCGCCATGTCCGGGCTGGTTCAGCCCCTGTCGCTTTCGTTTCGGGATTTCTGGTTCAGCGTTTTCCAACGCCCGGCGTCTGGCGAAATCGTCGTCGTGCACCTGGATTCACGCAGCATCCAGACGCTGGAAAGTTGGCCTTGGCCGCGCAGTCATTATGGCAAGGTCGTCGATCAGCTGAACGAAGCTGGCGCCGACATGATCGCCTTCGATGTCGATTTTTCTTCGCCCAGCAAGCCTGAGGAAGACAAGGCCTTCGCTGCGGCGATCGAGCGGGCTGCCGGCAAGGTGTTGCTGGCGTCGCATGTGCAACCGCTGAGCGCTGATCAGCCTGAACTGACGATTACCCTGCCACTCGACATCCTCCTCGAGAATGCGCTGTGGGGTGATGTCAACGTGATGCCGCCGAAGGGGCTTGCGCGTGTTGCAAGCGTTGCAAGGCTCTATTCTCCGGATGAGCCGCGACCCAGTTTCGCGGCCATCATCGCTCAGAATGGTCCAATGCCGGCGTCCGAGTTCGTCATCGACTACTCTATCGACCGCACGTCGCTTCCCAACCTGTCGTTCGTGGATGTGCTGAACGGCAAGTTTGATCCTGCACTGGTCAGGGGCAAGCGGGTCGTCATTGGTGCGACGGCCATCGAGCTTGGAGACCGTGTCTCGGTTCCCATCTGGGGTGTCATTCCCGGCGTGGAGGTGAATGCACTTATCGCCGAGTCTCTCATGCAGGGACGCATCCTGCAGGATCTGGGCCTGATCGGGCAGGTGGCGCTGATCCTGCTTGTGGTCATCATGATGAACCCCTCACGTCTGATGTGGGGGTTTCGATCAATTGCCTTGCCCGCCAGCCTTGCGATTTCCGTTTCTGTCTCGATCAGCGTCTCGCTGTTTCTGACTGCGGGGCTTCTGGTCGATCCCCTGCCGTCGATCCTGGCTGTCGTCGTCTGCGTGTTTGCCTCCGGCTTGATGGAACTTGCCTCCCGGTCCAATGCCGTCATGCGCGAGCGGTCCACAAGCAGCATGCGCCAGGCCATGATCACGCGGATCGTCGAGGACAGCTCGGATGGGATTCTTGTTGTCAAGGATACCGGCCGAATCGAGCTTTGCAATGATCAGGCTGCCCGGCTGCTCAATATCACCCGCAAGACACTGACGGGGCGGCCCGTGCGGAACTATCTGCCAGTCTATGATGACCTTCCATCTCCGACCTCGGGTGAGGACGAGGCGACCCGCGAAGGTGAGTTGCTGCTGGAGAGCGCAGGCGGCGAGGCTGTCATCGAGCTGCACGTCCGGCGCACCCTTCTTGGAGGGCTTGCAGCAGCTGATGTGTTGGGAACACGTCATCTCGACACCTATACACTCCGTGATGTCACGGCCGTTCGCATGGCGCGTCAGGCTGAATTGATGGCGCAGGAAGAGCGGCTTGCGGCCGAACGTGCAAAGTCGAACTTCGTCGCCAACATGAGCCATGAGCTGCGCACACCCCTGAATGCGATTATCGGCTTCTCTGAGCTTCTGGCCAAGGAGATGCTCGGCCCGGTCGAGCAGCGGGTTTACGTCGAGCATGCAGATATTGTCGTCAAAAGCAGCCATCAGCTTCTGGCGGTGGTCAACAATGTGATCGATGTTGCGCGATTGGACAGCGACGCCGTGCAGGTTTCGATTGCGGAAATCAGTGTGTCGGATGTGGTCGATGGGGCGGTTGACCTGGTCAAGGCGCTCAGCGTCTACAAGAAGCACGATATCCGTGTGATCATCGCACCTGAGGCGAGCCTGATCCTCACGGATACACGGTTGCTGCGGCAGGTTGCCTATAATCTCCTGTCGAACGCCGTGAAGTTCAGCCCAGAGGAGAGTGTCGTCAACCTGTCGGTCTGGCTTGAAGGCGCGGATGCAGTCCTCGAAGTGGAAGATCGAGGCTGTGGCATTGATGAGGAAGCCCTGCCGCGTCTGTCCGATCTGTTCAGTCATGCCGAGAGCGCATTCAACCGGCAGCATGACGGCTTGGGTGTCGGGCTGTACCTGGTCAAGCGGTGCCTTGAGAAGCTCAACGGGCGCCTGTCATTCAAGACGGCTGTGGGCGAAGGAACGAAAGTGCGCGTTGTTCTGCCGGAGGCGGCAGTTGTGCCCGCAAGCGCGATCGCGTTCGCCGGGGCCGCCAGCTAGGCTGGTTCGGCGAGAGGTCCATCCTGGCGGCTTCAGCTGCGGGTCGGCGCCGTTGACGCCTTTATGCGTTTGCGCGTGGGTTGTGCGCGTTTGGGCTCGGGGTTTGTTTCGAAGCGTGTCATCTTGCGGAGCATGGCACTTGCCAGTCCGCTCCAGCTGTTCAGGCGCTGCTCGAGTTGCTGAACATGCATGCGTTCAAAGCGCAGATCCTCCTCGATGCGTCTGGCGCGGGCCTTCATGTCTGACACGTCGCTGCTTGGCATGGCAGGCAGCAGTGTCGCTGATGGTGGCGGGGACTCTCGTGAATTTGCGTCTGCCTCGACCGGCCTGCTGCTGCGACCGAGCGCCCAAGCCTCGGTCAGCTCCGCACGAAGTTCGGCAATCTGCGCCTTGGCATCCTGCTGCTCGATTTCGAGTTGTGCCACGCGTTGATCGGCGCGCGCCGCAGCGTTGGCCTGGTCCTTTGCCTTGGCGGCGAGTTCGATGGCGTGTTTTTCGTGGCTGTGGATCTGCTCCTTGGCCGCGCTGAGTTCGCGGGAGAGCGTCATGGCATTTGCGAGTGCGGCCTTGAGTTCGTCTGACAGCGAAAGGATGCGCGCGTTCGCGGCATCAAGTTCGGCGCGCACGGGCTTCGTGGTGGTCGCCTGCTTGCGGATCTCGGCCTCAATCCACTCGGTCCGGCGTGAAACATTCTCGGCCATGCTGCGCAGATCCGATGCATCCGTCGTCATGCGGCTGAGCGTGAGAGAGAGTTCGTTGCGGCTTTTCTCGAGTTCCGCAATGTCGCGGATGAGTTTCGAGGCGTTCTGTTCCGCCGCCTCGCTGCGGTTCTCGGCAGTCTTGGCGCGGGCGTGAGCTTCTGTCGCTGCGGCGGACAGCTCTGCGACTTGCTCGCGAAGGGTTGTGATTTGGGCTTCGCGCGTCGAGGCCAATTGTTCGGCCTGAAGGGCACGGTTGCGCGTTGCCTCCAGGTCTTGGGTTGTGTGTTGGGCCTGGCGAGTGAGGGCTTCGTGCCGGGCGGTGACGTCTGCGCGTGCAGCTTGCTCGTTGGCGAGGGCCGCGCGTAGCGCGTCTGCGGCGTCGGCCCGGGCCTTTGCCTCTGCGACATCCTTTTCGGCTTGAGCCAGGGCTTCCGTCTGCGCGAAGGCGACGACGCCGAAGAGCTTGGCGCTCTCGGTAAAGTGCTGCCTCACGCGATCGAGCTCGCGTCGGGGGTCTGTTGCCCGCGGTTCATCGCACAGTGTGTTCAGCGCGCGGTAGGCGGTCTTGACCCAAAAGGGCACCTCCGTGTGCGACTCGAGTTCGGCAAGGGTTGAGCGATGGTTGTGCAGTTCGCGGTCAATGAAGTCGCGAATGTCCTGGGTCGCGTTCTGGATCGAGCGTGGCCATTGAAGGCCGAGGCGGCTGGCCGTCTGCGCGAACATGTGTGGCCAGTTGTCCATGAGCATGTCGAGGGACATGATGTTGCGGGCGTTGCCGCGTGTTGCGTACTCGGCGTCGAGGTAATGGCGCAGCCAGAGCAGCATTGCCTTCTCGAACGACATGCCGTCGCGCTCGCGCAGGGACTCGGCGACCTCGAGGGGGTTGCGGACCATGATGACCGGCGTTGTGCGATAGCCAGCTTTCTCGAGTGTTGGCAGCCAGTATGGCAGCGTGCGGCAAATGCGCGGGTCCTTGAGGACGATCAGCGGGGCGGTGCCGTACTCCTCAGCCAGGACTTGGGGGATCTTGCTTGCGATGGCTTGGGCTGCGTCGCCCTCGTGCCAACGGAGTTGCGGCGCACGCCAATCATCCCACGAGGTACCAAGTGCGGCGAGCAGTTGCTGGTGCAGGTCGACGAGCCGCGCTGGCTCCCAGTGTCCTGTGGGGTTTGAATGAGAGGCGGGAACCAGGTGGCGCGGCAGGCTTGCGCCGAGAAAACTCAGCACACGGGCGAGGACCGACGTGCCGCTGCGATGCATGCCGAGCACCAATAGGGCTGTCTTCTGCCCTCCCGTGTTTTTTTCGGGCCTCCTTGCAATCATTGCATACTCCACCGACAACGCCGTGATCCGCCAACGGGGCGAGCCACCGGTCATGCAGCGTCCCGCCCTCGCCGCACGAATCAATGCGTCCATGATGGCGCAACTGGACCGGATCGGCAGCGAAAGCTGCTGCTATCCACAGGATCCGGCTGCGTTTTTTCGATGTACACGCCTTTGGCTTGGCAGGGGTTGACTTGGGGTTGTGCTCTGGCGTTTTTTCAAGAGGGGCGTGCCGGAATTTAACTGGGTGGGACATGATGCGTTTGGGCTTGATGATGGCCGTTGCCGGTTTGACGTGTTTTGCAACAACGGTGCCCGTGCAGGCAGCTGAGGCGGCGAGGGCGATCATCGATGGCATGGGTTTGGATGGCCGGTGGGCTGCCAACTGCAATCGGCAACCATCAGCGGACAATCCTTATTTCGTCTACGAGACCTTTCGGGCGGGACATCCGGTGCAGCGCCGCGTGGCGCCACCTGAGGACGAGCAAGTGGTGGAACTGCTCGATGTGCGCAAAGTGAAGCGCAACACGTTATCCTGGGTGATTGCCGAGGGCGAGGTGACGCAGACTGTTACCTCGCGGCTGGAGGGCAACCAGATGCGGGTCTGGTCCATTGAGGGGTCGGATGGTGTCGCGCTTGTCGTCGACGCCAAATTTTCTGATGGGCGCGCGACGCCGTGGCTATCGAAGTGCGAGACCAATTGAGACTTGTCGGGGTTCTCAAGGCGTTGCGGTGTAACGCAGCTCGCACTCGTAGCTGAATTCCCATTGTGGGTCGTAGACAAGGCTTGAGCCCGTCACCACGCACTTGCGTCCCATGGCCGTGAAATAGGCTTCGACGGCGCGTTCCAGCGTTGTCTTTTCGGTCGCGTTGTGGAACTCGCCCCAGGTTGCGCCGCGAATGACGACATCGCTCATTGCGGTGGTCAGGCTGGGCGTGATGATGAGACGGCCAGCGCTCGGCTTGTCGAATATACGGAACGAGCGGTCGTCGTGAGAGAAGTTCGTCAAAGGAATATAGCGATACTCGTCGTTGACATATTGCGGGTACGCGCAACCGGCCAGCGTGGCCAGTGCCAACAGAAGCGACAGCGATGTGCTTGCCTTCATGGCGTGCATTGAATGCATCTCCAGCCCTTGGTCGCGAGCTTGCTCTGATTCGCGGGCCCCTAGTGTCGGACAAGTGCTGAAACATTTGTGCAACAGGTGTTGGCTTTCCGTAAATTTGTGCAACTGCGCGTATAAGTGCGTCACAGGATGCGCGGATTGGGTCATGCCACGTTTGGTGCTAAGCGTGGCGTTGAAAATTTCACAGGATGTCAGGTGTGAGCGAGAGTGGATCGTCGTTGCGCAAGAGGCTGAGCCTGCCTGCTTCACAGCAAGATTTGTGGGCGTTGGTTCTCTCGATATTGGCAGTTTTCCTGCTTGTGCAAATTGGCGCGCCTTTGATCAGGCAGCTTGAATTCCTGGATCCGAAGATCCGGGACTATTTCATTGGCATGAGCTTCGCCGCGTTCCCGTTCATCCTTGATGCCATGAAGGCTTTGCTGAGGAATGTCAGGCTGCCTGAGCAGTCGCGACTTGAAGAGACCGCTGCGTGGTATGTTACCGGCGTGGTCGCTGGGGCACTGCTTTTCGCGTGGAACCAGTTTGTCTCGTTCCTTGCATGGCTCTCGTTGACAACCTTCGCGGCGGTCTTTCCGGATCCTTCCACGCTTAATGTACCCGAGGACGTATTCGTTCCAGTGCAGATGATGGCCTTACTGGTTGTGATTCTTCCGCTCTGTGCCGTAGCAGGCTTCTTTGCCGGGATGCATCTCAATCGCACCACACGTTCGAATGTTGCCCGTGCGGTGGTGCTTACGGCTCTGTTCTTCATCCTTGCGAATACCATGGTGAATTGGGTGACCAGCCCGGAGATGACAGGTGCCATGTTCTCACTGTTGCTGGCAGGCGGCGCTGATGGCTTGCGGGTCTTCGTCGGCATGAGTGGTGTCGGTCTTGTCATCCTTGGAGCTACGGCTGCTGGGGTCATTGTCTCTCGTGCGCGTCGTGAACGACAGCTTGGTGAGGTTGTCCTCGCTCTGCGGAGACTGTCGGGTGAGCGGCGTGACATGTTGGTCAAGGAAACGCTGCTGCGCGCGCGCGCGCTGCAGGCAGAAGGGGGTGTCGAGCCTCACGTGTCCGCAGCTGATCCGGCGGGCTAGATATGCGCTTGGCATGGAAACTCTCGGTGCTGGCTGTGCTCTCGTGCATGGTTGGCGCATGCGACCGCGGACCGAAGCCGACTGGGGCTGTCGGGCCGCGGGTGCTTGTGACGAGCGGGCTGGCCGGGACGTGGGCGGTGGACTGCGCCCTGGATGCCAGTCGGGACAATCCGTATATCGTCTACGGGGTTCCAGCCTCGGGAGATCCGGCTGAGCGGTTCATCGCTCGTGACCCGCGTCTCGATCGTACCACGCCCATGCAAAATATTCGGGAGCTCGAGGGGCAACATGTCGGCTGGACCCAGAGGATTGCCGACAAGTCCGTAGAGGTCATTGTGAAGGTCGATGGTGCCCGCCAGCGGGTCTGGCAGTCGATCCTTTCTGACGGTACTGTGTTTGTGTCCGAAGGCAAGTTTGGTAACGGGGCGGACACGCCCTGGTTCAACAAGTGCGCAGGAGGCTAGGTCGCATGAAGGTGCAAGGGGTCGGTTTGGCGCTCGCTGGAGCGGCTGTTCTGTTTTCCGCAGGTCTGGCGAAGGCTGATCTGCCGCCGCCTCCCGCATCGCCGGAGAGCCAGCCATTGCTGCTTGTGGCTGCCGGTGTGTTGGTGGTGATTGTTCTCTGGTTGCTTATCCGTGGCGCGCTCAGTCTGTCGCAGAGAGATGGTTCCGACGGCGATGATGCTGGTGTCGGCGTTCTGGAAGGCATCGACGAGGACGACGACGACCGCAAGAAGAAGCGCTGATCCGCCCGACCTTCACGAGAACGCCTGCAGCCCCGTTTGCGCGCGCCCCAATATCAAGGCGTGGACATCGTGTGTGCCTTCGTAGGTGTTGACGGTTTCTAGGTTCATGACATGGCGGATGACGTGATACTCGTCCGAAATGCCGTTGCCGCCGTGAATGTCGCGGGCGCTGCGGGCGATGTCGAGCGCCTTGCCGCAATTGTTTCTCTTGAGAAGCGAGACGGCGGGTGGAGCGGCCTTGCCCTTTTCGATGAGGCGTCCCAGCTGCAGGACCGCGGTCGTTCCCAGCGTGATCTCCGTCTGCATGTCGGCCAGCTTTTTCTGGATCAGCTGCGTTGCAGCGAGCGGGCGGCCAAATTGCTTGCGGTCAAGCGCATATTGGCGTGCGCGGTGCCAGCAGAATTCGGCAGCGCCCATGACGCCCCATGCGATACCGTAGCGCGCCCGGTTGAGGCAGGAAAATGGCCCGCGCAAGCCCTTGACGTCGGGCAACATGTTCTCTGCCGGAACGAAGACCTCTTCCAGCACGATCTGGCCGGTGATCGAAGCGCGCAGCGAGAACTTGCCCTCGATCTTCGGCGTGCTGAAACCCTTGAAGGCGCGCTCGACGATGAAGCCCCTGATCTGGTCGTCGTCGGTCTTGGCCCAGACGACAGCAATGTCGGCGATCGGTGAATTGGTGATCCAGTTCTTGGCGCCGTTCAGAACGAAGCCTCCCGGAACGGCTCGGGCGCGCGTGATCATCGAGCCGGGATCGCTGCCATGGTCCGGTTCGGTCAGGCCAAAGCATCCGACCATTTTGCCGGTGGCAAGCTGGGGCAAAAAGCGCTTGCGCTGGTCTTCCGAGCCGAAGGCGTTGATCGGGTGCATGACCAGGCTTGACTGAACGCTCATGGCCGAGCGGTAGCCAGAGTCCACGCGCTCAACCTCGCGTGCGGCGAGGCCGTAGGCGACATAGCCCAGCCCAGCACCGCCGTAGGTCTCCGGGATCGTGATGCCCAGCAGGCCCATTTCGCCCATCTCGCGCATGATCTCAGTATGGAAGTGTTCCTTGCGATTGGCTTCAAGGACACGTGGCATCAGCCGTCCTTGCGCGTAGTCGTGAGCCGAGCGTGCAATGAGCCGCTCTTCTTCTGTCAGCTCTTCGCCAAGCAGCAATGGGTCTTCCCAGGCGAAATGCCCATTGTCGAGGTCAGTTTTTGGTGAAGAAGCCATGTCAAGCTGCCCTGTCGGTCCTGCGTCGATCCGGAGGGATCAATAGCCAGAACACGCGATGAATGCCATGTGGCAGGCTGTGTCATCAAGCGTTTTCGGAACATAGTGGGAACTTACTTTCTGCCTTACCGGCGCGAGGTTTTGCAAATCCCTTAAGGGACGTAGTAGTAGTGTTCGCGTTTATGGTTGTCCCCGCGGGGGACACTGGACAAGCAGGGCAGCAAGGTCGGGGCATGGCGACGAAGAGCAAGGCCGGAATAAAGGTTCCAGCAAAGAAGGTTGCAAGCACCCCGGCTGCGCCGGCGGTGCCTCATCTCTTTCGTGTGACGCTGGAGGTCAACCACCTCGAGCGGGCGAAGGCATTCTATGAGGAGTTGCTGGCGATGAAGGCCCGCAAGCTGGCCGGACTTCGCCTTCATTTCGATTGCGGAGGCTGTGTTCTGGAGATCATGGATGTGTCGGCTTCTGGTCCTTCGCATCCCAACGCGAAATCGGTGAGCCTGTCGGTGCCCAATCTGGAGGCTGTGCACAAGCGGGCCCGCAAGTTGAAGTGCCTGTCGATCGAACTTGTGCCTGACAAGGCTGGCGGCGCGATGCACAAGAGGCCGTGGGGCGAGAAGTCGTTCTATGTCGATGATCCATGGTTCAATTCGCTGTGCTTCGTGCAGTCGGGTACGGAGTACCGTGGGTAGGGCTTCCCTCTCCCATGATGGATTTGCATTCCGCGGCTGATCGCGCGACACATCGGTCATGAACCAGTCGCTTGCTTCCCGGATCACGCGTGTGCCGAACCTGCACGACGCTCGTCGTGCTGATCGTGTCATCGACACTGTCGGAGGGGCTTGTCTCTCAGCACCTCTGATTGATCTTGTGAGGGCCGGGGCATCCAACAGTCCGTATCTGAGCGCCCTCATGGAGCGCGAGAGTGCCTGGGTCGGCGGGTTGAGTGAGGCGTCCCCAGAGGGGCTTTTCCTGCAGGAACTGGAGCGTCTCGCAGACATGGCTGCCCTGTCGCGTGGCGAGGCTCTCGGGTTGCTGCGCGAGGTCAAGCGGCGATGTGCCCTGCTGACAGCGCTGTCCGACATGGGTGGCGTGTGGACCCTGGATGAAGTGACGCGCCATCTGACCTTGCTTGCTGATGCGACGCTTCAGGGTGCGCTTGGCCATGCATTTCGCGATGCAGTGGCGCGTGGACGGCTTCAGGATGTTGAATACGCGCAGCCGCAGGGGTCCGGATTGTTTCTCCTTGCCATGGGCAAGTATGGAGCTTTCGAGCTCAACTATTCGAGTGACATCGATTTCAGCTGCTATTTCAATCCGGACAAGCTGCCCGTGAGTGGTCGTCATTCGCCGCAGGAGGTGGCCGTCCGCATCACGCAGGCCACAGTGTCACTGATGCAGGAGCAGACGCAGGACGGTTATGTCTTTCGTTGTGACCTGCGTCTGAGGCCTGATGCCGGGTCAACCCAAATTGCCGTCTCCACGCCCGCGGCTGAAGCCTATTACGAGTCCATGGGGCAGAACTGGGAGCGGGCCGCCATGATCAAGGCCCGGGTCTGTGCCGGTGATGCGGGCGAAGGCCTCCAGTTCCTGCGTAATCTCCAACCCTTCATCTGGCGAAAATACCTGGACTATGCGGCCATCGAGGACATCCACTCGATCAAGCGGCAGATCCACGCGCATGGCGGATTTGGTGATATCCGCGTTGATGGTCACAATATCAAGTTGGGCCGCGGAGGGATCCGCGAGATCGAGTTCTTTGCCCAGACACAGCAGTTGATCCTGGGTGGACGTATCCCGGCGCTGCGGTCTCCGCGCACGTCAGACGCCCTTGATGCGTTGGCTGACCGTGGTGTCATCGCGGGTAGTACATGCCGTGATCTCAAGCAGGCCTATGTGTTCCTGCGCACGCTTGAACACAGGCTGCAGATGATCGAGGATGAGCAAACCCACTCCATGCCCAGGACACAGGATGGTCTTGCGAATGTTGCCAGTTTCATGGGGTATGCGGGCGGCGATGCCCTTGCGGAAGATCTTAAGACATGGCTGGGGCTTGTGCAGGGCCACTATCAGCGCCTTTTCGAGCGCCAGCCGTCGCTGTCCAAATCGGCGGGCAGTCTTGTCTTCACCGGCGTAGACGACGATCCCGAAACAATAGGTACGCTCAAGTCCCTCGGTTTCAGCCAGCCGGAGGCCATCTCGGCAACAGTACGGGGCTGGCACCATGGCCGCATCCGGGCGACACGCAGCGAGCGTGCGCGCGAGAAACTTACTGCGCTCATGCCCCTGCTGCTTGATGCGCTTGCAAAGACGGCCAATCCCGACATTGCCTTCACGCGGTTCGATCGCTTCCTGACCGGTTTGCCCGCAGGGGTGCAGGTGTTTGCGTTGCTCCTTTCAAATCCCGATTTGCTGCGCCTGATCGCCGACATTGTCGGGACAGCGCCACGTCTCGCCGATCACCTTGCAGCGCGTCCCGGGCTTCTGGATGTCCTCATTGATTCCGAGTTTCTGCATCATCAACCGTCACTTGCGTCACTTCACACGGGGCTTGCCGCGCTTCTTCGGACAAGCCGCAGCCTTGAAGAGACGCTTGACGCGGTGCGCCGCTGGGCGAAGGACCAGCAGTTCCGTATCGGGTTGCAGTTGTTGCAGAAGCAGATCGATGGGCTTCAGGCGGGCAGCGGGTTTGCGGATGTGGCGGAGGCAGTGATCGTAACTTTGTTCGATGCCTGCCTGCGCGAGATGAAACATGCCCATGGTTCGGTTGCCGGTGGCGAGATGTGCGTCATCGGCATGGGACGGCTGGGTGGGCGCGAGATGACGGCAACATCCGACCTGGACCTGATCTTTGTCTATGCCCATCCCGAGGGGGTTATGGCATCGGATGGCGAGCGGCCCCTGAGCACGAGCGTCTATTATGCACGACTGGCACAGCGTCTGATCACGGCGTTGACGGCGATGACGGCGGAAGGTGGTCTCTATGAGGTTGACATGCGGCTACGGCCGTCTGGCAACAAGGGGCCAGTGGCGGTCAGTTTCGAAACATTCCGGAACTATCAGCGCGGCGAAGCCTGGACGTGGGAACATCTGGCGCTCACACGCGCTCGTGTGTTGGGGCGAAGGACTGAGCTGTCGGCTCGTGCTGAGGCCGTCATCCGTGACAGCCTGATGCAGGATCGCGACAGGTACAAGGTGTTGGCCGATGTTGCCGACATGCGCGCGCGCCTGGACCGCGAGCGCCCTGCTCGAGGGCCATGGGACCTCAAGGAGGCCAAAGGCGGGCTCTTTGATATCGAATTCATCGTGCAGGGCCTGCAGCTTGTCGTTGCTGCGCGGGATGGACGTGTTCTGCGGACGAACACGCTGGAGGCGCTGCAGATGCTACGCGAGGCTGGAGCGCTGTCGACGCAGGATGCGGACACTCTTTCTTTCAGCCTGCAAGCCTATCAGAAATTGGCGCAGGTGCTGCGCCTGACCGTGGGCGAGGTGTTCGCAGTGAGTGAGGTCTCGGCCTCACTGCGCAGCCTCATTGCTGACACGCTGGGGCTTTCGGCATTCGAGGATGTGGAAGCGCTGCTGGTCGAGCGCGAGCGGTCGGTCAGGCAAATCTTCGAGCGCGTGATTGGTGGCGCTGCATCATGATAAAGCAGCGAATACCTCGGCCGCAAACTCTGACAAGGTGTCGTCCCGCGCTCCCATGATAATGATCCGGTCACCGGCCTTCCTGTCGGCCACCAGCAGTGGCAGGCAGTCTGCACGGTACTCGCGATAGAGGGCGCGCTTTCCTGTGGCAGCCACCTCCCGGATGATGTCAGCACTCGAGATTTCGCGTGTTGTTGTGCCGCCGTAATACGCGGGATCCGGCATGACCAGCAGGTCATCCGATCCCAGATGACTGCTGAACGTTTCCACGAGTTCCTTTCCCATCAGGCGCAGCGGTCCATAACCATGTGGCTGGAACATGACAATGACGCGGCCGGGAAAGGCGTGGAGGGTCTGGAGTGTTGCTGCAATCTTGTCCGGGTTGTGCGCGAAGTCATCGATGACGGTGACGCCGTTCCGCGTTCCCACGATCTCGAAGCGACGCTTGATGCCCGTGAACGTTTCCAACGCGCTGCAAGACGTGGCCATGTCGATGCCGGCCGCTGTCGCGGCTGCAATGGCTGCGAGGGCGTTTGCCACATTGTGCCTGCCTGGAACGTTAAGTCGACAGTCAAAACTTTCTTTCGATGCCCGTTCGTTGATCGTGAAGCGGGTTGTCGCAGGCCCATAGGTGATGGCGCTCGCCCAGATGTCGGCGCTGTTGTCACTGAGGCTGAAGCTGCGCCTGTTCTGCGCCAGGGCGGCGAGGCCTGTTACCTCCGGATCATCCTGGTTGATGACGGCCGTGCCTGCGCTGGCGATGAAGTCGCCGAACAGGCGGCGGAGTTCCGGCAACGGCTTATGGTCCAACGAGATATTGGTCACGACGGCAATGCTTGGGCGGTAGAGAGCGATCGAGCCGTCGCTTTCATCGACTTCACTCACGAATACTTTGCCCTCGCCGGTCGTGCTGCTTGCAAAGGGTGTTGCGTCACTCATGAAGTTCTTCATCACGGCACCGTTCATGATGGTCGGGGCCTTGCCGGCGACCTGCATGATCCATCCAACCATGCCAGTCGTGGTGGACTTGCCGCTTGTACCGCCGACGGCAATGCTGGAGGGGGATTGGTTGAAGAGTTCGGCAAGCAGGTTGGCGCGACGCGCCTCGCGCAGCCCGAGATGGCGGGCTTGGCGCACGTCGGGAATGCTGTCCTCGACGGCTGCCGAGGTGACGAGGATCTGGCTCGTGGAGTTGATGCCGGTGCCGTCCTGCGGATGGAGCCGGATTCCCTGTCGTTGCAGGAAGTCGAATTTGGCTGCGAGGCGCCCTTGGTCGAGCGCGCGGTCGGATCCCTCAACGGCAAATCCGAGACTTTTCATGATGAGGGCGAGGGGCAACATTCCGCTACCGCCTATGCCGCAGAAGAAATATTGTGCGTTTCGATTCAAGAGCATGGTTGTTCATCGCATAGGGCGTGGCGGGTCTGCAAATGCCGACATCTATGAAAGGTCCCTTCCGGATTGGTGTTGTCGCGCCCGCCTGCCGGATGGAAGAGGGCGCCGCCGAGAAGGTCCGGGCCTTGGCCATTGCCCGCTACGAGGGCCGGGCAGAGGTCGTGTTTCATCCTCAGTGTTTCCTGCGCCAGGGTCATTTTGCGGGATCGGATGAAGCCAGGGCTGCCGCGCTTGTCGAGGTCGCGAACGATCCGGCATTTTCCGCGGTATGGTTTGCGCGCGGAGGATATGGTTCCTATCGACTGGTCGATCAGGTGCTTGAAGGGCTTGGACCTGCAGCGCGCAGCAAGGTTTTCCTCGGTTACAGCGATCTGGGGAGCCTGTTGGGAGCGCTCTATCGGCACGGGATTGGCCATGTGGCTCACGGACCCATGCCGGCAGACATCACGCGTGCAGACGGGGATGTGGCTGTGGCTCGTGCCCTGGATTTTCTGGTGGCGCGGGATCCGCAAGCTTGTGCCGGCGGGCCCGGGCTTGGGGCCCAGCGCGTCGCATTCAATCTTACGATCCTGACGCGATTGATCGGCACGCCGCATTTTCCTGATCTCGATGGGCATGTCCTCCTTCTGGAGGAGGTGTCGGAGTACATGTACAATATCGACCGGATGATGGGTCACCTGATGTCGTACGCGCCGGTGCGGCGCGTTGCGGGGGTGGCGCTCGGGCGTTGCAGTCTGATCCCGCCCAACGATCCGGATTTCGGACTAACGGAGGAGCAGGTCGTCGCGCACTGGTGCGCTCGGGCGGGTGTTGCCTATCTGGGGCGTGCGGACATCGGCCATGACATCGACAACAAGGTGGTGCCGTTCGGTCTATGGCTTGATCTGCCTACGCCTGTCAGTTCCTGAGAAGGATCAGCGCTGACGGTTTCCAAGACACGTAGACGGGCCGCGATATGTCTATTACCGAGGCGCTGTCCGTGTTTTGGGCTGCGACATACAGTGGGGGTGTGCGTCCCTTGACGTGAACATGGTACTGGCTGCGGTCGCCCAAGTAGGCGCTGGCCTTGATGGTGCCTTCGACGCAGGCGTCGGTGGAGGGCCGGTTACCTGACAAATGCAGGTTTTCAGGCCGGATTGCGATCATGATCCGGTCTCCGGCCTTCAGGTCGGGAATAGCGGTGGCACGCACTTGACCGAGGCTGGCTGCGTCGAGCGTGACATCTGTGCCTGCAATCGCCTTGACAGTCGCTTCGATGAGGTTGATCGATCCGATGAATGTTGCCACCTCGACATTTGCTGGTTGGGCATAAAGTTCGCGGGGCGGCGCGATCTGCAGTACCTTTCCCTTGCCCATGACGGCGATGCGGTCCGACATCGACAGGGCTTCTTCCTGATCGTGGGTAACGAAGACGAAGGTGATGCCCACGCTCTTCTGGAGTTGGCGCAGCTCGATCTGCATTTCCTCGCGCAGCTTCTTGTCGAGTGCGCCCAGGGGTTCGTCCAGCAGAAGCACCTTGGGTCGCTTGACGAGTGCGCGTGCAAGGGCCACCCGCTGTCGCTGGCCGCCAGACAGCTGGTCGCCCCGTCGAGAGCCGAAGCCCTCGAGCTTGATCATGGCGAGTGCATCGGTGACGCGCTTGCGCAGTTCGCTCCCTGAAATTCGCTCCTTCCTCAGGCCGTAGGCTATGTTGTCGTACACATTCAGGTGCGGAAAGATCGCGTAGGACTGGAAGACCATGTTCGTCGGCCGCTTGTAGGCGGGGATCAGTGACGAGGGTTGGTCGTCGATGTAGATTTCGCCGTCGGTTGGAAACTCAAAGCCTGCGATCATGCGCAGCAGGGTGGTCTTGCCGCAGCCTGAAGGTCCCAGGAGCGAGAAGAATTCGCCGCGTTCGATGCCGAACGTTACGTTGTCGACGGCCTTGTTGCCGCCGGCAAATTGCTTGGTCACGTTTTCGATGCGGATGATGTGATCGGCCATGGCTAAATCTCTCAAGCGACCCCAACCTTGCGCTCGGTGGTCCCCAACTGCCTGACCCACTCCGCGACGACGACGAGGATGCAGGATACGAGCAGGATGACCGCGCCCATGGCCAGCACTCCGGGCAGCTTGTTGGGGAAGCGAAGCTGGCTCCAGATGTAGACGGGCAGAGTTGGCTGCTGGTTGGTCAGGAAGAAGGACAGCAGGAACTCGTCAAACGACACGATAAATGTCAGCAGCATGCTGGAGATGATGCCCGGTGCGGCCAGAGGAAGGGTGACCCGCCAGAACGTCATCCACGGCGTCTCACCAAGGTCGAGAGAGGCCTCTTCGAGGCTGCGATCGAACCCCTCAAGGCGCGAGCTGAGGACGGCCATGGCAAAGGGGGTGCACAGCATGATGTGTCCGATCACCACGACGGGAAGGCCGAGATCTATGCCGATGGCGTTGAGCAAGATGAGCAGTGAAATGCCAAGGATGATTTCAGGGATGAACAGCGGCAGCATGATCATGGCCATGACGGCCGATTGCCCCGGCATGCGATAGCGTGTGATTGCCTTGGCGCCAAACAGGCCCAGGATGGTTGAAGCCACCGCGACAATTCCCGCGACCTGCAGGCTTGCGATGAGGGCGTTGATCATGTCCTCGTCGGCAAAGGCCTGCTCGTACCATTTTGTCGTGAAGCCCTTCAGCGGAAAGGCGACGAAGATCGAGTCATTGAACGAGAAAATGGGCAGGAACAGGACTGGCCCATAGAGAAAGATCAGGTACAGGAAGGCGAAGCCTGCCAGGAACTTTCCGGGATCTCCCATGCGGGATGCTTGCCTGCGCGCTGGCTTGCTCATCGGATTGACCTTGCTGCCAGCCGCATGGCTGTCGAGAACAGAATGACAAGAATGGCCACGCCTGCCATGGCGGACAGTGCCAAGGCGGCGCCCAGCGGCCAATTGCCTATCTTGAGAAACTGGACCTGAATGATGTTGGCGATCATCTGGCCGGATGGACCGCCGACCATGGCGGGTGTCACGTAATCTCCGGTCGTTGGCACGAAGATCAGGACTGAGGCACCGATCACACCGGGCAGCGACAGGGGAAATGTGACGCGCCAGAAGCGTGACCATGCGCTGTCTCCCAGGTCGGCAGCGGCCTCCAGAAGCGTGCGGTCAATCTTTTCGAGTGAGACATAGATCGGCAGGATCGCGAAGGCGGCGTAGGCATGGGCCAGCGTTATGATGACGGCCGTCTGGTTGTAGAGCAGGAACTCGAGCGGTTCCTGGATTACGCCGAGGCTTGTCAGGCCTGAATTGATGACGCCGTTGTAGCCGAGAATGACCTTCCAGGAGAACACGCGCAGCAGATAGCTGGTCCAGAAAGGAATGGTCAGCAGGATCAGCCAGACGAATTTGTATTTCTTGACCCCAAACGCGACGTAATACGCCATGGGATAGGCAAGGACGACGGTGGCAAGGGTCACAAGGCCGGACGTCTGTATCGAGCGCCAGAAGATGTCGATGTAGCTTGCGCGCTCGATCACCTCACGATAGCGGTCAAGGGTGGGGGTCTGGTCGAGCGCCAGGCCCGTCTGCGTCCAGAAAGAATAGGCCGTCAACATGATCAGAGGTGCCGCCAGCAGCACTGTCATCGTGATCATGACCGGTGACAGCAGGGCATAGCCCTTGGCTGCATCCGAGCGCAGGTAGAATGCCCTCAACCGCTGGAGGAATCCGCGGTCTGTGGTTCCTGTCGCGGTTGTTGCTGCCAATGCCTTCCCCTTCGGCCTGGAGTTGCGAACGCCTCGGGTTCATCTTCGGGCAAAGATTACCGCGCCGCAACCATCCGCTGGGCAATGGGTTAAGGGGCGTTGCATTTCCGCCGCGTGCGGGAGCGGCGTGCGAGCCGACGCGACGAGGGCCAGCCTGGGCTGGCCCTCAGGGCTTGTTTCAGGTCCTTGTGAGGCGTTCAATCCAGGCGGGTAGGGCGAAGGCTGCCCGGTGCATCGCCGGCGTGTAGTAGTCTGTGGCGATCCTTGAGGCGGCGAATGTTGCCTCCAGCGCGCCCCATTTTGTCTGGTCACCCAGCACAGAGTCGTTCGACACCCACGTCAAGGCCATGAAGCCGCCGATGTAGCTGGGCACGACGGCAAGGTAAACGCCACTATAGCGAAATGTCTTCTTCATCTGCCTGAGCGTGTCGGTGAGCTCTTCCGGTTGAAAGAACGGGACGCCGTTCTGGAACACTGCGAAGCCGCCGGGCGCCAACGCGTCGCGCACTCGCTCGTAGAAAGTGTCGCCAAACAGGACTTCTGCCGGCCCGACCGGATCCGGCCTGTCGGCGATGATCAGATCAAAGCGGCGCTGGCTGGACTTGTCGGCGAGAAACACGAAGGCGTCCTCGATCTGCACCTTCAGGCGCGGATCAGCGAAGGCGGCGGCGTTCACGTCTGCCAGATGACGCCGCGACAAATCGACCACCCGTTCGTCGATCTCGACGTTGAAGACGGTCTGAACGCCGCGGTGCTTGAGTGCTTCCTCCGCGATCGCCATGTCGCCGCCGCCTGCGATCATGATCTCTTTCACGTTGCCGTGCTCGAGAATGGGAAGATGTGTCAGCATTTCGGAGTAACCACATTCATCACGCGTCGTCAGCTGCACGATGTCGTCGAGCACGAGCACGCGACCATTGCGGGCGGAGTCGAAGATCTGGATATGCTGAAACTGGCTCTTTTCCTCGACAATCGGCGCTCCGGTGAGCTCGATGGTCTGGGAGAATCCAGGGTGGAGTTTCTCGAGGAACGTCTTGGTCATCGTCATCTGATCCTGCGTGAGTTCCGGCATGCCGGCGATGGCGGCGCATAGGGTCTGCGCCAGACCTGAGAGTGCCGTGCTTCTGTCGACGGCGCGCCCGTATAAGTCCGTGAACCTGGCGGTGCAATGTCATAATTCCGGCATCATGACGGCGCTGGTTGGCCAGAGGTACTTTTTTTACCCCAGAGGACCAAAAGAACTTGCATGGGGGGCGCGCATACATATATTTCGCCGCTCCGCAGTTCTGGTGTGGTCCACCGTGAGGCGGCTGAGCAGCGCGAAGCTCGCGCTAACCTGGTTCACTTTGGATCAACAACTGTTCTCTTGTTGGGATGGGTCACATGGCTCTGTCTGCACGCAAAAGAGCGGCTGTCGAAGTAACGCAGTTCCCTCAGAACCGCGCCAGAACGAAGTCCGTTCCGGTTCCAGTTCCAAATCCCGTCGTGGAAGCGGACGAAGAACGCAAAGACTACTTCATTACCCGCAACGGCGTGACGTTTGCGGGCAGTCACCTCCACATCGACCTTTGGGGCGCTGAAGACCTGGACGACGAAGCCAGGATCGAGCAGGCCATGAAGGACAGCGTGGTGGCTGCCGGGGCAACGTTGTTGCATATCCATCTGCACAAGTTCTCGCCGAACGGCGGTGTGTCGGGCGTGGCTGTCCTTTCGGAAAGCCATATCTCGGTGCACACGTGGCCCGAAAAGGGTTTCGCCGCCTTCGACGTGTTCATGTGCGGTGCGGCGAAGCCCGAAAAGGCGATTGCCGTTCTCGAGGCGGCCTTCAGGCCTACTCGTGTCGTCGTCGGCGAGTACAAGCGCGGCATCTCCTGAGCCAGTCGGCTGCAGGCCGCGCTGGACGTCAGGACTTCATCAACCAAAAGGCCGCCGGGTTCGTTCCCGGCGGCCCTTTTTGTGTCTGGCTGCGCATCGCTTTGTTAATCATCCATCTTCTGTTTGCCAATTTGGGATAATCGGTTCTAGTTGAGGTGCGGGGGGCAAGGTTCCTCCGCGAGGCCTTTCCATCCTCAAGGTCGAACACCATGGCAGGTGCAGCCCCAGCGGCAGAGAAACTGGATGCGATCTGCATCGGAGGCAGTGTCGAGGTCCTTTTTGCCGCCGCCAGTCTTGCTTTGTCCGGCAAGTCGATTGTGTTGCTGCGCGCGCAGGATCCGTCAGGCCTGAGTGCCTCTCCGACTCCGTGCCTGGTCGACATTGAGGCATCACAGCGCCTTGACCTCGTTGCGCATGGACTGCGTTTTGGCGCGGCCGCGCCACTGATTGGTGTCTCGCAGGATCGAACCCTCGTATTGTGGCCAGAGCAGGATGCCACTGTGGCCGGCATTCTGGCGCTGTCATCGCGCGATGCGGCGGCCTGGCCTGCCTTCGTGCATCGCGTGATGCGTCTGGCAGGGTTAGGTGTGGATGTGGCCTCGGCTCTGGTTCCAAACCTGCATCTGGCAGACAAGGGACGGCATCCACTTTTGGCCGAAACAGTCTTCATGCGCGGTGCGTCGATTGCCCGCGTCCTTGACGAGACGTTTGAGACCCCCATGCTCAAAGGCATGCTCTGCCAGTTTGCGCTCGAGGGGGTTGCTGTCAGCCCGACCTTGCCTGGATCTGCGCGCCTCCTGGCCCGGAACGCCGTGTTGTCTCTTTTGGGGTCATCCGTTGGGAAGCGGCCGGTTGCAGGTGGCGAGCGGGCGCTCTCTCAAGCGCTGAACCGGGCGCTGGCGTCGGCAGATTTCTCCGGGCTGATGCGCGAGGGGCGGGTGCGTGAGGTTTTGTATGAGCGGGATGCAGTCCAGGGCATTGTCCTGTCCGACGGCACGATCATGAAGGCGCCGCATGTGATCATGTCGCCGCTTGATACATGCGCGCAGGAGCTCCTGCAAAATGGTCCCCATGACTCTCCATGGGTTGGATCGCCCATTCTGCCTGGCCGGATCGTCTACACGGTGTCCATGCCGCCATCCATCCGTGGCACAAGCACTCCCGTCCTGACGTCAGGGGCCAGTGTGTTGTTGAACCCATCCGTAGATCGGCTCGTGCGCTCTCATGGTGCGTTCGTCAGGAGAGGCTTGCTCCAGGATTTCTGTCTCTGCCTGCGGATAAGTCCCACGTCTCATGATGAAGGGCGCCTTGCATGGGAGGTGGTCGCCGACATCGGCTACATACCGCGTGAAACAGAAGAAGGTCCATGGAGTGGTCCGCGACGCGAGCAGCTGATGCTGTCGGTTACGAAGACGATCGATGCCTGGGCGCCTGGGTTCGAGTTGTCCCTTGGGGATGCCACGCTCGTGCATCCCGTCGAGCCGCGCGGCTTCCTCGATCATGAACGGCCCGGCCTTGCCCTTTCGAATGCTGGACCTTCCATCGAGCTGCTTCCCGATATCAGGAGCGAAGGTGTGTCCCGACCTGCGCGCGGACTTTGGCTTGCGGGTTCGAGCCTTTCGGCAGGAATGGGTCATGCAGGCATGGCCATTGCCCAGGCTGTAGGTTCACCGTCTCGAATGCGGATGGCTTTCGATGCGTGAGGCGGCGCCCGGCCAGGACTTTGACGTCATCGTGATCGGTGGGGGGATCAACGGGCTTGTGTGCGCCGTTCTGCTGGCGCAGGCGCGCAGGCGCGTGGTCCTGCTCGAAGCGCAGGATCGGCTGGGAGGAATGTGTCGTACCGACGAGATTGTGCCAGGCTACCGCGTTTCGACAATCGCGCATCTTGTGGGACCACTTGATGCCGAGGTCATGAAGCACTTGCGTCTTGCGAAGCTGGGGCTGCAGTTCTCGGCTCGCCAAACGGGCGCCGTGGCGCTGTCGCCTGACGGTCGGCACATTTTGTTGGGCGAGGATCTAAGGCATACAGCGCAATCCATTGCTCCGCATGATGCGGCCGATGCGAAGGCTTGGCCAGCTTATGGTACACGCATGCGCAAGCTTGCTCAGCAACTGCAGTCTTGGACACAGCAGCCGGCTTCGCCGTCGGGTGTAGCGGACCTCGGGCCAATGTCGCTTCTTGTTGGCGGGCGTGCTCGGTCGGGTGTGCTGGATGAGAAAGCAGCGGCCCTGCTGGATTTGTCGATTGCCGAACTGCTCGAACAGAGTTTTTCCTGTTCGCTGCTCAAGGGGGCGTTGGCATTCGATGCCGTTCTGGGCAATGCCTTTGCCCCCACGGCGGCAGGATCTGCCATGCTGCCAGTCTTGCGGCGGGCGCTGGAACCTCAGAATGCAAACGGCGCTTCACATCCGGTCGGGGGGGCAGGTGCATTGATCGCGGCGCTGCAGAAGGCAGCTGATGCTGCTGGCGTTCGCATCAGATCAAGTTCGTGCGCCCAGCAATTCCTGTTCGACCAAGGCCGCATCGCGGGCGTGCATCTGGAGAGCGGCGAGGCCGTCTATGCGCCGCATGTGGTTTCCAGCCTTTCGCCTGTTCAGACTTACCTCAATATGGGGGTCGAGCGGGATCTGCCGCTTGGCTTCAAGCGACGTTTGCGTGGCTATCGGATGGATGCCGCAGTCGCCAAGGTGAATCTCGCACTGGGGGGATTGCCGACATTCAAGGGTCTGGACAAGCGCCATTTGAAAGAGCGTTTGTTGGTGTGCCTGTCGCTTGATGAACTCATGCGGGCGCATGTGGCGTTCGAACAGGGTCAGATCTCTGCTGATCTTGCGCTCGAGGTGACCTTGCCCTCGGTACACGATGCAAGCCTTGTGCGTCAGGGTGGCCATGTCCTGTCTTGCAATGCGATGTACGTGCCCTCGCAATTCGGGGCCGACGATCCCGAGGCGGCGCGGACCGGGCTCGTGGCTGCCGTGGTTTCTCGCCTGCGCCAGTTTGCACCGGATCTGCCAGAGCTTGTCGTCGGGGTCGATGTCTATCTGCCGCGTGATCTTGCCATCCTTGGCGGCGGGGCGGGCGCACATTGGCATGGCGGTGACGTATCGATGGACCAACTTGGCTTGCTGCGTCCCGTCCTCAATACGATGGGTGCCGGACCTGTTGTCCCGGGTCTGTACCTTTGCGGTGCAGCAACACATCCTTGCGGTGGCGTGACGGGGACGAATGGGCGCCTTGCCGCCGCAGAGGTGCTGCGTGCGATGCAGGTGTCCTCATGAGTGACGGCGCTGCAATGGTTATTCCGAAGACACCTTTGCATGCGCGGACGGCACCGCTTTGCACGCGCGACATGTGGGTGCGCGCCTGCGGCTTTGCCGTGCCGGCAGTCTATGCGAGCGAAGCAGAGGAAAGTGCGGCGCTGGCAGTGCGAGCGGCCATCACGGATATTTCAGCGCGTTATTGCTGGCGTTTCGATGGTCCTGATGCAGGGGATTTCCTTGGCTTCGCCATCGCGCATGATGCGTCGGCCATTGGCGTCGGGCAGGCAGCCCGTGTGCTTTGGTGCGATGACACTGGCTTTCTGCGAGGAGAGGGTTCACTCGCCCGCCTTGCCGAGACCAGCTTCGAGTTGACCAGTCTTGTTCCTGACTTCGCCTGGTTTGTTGATGGTTCGAGTGGGTTTGATGTCAAGGTGGCTGACTGGACCGCTCTACGTGGGGGAATAGGACTGCGCGGGCCGTTTGCCGAGGAGATTTTGCGGCTCGCCGGATTTGTCGGTCCGGCAATGGCCGAGCGCGGACGTCACGAGCCTTCGTCTGGCGCGCCCGTCTGGAGGCAGGCCCAGGTTCTTTTGCAGCGCAGTGGTGATGGTTTCGAGTTATGGATGGATGCGGCGGGGCTCTGTAATGCCTGGGACAGGCTCATGCGTGTGGGGGCTGGTTTCGGGCTGACGCCTGTGGGTGCCAAGGCTCTCGATCAAGCCCGCGTTGTTGCAGCGATTGCCGAGCCGTTTTCCGATTGGACCCCTGCATCATTTGCCCGGCGCAGTTCAGACTTGCGAATGCCGCGTGATCTGGGTGTCGATCCCAACCTGATGCGCCGGTTCAATGGGCGTGACGCCCTGATGCTGCGATCACATGGGTGTGGAAGCAGGCTCGTGCAGATCAGGGGACCGCGCCCTATCACGCAGGGAGACGTCATCGCGAAAGGTGGCAGTGCTGGCTGGGTAACGTCGGTGGCCTCGCCCTTGGCGACTGGGCGACACTTGGCGCTAGCCTGGATCAGGGACGAATTTTCTGCCCCTGGTACTGCGCTGGGGTATCCGGGCACGCAGGGCGCGTTGGAGTTGCAAGTTGTCCGCTCCTGTTTCTCATAGGCTTTTGAGATGGCCGAAGGATGTGATGGCATTCACGCCGGGTGGAAGGCTGACTGACGGTGGTTGGCCGTCGCGGCAGAGCAGGGCAGCAGACATGCCGGCGGCGTGAGCAGCCTCGACCTCAGGTACTGCATCCGAAAAGAAGATGATGTTGCGCGGAGGTTCGCCAATCCTTTCGGCAATGGCGGAATAGGACGATGGGTCTGCCTTGGCACCGGTGGTCGTGTCGAAGTAATCGCTGAGCAGCGGTCGGAGATCGCCAGCTATCGAATGCGCCATATAGAGCTTCTGCGCCTCGATCGACCCAGACGAGTAGATGTAAAGCTGCAAGCCTTCGGCCTTGAACCGGCGCATGGCATCGATGGCATCCTGGTAGAGGTGCGCCTTGAGGACGCCGCTCTCGTAGCCGCTGCGCCATATCAGCCCCTGAAGTGTCTTGAGGGGGGTGATCTTGCGGTCCTCGTCGGTCCAGGCCGTGAATTGCTCCACTGCCTCGCTTGCTGTTGCCAAAGGACGGGCTGCAATGTCTCGCGCCTGCTCGAGAAGTGCGGTGACCCGGTCGTCAGCCCAGTGAGTTGTCAGAAACGCCGTGAGCCGCTCGCGTGCGAACGGGAACAGCACCGAGCGCACGAAGGCGATGTCGCCAATCGTGCCCTCGATGTCGAAGATGACGGCGCGGATCACGCTGCGTATTTCGGAATGTTGTCCGCGATCTTGTCGCCGGTGAATTCCGCGACCCAGCCCTCGGGTGTGGTGAACAGTCGAATGGCGGCGAACAGGGGCTTGGGGCCCATATCGAACCAGTGGCGCGTGTGCTTGGGAACCGACAGGAGATCGCCTGCCGTGCAGACGACCTGCAGGACCTGCTCCTTGCTGCGAAGGTAGAAGGCACCAGCACCTTCCACGAAGAAGCGCACCTCGTCATCCGCGTGGGTGTGCTCGGACAGAAACTTCTGGCGCATCGCCTCACGGTCGGGATGGTCCGGGCGCATGCGCACCACATCGGCTGACTGGTAGCCGCCGGTCTTCTTCAGACGTTCGACATCTGCCGCATAGGCCTCGAGGACTTCGTCCTGACCCGCCCCAGGCGCCAAATCGCGTGTGGCTTGCCAGCGTTCAAACCGGACATCGAAGGGGACCAGGGCCTTCGTGATGTCGCGTAGGTCCGTCAGTTGCGAGACGGGTGCGAATCCCCTGGACAGGTCAAACACCGTAATTGTCGTCATGCCGGTATTCCTTTCAGTTTCAGGCTCAGCGAGAAAAGGTAATCGAAAGCGTCGAGATGGCGAAGTGTCTCCGACGTTGTGCGCCCCCAGGCATAGAGACCGTGGCCTGCCAGGAGAAAGCCCCAGCATGGTTTTCCGGCATCAAGGTCCCGTTCCACCCGCTGGGCGAGTGCGTCCATGTCCTGGTCGTTTTCATAGACCGGGACGTCCAGATGCGTCTCGTGCGTGTTGAACCCACTGAAAGCCTTGAGCATCTCGAGGCCCTCGAGGCGCACCCGTCCGTTATGGTTGAGTACGAGGGAGGCAAGCACTGCCGGCAAGGCATGGACGTGCGAGATCGCGCCTGCGTCCGGCACTGCCCGATATACCATATAGTGCAAGGGGGCTTCAGCGGACTCGCGAGGGTGTCGCTCGCCGCTGATTGAGGCAGCGATGATTCCTTCGGGCGTCAGACGTGTCTTGTCGCTGCCGGACGCGGTAACCGCACAGGTTTGCGAGTCGATCCGCACGGAAAAGTTTCCGCTCGTGGACGGGATCCAGTTGCGCGCGCCGGCATGATGCGCAAGGTGAATGACCTGGCCCATGATGTCATCTGTCAAGCGTCTGTCGGTGCTCATCTGACCAACCCTCTGGTTCAAGGCGAAGGCATATGGGGTATCCGAGGTTCAATGTCATCCCCCTGCTCGCTCTGCAAGGCCTTGTGATCGCCAAATGAAAAGGGCTCCCGGGGGATCGCCCCCGAGAGCCCATGTTTAGAAGATCTAACAGGCTAGCCGCCTGTGCGGATCTCGGACCAGAACTTCACGATTTCTTCCTTGTTCTTCAGGCGCACCTGGAATGTGCCCGCGTTGAGGAAGCCTTCGACGTCGCGCGTGAAGTTGATTTCCTTCAGTTGCTCGTCCGTATAGTCGGCAAAGATCGTGGTGTTCGCCGGGCCGTTATTGAGGTCGTCAAGCTGGTACTTCATGGCCTGCGCCGACAGACCGCTATCGATGATCGCATAAGCTTTCTCGAGGTCCTTGGCTTCGGCGTGAACAACCAGGCCGCAGACATAGGTGAACATGCCGCCGGGCGGGTTCATGAACGCAACCGGCTTGCCTTCGCGCTTCAGAGACGCATGCGTCTGGTTCCACGTGATGGCTGCTACGACTTCACCAGACGCCAGGCCCTGCGAAAGCGACGTTTCGTCTGACGAGATGAAGCGGGCATTGGCCACGAATTCACGCAGCTTGCCTTTCACCGTTTCCCAGTCCTGCTCGCTCATGTTGTAGGGGTCGACGCCCCACGTCTTGGCGATCAGCGTGACCGTGTCGTCGACGCCGTCAAGGCCGGCGATCTTGCCCTTGTACTTGGGGTCGAACAGGATCTTCCAGCTTTCGTTGCCTACATATTCGGGCGCCAGGTCCGTGCGGTAGGTGATGGATGTGTTCGCCCAATATTGCGGGATGAACCAGGCTTCTGTTTCGGACTTCATCATGCCCGGGATCTTCTTCAGGGCATCCGGGATGTCTTTCCAGTATTTCAGCTTGGTCACGTCGATGGGCTGGATGAGGCCGGCTTCCTGCCAGCGGCCGAATTCATACGAGCAAGGCGCCATCACGTCGGGCTTGTAGCCGGCGCGCATCTTGGCAAAGGCTTCGTCCTCGTCCGCCCAGATGGCCGTGCGGGGTTCAACGCCATACTTTTCCTTGTACTCGGCGAGGAACGGCGGGTCGGCCCAGTTTTCCCATGTAAACAAAAGAGGCTCGCTGTCGCTCGTCGAGCCGGTTGCAGTCGCACCTTCGGTTGCAGGCGTCGCACCGGGGCGCATCTGCGTGTACCAGTAGAGACCGCCGCCAACAATCACGATTGCGAGCAGGGCGAGTATTGAACGATTCATTTGGCTTCTCCTTGCAAAGCAGAGCTCAGGTTCGCACAAAAAAAACATGCGGCCCGCATTGCGCGGACCGCATGTCCAGACACTTTAAGAGTGACTGTTCAACCGGCTTACTGAGCCGGAGCTTCTTCGGCCGGAGCTTCGGCCGGAGCTTCTTCTGCCGGAACTTCTTCTGCCGGAGCGGCTTCGCCTTCAACCGGAGCCTCTTCGGCCGGGGCGGCTTCGCCTTCAACCGGAGCAGCTTCGCCCTCAGCCGGAGCAGCTTCGCCCTCAGCCGGAGCTTCCACCGCCGTCGCGTCGGTCGCTTCGCCTGCCGGCTTCTGGTTCATGTAGAAATAAGCAGCGACCGCCAGGATGACGACCGCGATAAAGAGAAACAAACCAGTCCTATTCATACTTCTCTCCATTTATGGCCGTCATGGTGGCCATTTGTCCCCTCGTCGCGCGCCGGTCAACGTGACCGCCCCGCTTGTCGGTGAATGCAGGCTTGGCTGCGAGACAAACGGGATCGTGCGCACGTCCTAGCGCGACTTGATGGGAGATTAGACAGTTCCCAAAAGGTGAACAAGCGTAGCGAAGGTCGCAGTCTCGGGCTTTCTGCCGCACCCCCGTTTGCTTGCGACTCCGGGAATCCTGCAATGCTTTTTGCGGTGCAACAGGTGCCTCCTTTGGCGTCAGATGAGCGCCTCGTCAGCCTGTTTGCAGGGCATAATGCTTTGCCTTGAGGGGCGTAAATGGCCGGAGCACGTCGTGACGTTGCACGATGCTGCATGCTGTACGCGTAAGGCGCGAACTCAGGCTTGTGCGGCTTGCGGCAGCGTGAAGTAGACACTTGTGCCGATACCCGGCTCGCTTTCTATATCCAGCTTTCCGCCATGCATCGCAACAAGAGCGTTGGCAACCGCAAGGCCAAGGCCCGTTCCGCCTCTCTTGTTGGAATTGGTGGATTTCTCCAGCCGTTCGAATGGCTTGACCACGCGCGCCAAGTTCGCCTGCGAAATACCAACGCCCGTGTCATGGATCCAGACGGATGCCTTGTCGCCCAGTTGGCGGGTCTCAATTGTCACAAATCCGTCAGACGAGTTGTACTTCAGCGCGTTTGACAGGAGATTGGACATCACCTCGCAGATTGCTCCCTTGTCTACCAGCACAGGAGGCAGGTTCCTGAGCTTGAGACGAAGCGTTATGCCGGCAGCGGTCGCTTGGTCCTCGATTGCGCCGACGCATTCCGTCACGAGTGAGGTCAGGTCGGTTGGCGTCAGTTGCAGTTCGTGCTTGCCCGATTCGATGCGGGCCATGTTGAGCACTTCATCGATGAGGCGCAGCAGGGTTTCCCCGCTGTGATGAATATCCGATGCATAGCTGACGTAGCGGGGTGGGAGCGGCCCCAGCACTTCATTGCGCATGGCGTCCGAGAAGCCCATGATCGCGTTGAGCGGTGTGCGCAACTCGTGGCTCATGTTGGCTAGGAATTCGGTCTTCGAGCGGCTGCCCTCCTCGGCGCGCGATTTTTCGTGCTCGAGCCTGGTGGCGATCTCGGCCAGCTTCAGGGCCTGGTCCTGCAACTGTCGATGGGAAACCTGCAGGGCATCCTCGTGCTGTTTCAGCGCGGTGATGTCTGTGGCCACCATGATGCGTGCGTCTTCCGTCGCCTGCCGCTCGCTGACCAGGAGCCAGCGTTCATTTGCCTGCTGCAGTTCTACCGTGCCGGTTGAGCCGCCGTGATCATGCAGCTCAAGCATCGCGCCGATGCTGGCGGTGTCTGGTGAGGTTGTGCGGCCGATCAGGCTTTCGCGCGTGTCGCCCAGTTTGGCTTCCTCGAGGCCATAGAACTCCATGAAGCGGTGGTTGCAGAGGATCAGCCGACCTTGACGGTCCCATAGGGCGAAAGCCTCGGCGGCGTTGTCAAAGGCGGCTTTCAGCACGCGCTCGGTGACATTCAGGCGTTCGACGGCATTCTTCTGATCCGAGATGTCCAGTGCTATGCCCGACAGGCGTGGGGTTTCGTTGCGAAGGGTGCGGTAGGCTTGGCCCTTTGCGCGGATCCAAACGTAGCGCCCGTCTTCATGCCGCAGGCGGAAGGATTCGTCGTAGGTGCCGGCGCCGCCTCTGATCGTGCTTTCGATGTTGTGGATGGTGTTGCGATCTTCAGGATGAAGGCGGTTTTCGAGTTCATCAACCTGGATTACTCGTGGCTGCGAGCCAAGGCCCAGAAGCGCGTTCATTGCGCCCGACCAGTACATCCGTCCGTTCGCGATATCCCAATCCCAGATGCCACAGCGCGCGCCGCTGACGGCAAGTTCGAAGCGTTCCTCGGTGCGGCGCAGTGCCGTGTTGGAGCGTGAGGTCTGCTCCATCTGGTTGAGCAGCGCCCAGGCGAGGGCTGCGCCCAGAAGCGAGGGGCCAAGGATCATGACGGACCACAGGGGAAGATAGTCGATCCACGAGCTTGCTATGGTTCCCGCGCGCGCAATGGACACAATCCGCAGATCGTATCCCGGTATCTGGACGGCGGATGCCATGAAGGATTGGCCCTGGTGCTCGAGCTCGCGGCTGAGGGGCGTGCTGGAAATTCCCGGTGGCAGGGTGCTCAGAACCTCGCCCAAGAGCACGGCTGGTGCGCTGTTTTTCCCGGTCTGGGCAACCGTGCGCGAGGTGCCGTCGACGATGAAGAGGCCCTCGGTGCGCTGCCCTCTGATTTTTTCGAGACTTGAGGCGAGGGCGTCGGCTTTCAGCACGGCGATGTTGATTTGATCCGCGTTTCCTGCGGCTTTCATCGCCAATGCGAGCGTCGCCTGTGTTGTATCCGGCAGGTCAATCGTTCCGACCACGAAGGGTGCTTCGGGTTGGGCCAGGAAGCGCTGGAGCATTGGGGTGCTGCCAAGGCTCCATGGCTGGGCCGGCATGCCGGTCTTGTCCCAGTATACATCGCCGTTCGTATTGGTGGCGATCACGTTGGCCAGCATGGGATCGCTTACGAGGGCTGCGGTGCCAGGCGCCGCGCGAACTGTGGCTGAGACAATTTGGCGTGTTCTGTCGAGCGAAAGCCCGACCAAGCGACCAGACAGAGAGACAAAGTCGCGGAATTCGCGGATCTCGCGCTCTACCTGCTCTGCCATCAGCAGGTGTTCGCGGCGCATCTGGATGGCGGTGGCCGCCGCTATCGAAAGGATGGTTGCAACTGTTCCCAGGATGATCCACGTCGCAGTGCCGTTGCGCGATCCAAGCTGGAGGCGTGTCCCCAACTTGCCTGGTCTCGAGATGGAAGAGGCTGCCTGCGTGGCGCTTGCCATTGTTTTTCAACCCAGATGCGAATCGGAACCCCACCCGGATTATGTCGGTCACCTCGGGCTTGTCACCCCTCGCAGGGACTTTTGCAGTCCCTGCGTGGCGGATGTGTTGCCCTTGTGCGAATCACTCGAGCGTTCGGGCGACGATTTCACTGACATTGCGGGAAAGGCCCGGGGCTGCGGCCACTCGCGTGAGTTGGGTGCGGATCAGGGCTTGCCGGGGCTTGTCAAAACGGCGCCAGGTTTCGAATGCGCCACATAAACGGGCGGCGACCTGCGGGTTGACGTTGTCGAGTTTCAGAACCATGTCGGCCAGGAAGGCGTAACCCGAGCCGTCGGGCGCATGGAAGCGCAACTGGTTGCCCATCACGAAGGCGCCGACGAGGGCGCGTACGCGGTTCGGGTTTGCAATGTTGAAGGCCGGGTGGCCCGTCAGCTCCTTGATGCGCTGCAGGGTGGCGGGGTTCGAGGACTGCGCCTGGATCGTCATCCACTTGTCGATCACCAGCGGATTGGCTTGCCAGCGCGTGTAGAAGGCCTCGAGGGCCTCAGTCCCTTCGGGTCCGCTCATGTCGGCAAGGCAGAGAAGACCTGCCACGGCATCCGTCATGTTGTCGGCAGACCTGAAGTGCTGGGCGGCGAGGGTGCGGGTGGCGTCTGTGTCCTCGGCCGTCAGATAACGCAGGCAGGTGTTGCGCAATGCGCGTCGTCCTGCGGACACGGCATCCGGGGCGAAGGGTTCGTTCGACTTCAAGCTGGTGTAGATCTCGTGCAGCTTGCCCTGGTAGGTTGTCGCGAGTTCCTGGCGCAGGGTTTCGCGCGCCAGATGAATGGCATCGGGGTCAGCGTCATCGAGCACTTGGGCCAGTTCCATTTCGGTTGGCAGGACTGCGGCCATGGCCGTGAATGCGGGATCGCGGCGCATGTCTGCCAGCAGATCGCCGAAGGCCTTGATGAAGCGTGGATCTGCGGCGGGCGCGCGGCCCGCCCGCGCGTCGGCGGTCATTCGCAGCAGGACTTCCGTCGCAAGTTTTTGTCCCGCTTCCCATCTGTTGAAGGGGTCGGAGTCGCGAGCCATCAGAAAGGCGCGGTCATCGGGTGAGATATGCATCTCGAAGCGGGCCGGCGCGGAGAAGCCGCGGCCGATCGAGGGAATTGGGTCCTCGTTCACGCCGGAGAACCGGAATACCTGCTCGGCGCCGGTCAGGGACAGGACGTGGGATGTAGCCTTGCGACCATCGACCATGGTCGCGAGATCAGCGCCTGACTTGCGGCCGATCAGGCCTACGGTGACGGGGATATGCATGGGCTGCTTTCCAGTCTGTCCTGGCGTGTCAGGTACAGACTGCTTCAATGTAAGGGCATAGGTGCCCGCAGCCGCGTCATAGGTGCCGCTGCCTTCGATCACGGGTGTTCCAGCCTGGGCGTACCAGAGGCGGAATTGGGTCAGGTCCGCGCCTGTGGCGTCCTCCATGGCCTTGACGAAGTCATCGCAGGTGGCCGCCGTTCCGTCGTGACGGTCGAAATAGAGGTCCGAGCCCTTGCGGAAGCCCTCGGGGCCCAGCAGCGTCTTCAGCATGCGGACAATCTCGGCGCCCTTGTCGTAGACTGTGGCCGTATAGAAATTGTCGATCGTCATGTACTGGTCGGGGCGGATCGGGTGGGCCAGCGGGCCTGCGTCTTCCTGAAATTGGCGCAGCCGCAACATGCGCACGTCGCCAATGCGCTCGACGGCGGCCGAGCGCATGTCGGCCGAGAAGGCCTGGTCGCGGAAGACCGTGAAGCCCTCCTTCAGCGACAGCTGGAACCAGTCGCGGCAGGTGACGCGGTTGCCGGACCAATTGTGAAAATACTCGTGGCCTATCACGGCTTCGATGAGGTCGTAGTCCGTATCGGTGGCGGTGTCGGGACGTGCGAGCACAAGCTTGTCGTTGAAGATGTTGAGCCCCTTGTTCTCCATCGCGCCGAAATTGAAGGCGCTGACGGCGACGATGTTGAACACGTCGAGATCGTACTCGCGACCGAAGGCCTGCTCGTCCCAGGACATGGCGCGCTTCAGCGCCTCCATTGCGAAATCGACCTTGTCCTCGTTGCCGTGGGTGACGTAGATCCCAAGCTTAACCCGGCGTCCCGAGCGGGTGACGAAGTGATCTTCCTTCTGGGCGAGATCGCCGGCTACCACTGCAAACAGGTAGGATGGCTTGGGGAAGGGGTCATCCCATTGGGCCATGTGACGTCCGCCGGGCAATGTCGCATAGCCGTCCGGGTTGCCGTTCGACAGCAGGACGGGATAGCGCGCCCGGTCTGCAATCATGCGCACGCTGTAGACCGACATGTTGTCCGGCCTGTCGAGGGTGTAGGTGATGCGCCTGAAGCCTTCGGCCTCGCATTGCGTGCAAAACATGCCGTCCGACATGTAAAGGCCCGACAGTGCCGTGTTGGCGGCGGGGTTGATCTCGACCGACGTGTCCAGACGAAAGCGCGTGGCTGGCGGGGTGTGCAGGGTCAGGTTCTGAGATGAGAGGGTGTAGGCCCCCGGGTCGAGCGGGCGACCGTCCAGCTTGATGGACAGAAGTTTCAGGTGTTCGCCGTCGAGAACCAGCGGGCCACCTTCGCTGCCCTGGCGTTCGATGTGGATGGTCGCGTGGACCCGGGTCGCGGTTTCTTCGAGGTGGAACTCGAGTTCGGTGCGTGTGATCCTGTAGGGCGCAGGGCGATAGTCCTTGCGCAGGACGGGGACGGGTTGGTCGGTCTTCATCGGGCAGCCTCGCTTGCTGCCCCCGGGTTTACTGCATTTGGGCCGGACAGCGGAAGGGGCGCTGTCCTACTGGTTCACATCCTGGTCGATGTGGCGCAGGATGGCGGCGGCTTCCTGGGCCAGGGCTGCAACTTCGTCCGGCACGTTGCCTGCCTCGATCTTCGCCTGGTTGACCAGCGAGCGCAGCAGCATCGCCATCTTCGGGGCGTTCATGATCATGCGGGCCTGGAACTCGACCCGGAAAGGGTGAAGTTCGTACTCGGCGCTGGGAACCCGCCATCCACCCCAATCGCTGTCGCCGGTGACGACGGTCGGATGCGTTCCGGGGTAGGGGTGCCCCATGCACTCGTCAACCGACTTCGATTTGTTCCGTGTGCGGATGATACGCCATTGTTCGGCCATGCTTGCGACCGAGGCGCGTTCGCTCTCGTCGGCCTGCAGTTCTTCGGCTGCAAATTCGCGTCCGAGACCCACTTCATAGAAGATGCGCAGTGGCTCGTTGATGCCCTTGGTCCAGTGTGGAACGATCTTCTCGACGACCGACCATGTGCCGACCGACTTCACGAAGACGCGTTGGTTCCTGTGAAATTGGGCCTTCGCCATGTGTACTCCCGGATTGCGCGATATCTTGCTGTCCGGGAGGATTGCATGGGAGGCGTTAAGGGTCGCTGAAGGATCAGTCCGCGAGCGGTGTGCCCTGCTTGGCCGCGTCCCCCGGGTGTGCCAGTTCGGGACGCCTTCCCGTGACACGTCTGAACCATGCGAATGCATCGGCCATCAGCGTATAGGCCACCGGAACGATGAACAGCGTCAGCAGCGTCGACGACAGGATGCCGCCGATGATCAACACACCCATGCCATTGCGGAACTCAGCGCCCTGGCTTGTCGAGATGGCGACAGGGATCATGCCGAAGACCGTTGCCAGCTGCGTCATCAGGACGGGGCGCATGCGGCGTGGGCCTGCCTCGAAGATCGCATCGTAGGGCGAAAGACCGCGTTGCTCGCGGGCGATGTTCGCATAGTCAACCAGCAGGATGCCGTTCTTCATCACAAGGCCCATCAGCGCGAGCATGCCGATCTGGGCAAACATCGTGAGCGTCATGCCTGATATCGACAGCGCCGCAAAGGCGCCGACGAATGACAAAGGTGCCGTCAGCATGATGATGGTCGGCTGGGAGAAGCTGTTGAACTGGCTGGCGAGGATCATGTAAAGCGCGACGATGGCCAGCACGAATGCGAAGGCGATGGCGTCGGCGGCTTCCTTCATGCGCTCGGCCTGGCCGATGAATGTGCCCTTGTAGCCCGGAGGCAGCCCGATCTTCGACACCAGGTTCTGCATGGTGTCGGTTGCTGTGCCCA
Organism: uncultured Flavobacteriaceae bacterium; assembly: GCA_964483585.1. GTDB lineage: Bacteria > Pseudomonadota > Alphaproteobacteria > Micropepsales > Micropepsaceae > SZUA-430. Next base: position 34,405 of record CAZABH010000028.1, read on the forward strand.
GCGCTATGCCTGGGGGTGTGTTCGCCATGACGGTAATCGTGCGGGCGCGATTGCGGCGGTCGACCTGGGCCGGGCTCTCCTCGATCTGGAACGAAGCCATGCTGGCGAGGTCCACGAGCCCACCACTATTCGTGCGGACCTGGATCTGAGCCAGCTTGGCCGGGTCGTCGCGCTGGTTTTCCTCAAGACGGACGCGCACGTCGTAACGGTTGCCGAATTCCTCGTATGTGCCGGCATCGACGCCGCCCACCAGCGTGCGAACCGTCGTGGCAAGCGGGCGGATCGCGGCGCCCAGGTCTGCGGCGCGGTCGCGGTCGATATTGATCTGGACCTCTGGCTTGCCGGGTTCATAGGACGAGCGCACGTCGGTGAAGGTGGCCTTGTCGGTGCGCATGGCGGCGACGATCTGGTCCGCCTTCTCGCGCAACACTTCGAGTGAGGGACCTTGAAGCGAGTAGGTGATGGCGACATTGAAGCTGGAGTTGCCGCCGATCCATGGCACTTCGGTTGCCTCGATGTGTTTGGCTTCCGGGATTGCCCTTGCCAGCGCCTCGCGCGCGTCCTGCATGATCACGAACTGGTCGCGCTTGCGCTGTTTCTTGGGTGTCAGACCAGCATAGATGCTGATGCGATTGATGCGTGCCTGCGTTCCCCCGCCAACAGTGACGAACACGGTCTTGACGTCGGGTACGGCCAGAAGGGTTGTGCTGATGCGCTGGCTGACGGCGCGCGCCTCGGCGATGCCGGTGCCGAAGGGTAAGTCAACCTGGGCAAGGAACTCCGAACGGTCGGCCTTTGACTGAAAGTCAAACGGAATGCCGCGGGCAATCACCATGCCGACGAAAATGAAGGCCGCGCCGGCTGCCAGCACGATCAGCCGGTGTGACAACGACCATTTGAGCGCCTGGCGGTAGGCCTCTTCCATCGCGCGGTGGAAATGTTCGACCCGCTGCGCCACTGGCCCCAGGTGCAACTTGGTCAGGAACCTCGAGCACAGGGCCGGCGTCAGGGTCAGCGAAACCAGCAGCGACACGAGCACGGAAAAGACGATGGCAAGGCCGTAGTGGTAGAAGAACCGCCCGATGATGCCGTCCATGAAAGCGATCGGAATGAAGACGGCGACGACGGCCCAGGTGCCGGCCATGACCGCAACGCCGACCTCCGCAGTGCCCTTGGAGGCGGCCTCGAAGGCCGACATGCCCTCCTCGAGTTTCCGGTGCACGCTTTCGAGGACCACGATGGCGTCATCGACGAGAAGTCCGACCGCCACGGCGAACGCCATCAGGGTCAGGTTGTTCAGGGTGAAATCCGCCAGGTAGAAGGCGAAGAAGGTCGCGATGAGCGAGGTCGGCATGGCGACAGCCACGATGATGGTGGCACGGAAATCCAGCAGGAACGCCATCGTGATGACGACAACCAGGAAGATGCCGAGCACGATGTCGAAGCCGACATCCTTGATTGAATCCTCGATGAACAGCGAGGTGTCGCGTGCGACGAGCATATCGACGCCAGGGGGCAGTTGCTGGCGCAAGGCGTCCAGCTCCTGCTTGATGGCTTTCGCGACTTCCACCGTGTTCTGGCCGGACTGACGCCGCACTTCGAGGGAGATGCCCGGCTTGCCGTTCAGCGTCGCAAATGTGCGTTCATCCTCGGCACCGTCCTCGATCCGCGCCACATCGCCAAGCATGGTCGGCAGCTGCAGGGGGCGGAAAGCAACGGCAATTTTCTTGAAGTCCTCGACCGACTTGACCTCGCCCTTGGTTTTGACGCTGAACTCTGCGCGATCGCCGGGCAAGGCCAGGTTGCCACCGGGGAAGTCGGTGTTCTCGCGCCGGATGGCAGCAACAACATCGTCAGCCGTGATGCCGTAGGCGCGCAGCTTGTCGGCGTCGAGCCAGACGCGCACCTGGCGCTTGCGACCACCCAGGATCACGACCTGGCCTACGCCCGGCACGCGCTGCAGGCGCTCCTTGACGATCTTGTCGGCAAACTCCGTCAGGTCGCGCGTTGCCATGTCGCCCGAAAGCATGACCGAGAGGATCGGTTCTGCGTCCGGGTCGATCTTCTGGATCACTGGGGCGTCGGCATCCTGAGGCAGGTCCCGCAGTGCAAGGTTGACCTTGTCGCGCACGTCCTGGGCTTTGACATCGCCGTTCTCGCCCAGGCCGAACTCGATCATGATGACCGAGGCGCCTTCGAAGCTTTGTGATGTCAGCGACTGGATTCCACCGATCGTGTTGATCTGGGCCTCAAGCGTGTCGGTGATGTCGGTCTCGACCGCGTCCGGGCTTGCGCCTTCAAGGACGGTCTGGATTGTCACATAGGGAAATTCGACGCGCGGAAACAGGTCGACGCCGATGCGTCCGAGCGAAACCCACCCCATCGCCACCAGCGCGCCAATGAGCATGACCGCGAGGACGGGGCGGCGAATGGAAAGGTCGGAAATCCACATGTGATGTCGTCCGGAGCCTTACAATTGAGCCTGGGCAGGCTTGGTGTCGGCAACCGATGACTTGCCGGTGTCGATGGCGACACCATCGGCCAGCTGCTGGATGTTCGGACCACCCAGGAACTCGGTTCCTTCCGGAATGTTGTTCAGGATTTCCATTCGTTCACCATCGACTTCGCGGACCGAGAGCTTCACCTTGCGGGCCTTGCCTTTGTCGTTGACGAAGGCATAGCGCGCCGCTGCGGTGCCCAGAACAACCCTGCGATCGACGACAAGTGCGGGGCGTGGCTCGGGTTGCAGTTCGACTTTCACGTAAAGGCCCGGCAGGATCTTGTAGTCTGGATTTGGCAGTGCAATGCGGACTTCGACGCCGCGTGACTTGTAGTCGACGCCATAATTGATCACGGCAACCTTGCCTTCGAATGTCTTGTCCACGCCGTCGATCGAGATGCGGGCAGGCATGCCCAGCTTGAGCTGGCCGAAATTGACACTTGGTGTGTTCACGATGACGGCAAGCGGATCGATGCCCATGATCTGCACCACGCCGGCAGCGCCCCCGGGCATGCCGCCAAAGCGTGTGGCCATGAAGCGGCCTTCGTATACATCCTTTCGCGAGATCACGCCGTCGTAGGGCGCGCGAACCGTCGTGTCGGTCAGAAGCTGGCGGGCCTGCGCAAGGCGTGCTTCCCATACACCGAGTTGCGCGGCGGCGACATCGGCGCCGGTCTTTGTCGTGTCCATGCGCGACTGGCTGACCCAGCCCCCGCTTTTCAGCGTGTTCTGCCGGTTCAGTTCGTTTCTGGCATTGGCCAGCTGGGCCCTTGCAAGCGCAACCTGGCTTTCGAGTTCCTTGACCTGCAGACGCACGTCGACATCACGGGTGCGGAAAAGTGGATCTCCCTTCTTCACGCGGCTTCCGACATTCACCCAGACCTGCTCGATGATGCCGTCGACAGAAGGACCGATGTCGGTCTGGCGCGATGGGGTCAGAGAGCCAGTGGCGAGGATCGGAAGCGAGATGTTTGCCTTGGTCACCTTGCTGACAGTGACTTGCAGGGCTTCCACCTTGGTGGGCTTTGTGGTTTCCGCTGCGTCCTGCTTCTTGCCGCACGTGGCGAGCCCAAGCGTCAAGGTAGCCAGAGCCAGAAGGGACAGGATGCGTGAAGGGCGCATGGAAATTTCCGGTTGACGTTTAATATCGTATACATGGATACTATATATGCTTATACTAATTATGAAAGCAGGAAACGCTGGCGTTGCGTGAGACACTTTCTCCCCCTCAACGTGGAAAGGCCCGTGCAGCCAAAGCCGGGGGCCGCCCGCGCTCCATGGACGACCTGCGGGCGCTGATGGAGACGGAGTCGCGGCTCAGTTGGCTCTTTGTCGATATTCACAGGCTGTTAAGCAGGAATTTCGAGGCCCGGGTGCGCGATCTGGGGCTTACGCGGGTGCAGCTTCGTGTCCTGTTCACCCTTGAGAGGGCAAGGGGCGGGATTTCACAGACCGAACTCGCCGATCTTCTTGAAATGGAGAAGGCGCCGCTGGGCAAGATCATCGACCGGCTCGAGGATGGCGCCTGGGTCGTCCGTCGGAACCATCCGACCGATCGGCGTGCGAAACTGGTTTCCGCTACGGCAAAGATCGAACGTTTTGCCGAGCAGATTGCTGCGGCTGCGCAGGCAACATTTGCGGAGTTGTTGCAAGGTGTGCGACAGAATGAGGTCAGGGATTTGATTGCGCGACTCGAACAGCTGAAGCGCAATCTCGGCGGCGCCGAGGGCTGACATCCGGGCGCCGCATCAAGGTTCAACTTTGAGGGCGACCATGAATTTCGATTTCTCCGACGACCAGAAAATGCTGAAGGAGCAGGCACGCAAGTTCCTCTCCGAAAAATGCACGCCGAAAGTCGTGCGCAAGATCCTCGAGGGTGACGAGCCCTATGACAAGGCGCTGTGGAAGCAGATCGCCGAAATGGGCTGGCTGGGCACCGCGGTGCCAGAAGAGTTTGGAGGGCTTGGGCTTGGACATCTCGAGCTGTGCGTGATTGCCGAAGAGCTTGGGCGCGTGGTTGCGCCGGTGCCTTTCTCTTCGTCGGTTTACCTGGCGACGGAAGCGTTGTTGCTGGCCGGCAGTGAGGCGCAGAAGCAGAAGTACCTGCCGAAGCTGGTGGCCGGCGAGTGGATTGGTACTTTCGCGATTGCCGAGGGCGCGAAGCCGCCGTTACCGAAGACGATTTCGACGACGTTCAAGGGCGGCAAGCTCGATGGCGTGAAGGTCCCGGTGCCGGATGGCGACTGCGCAGACTTCGCGATTGTCGTTGCAAAGACGGCCGATGGCGCGGGCGACCGCGGGCTGTCACTCGCGATCGTCGACCTGAAGGGCGCGGGCGTCACGCGCCGCGCCGTCAAGACGGTCGATCCCTCTCGCAGCCAGGCCGAGATCACGTTCAAGGGTGCGCCTGCCGAGGCACTGGGTGCGACTGGCGATGGCTGGGACCTTGCAAGGCGCGTGCTTGATCGTGCGGCCGTGCTGATGGCCTTCGAGCAGGTGGGCGGCGCGGATGCCTGTCTCGTCATGGCGAAGGATTACGCGTTGAACCGCTTTGCGTTCGGACGGCAGATCGGTTCGTTCCAGGCGATCAAGCACAAGCTGGCGGACATGTATGTGATGAACGAGTTGGCGCGCTCCAACGCCTATTTCGGAGCGTGGGCGCTGTCGACGAATGCGGCCGACCTGCCGGAGGCTGCGGCCGGTGCGCGCGTCAGCGCCATCGACGCGTTCCATCACGCGGCAAAGGAAAACATCCAGACGCATGGCGGCATGGGCTTCACCTGGGAGCTGGACTGCCACCTCTAGTATCGTCGCGCCAAGACCCTGAACCTCGCGCTCGGATCTGCCCGGGTATGGAAGGACCGGCTGGTCGCCCATCTCGAGAAGAAGAACGTCGCGTAACTCCATCACTGCAATCAGGAGACATCATCCATGGACTTCAACGATACGCCCGAAGAGGCAAAGTTCCGCGCCGAAGTGCGCACCTGGCTCGAGGCCAATGCAAAGCCGAAGAGCGCTGCCGGACTTTCGTCCGAGAACCCACGCCACCAGCGCGAGGAAGCCGAAGCGCTGAAGGCGGCCAAGGCCTGGCAGGCCAAGAAGGCGGCCAAGGGCTATGCCCGCATCACCTGGCCGAAGGAAGCCGGTGGCCTGGGCGGCACGCCCATGCAGCAGGTCGTCTATAACCAGGAAGAAGCCAAGTTCGATGTGCCGACCGGCTTCTTCGACATTGGCCTGGGCATGTGCATCCCGACCGTCACGCATTACGCGTCGAAGGACGTGTCGGCGCGCTATGTGAAGCCGGCGCTTTATGGTGAGGAAATCTGGTGCCAACTCTTCTCCGAGCCCTCGGCTGGTTCCGACGTCGCGGGCCTTCGCACCCGCGCCGAAAAGGATGGCGATGACTGGGTCATCAACGGCCAGAAGGTGTGGACCTCGGGTGCACACTATTCCGACTACGGCATCCTGCTCGTCCGCACGGACCCCAATGTGCCCAAGCACAAGGGCCTGACGATGTTCTACCTGTCGATGAAGTCGCCGGGCGTGGAAGTGCGTCCGATCAAGCAGATGTCGGGTGGCGCGAACTTCAACGAGGTCTATTTCACGAATGTGCGCATTCCGGATTCCCAGCGCCTCGGCAATGTCGGCGATGGCTGGTCGGTCGCGCTCACGACGCTGATGCACGAGCGCCTCGCCGTCGGCGGCGGCCAGGGTGGTTCGGGTCCTGACATCCGCGAGCTGATCGCACTGGCCCGCGAGGTGGAACTCGAGGACGGTCCTGCGATCCGCAATGCCTCCGTGCGCGAGCGCATCGCCGACTGGTATGTGCGCGGTCAGGGCCTCAAATACACGACCTATCGCACGCTGACGGCGCTCAGCCAGGGCCGCGTGCCCGGGCCGGAGGCGTCGATCGCCAAGATCGTGGTTGCGCCGAAGATGCAGGAGCTGTCGTCCTTTGCCATGGACCTCGAGGACATGGGTGGGGTGATGGTGGGCGAGGACTCGCCGATGATGGGCGCGTTCCAGCAGTCCTTCATGTGGGCGCCGGGCCTTCGCATCGCGGGCGGCACGGACGAGATCCTCAAGAACATCATTGCCGAGCGCGTGCTGGGGCTTCCCGCCGACGTGCGCGTCGACAAGGACATCCCCTACAACAAGCTGCCAACGGGCCGTTAGAACCATGACCGCACCCCGCGTTCCCGTCGACCTGGCCGTCAACGTCGTTGATCCCCTGGCCCATGCCAACATGGACCTGATCCATGGGACCTTCACCGAGATGCGGGCGAAATACCCGCTGGCCATCGCCGAGCTCGAGGGGTGCGAACCGTTCTGGATGGTGACGAAACACGCCGACATCCTGGACATCAGCCGGCAGAACGCCCTGTTCCTCAACGGGGCGAAGCCGACCACCTTCACGACCAAGGCCGTGACGGAGCAGGTGATGAAGATCACCGGCACGCCGCATCTCGTGAAGTCGCTCGTGCAGATGGATCCGCCCGAGCACATGAAATACCGCATGCTCACGCAATCGTGGTTCCTGCCGCAGAACCTGCGCAAGCTGGAACCGCGCCTGCGCGAGCTTGCGAAGATCTATGTCGATCGCATGGCAGAGAAGGGCGGGTCGTGCGACTTCGTCAATGACGTGGCCGTGTGGTATCCGCTGCGGGTGATCATGGACATTCTCGGCGTCCCCGAGAGCGACGAGCCGCGCATGCTGAAGCTGACGCAGCAGCTGTTTGGTGCCGCGGACCCGGAGCTGTCGCGTGATGGTGCTGCGACCAGCCGGTTTGCGACGCTGCTCAGCGATGACGCCGTTGCTTCGCTGCAGTCGGTGGTGATGGACTTCTTCCAGTATTTCAACGCGATCACCGAGGACCGGCGTGCCAATCCGCGCGATGACGTTGCCAGCGTCATTGCGAATGGCACCGTCGACGGGCAGCCGCTCGATCCGTTCAATGCCATGAGCTATTATGTGATTGTCGCGACGGCCGGCCACGACACGACCAGTTCGTCGACCGCCGGTGGCATGTGGGCGCTGATCGACAATCCGGACGAGTTCCGCAAGCTCAAGGCGGATCCCTCGCTCATGTCGGGTTTCGTCGACGAGAGCATCCGTTGGACCACGCCCGTGCGCCACTTCATGCGTTCAGCGACAGCGGACTACGAGATGCGAGGGCAGAAGATCCGCGCGGGGGACTGGCTGATGCTGTGCTATCCGTCGGGCAACCGCGACGAGGAGGTTTTCGACGAACCCTTCCGCTTCAAGGTCGACCGCAACCCGAACCGCTTGCTGTCGTTCGGCTATGGCGCGCATGTCTGCATCGGTCAGCATTTGGCCAAGATGGAGATGAAGGCGCTGTTTGATGAGTTGATCCCGCGGCTTGAGTGGATCGAGTTCGACGGTGAGCCCAGGCTCTCGGCCGCGAACTTCGTGAACGGGCCGAAGAAGATGCCGGTGCGTTACAAGATCAACTAACCGGGCGCTTCGGGCCCCCATCCGTGATCCGTCGCCTTGCGGCGACGGCTGCCACATTCCCCCGCTATCGCGGGCGTATGGGCAATCACATTGCCGATGTTATGCAATTTTTAATTGCCCTTCCGCCCGCGATAGCGGGGGAAGGTG
>CAZABH010000029.1:0-16355 GCA_964483585.1 uncultured Flavobacteriaceae bacterium
AGATGGGCACCGACGCAAAGAAGGTGAACCTGCACAAGACCTTTGTTGCCAAGCTGATGGACGAGCTGAACAACGGTGTCGGCAACCTGGTCGACGCGGACCTCGCCAAGGAAAGCGCCAAGCTCCAGGCGCTGCAGACCAAGCAGCAGCTGGGTGTCCAGGCGCTCTCGATCGCCAACCAGGCGCCGCAGACGATCCTCAGCCTGTTCCGCAACTAGCGTATCAGGCCTCCAGCCTCGAAATGAAAGCCGCCGGCGCAACCGGCGGCTTTTTTCTTTGATCCCGGCAGGATTTGCCCGATGGGCTGATCTTGCCGGGATTTTTTTTCTCACCCGGCAGGAATTGCAGGGATGGACCATGGATAAGGGCGGTTTAACACCAGTCGACATCTCGGCAGCGCAACGGGTCGTTTGGTTGATCTTTTCCTAACGCGGCAGGGCAGGGCGCTGGCCCGTGCCTTGCGTAGGGAAAGGCGGGGCAAAAAGCCTCTGAAGAGAACCCAGAACGGAGTATTCCAATGACCTCGGTCAATACAAACTACGGCGCTTCCATTGCGCTCCAGAACCTCAACGCCACGAACAAGGCGCTGATGGAAACGCAGAACCGCATCAACACCGGTATGAAGATCTCGGGGCCGAAGGACAACGGCGCGATCTTCAACATCTCGCAGGCCATGCGCGCGGACGTGCAGGCATTTTCTGCGGTACAGCGAAGCCTTGACCGCACAACCAGCGTCGTCGACACGGCCATCGCCGCCGGCACGAACGTGTCCGACCTTCTGAAGGAAATGAAGGAAAAGGCGCTCGCTGCCCGTGACACGACCATCGACGCCACGGCACGCAACGCCTACGACACCGACTTCAAGGCTCTGCGTGACATGATCACGAAGACCCTGTCCAACGCAGCGTTCGACGGTTCGAACCTCGTCAATGGTGGCTCGAACATGGCAGCGCTGGCCAACGCGGATGGCAACAGCTTCATCACGGTGACCGCCCGCAACCTCTCGCTGGGTGGCTCGATCGTGACACTCGCTGCGGCGGCGTCGATCTCGACCGCGGCTCTCGCTTCGACGGCGCTGAGCACGATCGAGACCTCGCTGAACAACCTGAACCTGGCTCTCTCGCAGCTGGGCACGGACGCCAAGAAGATCAGCTTGCACAAGACCTTCGTGACCAAGCTGACCGACGAGCTGAACAACGGCATTGGCAACCTTGTCGACGCGGACCTCGCGAAGGAAAGCGCCAACCTCCAGGCCCTGCAGACCAAGCAGCAGCTGGGCATCCAGGCGCTGTCGATCGCCAACCAGGCGCCGCAGATCCTGATGGCTCTGTTCCGCTAAGCCTTGACGTGCATGCAGCAGGGCCGGCGTCACACCCGGCCCCGCTTCCTCCTGGGGGAGGAAACTGATTGCCAGGAAAAAGGGGGATCTGACAGGTAACGCAGGGATCACAGGAATGGGGGACCACGGAACCATGTCAGACAAAGAATCCTGCAGCAGCCGGGAAACTGCTGCAGGATCTGGCGAAGAAAATCAGGAGATGGTGGGTACGCAGGCCCGTGAAAACCGGGCCTGCGCGTCTGCTGGGCGACCGGCCGCCACGCCATGATGGCACCCATGACACTGGAAATCTTGACACTGCGCCAGGCAAGTTTTGCCCACGCGGCAGTTTTTGCCGGCACTTTTTGCCGGGCAGGGCTCAAGCCCACACACCCGGCTTGGTGAAGCCCGGCTTTACAAAAAACGGCAACGGCGCGCACCGTCAGTTTCGTTGGTTTAGCCAACGATAACGCAACCTCACGGTTTTTCCGGAACGAGGCTTGCGTTTTGGAGTGCGGGGCAAAACGCCCCTGCACATACCAGAACGGAGCCTTGATCCATGACAACGTCTGTCAACACGAACTACGGCGCCTCCATCGCGCTGCAAAACCTTGGCGCAACACAGCGCGCCCTGATGGAAACCCAGAACCGCATCAACACAGGCCTCAAGGTCGCAGGACCCAAGGACAACGGTGCGATCTTCAACATCTCGCAGTCCATGCGCTCGGACGTTCAGGCGCTCGGCGCCGTACAGCGCAGCCTTGACCGCACGACCAGCGTCGTTGACACGGCCATCGCCGCCGGCACCAACATCTCTGATCTCCTGAAAGAGATGAAGGAGAAGGCGCTGGCCGCCCGTGATACCACCATCGATGCCACAGCCCGCGCAGCCTACAACACCGAGTTCATCGCCTTGCGTGACATGGTCTCGAAGACCCTGTCCAACGCGGCCTTCGATGGCTCGAACCTGGTCAATGGTGGCTCCAACCTGGTGGCCCTGGCCAACGCCGATGGCAACAGCTTCATCACCGTGACAGCGCGAAATATGTCACTGGGTGGTTCGATCGTGACACTCGCGGCCGCAGCAACGATATCGACCGCGGCCCAGGCCTCGACGCAGCTGAGCACAATCGAGACATCGCTGAACAACCTGAACCTTGCTTTGTCCCAGCTGGGAACGGACGCAAAGAAGGTCAGCCTGCACAAGACCTTCGTGGGCAAGCTCAGTGACGAGCTCACGAAGGGCATTGGCAACATGGTCGACGCGGACCTCGCAAAGGAAAGCGCCAACTTGCAGGCCCTGCAGACCAAGCAGCAGCTTGGCATCCAGGCCCTGTCGATTGCCAACCAGGCGCCGCAGATCCTCATGGCTCTGTTTCGCTAGGACTGAATGACGAATTCGCGGAGCCTGGCTCTGTACCAGGCTCCGCGGACTTCGGGGGAAAGACTGACTGCCAGGATGAATGGGGACTGACAGGTAATGTTAGAAAGACGTTACAAAGGAGGAACCCGTGACAACGTCCGTGAATACAAACTACGGCGCGTCCATCGCGCTGCAGAATCTCGCCAAGACCAATCGGGAGATGATGGAAATCCAGACCCGCATCAATACGGGCCTGCGTGTTTCCGGCCCGAAGGATAATGGCGCGATCTTCAACATCTCCCAGAGCATGCGTTCCGACATGCAGGCTTTGGGCGCTGTCACCCGCTCGCTCGACCGCACGCTCAGCGTGGTCGATACGGCGATCGCTGCCGGCACCAACATCTCCGACCTGTTGAGAGACATGAAAGAGAAGGCGCTGGCTGCGCGCGACACGACCATCGATACTACGGCACGTGCTGCCTACAACACCGAGTTCACAGCCCTTCGCGACATGATCACGAAGACGCTCCAGAACGCGGCCTTCGACAGCTCGAACCTGGTCAACACTGGCGCTTCAAACATGCTGGCGCTGGCGAATGCGGACGGCAACAGCTTCATCACGGTCCAGGCGCGCGTCATGGCGCTCGGTGGTTCCATTGTGACGCTCGCTGCCAACGCGGTCATCACGACGGCAGCATTGGCCTCGACGGCACTGAACACCATCGAGACCTCGCTGAACAACCTGAACCTCGCGCTGTCTCAGCTGGGCACCGACTCCAAGAAGATCTCGTTGCACAGGACCTTCGTTGGAAAAGTCTCCGACGAACTCAACAAGGGCATCGGCAGCATGGTGGATGCAGACCTCGCACGTGAAAGCGCGGCGCTGCAGGCTCTGCAGACACGGCAGCAATTGGGTGTCCAGGCCCTGGCAATAGCAAACCAGGCGCCGCAGGCCATCCTGACATTGTTCCGCTAGGACCAGGCTTCAACGGGGCGGCGCTTCGACAGGGGCGCTGCCGCCGGAAGACAAGGAAAGTGAACCATGAGTGACTCAGTCAAACTGACGCCGGCACTGCCCGTCGTGCCGCCCTTGCCGCCCCCCCAGGCGGTCAGGCCGGACCTCCGGGTCGAGCCGGCAGCCAAGTCCGAGGCCGGAGACCGGCCTGCTGACAACGGCAACGGCCGCAACGGCGAGCCGCCGCCGGGTCCTGCATCGCGCAATCTCAGCATCTCGCGTCAGGAGCAGCTGGGGACCTTCATCTATCGTGCGATCGACAAGGAAAGCGGCGACGTGATCTGGCAATATCCGCCCGAGACCGTGCTCCGCGCCTCGCAGCACCTCCTGGAGATCCAGAAGATGCAGCAACGTGCGATCGGCAGCAACGCCGACGAGAAGGCCTAGGAAAGACCCAGGACCCTGGGCAAGGCCGCACAGACCCGCGTGACGTCACCATCCGTCATGCCGGGATAAAGCGGAAGGCTCAGGGTTCGCGCATAATACCTGTCGGCGCCCGCAAGGGTGCCGGCAGGGCTCATGTCCCTGTAATAGGGTTGTCGGTGAACCGGCAGGTAGTGGACCTGCGTCCCGATCCCCTCTGCCGCAAGCTTGCGCATGACCTCGGCCCGCGAAACACCAAGCGCGGCAAAATCGATCAGCACCACGTAAAGATGCCACGCCGCCGTGACATCGGCCGTCCGTGCCAGAAGCGAAAGCTCCGGCCAGCGTCCACCAAGAAGCCTGTCATAGAGCGCAACGATTTCGCGCCGCCTTGCCGAAAAGAAGTCGAGCTTGCGCAGCTGGCTTTCGCCCAGCGCACACAGGACATCCGGAATGCGATAGTTCAGTCCCGGCGCTTCCATTTCATAGTACCAGGGATTGGGCGCCTGGCTTGCATCGAAGGCTTCCTCGTCCTGCACGAACAAGGCTGCATCGCGGTTCATCCCGTGCGTGCGGTCCCTGAGAATGATGGCTGCAAGATCGGGATCGTTTGTCGTGATCGCCCCGCCTTCGCCCATCGCGATCGCCTTCACCGGATGGAACGAGAACGTTGTTGCATCGGCATACCGGCTCTGGCCCACGACATGCTCTTCCCCGTCACCGATGGAAAAGCGCGTACCCAGAGCGTGGCAGCCATCCTCCACGATGCGCAGGTCATTGTGCCGCGCGATCGAGAAGATCCCGGCAAGGTCACCAACCTGGCCGGCAAGGTGCACATTGAAGACCGCATCCGCCCGCCCGTCCGGACAGCGCGACAGCGCCTCTTCAAGGTCCCGCGGCCGCATCAATCCGCTGTCGGGATCAACATCCGAAAAAACGACATCGCCACCATTCAGCCGGACGGCATTGGCCGTCGCAAGGAACGTCACGGTGGGAACGATCGAAACAGTACCAGGCCCGAGATTCATCGCACGCGCGACAAGGTGCAGCGCAGCCGTGCCATTGGTGCAGGCAATGGCATGCCGCGAACGCGTGACACCGGCCAGCGCCGTCTCGAACGCCGCAACGCGTGGGCCCGTGGTCAGATAGTCGCTCTTCAGCGCATCGACGACGGCCGCAATGTCGTCATCGTCGATGCTGTGCCGCCCATAGGGCAGGAACGGCTGCGCCGTGCTCATGCGAAGTTTTCGGCCAGCATCGCCTGCAGGCCCCTGGCATCAAGCCGTTCGTCGTTCGAGTCGCTCGAATAGGCAAATCCCTCCGGAACCGGCCGCGCACCACGTGCAAGATAGGCCTCGCGCGTCGCCTGTAGATAAGGCGGGATGATGACGAAACGATCCGCAAGCTCCAGTGTCTGGCGCGCATCATCCATCGGCACCATGATCTCGTGCAGCTTCTCGCCAGGCCGGATCCCGATGATCTTCTGCGGCAGGTGCGGCGCCATGCAGCGCGCAAGCTCGGACGTGCTCATCGATGGAATTTTCGGAACGAAGATCTCGCCGCCCTGCGACAACTCCAGTGACGACAGCACCAGGTTCACACCCTGGGTCAGCGTGATCCAGAAGCGCGTCATGCGCGGATCCGTGATCGGCAGCGCCTCGGCCTTCTCGGCAATCAGGCGCTGGAACAGCGGCATCACGCTCCCGCGCGAGCCGGCAACGTTTCCATAGCGCACGACAGCAAACCGGCAGCCATCGGCACCAGCCAGGTTGTTTGCCGCCACGAAGATCTTGTCGGACGCCAGCTTCGAGGCGCCATACAGGTTCACCGGATTGGCCGCCTTGTCGGTCGACAGCGCCACGACCCGCTTCACGCCACGCGCGATTGCAGCCTGCACAACGTTCTCAGCACCGATCACATTGGTCGCAATGCACTCGAAGGGATTGTATTCGGCGATCGGCACCTGCTTGAGCGCCGCCGCATGGATGACGTAATCGACCCCGCGCATCGCCATCTCCAGCCGCGCCGCATTGCGCACGTCGCCGATGAAATAGCGCATGAACGGGTAGGTCTCGGCCGGGAACTGCTGCGCCATCTCGTATTGCTTCAGCTCGTCGCGCGAGAAGATGATCAGCTTGCGCGGCTTGTAGCGCGCGATCACCGTCTTGACGAAATGCTTGCCGAACGACCCCGTGCCACCCGTGACCATCACCACCTTGTCATTCAGGTCGACCGCGGGCGAGATGAAGTCGCGCGTGCGGCCAAAAACCTCCGACGCAAGGGGCAGGGCCTCATCGTCATCGGTGGCATAGGCGTGCTGGGCAGATGTCATGGGCGCTCGACCTTCATTCGGGATGAACTCTCACGGTTGACCTTTTCAGATCATGCTGAATTTTCCGTTAGGGAGAGGCGCCCGGGGTGCAGCAAGTCCGCGCGCCCCATTATGAACTTGGTAAGGCTCCCCGGACTAGGATTGGTGAACGCCAGATAAAGCATTGGGGGGCTGTCAATGTCGGGAAAACAGGGAATCTCTGCCCTGGTCGAGGAGATCCATCGCCGCCTTCTGGCAAGTGATGGCACAGCCACGCTCAACGACCTGATCGAACTGCTGAATAACCAGGCCGGCGTCTTCGACCTGTCGACAGCCCACCGAGAGGCTCACGCCGTTGGTGGAACGATCATCCTGCGCTGCGACGGCAGCCACGCGACGGGTCTGGCGCATGTGCGCCGCTGCCTCTCCATCGCTCGTAGCCTTGCTGAAACCGACGGCCTCGACCTCCGCTTCGCCGTCATCGGTGATCGCGAGGCCGCCGACACCATCCGCGCGGAAGGCTTTGCCGTCGATATCATGCCGGAAGGCGCCGAGGAGATCGACTGGCTGCTCGACCTCGCAGACTATCATCGCCCCATAGCCTGGCTGATCGACGTGCGCACAGCGCTTACGCCCCACGCGATCTTGCGCCTGCGGGCAACAGACACGCTTGTTGCCGTCATTGACGACGTCAGCGCGCGCCGCCTGGTCGCCGACGCGGCTTTCTATCCACCTTTGCCGCAAGTTTTTGCCCTCGACTGGTCCATGGCCGAACGCGAGCCCTGTGTCGGTTGGGAGTGGGTACCCATGGACTCACCCGTCAACCCCAGCCAGCCCCGCAAGGACCGCACCCCCCATGTTGTGGTGGCCATAGGCGGCGCTGATCCGCAGGGCCTGTCGCTTCTCGCCGTCCGCGCGCTGTCAGGCATCCAGAGGGGCCTGCGCGCGACGATCGTGCTCTCGGCCAATGCGCCGGAGGGCCTCGAGCGACGCATCGAGGAACTCCAGCCCCGATTTGGAATCCTCAGGGCCCCCGACGACCTGGCGACAGTCTTCGCCCGCGCAGACCTCGCGCTCGTCGGCTTCGGTACACAGGCCTGGGACCTGGCAGCCGCAGGCGTCCCTGCGCTCTATGCCTGCATGAACGACGATCACGAAGTTTCCGCCGCAGCCTTTGCCCGCGCAGGCATGGGCGTGTCGCTGGGATCGGCTGCAGGACTGAGCGAACAGGCCATCGCCAACGCAATCGAGGATCTTCTCGACGATCCCGAACTTCTGCGCTCGATGTCGGCAGCAGGGCGCATGAACCTCGATGGACGCGGTGCTGCGCGCATCGCGGCGCGACTGCTTTATCTCGTTGACGAGCGCCGCGCGGCCTTCACGGCACCTGCAGCGATGGACACGGCCCGCACGGGAACCTGAGAGCACTCACCGCATCGTCGCAAGATCCTGCAACGGGGCTGGTCGCGCAAACCAGCGCTACCCGCCACCGTAACTCTGCACGAGACTGCCCGCGACCAGCGCCCAGCCATCCACGAGCACGAAGAAGATCAGCTTGAACGGCAGGGAAATCGTCACCGGTGGCAGCATCATCATGCCCATGGCCATCAGAAGTGACGCGATCACCATGTCGATGATCAGGAATGGAATGAACAGCAGGAACCCGATCTCGAAGGCACGCCTGAGCTCGCTGATCAGGAAGGCAGGAATGAGGATGCGCAGCGGCGTGTCAGCCGCCTGGGCTGGCGGCTTCACCTTGGCAAGGTTGAAGAAGAGCTCGAGGTCGCTCTCGCGCACATGCTTCAGCATGAACGCCGAAAGGGGCGCAGTTGTCTTCGTGAAAGCCTCGCCCATCTCGATCTTTTCTTCCATGAGCGGGGCGATGCCTTCATTGTAGGCTTTCTCGAAGGTCGGCGCCATGATGAAGGCCGTCAGGAACAACGCCAGCGAGATGATCACGCTGTTGGGCGGGCTCTGCTGGATGCCGATCGCGGTTCGCAGCAGCGACAGCACGACCACGATGCGAACGAAGCTGGTCACCATGATCAGGATCGAGGGCGCGACGCTCAGGATCGTGATCAGCGCAACAATCTGGATCAGGCGTTCCGTGAAGCCGCCGCCATCTCCACCCAGGTCGATCGTCACCTGTTGCGCCATTGCGGGCACTGACATCCAAAGCAGGAGAACAAAGGCAGCAACGACGATGCCGGCAGGTCTCACAGGCGGGGCTCCGTCTTGATGGTGACAAAGGTCGAATGCGACAGCGGCGCCTCGGGAATATCCTTCACCTTGAGATCGTCATCCAGGATGACATCGCCGTGTGGAGAGAGAAGAACCAGATATTCCTGGTCGTCGCGCCGGATCAGGATCAGGCGTCGGCGTGCATCGACCAGCAGGGACTCGGTAATGCTGAGCCGGCGCTCGCCCGGCCGGCGCTGCGCAAACTGCAAGCCACCCACCGTGCGCAGCAACAGGGCGATTGCCCCGATGAGGCCCAGCACGAAGACAAGTGCGGCGCCGAACTGCAGGTAGTTGGTTGTATCCATGGTGCGTCTGCTGCCCCTCGTTAGGATTGGAGAATGAGGCCGTAACCTTAAGTCCGCCTAAACGCCCGGCAGGAATTTCCCGGTAAAGAAAGTGTTGACGGCCGAATGCCTGAGGCGTCCCGCACTGTGTGCCTCCAGGTTCCGGAAAATTTTTCCCGCGGCCTTAAGTCGACCTTAAGCCTGATGGGAAAAAACTGCGCAGGAGACAAGAACAGCGTTCTCAGCAAGGTGATGGCATGAGCCTCGGCAGTTTACCTTTGATCGGTCTGATCCAGCAGAAGATGAGCTGGCTCAATGATCGCCAGTCGGTCCTGGCGCGCAACATCGCCAACGCTTCCACGCCTGGCTTTGTCCCGCAAGACTTGAGGCCAAATGATTTCGCGACGGCCCTCGCGGGAGATGCCGGCCCGGGCCTGCTGACAACGAACCGGATGCACATCCAGCCGCCTTCGCTGCTATCGGGTGCAAACCGCGCGGTATCTTCACCGGATTCACGCTCATCGCCGGACGGCAATGCAGTGGTGATCGAGGAGCAGATGCTCAAGGTCTCCGAAACCCAGATCAAATATGCCGAAGCCGCCGGCCTCTACAAGAAGATGACCGGCATGTGGCGAACGGCGCTGGGCGGTCCCCAGTAAGCCTTCGGACCTTGGACGACTAGGGAGCACGTGACATGGAAATGATGAAGTCGATGCTGATCGCCGCCTCAGGGATGCGCGCACAGTCCGAACGCTGGCGCATCATTGCCGAAAATCTTGCCAACGCATCGTCGACGGCAACCAAGCCCGGAGAAGAGCCCTACCGTCGCAAGGTGCCGGTCTTCCAGGCCGAATTGGACAATGCAACCCGCACCGAGACAATCCGCGTCAAGCGCATCACGAAGGACATGTCCCCATTTCGCGAGCAATACATGCCCGGCCATCCGGCAGCCGACGCGCGGGGCTACGTCAAGCTGCCCAACGTCAATTCGCTGGTCGAGATGATGGATATGCGTGAGGCGCAGCGCGCCTACGAGGCAAATCTCAGTGTAATCGACAACACGCGCGCCATGCTTTCGCGCACTGTTGATCTGCTCAGGCGCTAGTGTCGAGGAGAATGTAGCCAATGGCCGGAATCGTGAACCCAGCAGCAATCAATGCATATGCCCAGGCGGCGAAGATCGGCGGTGCAGGGGGCGGTGCGGCCGCCGGAGCCTCGACCTCCTTCGGCGAGATCCTCGGTGGCGTGCTCGATGATGCTGTCGCCAGTGGCAAGGCGGCAGAAATGAAGGCGGCAAGCCTGGTGCAGGGCAAGGGCGACCTCGTCGACGTGGTCAGCGCCGTCAATGCGGCCGAGATGTCACTCGAGACCGTGGTCGCGATCCGGGACAAGGTGATCGCAGCCTACCAGGACATCCTGCGCATGCCGATCTAGCGGCGCAGGGCAGGATTGACGGACGGCGCAACGGGTAAACCACGCAGGCAAGGGGTATGGTCATGGGCGGAGCAGAAATGCTTGATCTCGCGCGCGAGTCCATGTGGGTTCTGATATTGATAACCGCGCCGGTCATGATGGTTGGCCTTGTCGTGGGACTTGGCGTCGGCCTTCTGCAGGCCCTGACGCAGATCCAGGAAGCCACCCTGGTCTTCGTGCCCAAGATCCTGTCGATCTTCATCTCCATTATCATTTTGTTACCGTTTATGGCGGCAACCATGTCGGGTCTTATGTCGACCATCGTCCAGATGATCATCAAGCCCTGACGGGAAGGCCAAGCTCCTCATGCCGGTCAATGCGATCCAGGATCTGCTGCCGGCTGACGTGCTCGCATTCATGCTGGTCTTTGCCCGTGTCGGCGCGATGACCATGACACTTCCTGCGCTGGGCGAGACAACCATCCCGGCACGTGCCCGCCTTATGGTGGCGCTGGGCCTGACACTCGTACTCGTCCCCCTCGTTGGAAATCTCTACCCGGCATCCGTGCGTTCCATGCCGGCGATGCTGGCAGGCATCGTGATGGCCGAGGTCATCGTAGGCCTTGCCATCGGCCTTTTGCTGCGGATCGTCATGGGATCGGTGCAGGTCGCCGGCAATGTCATTGCGACCCAGAGCGGTCTGGCCTTCGCCCAGGGACTGGATCCGACGCAGGGCACCCAAGGCGCGCTGATCTCCATGTTTCTGTCCCTTCTGGCCGTCACCCTGATCTTCATGGGCGACCTGCACCACCTTCTGATTGCGGGCATTGCGCATTCTTTCAAGCTGTTCCCGCCCGGTAAGCTGCCGGCAGCGCCTGACTTGATGCAACTGGCCGTCGACCTGGTTTCAGGCATGTACATGGTCGGCATGCAGATGGCCGCGCCGTTCATCGTTTTCGGGCTGATCGTCTATGGCGGGGCAGGCGTGGTTGCACGCATGATGCCCCAGCTGCAGGTCTTCTTTCTTGTGACGCCGCTGAACATTCTTGCGGGGTTTGTCATTCTTGCGCTGACCACATCCACCATGATGATGTGGTTCCTCGACGACTTCGTCGCGAGGGTCCAGCCCTTCCTTCCGCAGTAACCGGAGACTGACCGGACATGGCGGAAGAAAAGGACGACAGCCAAAAAACCGAAGAGCCTACCCAATACAAGCTGCAGCAGGCGGAAGAGAAGGGTGATGTCACCCAATCGCCCGATGTGGCAGCCTGGCTTGTTCTGGCTGCGGCAACTGCGTGGTTGATCATGTGGGGCCCGGCCATGGCCGACTCGCTCCGCCGCTACATGACCGGGTTTCTTGCCTCTGGTCACGCCATCACGGTGACGCCCCAGAACGCGGACAGCTTTGCCTCAAGCCTCGGGCTTGAGATCATTCAGACCCTGGGAATTCCCTTCGCATTGCTGATGGCCGTCGCGATCGGCGCGCACATGATCCAGCACCGCCCGGTATTCGCCCTCGACAAGATCGCCCCCAAGCTGGAGCGCCTCAGCCTGCTTCAGGGCTTCAAGCGCCTCTTCGGGAGGCAGGCTTGGGTGACCTTTGCAAAGGGTCTGTTCAAGACGGCGGCTATCGCCGTGGCGATTGCGATCACAGTTTGGCCGAGCAAGGACGACATGCTCGCCATGATCACCTTGCCGGTAAGCCTTCTGCTGCTGGAGACCCTGTCGCTGGTAGCCCAGGCGCTGATTGCGGCCCTGTCTGTCTTGGGGGTGATCGCCATCCTGGACTATGGGTGGCAGTATTTCGAGCGCATGCGTCGCCTAAAGATGACACGTGAGGAGGTCAAGGACGAACACAAACAAAGTGAAGGCGATCCAGTAGTTAAGCAGCGCCTCCGACAAATCAGATTAGAAAGATCCCGTAAGCGCATGATGGCGGCTGTCCCCAAGGCTGCCGTGATTATCACCAACCCGACGCACTACGCGGTCGCATTGGCCTACGAATCAGGCAAGATGGGGGCACCCATCTGCGTCGCCAAGGGCGTCGATCACGTTGCCTTGAAGATCCGTGAAATCGGTCGCGAGCACAACGTGCCGGTTGTCGAGAACCCGCCACTGGCGCGGGCCCTCTATGCCTCTGTCGACGTGGATGAAACGATCAAGCCCGAACATTACAAGGCGGTGGCCCAGGTCATCGGCTTCGTGATGCGTCTCAAGGGCAAGGCATCATCCGCGCGGACAGAGCGTCGTCAATGAACCCAGCGACCGAGCAGCAAACACAGTCCCCAAACAAGAACGAAGACGCACCCTCCGCGCAGGTTGCCAACCCGGCATGGTGGCGGGCGTTCTGGCAGGCGGCATGGCAGGCCGCCACCGCGAAGGTAACGCCCACCGAGGCCGCCATGGCCCTCTTCGCGATCGCCTGCCTCGCGGGCCTCGCCGTCGTCGCGTGGCCGCAGGCCGCGGGGTTGGGCGGGCTTGCCTTCCTGATCGGTATCACGCTGTGTGGGTCGGCCCTCATATTGGCCCTGACATCGGGGCGCCTCGTACCGCCGGAACAACCCGCGCGTCTGTTCGGGTCGGCGATCGACACCGACCCGCGCGCTTGCTGCATCACACTTCCCGACGGATCCGTCGGGTATGCGAACCCGGCATGGCGCAAGATGTTCGGGCGCAGCCTGTCGGGCGGCGAAGTGCTGCCGGTCGCTGGCTTTGCGGCCGATACCGAGACAGCCCAACGCCTCTACGCTCTCGTGAGGGCTGCAAGCCTCGGCCAACCTCGCGAGGAAGAACTCAAGCTGCGCAACGTTGCTGGCAAATTCGTTCAGGTCGCGGTCGCGCCCATCTCGGGCAGCGGACATACGGTGTGGCGCATTACCGAGCTTGCATCACGCCGCCCTCTGCTGCAGCCCGTCGATATACAAGCCCGGCAGTCTGTTGTGGTCCAGCTCAAGCCCGTCGAACAGCAACCCGGTCATGCACCATCGGGCCCCATGATACCAGGATTCATTCAGGGCGCACCGGTTGCTGTTGCCCTCTGCGCCGCAGATGGCCGGATTATCGAAGCCAACACTGCGCTCGCGGCGCTTGTGGGTGTGGATCACGCCCGCATCTCTGGGCGCTGCATTTTCGACTGCTTCGACGAGCATACGGTTCAGGCAACCAAGTCGCGACTGGGATCGCTGGGTGTCGGCGCTGTCTCGCGCGCCCCGGTTGAAGTGCGCTTCCAGAATGACGACAAGCGAACGGCCCGGCTGTTCGCAAGCCGCCTCAACCCGGAAAGTCCATCAGGCGTGACCTACGCCATCTACCTCGTGGATACGACGGGCCAGACCGCGCTCGAGCGCCAATACGCGCAGGGCCAGAAGATGCAGGCCATAGGCCAGCTCGCCGGCGGCATCGCGCACGACTTCAACAATCTTCTTACCGTAATCAACGGCGTCACCGAGTTGCTGCTGCAGCGGCATCTGCCGGGCGACCCGTCGTTTGCCGACCTCAATACTGTCAACAGCACCGGCCTGCGCGCCGCCTCTCTGGTGCGCCAGTTGCTGGCTTTCTCGCGCCAGCAGACCTTGCAGGCAGAGGTGCTGAACCTCACGGATCTGGTTGCCGACTGGACCGTCACCCTGCGCCGCCTCATCGGCGACGGCGTGAAGTTGAAGGTCGAGCATGGCCGCGACCTCTGGCCCGTCCTGGCCGATCAGCACCAGCTTGGCAATGCACTTATCAATCTTGCGGTGAATGCAAAGGACGCCATGCCCAAGGGTGGTGATCTGGCGATCCGAACGTCGAACCGTACGCTCACCGACAACACGACGTTCTCGGGCGATGTGCTCGTTCCGCCGGGTGACTACATATTGATCGAGGTCTCCGACACCGGCACCGGCATTCCGACCGAGCACCTCAGCAAGATCTTCGACCCGTTCTTCACGACCAAGGACCCAGGCAAGGGAACGGGGCTGGGTCTGGCCTCCGTCTACGGCATCGTGAAACAGACCGGAGGGTTCATTTTCCCCGAGTCCGAAATGGGGAAGGGCACCACCTTCCGCATCTATCTGCCGCGCCATGTGCCGCGTCCGGCGACCGAAGCCCCCCGCGAGGAAGAGGCGCGCAAGCAGGCTCTCCGCGACCCGACCGGCGACGCCACGATCCTGCTTGTCGAGGACGAAGATGCCGTGCGCGATTTCACCATCCGCGCCCTCACCATGCGTGGCTACAAGGTCATCGATGCTTCTGGGGGTGAGGAAGCGCTCGAACTCATCCAGGAGCACGAGGGCAGGTTCGATCTGGTGATTTCGGATGTGATGATGCCGGGCATGGATGGCCCCACACTCATCCAGGAGGTCCGCGAGTCATATCCCGAGATGCGCGTTTTGTTCATCTCCGGCTATGACAAGGGTGCGTTGAGCAATCACGGCGACAAGCTCGAGAACTGTCACTTCATCAGCAAGCCGTTCAGGCTGCAGGACCTGACCGAAAAGGTGAAGGACGTGCTCGAAGCGAAATAGTCTGGCCGCCCATGTCTGGAACCGACCCCGAGACCGTTCTCTATCGCACCTTCGCGCTGCGGTTCCCGAGCGAGGACGCGTGCCTCGACCATCTGCTTCACTTGCGCCATGGAAACCCGGGCAGCTGTCCGAAATGCTTCCGCAAGGGACGCTTCCACCGCCTGCGCCAGCAGCAAGCCTATGTCTGCCAGTGGTGTGCCTACCACATCCACCCGAAAGCCGGCACACCCTTCGCACGCTCCCGCGTGCCGTTACAGGATTGGTTCTACGTCATGTTCCTGATGTGCGTGGGCCACAAGCGCATCACCGCAGCCGAGGTCCAGCGCCAGCTCGGTATCACCTACAAGGCAGCCTGGCGCATGACCAGCCTCATCCGCACCTACCTCTGATTTCGGTGACAGTGCTGGAGTGCACTGAATTCCCGGGAAGGATGAAGCGCGTCACGCGACGTTGCGCATGGACTTCAGTGCACTGTCACCGAAATTATCTATTGGAGTTGTCGGGGCTTGCGCCTGCCGCGCTTTGCGACGGGCTTCTCGGGTGCCCCCGCGGGCGGCACGACCTTTGGCGCCATCGCCTTGAGAATACGGTCGAACCGCTCCATTGCCTCGGTTGGATGGCGGGGGGAAAGCGCGCGTTTTCGGCGTGGCATATGATTCTCGTATCACGCATCCGCGGGTTGAGCCGGCGAAGTCTCCCACAATCGGAGGCCATTATGCAAGATACGTTGTCGAAAGGGATAAAAAAGTACATTCGTTTTTGGAACGTTCCTGATACAAAGAGGTTTTTATTGATATGAATCAGTGGGTTGAGTGTGCTTTGCAAAAAGCGAACGAAAGGCGTACGTTTACCAAAGTTGCAGGCCCACCCCCCCCGTGATCTAAGGAGCACAGAATATGACCGCTATCGTGAAACTCGCAGAGCAACAGAGCGACATGGACCGCAAGAAAGCCCTCGAAGCTGCCCTCAGCCAGATTGACCGCGCCTTTGGCAAGGGCTCGGTCATGAAGCTCGGCGCCAACCAGAAAGTGGCCGAGATCGAGGCAGTCTCGACCGGCTCGCTTGGCCTTGATATCGCGCTTGGCATCGGAGGCCTTCCCCGCGGCCGCGTGATCGAGGTTTATGGTCCGGAATCCTCGGGCAAGACGACGCTCTCGCTCCACATCGTGGCCGAAGTCCAGAAGCTGGGTGGCATCGCCGCCTTTGTTGATGCCGAGCACGCGCTCGATGTCGGCTATGCCAAGAAGCTGGGCGTCGACGTCGGCGAACTTCTTGTCTCCCAGCCCGACACCGGCGAGCAGGCGCTCGAGATCACCGACACGCTGGTCCGCTCCGGCGCGGTTGACATCGTGGTGGTCGACTCGGTCGCGGCCCTCACACCCAAGGCTGAAATCGAAGGCGAGATGGGGGACTCGCTACCGGGCCTCCAGGCTCGCCTGATGAGCCAGGCCCTGCGCAAGCTGACAGGGTCGATCTCGCGTTCCAACACCATCGTCCTCTTCATCAACCAGATCCGCATGAAGATCGGCGTGATGTTCGG
>CAZABH010000029.1:16365-42136 GCA_964483585.1 uncultured Flavobacteriaceae bacterium
GTTCGGCAACCCCGAGACCACGACAGGCGGCAACGCGTTGAAATTCTACTCGTCCGTCCGCCTCGACATCCGCCGCATCGGCTCCATCAAGGAGCGCGAGGATGTCGTCGGCAGCCAGACCCGCGTGAAGGTGGTCAAGAACAAGGTAGCCCCGCCCTTCCGCCAGGTCGAGTTCGACATTATGTACGGCTCGGGCATTTCCAAGACGGGCGAGCTCATCGACCTCGGCTCCAAGGCCGGCATCGTCGAGAAGTCCGGCTCGTGGTTCTCCTTCGAGAACCAGCGGATCGGTCAGGGCCGCGAGAACGCCAAGGCCTTCCTCGCCGAGAACCCGGACATCGCTGCCAAGATCGAGGCCGCAGTCCGACAGAATGCAGGCATCCTCGGCAATGCCCTGGCGACGACGCCGGAAAAGGACGACGACGGCGACGACGAATAGTCGCCGTCCCCTTTTTCATCGATGTCTTGGTCCGCGAAGGCGAACCACCCATGACTTTGCCGCGTTTTCGCTTGGTAAAGCAGTCGTGGGTGGTCTGCCTACGCAGACCATGACAACCGAAAGGGAGCTTGGCAGGGGGGGCGGAGCGAACTGGCACAGCCGAAGCGGTGGACACGGGCAGGCCAGCCCGATTACATCCTGCGATCGGTATTTCCAGCGAATTGTAGGCTCCAGATATGACTGCGCTTAGCGACATCCGTTCGACCTTCCTGAACTATTTCGCCCGCCACGGCCACGAGATCGTACCCTCCTCGCCGCTGGTGCCGCGCAACGACCCCACGCTGATGTTCACGAACGCCGGCATGGTGCAGTTCAAGAACGTCTTCACAGGCCAGGAAAAGCGCCCCTATACGCGCGCGACGACCTCGCAGAAATGCGTCCGCGCCGGCGGCAAGCACAACGACCTCGACAATGTCGGCTACACTGCCCGCCACCACACCTTCTTCGAGATGCTGGGCAACTTCTCCTTCGGCGATTACTTCAAGGACGTGGCCATCGAGCTCGCCTGGAACCTGATCACGAAGGAGTTCCAGCTCGACACCAGCCGCCTCCTCGTGACCGTCTATGCGGACGACGACGAGGCAGCCTCACTCTGGAAGAAGATCGGTGGCTTTCCGGATTCAAAGATCATCCGCATCGCCTCGTCCGACAATTTTTGGTCGATGGGCGATACAGGCCCCTGTGGCCCCTGCTCCGAGATCTTCTACGATTACGGTGACAAGGTACAGGGCGGACCGCCCGGCTCGCCCGACCAGGATGGCGATCGCTATGTCGAGTTCTGGAACAACGTCTTCATGCAGTTCGATCAGGTCTCGAAGGACAGGCGCGTGCCGCTGCCCAAGCCCTCGATCGACACCGGCATGGGCCTCGAGCGCATGGCCTCGATCCTGCAGGGCAAGACCGATAACTACGACACCGACCTCTTTCGCCGCCTGATTGACGCCTCGGCGCAGGCCACCGGCCAGCACGCCCACGGCGCACACGCCGCAAGCCACCGCGTGATCAGCGATCACCTGCGCTCGGCCTCCTTCCTGATCGCCGACGGCGTCCTGCCGTCGAACGAGGGACGCGGCTATGTCCTGCGCCGCATCATGCGTCGGGCCATGCGCCACGCCCACATCCTCGGCGCGAAGGACCCCCTCATGTGGCGCCTCGTACCCGTGCTCGTCGCCGAGATGGGGGCCGCCTTCCCCGAGCTCGCGCGTGCGCAGGCGCTGATCACCGAGACGCTGAAACTCGAGGAGGGCAAGTTCCGCCAGACGCTGGAGCGCGGCCTGAAGCTGCTCGACGAGGCAACCGGCAGCCTGGGCAAGGGCGCGATCTTGCCTGGCGACATCGCGTTCCGCCTCTACGACACGTTCGGATTCCCTTATGACCTGACAGAGGACGCCTTGCGCGCGCGTGAGATCGGCGTCGACCGCGCAGGTTTCGATGCCGCCATGGCACGACAGAAAGCCGAAGCGCGTGCAGCGTGGGCCGGTTCCGGCGAAGCCGCCACCGAAACCGTCTGGTTCGAGTTGCGCGAGAAGGTCGGCGCGACCGAATTCCTGGGTTACGACACGGAAGCTGCCGAAGGCGTGGTGACAGCACTCCTCAAGGGCGGCGCGCCCGTGAGCGAACTCAAGGCGGGCGACGAAGGCCAGGTCATCGTCAACCAGACGCCCTTCTATGGAGAATCGGGCGGGCAGGTGGGCGACACGGGCGCAATGTTCACGAAGACGGGCACCGAGTTTGCTGTCGAGGACACCCAGAAAAAGCTCGGCGACATGCACGTGCACCTCGGCCGCCTCAACCGCGGCACGCTGAAGCTCGGCGACGTGGTCGACCTTCATGTCGACGGCGTGCGCCGCACCGCCACGCGCGCCAATCACTCCGCGACCCACCTGCTCCACGAAGCCCTGCGCCGCGTGCTCGGCACGCACGTGACGCAGAAGGGCTCGCAAGTCGGCCCCGAAAAGCTGCGCTTCGACTTCAGCCATCCCAAGCCGATGACCGATGCCGAAACCGCCGAGGTCGAGCGTCTGGTGAACAGTCAGGTCCGCGCCAACACTGACGTGCTCACGCGCCTGATGACCCCGGACAGGGCCATCGAGGAAGGCGCCATGGCCCTCTTTGGCGAGAAATACGGGGACGAGGTGCGCGTCTTGTCGATGGGATCCGACGAAGGGCGTACCTACTCGACCGAGCTCTGTGGTGGCACCCACGTGCGACGCCTCGGCGACATCGCCCTCTTCAAGGTCGTCTCGGAAAGCGCTGTCTCCGCAGGTGTGCGTCGCCTGGAGGCCGTGACCGGGGCCGGCGCGCTTGCTTACCTCAACGATCATCACCGCGCCGCGCGCGAGGCGGCCGCCGTGATCCGCGCCACCCCGGCAGACCTGCCCGAGCGCATTACCCAGCTGATGGACGAACGTCGCAAGCTCGAGCGTGAACTGTCCGAGGCCCGCCGCCAACTCGCCATGGGCGGCGGTGCATCGGCAGGGGCCGCGGACGAGGGCGAAACGATCAACGGCACGAAACTCATGGCACGCGTCCTGTCGGGCATCGACCCCAAGGACCTGCGCACTTTGCTCGACCAGGCCAAGCAGAAGCTGGGCTCAGGCGTCATCGCGCTTGCCACCGCCTCGGCCGACGGCAAGGCGGCACTGGTCGTTGGTGTGACCGAGGACCTCGTGAAGCGCTTCAACGCCGTCGAGATGCTGCGCAAGGCTGTCGAGGCCGTGGGCGGCAAGGGTGGCGGTGGCCGCCCCGACATGGCGCAGGGCGGCGGGCCTGACGGCGCGAAGCTCGAAGCGGCACTCGAAGCGGTGAGGGCTGTCGTCAGGGACGCGAAAGTCTGACAATGCTCAAGCGCTGGCGTCGCACGGTCTACACCGTCATTGAAGCCGGCGGCTCTGGGCGTGCAGCCAGGATCTTCGACGACTTCATGGTCGTCCTGATCGTGCTGAACGTGATGGCAGTGATCCTGGAAAGCGTGCCCTCGATAGAGGGTCCGTTCACGACCGAGTTCCAGATCTTCGACATCGTTTCCGTCAGCATCTTTGCAATCGAGTATGCGGCGCGGCTCTGGGCCTCCGTCGAGATCCCGGCCGTACGGCAGCGCGGCGGCTTCCGCGGACGATTGATGTTTGCCGGACGCCCGTCGCAGATCATCGACTTCCTGGCTTTCGCGCCAGCGTTCCTGTCATTCATCTTTCCGGCCATCGACTTGCGGTTTATCCGCGTCTTCCGGCTGCTACGTTTCCTCAAGCTCGCGCGCTATTCGCCCGCGATGGTGACCTTGAGCCGGGCGCTCTACGAAGAGCGACGCGCCCTGACCGGCGCCCTCATCCTCATGCTTGGCACGGCTATCTTCTCGGGCACCGTGATGCATGCGATTGAAGGGCCCGTGCAACCCGACAAGTTCGGCACCATTCCTGAAGCCATGTGGTGGGCGCTCGCCACCCTGACCACGATCGGCTACGGAGATGCCGTGCCGATCACCCCGGTGGGAAAGATGTTTGGCGGCATCGTCATGATCTGCGGGCTCGGCCTCTTCGCTCTGCCCATTGGCATCGTGGCGACCGCTTTCGTCAACGAGATCCACCGCCGCGATTTCGTGGTGACGTGGGGCATGGTCGCACGCGTGCCGCTGTTTGCCGCCCTCGATGCGGCGGCGATCGCAGAAGTCATGAAAATCATGCGCACGCGCGCGGTCCCCGCCGGAACCGTCATCGCCGCTCGGGGCGAGGAAGCTGAAGGCATGTTCTTCATTGCCGATGGTGAAGTACAGGTCGAGCTGCCCAAGGGCAGGATTACCCTGACTGCAGGCGAATTCTTCGGCGAGCTTGCTTTGCTGAAGCGCGTGCGCCGCACCGGAACCGTGAGCGCAGTCACCCGCACGCACATGATGATCATCGATGCGCTGGATTTCGAGCGGCTCCTCGCTCGGGACGAGGACCTTAAGTCCCGTATCCTTGAGATAGCGGACGAGCGGCTCAATGGGGACTGGGCAGACATACCCGGTGAGATCGTTGAAGAAGAACTTCAGGACACGCCGCCGGCCAAGCGTCCGATGGGCGACCCGGTACTCTGATCCCCCACCCCGGACGCTGCTGCGCCGGAATGGGGGCTTGGAAGCAAGGCGGTTTAGAGCTTCATCGCCTTCTTGAGGTTCGAGTCGATCTTGTCGAGGAACCCTTCGGTCGACAGCCATTTCTGGTCCGGTCCAACGAGAAGCGACAGGTCCTTCGTCATGTCGCCCGCCTCGACTGTATCGATGCAGACCTTCTCAAGCGTCTCGCCGAAATGCGTCACGTCCGGCGTACCATCCAGTTTGCCGCGATGGATGAGCCCGCGCGTCCACGCAAAGATCGACGCCATGGAGTTGGTCGATGTCTGCTCACCCTTCTGCCACTGCCGATAGTGCCGCGTGACGGTTCCGTGCGCAGCCTCCGACTCCATGATCTGCCCGTCCGGCGTCAGCAGCACGCTGGTCATGAGCCCCAGGGAGCCAAAGCCCTGAGCAACCGTGTCGGACTGCACGTCACCATCATAGTTCTTGCAGGCCCAGACGAACTTGCCACTCCACTTCAGGGCCGAAGCAACCATGTCATCGATGAGGCGGTGCTCGTAGACGATCTTCTTGGCTTCGAACCGCGACTTGAACTCCTTGTCGAAGACTTCCTGGAACAGATCCTTGAAGCGCCCGTCATAGGCCTTGAGGATGGTGTTCTTCGTCGACAGGTACACCGGCCAGCCACGATCAAGACCGTAGTTGAAGCACGAGCGCGCGAAGTTCTTGATCGAGTCATCGAGGTTGTACATCGCCATCGCAACGCCAGCACCCGGGAACTTGAACACCTCGTGCGAGATCGGCGCCCCGCCATCATCCGGCGTGAAGGTGACAGTCAGCTTGCCCTTGCCCGGAACCACGAAGTCGGTCGCGCGGTACTGGTCGCCGAACGCATGGCGGCCGATCACGATCGGATCTGTCCAGCCCGGAACCAGGCGCGGCACGTTCCGGCAGATGATCGGCTCGCGGAAGACCGTGCCATCAAGAATGTTGCGGATCGTGCCATTCGGCGACTTCCACATCTTCTTGAGCTTGAACTCCTTCACGCGGGCTTCGTCGGGCGTGATCGTGGCGCACTTGACGCCCACGCCGTACCGCTTGATGGCCTCGGCCGCATCTACCGTGACCTGATCGTCCGTTTTGTCGCGGTATTCGATCCCGAGATCATAGTATTTGATGTCGATGTCGAGATAGGGAAGGATGAGCTTCTTCTTGATGAGATCCCAAATGATCCGGGTCATCTCGTCGCCGTCCAGATCGACGACAGGATTCTTGACCTTTATCTTCGCCATGACGATGTCTCTCGTTTTAGTGCCAGTGTGCTGTGCAGGCTGTTTAGCCCCCGTCCCCGTGCCGTGCAAGGCTGGGAGGGCGACCTGATGCCCGGACCGGCGATCATCCTGTCGCACCCGCAGATGGGCGAGAACATCGGCGCGGCAGCGCGCGTCATGCTCAACTTCGGTCTCTCTGACCTGCGCCTGGTGAACCCGCGCGTCGAATGGCCCAATGAAAAGGCCAATGTCATGGCCGTGGGCGCGATCGACATCCTGAAAAACACAAGGGTCTTCGAGCGGACCGAGGACGCCTTGGCCGACCTGGGCTTCGTTGTGGTGACGACCGGGCGCGATCGGCTGATGTCCAAGCGCGTCCTGACCCCGGACGAAGCCGTCGCGGAACTCGCCGTCGAAGTGCGGGACGCGCGCCCCTGCGGCATCCTGTTCGGAGCCGAGCGCACGGGCGTCACCAACGAGGAAGTCATCCTCTGCGACGCCATCCTGACGATACCGACAAATCCAAAGTTCATGTCACTGAACCTCGCCCAGTCGGTCGCGGTCGTCGCTTACGAGTGGTGGAAGCAGACCGAGGTGAAGCCCGACTTCAAGGTGCCCGCCAAGTTCCGCCGCACGCACCTCGCCAACAAGGAAGACCTGATAGGCTTCTTCGAGCACCTCGAGGGCGAGCTCGACCGCACCGAGTTCCTCTTCCCGCCGGAAAAACGCGAGGGCATGGTCCAGAACCTTCGCAACATGTGGCACCGCGCCGAGCTCACCTACCAGGAGGTCCAGACCCTGCGCGGCATCATCCGCGCCCTCTCCGGCACCAAGAACCGCCGCAGCCCGAAGGACAAGTCTAAGGATTAACGCTCGCTAGCTGACGGGCTTGAAACCTGCGATGGCAAAGTGGTGGTCAAAGGAAAATGCACGCCGGATCTTGTAACGCTTCATCAGTGTGAAGCTTGTGGCATCAACAGCGGACAGCTTGTGGAATTTCTTTTGTTGGAACAATGACCACGATTCACTGAGATCCCGCGCTTGGCATTCCAGTACGCGGACGGAAATCTCATCTGAATAGCGGTCACGCCACAGGTTGGCGACCATCAGATTTGCGTTTCGCTGCAGGAAGGTGAATGTTTCGATCACGACAGGGATGGATGTCGACAGTTTTGCGCGATTTTCGACGAGAAGCTGCCACTGCGATGCAGCCGCTTGGTGGTAGGGGTCACGGGTCAGCGCCAGTGCAATCCAGGCGCCCGTGTCAACGAATACGTCTTCACCCTGGCGCATCAGGTCTCGTCGTAAATGGAATCATGATCGACCGAAAAGCGCTTCGGCTCGCCCTCCCAAAGGCCGACTGGGCCGCCAGACGACTTTGGTCTCAAAAGCGTCTTTCTGACAGAATCGCGAACAAGGCCAGCTACACTGCGACCCGAACGCTCCGCTTCTGCGCGAAGCGCTTCCAGTTCATCCTTGGGAAAATAAATCTGTATCTTATCCATGTATGTCAAAGTACGATACAAAGTGACATATGTCAACGTCAGGCCATCAACGCCGGAAATACTCAGCATGATCCGCCACGGCTACGCCGCCGCCAATGAACTCAAGCTCCACTACGCGGCGAGCGGCCCGGAGGATGCCCCACTGGTGCTCTTCCTCCATGGCTATCCGGAGTTCTGGTACACATGGGCGCGCCAGCTTGAAGACCTCGGGGACACGTTTCACTGCGTCGCCCCCGACCTGCCAGGTTACAACCTTTCGTCAAAGCCGCCCGAGGTCGCACGCTACCGCACGAAGCGACTGATCGACGACGTGGCCGACTTCGCCAGTCACTTCGTCCGCAAGCGCAGGTTCACGCTGGTCGCCCATGACTGGGGCGGCGCGCTGGCCTGGGCGTTCGCGATCCGCCACCCCGAAGTGCTCGAGCGGCTGATCATCCTGAATGCTGTCCATCCCGGCGCCTTCCAGCGCGAGATTGCAAAGAACCCTGACCAGGCCGCCGCCTCGCAATACATCCACGACATTCGCGCCGAAGGGGCCGAGGCCCGCTTCGCAGCCAACGACTTCGCGCTTCTCTGGCGCTCACTCGAGAAGACGGCGGCGGCAGGCCACCTGACGGCGAAGGACCGCGAGGCCTTCATCGCCGCCTGGAGCCAGCCCGGCGCGCTGACCGGAATGTTCAACTGGTACCGCGCCATGCGGCTTGATCCGCCGAAGCCCGGCGCGCACGCCTCGGCGGCGGAGCTCTATGACGATTCGGCGCTGACCGTGCGCGTACCCACGCGGGTGCTCTGGGGCCTGCAGGACGAGGCCCTCCTCCCCGGCTGCGTGGAGGGGCTCGAGCGCTGGGTTCCCGACCTTGAAGTCCGCCGCGTACCCGACGCCGGCCACTGGATCGTCTACGAGAAGCCGGCCCTGGTCACCGAATGTCTGCGCCACTGGCTCAAGGCCTGAAGGGTAGGGCGGTTTTCAGCCAATTTGGGCGGTGGCTGGGTCACCTTGGCGGTTTGACAGGACCCGCACACCCCTCTAAAACCGCGCCTCCTCCGGCGACGGTGGAAGAAAAGCACCCGTGGCAGGGAAGCCCCTGCCTGTCGGCCCGGAATTTGGGGCAGAGGAGGGCGCGTTTCCATATTTTGCAACTGTCCAACGCAAGGAAACTGCGATGACGAAGCGTATTCAGGCGAAGTACAAGATCGATCGCCGCATTGGCGACAACCTCTGGGGTCGCCCCAAGAGCCCGCAAAACAAGCGCGAATACGGCCCCGGCCAGCACGGCCAGCGCCGCAAGAACAAGACCTCGGACTACGGCGTCCAGCTCAAGGCCAAGCAGACCCTCAAGGGCTACTACGGCAACATCACCGAGCGTCAATTCCGCAAGATCTACGCCGAAGCCCAGCGCCGCCGCGGCGACACGGGTGAGAACATGATCGGCCTACTCGAGCGTCGTCTCGACGCCGTCGTCTATCGCGCGAAGTTCGTGCCGACGGTGTTCGCAGCACGTCAGTTCGTGAACCACGGCCACATCGATGTGAACGGCCGCCGCGTGAACATCCCGAGCTATGTCGTCAAGGAAGGCGACGTGATCTCGGTGCGCGAGAAGGCCCGTGGCTTCGAGACCGTCGCCGTCGCCGTGCAGCTTCCCGAGCGTGACGTGCCCGACTACATCGAGGCCGATCACTCCAAGCTGACGGCGAAGTTCCTGCGCACGCCGAAGCTCTCGGACGTGCCTTACGCCGTGAAGATGGAACCGAACCTCGTGGTCGAATTCTACTCGCGCTGATCAGGCGCTTGCCGCGAATGCATCAAGGAGGGGCTCTACCCCTCCTTTTTTGTTACCCGCAGCACCAGGGGCTTCAGGACACCAGCGCGCGCTGGAACATGTCTGCATCCACATTGCCGCCCGACAGCACGACGCAAATGGTCTTGTCCCGCGCGTTGACCTTGCCCGAGAGCAGCGCCGCCAGCGCAACCGCACCACCCGGCTCGACCACAAGCTTCATCTCGTAGAAGGCATGCGCCATGGCCGCCATCGCCTCACTGTCGCTGACGGAAACGGCCGCAACACCGGCAGCCTGCAGGAGCGGAAAGGTCAGCGCACCCGGCTGGTCCACCATCAGCGAGTCGCAGATGGATAGCTGTCCCGCAGGATTGGACTGGCGTACGCCTGTCGCCAGCGACCGCGCCAGGTCGTCATGGGTCCGGGGCTCCACAGCAACCACACGCGTGCGTGGCGAGAGGACCGCCAGTGCTGTTGCAATGCCAGCCGCAAGCCCTCCGCCCGAACACGGCACCAGCACAAGGTCGAAGGCCATGCCCTGCTGTGCTGCGTCCGCAACGAGTTCCAGCCCGATCGTCCCCTGTCCCGCCATGACATGATAGTCATCAAACGGTGGCACCAGCACGAGCCCGCGCTCTTTCGCCAGGCGCTGCCCGATCGCGACGCGGTCCTCCTTCACCCGGTCATAGAGCACGACCTCGGCACCATGGTTGCGCGTATTCTCGATCTTCAGGCGCGGCGCATCCGCCGGCATCACGATCACGGCCGACGTGCCCATGTCACGCGCGGCGCAGGCGACAGCCTGTGCATGGTTGCCCGAAGAGAACGCAACGACGCCGCGCCGGCGCTCATCCTCGCTCAACAGCGACAGGCGGCTCATCGCGCCACGAAACTTGAACGAACCCGTGCGCTGCAGGACTTCCGGTTTCGCAAAGACCCTGGCGCCCGCGATCCGGCTTGTGGCTGTCGCTTCAAGAAGTGGTGTGCGAACCGCGCGCCCCCGCAACCGCAGGCTCGCCGCGCGGATATCCTCAAGGCCGAGGCTCACGCCGCCTCGAGCTTGATGCCCTTCTCTTCCATGAACGGACGCAATTCCCCGCTCTCGAACATCTCGCGGATGATGTCGCAGCCGCCCACGAATTCGCCTTTCACGTAAAGCTGCGGGATGGTCGGCCAGTTCGAGAAATCCTTGATGCCCTGCCGGATCTCGTTATCGGCCAGCACGTTCACGCCCTTGTACTTGGCCCCGACGTGATCGAGGATCTGCACGACGGTCGCTGAAAACCCGCACTGCGGCATGCCGGGCGTGCCCTTCATGAACAGCACGATGTCATTGGCGTCGATGTCGGACTTGATGCGGTCAAAGGCGCTGGCCATAGCGAAAAATCCCGGAAATTGAACCTCACAGATAGGAGCCTTCCGGCAGGGCGTCAAGAACTCGGCCGACCAGGGCCGCCGCCCCCTTTACGCTGCGGCTTGGCGGACGATCCGGCGTGCGAGCCCCTTGAGCATGTCGACCACGACCGCCTCGTGGTCGAGGGCGCGCCCGCCCGGCGTTGTCGCTCGCCCCAGGGCCAGGCCGATCAGTGTTTCACAGGCCAGGCGGTAGAACGCCCGGACCTCGGGGCTCGAACCGATCAGCGACGTGAGCCGCGCGCTCGCCTCGATCGAAAAAACCTGCTTGTAGCGTTCGATCGCCGGCCTGAGTTTGCGCCCCAGTGCGGGTTCATTGCGCGCCGCCAGCCAGACCTCGATCACCGCCTTGAACGCCGGTTGCCTGAGGCGCGTCCACGCATCATCGATCCAGGCCTCGAGGCTCGCAAACGGACGGGTCCGCGCCGGCGACAGGAAGAAGCGCTCATAGGTATCGCTCATCGCCGCCGCAAGCAGATCGGGCAGGTCCGCGAAATGGTGATGCAGGGCACCACGCGTGACACCGGCGCGGCGGCACACCTCGACCGTCGTCGTGCGCGCATAGCCGCTGTCGACAAGACTTTCGACAGTCGCCTGCACAAGCCGCGCGCGCATCTCGCAAGACCTGTCGGCCTGCGTGCGCCGGTCTCGGGCGGTTGTCGATCTCATGGCGCGCCTCCGGGACAGGATGGACAAGAAACATACATAACTGTATGTAAATGAACAACCCGTGCAATCGGAGTGCCCGCATGACGGACGTGCAGAAAGCCCCTGCGACCACGCGCAACGTCATCTGCTCGAGTTGCGACATCCAGTGCACGGTCCACGCCAAGGTGGTGGAAGGACAGGTCGTACGGATCCACTCGTCCGATAATCCGATCTTCCGCGACAACATCTGCATGAAGGCGGTCTATGCGCCGAAGGGGTTCGCGCATCCCGACCGTCTCCTTTACCCCCTGCGACGCGTCGGCGAACGCGGCTCTGGAAAGTTCGAGCGCGTGTCCTGGGACGAGGCCAACGCAGACATTGGCGCAAGGCTCAAGGCCATCATCGACAGGCACGGCCCCGAGGCGCTCGCCGTGTCGACCAGCGACTGGAACACCTCGACCGAGAACGGCGCAACGCGCCGTTTCATGAACCTTCTGGGGTCGCCCAACTACATCTCCGGCGTGGCCTTGTGCGCAGGCAATACGGCAGCGGTGAACCGCTTGGTCTATGGCTGGTTCCCCCAGCCCGATTACGCCAACACGAACTGCATCATGCTCTTCGGTCACAATCCCAAGCGCCACAGCTGGGTTCCGGTCTTCAACGCCATCATGAAGGCCCGCCAACGCGGGGCAAAGCTGGTGGTCCTCGATCCGCGCAAAAGCGAAATGGCCGAGCGCGCCGATGTCTGGCTGCCCCTCAGGGCAGGCACCGATGCCGCCATGTGCTTCGGCTTCCTCGATGTCATCATTCGCGAGAAGCTCTACGACGCGGCCTTCGTCGAGAAGTGGTGCCTCGGCTTCGAGGTGCTGAAGGCCAGGGTCGCGGAGTTCCCGCTTGACCGCGTGGCAGCGATCACGGGTGTTGGCGCCGATCTGATCGCGCGCGCCGCCCGCATCTATGCCGAGGGCCTCTCGGTCATTCCATGGACGCCGATCACCGACCAGCAGCGCAACTCGACCTCCGCCATCCGCCTTCACGCAACCTTGCGCGCGATTTGCGGCAACCTCGATGTGCCGGGCGGCGAGACCCTCGGTGGCCTTCATCCCGACATTCCGCAGAAGAGCCTCTTCGAGCTGCACGACGTGCTGCCCCAGGCGCAGCGCGACAAGCAGCTCGGCGCCGACCGCCACCCCGTCTTCACCTATCGCGCGACGCAACAGCTGGAAGACGCCACCGAGCGCGTTTGGGGCTATCGCTATCCCAACATCGTGAACGGCAGCTACATGGCCGTACCCTCGGCCGTGTTCCGCGCGATGGCGGACGGCGTGCCCTATCCCGTGAAGGCCTTCATCGTGCAGGGCAACAACCCGCTGATGTCCTATGCCAACATGAAGCTCATCCACCGCGCGATGATGAACCAGGACCTCATCGTGATGCACGAGCACTTCATGACGCCCTCGGCACAGCTCGCCGACTATGTCCTGCCGGGCGACGCGTGGACTGAACGCAATGCACTCATGGATGGCTATGGCTGGGCCGCCCACTGCAAACCCTCGCAGAAGGCGATGGAGCCCCCCGGCGAGTGCCGCGACGCCTATGCCTTCTGGCGAGGTCTGGCCGAAGCCATGGGCCTGGGCGAGCACTTCCCGTGGAAGACGAACGACGAAATCCTCAACGAGCGCGTGCGCAAGGTGGCTCCGTCATTCGAGGTATTTGCCGCGAACAACGATGCCTTCCTCGCGCCCGTGGCGTTTCGCAAATACGAGAAGACGGGCTTTGCAACGCCCACCGGCAAGGTCGAACTTTACTCAACCATTCTCGAGAAATTCGGCTTCGATCCCCTGCCATACTGGCGCGAGGATCCGCCTGCCGATCCCGGGTTCCCGCTGTCGCTCTTTGTCGGCGTGCGCGAGGACGAGTACTTCCAGACCGGCCATCGCCACATCGACGAGCTGCGGGCGCGCCGCCCCGAGCCGCAGCTGTTCATCCATCCAGCGACCGCCGCAGCTGAAGGCATTGCAGAGGGCGAGTGGGTACGCGTGGAGACCATGGCCGGCGGCGTGAAGCTTCAGGTCTCGTTCGCTGGCCACATGCCCGAAGGCCTGCTGCGCGTGCCGCATGGCTGGTGGAAGCCCGAAATGCCGCGCGGGGACGAGTGCCTGTCGGGCGCATGGGACTTCGCCGACGCACAGATCTGTCCCGACGACGACGACTTCCTCGACCGCGAGCAGGGCATCCCGCACTTCAAGGGCCTCCCATGCCGCATCGTGAAACTCGGGCAGGCGCGCGCATCATGAGGGACCAGAAGGCACGCGAAAGGCTCTATCGCAGGCTTCTGCGCCAGCAGAAGATCGAGGCCCTGATTGCAAGGTCCCTGACAAGGCGCAAGCGCAACTGGCTCGACAGGATCGTGGTGGCCCTCGTCACCCGCATGGCCCCGCAGGGCGACGAGGCCTTCATGCGCGATCCCCTGACGGACGACGCGCCCGAGTTCGATCCCAAGGCGCTGAAGCGCCTGCGCGGCAGCGGCGGACGCGAGGAAAAATAGGAGCTAGGCCGGCGCGCTCGTCTGCAGCGCCAGCGCGTGCAGTTCTCCGCCCATGCGCCCCTTCAAGGCCGCATAGACCATCTGGTGCTGCTGGACGCGCGTCTTGCCGCGGAAGGCCTCAGACACGACCTCGGCCGCATAATGGTCGCCGTCACCGGCAAGATCCTTGATCGTGACCTTCGCGTCCGGCAAGGCGACAAGAACGGGTCTCGCGGCATGTGGTTTGGTTGACGCAGCGTCCGCTGAAGGAAAGCGCTGCATTGTAACGGACCGGGCTTTCCAGACGAATGATGCAGGAGCGGCTCATGCAAAATCGTCAAGCAGCTGTCCGTTTACGATAGGAAAGCGCCGTAAGCCAATGTTGCTTGTGTTGTCCACGCCACTTACCAGCAGCATGTCCGGGGAGTCCGGAGCGGCCCGGATTAGGTCTCCGAATATTGATTGGGCATTGCGTTCCGGCCTGTCTCATGGGCAGGCTTCATGCGCGATCTCCAGCGGCAGTCATTTCGTGCACGAAGCAGAGGAAAAACTGAAGGGCTTGATGCTTGCCGGACTGGCAGGAGACCCAGCAGCTCACCATGAGCTATTGGCCTCCATCAGCCAGCCGCTGCGCGCTTTCCTTGCCCGACG
The DNA here is from genome assembly GCA_964483585.1 of uncultured Flavobacteriaceae bacterium. Taxonomy (GTDB): domain Bacteria; phylum Pseudomonadota; class Alphaproteobacteria; order Micropepsales; family Micropepsaceae; genus SZUA-430. The sequence goes on from CAZABH010000029.1 coordinate 30,709, forward strand.
ACTGGCTAATGTGGACCCGAATAGCGCCGAGGACCTGCTTCAGGACGTGCTCATTGCCATCCACACGCGGCGGGGCACCTATGATCCGACTCAGCCTGTAACGGCGTGGATCTATGCGATCGCCCGATACAAGCTGATCGACCATTATCGCCGGCACCGCCGACGCGGTATCTCGGTACCGATCGAGGATGTAGCCGGTCTTTTCAGCACAGACCATGCAGAAGCCAGCGACGCAGCGCGTGACGTGGAGCAACTCCTCAATCAGTTACCCGAAAAGCAGCGCTTGGCCATTGAAAGCGTCAAGCTCCAGGACATGTCCGTGCGCGACGCAGCCATCCAGTCAGGCCGGAGCGAGTCCGACATCAAAGTCAGTATCCATCGCGGACTGAAAAAGTTGACCGCACTGCTTGCAGGAAGAGACAAGCCATGAGAACCGAAGATCTCATCCGCCAGCTCGCAGGCGATACGACCACCCGACCCCGTGCAACCTTGTGGCAGACGCTGGTTACGCCGTCTCTGATAACTTTGCTTTGTGCGGTTGTCCTGACGGTTGCCGTCTATGGTATTCGCGCCGACCTTGCATCGGTTCAGGCCGCAGTCATGAGCAAGCAGGCTGTCTTCGCGATATTGGTCGCAGCCATTTTGCCGCTTGTCCAACAACTCATCCGTCCCAATACCAGCGTGAGGCACCAACTCCCCCTGGCAGTTGCCCCATTCGTTCTGAGTGCGCTGGCTGCAGCGCTGTTCATCCACGAGCAGCCGGCCGACCTTCGCATGGTTTCCTGGATCGGCCATGGTATCCCTGGCTGCCTATACCTCATCCCCCCGGTAGCTCTCCCGGGAACTCTGGTACTCATGTGGTTCGTGCGCCTCAGACAGGCGCCAACGCGTCTCGCATTCGCAGGCGCCGCCCTCGGAGCCTTTGCGGGAAGCATTGCGGGCTTGGCTTACGCGCTGCACTGCACCTCTGACGAGCCCGCCTATGTCCTGAGCTGGTATCCTCTGGCCATTCTCATCTCGGCAGCCATCGGCGCAATCGCAGGTCGCTGGATGCTGCGTTGGTAAACGCAAGGAGACCGAAAACGAAAGCAAATGAGAGGCACCTGTAACCAAAAGGATCGCTGCAACGAACTTCTCTCGTGATCGGCGCCAGCCGCATCGCTCGGAACCAGAAGGATACACACATGCAGCGTTCTTCCTACATTGCCTCCGCACTCATGGCAGGCCTCACGATTGCCGCCGCAGCGACAAGCGTAACGGCAAAGCCAAATGACAAGTTGAGCATCGCACCCGCAGCCTCTGCGCAGGCCAAGGCCGCCTTCTCGGGCTGGCAGGCATCCGGAAAGATCGCCGGCAAGCGCGAGAAGTGCTACGGCATTGCCCTGGCGGGTGAAAACGACTGTGCAGCCGGTCCCGGCACAACATGCGCAGGCACATCCACCAGGGATTTCCAGGGCAATGCTTGGACCTATGCGCCAGAGGGAACCTGCGTCCATATTGTGACACCAGCGGGCGCGGCCTCGCTGGCCGAGATCAAGCGCTGATCGCAGAAAGCGAAACAGGGGCCGCGCGATGGCGTCGCTGAAAGAAGAGCTGCCTGCCAGGGCGGGGATCGGCTTGAAGGGCGATCATTATCGCGCGGCTCTCGCATGCACGGAGCAGGGCTTCTGGCTCGAGGTGCATCCCGAAAACTACATGGTGGAAGGCGGACCGCGACTGGCGTGGCTGGACGCGATCCGCGCCCACCATCCGCTTGCCTTCCATGGCGTAGGCGCGTCGCTCGGCGGTCCCGACGCCCTCGACCCGCGGCATATGGCTGACCTGAAACAACTTGTCCAGCGCTTCAAGCCAGCCAGTGTCTCGGAGCACGTTTCCTGGTCGGCAGCGTCGGGACAGTACCTCGCTGACCTCTTGCCACTGCCACGGACGGCGGATGTACTCGACCTGCTGGCAGACCGCATCGACGCATTTCAAACGTGTCTCGGCCGCAGTATCCTTGTCGAGAACCCCTCGGTCTATGTCAGTCTCAGATCAGAGATGGACGAACCCGACTTCCTGTCCGAACTGTGCCGTCGCTCCGGTTGCGGCATCCTGCTCGATGTCAATAACGTGTACGTCAGCGCCAGGAATACAGGCTTCAACCCGCAGCATTACATCGACTCTGTCCCGGCACATCTCATTGGCGAGATACACTTGGGCGGACACGAGCCAGACGCGGCGTTGGGCAATGCCCTTCTCATCGATACGCATGGGTGCGCGATTGCCGAACCAGTCTGGCAACTCTACGAACGGCTTGTCGCGCGTGTGGGCGCGCGTCCAGTGTTGATCGAGCGCGACACCAATATTCCCGACTTTGAGACCCTGATGGCGGAGCGCCACCGGGCGGATCTCGTGCTGCGGCCAGAGAGGGCCTGCGCATGACGGCAAGCGTTGCGGCGTTTCACCAAACCTTCCTGCAATCCGTCCTCAGTGGCAATGTGGATGCACTGCGTCCCTTTCTGGTCGAGGGATCTCCTGGGGCGGCAGTTGGCGTTTACCGGAACAATATTTACCGGGCGGCAATGGACAATCTCGAAAGGGCCTACCCGGCAACACGAAGCCTGCTTGGCGCGGAATGCTTTGCCGATGTGGCGCGTTCGTATTTTCAGCAGAGGCCGCCGCGCTGCCGCACGCTCGTAGGCTACGGCGACATGTTTCCTTCGCTTGTTGGCGATGTATTCGGTGCCGCGCAACACGCGTTCATCAAGGATGTCGCGCGCCTCGACCGGGCATGGCTCGAGGCGCACCAGGCGCCAGACGCAGAGTGTCTGTCACCCGGTGATCTGATGGCAATCGAGCCAGAGGTCCTTGTTGCGAGCACGCTCTCACTGCATCCCTCGGTCCGCATGGTTCCTCTTGAGTGGAGCGTCTTCGATGTGTGGATCGCGAACAGGCTCCGCAGTGGCGCAGAGAGCACGCAGCGCAGTGTTCAGAACGTTTCGGAAGTGGTGCTGATCTGGCGCCACGATCATGAAGTACGACACATGCCTATCGATGAGGGCTGCGTGACATTCCTGGAATCTCTCACGAAAGGTGAAGCACTCGGAACATCAGCCGCGCGTGGACTTGAGAGAGACGCACGCTTCGATCCCGCAAAGTGTTTTGCCAGAGCCTTGAGTGATGGCCTATTTGCAAGAGACGTCGGTGCAACGGTGAGTGGGGGGATAAGCGATGGACATGAGACCTGATTTCTCCCACGGCGAGATGGCATCAAGCCCACGGAGCATTGGTGCATTGCCTCGCGCTTATGCCGCTTTTGTTCGACAGGCAGGCACACTCGACGCCATTGCACTTCTTGCATGCCGGCTCCTGCTGGCGCGCACGTTCCTGCTCTCGGGTCTGACCAAGTGGGACGGCTTCACCATCCGGGACGACACTTTCTATCTGTTCTCGGACGAGTATTTCGGTAGCTATGGTCTGCCGCAGGGCGTCACTGACGCCATGGCTATCGCGGCTTCGTTCGCAGAGATCATTCTGCCGCTGCTGCTGATACTGGGCCTTTTCACCCGCGTGGCGGCGACAGGAGTTCTGGCAATGACGCTTGTGATCCAGATCTTCGTCTATCCCGACGCATGGTGGACGGTTCATGCCTGGTGGGCAACCGTGGCCTTGCTGCTCATGGCACTCGGCCCGGGTCGCGTATCGTTGGATCGCCTCTTGCGGATCGACTGACCTCAGCCGCGCAAGCGCTGGCGTCTCAGGCCGGCGCGCTCGTCTGCAGCGCCAGCGCGTGCAGTTCTCCGCCCATGCGCCCCTTCAAGGCCGCATAGACCATCTGGTGCTGCTGGACGCGCGTCTTGCCGCGGAAGGCCTCAGACACGACCTCGGCCGCATAATGGTCGCCGTCACCGGCAAGATCCTTGATCGTGACCTTCGCGTCCGGCAGGGCCTCCTTGATGAGGCGTTCGATGTCGTTGGCATTCATTGGCATCGTTTGACCTCCTAGCCCGCCATCAGCCGGGGCAACCATTCCTCATGTGCCACCTTCAGCGCCTTCACGGATACGCCCGCCTCGCCGTCGAACTGAAGATTGGTGCCGCCCGTCTCGCCAAGCCTCAAGGCCGGTACGCCGGCAAGCTTTGCATCCGACAGGACGCGCTCGACATCCGCGGCTGGCACCACCAACACATAGCGCGCCTGGTCTTCGCCAAACCAGAACCCGGTGCGTGAGACCGCGCCGGCATGTGCGACACGCGCGCCAATACCAGACGACATCGCCATCTCGGCCAGCGCGACCGCAAGACCGCCATCCGACACGTCATGCACGGTGGTCAGGCGCCCAGCCTCGATCAGGCCGCGCACGAAGTCGCCATTGCGCCGCTCGATCTTGAGGTCGATCGCCGGCGCAGGACCCTCTTCGCGGCCCAGAATCTCGCGGACATAGATCGACTGCCCAAGATGACCCTTTGTGTCGCCGATCAGGATGATGACGTGCCCTTCACCCTTGAAAGGCACCGAGGCATGCTTCGTGACGTCCTTCATCAGCCCGACACCGCCGATGGCCGGCGTCGGCAGGATCGCCTGCCCGTTGGTCTCGTTGTAGAGCGATACGTTGCCGGAAACGACCGGGAAGTCGAGCGCACGGCACGCATCTCCGATGCCACGCACGGCGAGTACGAACTGCCCCATGATCTCGGGCCGCTGCGGGTTGCCGAAATTCAGGTTGTCGGTGATCGCAAGCGGCGTCGCACCGACCGCCGTCAGGTTGCGCCACGTCTCTGCCACGGCCTGCTGGCCGCCGGCGAACGGGTCAGCCTGCACATAGCGCGGGGTGACGTCGCACTTCACGGCAATGGCCTTGTTGGTGCGATGGATGCGCACAATGGCGGCATCGCCGCCCGGCTTCTGAACCGTGTCGGCCATGACGGTGGAATCGTACTGCTCGTAGATCCAGCGCCGGCTTGCAAGGTCCGGCGAAGCGACAAGCGCCTGCAACGCAGCGCCCACGCTCGCGCACTCTGCTACTTCGCCTAGCGGCTTGGCATGTTCAGGTTCCACCCACGGCCGCTCGTAGAGCGGCGCCTCGTCGGCCAGGGCGGCAACCGGAATGTCGGCCACCGTCTCGCCCTTAAACGTCAGCACGAGCCGCTTCGTGTCGGTGGTGACGCCGATGACGGCGAAATCCAGTTCCCACTTGCGGAAGATCTTCTCAGCCTCGGCCTCGCGACCCGGCTTGAGCACCATGAGCATGCGCTCCTGGCTTTCCGAGAGCATCATTTCGTAGGGCGTCATGCCCTTCTCGCGGCAGGGAACCTTGTCGAGGTTGAGCTCGATGCCCGACCCGCCCTTGTCCGCCATCTCGCAGGACGACGACGTCAGGCCGGCAGCCCCCATGTCCTGGATGCCGACGATCGCATCCGTCGCCATCAACTCGAGGCAGGCTTCAAGCAGCAGCTTCTCGGTGAACGGGTCGCCGACCTGCACCGTTGGCCGCTTTTCCTCGGAGGCATCGTCGAACTCGGCCGATGCCATCGTCGCGCCGTGAATGCCGTCGCGACCCGTCTTCGAGCCGACATAGACAACCGGATTGCCCGCGCCTTTCGCAGCCGAAAGGAAAATCTTGTCTGTCTTGGCAAGGCCCACGCACATCGCATTGACCAGGATGTTGCCGTTATAGGCCTTGTGGAAGTTCACCTCGCCGGCGACCGTGGGGACACCCATGCAGTTGCCATAGCCGCCGATACCCGCGACCACGCCCGAGACAAGATGCTGCGTCTTGGGATGCGTCGGGTCGCCGAAGCGCAGCGCATTCAGCATCGCGATCGGCCGCGCACCCATCGTGAACACGTCCCGCATGATGCCGCCCACGCCCGTAGCCGCGCCCTGATAGGGCTCGATGAAGGAAGGATGGTTGTGGCTCTCCATCTTGAAGATGATGGCGTCGCCGTCACCGATGTCGATCACACCCGCGTTCTCGCCGGGGCCCTGGATGACCCAAGGGGCGCTCGTCGGCAGCTTCTTCAGGTGCACGCGCGAGGATTTGTAGCTGCAGTGCTCGCTCCACATCACCGAAAAGATACCAAGCTCGGTCAGGTTCGGCGTGCGGTTCATGACGCGCAGGATGTGCTTCCACTCGTCCTCTGAGAGGCCGTGGTCGATGGCGTGTGTCAGCGTTGCTTCGGTCACGAGAGGGCACTCACCAGGCTGTCGAAGATGGCCTTGCCGTCGGTGCCGCCATGCAGCGGTTCACTGACGCGTTCGGGATGGGGCATCATGCCCATGATGGTTCGCTGTTCGTTGAAGATGCCGGCGATATTGCGTGCTGCGCCATTGGGGTTGTCGCCCTCGGTATAGCGGAAGGCAACCTGTCCCTCGCCCTCGAGCCGGTCCAGCGTCGCGGTGTCGGCAAAGTAGTTTCCATCACCATGGGCGACCGGGATGCGGATCGTCTGGCCAGGCGTATAGCGCGCGGTGAACATCGTGTTTGCAGCCTCGACCGTCATGGCCACCGATCGCGACACGAACTTGAGGCTGGCGTTGCGCATCAGCACGCCAGGCAGCAGCCCCGTCTCGCAAAGGATCTGGAACCCGTTGCAGATGCCAAGGACAGGTGTCCCCTTCTTTGCCCGCGCGATCACCTCGCGCATGATCGGCGAGTGCGCTGCCATCGCGCCGCAGCGAAGATAGTCGCCATACGAAAACCCGCCGGGCAGCACGATCAGGTCCAGATGGTCGGGCAGGCTAGCATCGGCGTGCCAGGCCATGAGCGGTGGTTTGCCGATCGAGCGCTCGAGCGCCATGGCAACATCGCGGTCGCAGTTGGATGCAGGAAAGACGATGACGGCCGCCTTCACGGGTAGGGATCTCCCTCGAGCGTTTCGGGACACCTGATTAATGCTTTTGGTCCCAAAAAGCGAGTTCGCGGGCTGCGATATTCAGACCCGCACGCAACGTTCCGCCCGGCCCGTCCGGAGCTGAAGGCCTGGGCGGGCCGCAAGTGCCCTATTTCAGCTCGATGGCGTAGTTTTCGATCACGGTATTCGCAAGAAGCTTCTCGCACATGTCCGAAAGCCGGGCATGGGCGCGCGCCGCGTCGGTCTCCTCGAGTTCGAGTTCGATGACCTTGCCCTGGCGCACCTCGCCAACACCCTGGAACCCGAGCCGATTCAGGGCCTGGCCAATCGCCTTGCCTTGCGGATCCAGCACGCCAGACTTCAACATGACTGTAACGCGAGCTTTCATTTGACGAGTACCGGTCCCTTCCGTTCGGTGATTTGAGGTTCATTCAGTATGCCAAGGCGCCGCGCAACTTCGCTGTAAGCCTCGGTTACGCCTCCAAGGTCGCGGCGGAAACGGTCCTTGTCCAGTTTCTCGCTTGTGCGCAGGTCCCACAAGCGCATGGAATCCGGACTGATTTCGTCGGCCAGAATGACACGCATCATGTCATTTTCCCAGAGCCTTCCGAACTCGATCTTGATGTCCACAAGCTTGATGCCAGCACCAAGGAAAAGCCCCGAGAGGAAGTCATTGATTCGGATCGCCAGGGCGACCATCTCGTCGATCTCATGGGGGCTTGCCCAGTTGAACGCCGTGATGTGCTCTTCAGTCACCATCGGGTTGTGCAATTTGTCGTTCTTGAGGAAGAACTCGATGATGGATCTGGGCAGAACAGTGCCTTCATCCATGTCGAATCGCTTCGCAAGTGAGCCGGCAGCGACGTTGCGGACCACAACCTCCAGGGGAATGATCTCGACCTCGCGCACCAATTGCTCGCGCATGTTCAGCCGTCGCATGAAATGATTGGGGACGCCGATTTCTGTCAGCCGGGACATCAAGAACTCGGAAATGCGGTTGTTCAGCACCCCCTTGCCCTCCAGAACGGCCGTCTTCTTTCCACTCTCTGCGCTGGTATCGTCCTTGAAGTACTGGACAAGCGTGCCCGGCTCGGGCCCCTCGAAGAGGTTCTTGTTCTTGCCTTCGTAAACGAGCTTGCGGGTTTTCATGGGATGCCACGTCCTGTCGCGCAGTGCTGAAATGGGGGCGCGCGCTTCAAATGCCAACGCCCGTGGAATGGCAAAGAACAGCCATTCTCACGAGCGCGCATGCCCAGTCTAGCCCAAGCGACACTTCCCGCACAATCTGCCCGTTCCATCAGGCCTGTGAGCATTGCGCTTGCCGCGCGCGCACACTAGATGAAGGAGCACGCATTTGACCCCAGATCACGGAGAAACCCGCCCAATGTCCGGTTTTGACAAGCGCCGCGAAGGCTACGAGAGCAAATTCGCCCACGACGAAGAACTCAAGTTCAAGGCCACAGCCCGCCGGAACAAGCTTTTGGGCCTCTGGGCGGCCGACAAACTGGGCATCAGCGCCGACCAGGCGGACGCTTACGCGAAGGAAGTCGTGAAGGCTGACTTCGAGGAGGCTGGTGACGACGATGTTTTCCGCAAGGTTCGCAAGGACTTCGACGCCAAGGGCGTCCAGGTGTCCGACCACCAGATCCGCCGCGAGATGGAAGACCTCATGATCAAGGCGATCGAGCAGATCCAGGCAGGCACCTGAGCGCTCACGGCCTCGGCAGAGAGCCCGTCAGAACCAGCCCATAGCCGGCAGCCGCGCATGCAAGAAGCAGCAGCGGCACCGGCAGGCGGCCCCCGACCAACGCCAGCGTCGCAGCAACGCTGAGGACGAGCGACATCACATCAAGCGAAGCGGGATCAGGCGCCTGCAATGTCATCGCGCCCACTTCGATGCGCTCGACCTTCGAAAACAGCACATGCAGCGCAAACCAAAGCGCGAGGTTGGCAATCACGCCGACCACTGCCGCTGTGATGGCCGCCAGCGCCCCGGCAAGAGCGCGATTGTCCCGCAGTCGCTCGGCGTAAGGCGCGCCCGCAAAGATCCACAGGAAAGATGGCACGAACGTCACCCAGAGCGTGACAAGCGCCCCGAGCACACCCGCAACCAGCGGATCAAATCCGGCCTCGCGAGACGCAGCCAGAAAGCCCACATGCTGCAAGACCAGAATCAGCGGTCCCGGGGTCGTCTCGGCGAGTGCCAGGCCATCCATCATTTCGGCTGTGGTCAGCCACTGATAGCTGGCAACCGCCTCCTGCGCCACATAGGCCAGAACTGCATAGGCACCGCCAAACGTGACCACCGACATCAGGCTGAAGAAGGTTCCAAGCTTGGCCAGCACGTGTGCCGGTCCGAACGCCACCACGACAAGCCCGACCGGCAACATCCAGATGAGAAGCCAGCGAATCACGGTGACCACGGTCTGACCGGCCGTCGTTCTGGTATGCGCGAGCAGGCCTTGAGCCATGGCCGCATCCACGGCATGCGTGGTCGCAATGTCACCCTGACCCGTACCCGGCGCTCCGTCGACGCGCGAGGGTAGGAAGGCAGACGCGGCAAACCCGGTCAGTCCTGCCGCCAGGACCACCAGGGGAAACGGCACATTGAACAGGAACAGGGACACAAACGCGGCAAGCGCAACAAGCGGTGCCAGGGCGCCGGTGAACGTGCGCCGTGCAATGCGCAGTATGGCATCGATGATGATGGCCAGCACGGCAGCCTTGATGCCCCAGAAGACCGCTGCCACCTCGGGTCGATCGGCATGTACCACGTAAAGCAGGCTCAGCCCCAGCATGACCAGCGCGCCGGGCAGGATGAACAGCAGCCCTGCCGCAAGCCCACCGCGCACGCCATGCATGAGCCAGCCCACATAGGTCGCCAGTTGCTGTGCCTCCGGTCCCGGCAACAGCATGCAATAGTTCAGCGCGTGAAAGAACCGCGCCTCACTGATCCACTTTTTCTGCTCGACCAGCACGCGGTGCATCAGCGCAATTTGCCCGGCCGGCCCGCCGAAGTTCACACAGCCGATATAAGCCCACGTGATCAGGGCGCGCCCGAAGCTCGGAAGGCCTGCCGGCTGCGTCAAAATCGGCTCCCCTTCACGCTCTGCACCTCCTGCCAGGCCATGAAACCCAGCATGATCCCGATCAGAACCGTGAACCCGAGCCCGCCACCCGCAAGCCCCCAGAGCACCAGCAGGCCCGCAACGCCCAACCCCGTATAGCCCGTGATCAGGCGCGCCCGGCTGCGCCGCATGAAGCGCGCAAGCACTGCCTGCGCGATGTTGCCGCCATCCAGCGGATAGGCCGGCAGCAGGTTGAACAGGCCAAGGATCAAGTTCGCGTAGAGCAGTCGCTCCAGGATGAACCACGAGTGGTCTGCCACACCGTCACTGTTCGCACTGTCGAGAAAGAACGAGAGGCCTGCGGCAAGAAGCAGGTTCGCGGCCGGACCGGATCCCGACACGACCACCTCTTCCAGTGTGGAGCGGGGCTGGCGTGACAGGCGCGCATAGCCCCCGAAGAAACTCAGCGTAACATCAAGTGTGCCGATCCCGAACAGCCGCGCCCCGAAGGCATGACCCATCTCGTGCAGATAAATCGACATGAACAACAGCACCACGAAGGTGATCTCGTCGAGAACACCGCCGAATCCAGGCTGCCGCAACCCATCGATCACAAAGATGGCGGCGATCAGGAAGACCCCAATGTCGACCCTGAAGTATACGCCGAATAACCTGCCCAGATTGATCGGCGTTCCCATACGAGTTCAAACCTCAGCTGTTTCCGAAAACGCGTCGGAAAATGGTGTCTGCATGTTTCAAGTGATAGGCGAGGTCGAACAACGCTTCAAGTTCGCCCGTCTGCAACGCCTTTGTGACATCCGCGTCCGCCTTCAGGTTTTCGAGAAACGTCGTGCCGGAACGCCCGTGATGCATGTTCTCCCAGACCGGCATCGCATTGCGCTGGACGAGGCGGTAGGCATCTTCGCGCGAGACGCCTTTCTGCGTCAGCGCTAGCAGCACGCGCTGCGAATGCACCAATCCCCCCAGAAGATCGAGGTTGCGCTGCATGCGCTCGGGATAGATGACCAGCTTCTCGACGACATCGGCCAGCCGGTTCAGCGCGAAGTCCAGCGTGATCGTGGCATCAGGTCCGATCATCCGCTCGACCGATGAATGCGAGATATCCCGCTCATGCCAGAGCGCGACATTCTCCATTGCCGGCATTGCAAATGCGCGCACCATGCGCGCAAGCCCGGTGAGGTTCTCCGTCAGCACAGGATTGCGCTTGTGTGGCATGGCAGACGAGCCCTTCTGCCCGGCCGAGAAATATTCCTCCGCCTCCAGCACCTCGGTTCGCTGCATGTGCCGGATTTCCGTGGCCACATGCTCGATTGATGACGCGACGACAGCCAGGGCCGCAAAGAAGGCCGCATGCCGGTCGCGCGGGATGACCTGTGTCGACACGGGCTCGACCGACAAGCCGAGCTTTTCGGCGACATGTTCTTCGACCTGGGGATCGATATTGGCAAAGGTGCCGACGGCGCCCGAGATGGCGCAGGTGGCGATTTCTTCGCGCGCGGCGAGAAG
>CAZABH010000030.1:0-24306 GCA_964483585.1 uncultured Flavobacteriaceae bacterium
CCGCGGTGTCCTTGTAGGGATCGCCCACGGTGTCGCCGGTCACCGCCGCCTTGTGCGCGTCGGAACCCTTGCCGCCGTGGTTGCCTTCCTCGATGTACTTCTTGGCATTGTCCCACGCGCCGCCGCCCGAGGTCATCGAGATGGCGACGAAAAGGCCCGTGAGGATCACGCCCATTAGCATGGCGCCAACGGCCGAGAGTGCAGCGCCCTTGCCCGCGATGACCATGACGCCCAGGAACAGCACGATCGGCGACAGCACCGGCAGCAGCGAGGGGATGATCATCTCGCGAATAGCGGCAACCGTCAGCATGTCGACAGCACGGCCGTAATCCGGCTTATCCGTGCCCTTCATGATGCCTGGCTTTTCCTTGAACTGGCGACGCACCTCTTCAACGACCGCCGAGGCCGCACGACCCACAGCCGTCATGCCCATGGCGCCGAACAGGTAAGGCAGCATGCCACCGAGGAACAGGCCGACGACAACCCAAGGATTGGCAAGGCTGAAGCTGACCGCCACCTTCTCGCCCCCCTCAAGGAAGAACGAGTACTGGGTCTCGGTCGCATTCTCTCGGAAATAGCCGAGATCCGCGGTATACGCCGCAAACAGCACGAGTGCTCCGAGACCGGCAGATCCGATGGCATAGCCCTTGGTCACGGCCTTTGTGGTGTTACCCACAGCATCGAGCGCATCGGTCGTCTTGCGGACGTCCTTGTCGAGCCCGGCCATTTCGGCGATGCCGCCTGCATTGTCGGTAACCGGTCCAAAGGCGTCGAGTGCAACGATCATCCCGGCAAGTGCCAGCATCGTGGTGGTCGCGATCGCGATGCCGAAGAGGCCCGCCAGCGTGTAGGCAACAATGATGCCCCATACGATGACCAGCGCCGGCAGCGCCGTCGACTCCATCGAAACGGCCAAGCCCTGGATCACGTTTGTACCGTGACCAGTGACCGACGACTTGGCAATTTCACGCACAGGACGATAGCCCGTGCCTGTGTAGTACTCCGTGATCCACACGATCAGCCCCGTAACGGCCAGACCCGTGATGCCGCACAGATACAACGACATGCCTGTGAACGTGCCCGTGAGCGTCGTCAGCGTTCGATCAAAGCCAATGAACTGCCACGTCACCACACCAACAAGCACCAGTGACAAAAGAGCTGTGATCACGAGCCCTTTGTAGAGGGCTCCCATGATGTTGTTGCTGGCACCAAGGCGGACAAAGAAGGTGCCCGCAATCGAGGCCAGGATGCACACGCCCGAGATCAGGAGCGGATACATCATCATCATGTCCTTGTCGGCCGATGCGAAGTAGATCGAGGCAAGAACCATGGTGGCGCCGATCGTGACGACATAGGTCTCGAACAAGTCGGCCGCCATGCCAGCGCAGTCACCAACGTTATCGCCAACGTTGTCCGCGATCGTCGCAGGGTTGCGTGGATCATCTTCAGGGATGCCGGCTTCGACCTTGCCGACCATGTCGCCACCGACGTCGGCACCCTTGGTAAAGATCCCGCCGCCAAGACGGGCAAAGATCGAAATGACCGACGCCCCCAGCGCCAGCGCGACCAGAGCCTCATTGATCTGGCGGTTTTGCAGCTCATCCTCGACGCTGAGCCCGGCAAGTCCCGTCAGCACACCGTAGAAACCCGCGATCCCAATCAAGGCAAGGCCAACGACCAGCATGCCCGTGGATGCGCCCGACTTGAACGCAACCGAAAGCCCGTCTGCCAGCCCTTTGCGCGAGGCTTCCGTGGTGCGAACATTGGCGCGCACGGAAACGTGCATGCCGACGAAACCAGCTGCCCCGGAAAGCACGGCACCAATGATGAACCCGACCGGAACACTCCAGGTCTGGAACGCGACGGCAAGCACGACCGTCACACCGACAGCGACATAGGCAATCGTAGTGTACTGACGCTTGAGATAGGCGGCCGCCCCCTCCTGGATGGCACCCGCGATCTCCTGCATACGGGCATTGCCCGCCGACAGCGCCAGGATCTGCCTGATTGTGACCGCGCCATAGATCAGCGCCGCCACGGCGCAAACCAAAGTAATGAGAAGTCCTGTCCCGGTATCCATATGCCCTCAGACCCTGAAAGAAGTTTGCCGGGAATGAGAAACACGCCACCCCCGGGCTTGGATCGGGGGGATACGCGCCTTCACGCGCAGACGCGAGCCGCCAGGCGACTCACTTGGCCCCCCGGCCAAAAAGACGGCGGAACATGCCAAACGGACCGATGGCTTGCAATACTGGAACCCGTGGATAATGCGGCATATCAGCCACCCACATCGGCAGACTGCCTAGATAGCGTCCTTTGAGACGTCCCTGAGCTCGATATCCTTAACAAGGCCGTCGCCCACAACCCGGGCACAGATCGCGAGCAGCCGGGCCTTGAGCCCCGCCTCATCGATTTCTTCGGTATCCTCGTTCTTGACGATCGTGGCCCCGTGGACATCCCTAAGGAAGGCATCCTGGATGTAAGGCACCTTGTCCATCAGCTTCTTCTTGTTGGTATCGTCCGGAAGGATGAACTTCACATCAAAGTGGATGTAACGCACCATTTCGCCCTTGATCATGACCGGTGCCACCAGTCGCGGCATCTTGAGCGACGGGATGATGGGTGCGGCGGCCTTCTCGGACTTGCCCTTCGACGACGAGCCACCCGCGGCCATCGCTCCGGGCACTGCAGTGAGGCCCCCCATCACCATGACAAAGACAAGCAGGAATGTGCGCATGGATGTGAACCCGTTACTCGGCAGACGTCTTGGCATCAGCAGGCGCATGGCCAGACCGAGCGTTGCAGAGGATCATCAGCAGGATCAGGGCCATGATGAAGCGCATCGCAAAGCCTCCGGGAAGTTCCCCAAGACATGAGTATGAGCACAGCCGGGTTTAAGGTCGGGTGAAGGCCTGCCCTTCACGCCCTAAAAATGTGTAAACCCGGCTTTCGGCAATTGAACCGTGATGCCCCGGCGATCGGTGACCAGAACACCCTCAAACCCCTTGCGGCAGGAACCGATACAGCTCAAGGCAATGCCGACACGCCGCCCAAGGGCGACAATGCGCCTGCGGGCGTCAACAGGCGCGGTGAAGGCAATCTCGTAGTCATCACCACCCACCAGCAACGCCTCGACATGCACGGCGCCCTGCGCAATGGCGCGCCGGGCAGCAGCAGAGACAGGCACATCAGACAGCCGCAGGTCGATGCCCACCCCTGACGTCGATGCGATATGACCAAGATCGGCACAAAGCCCATCCGAGACATCGACTGCGGCATGCGCCACCGCAGCCAAACCCAAGCCAATCGCAACCTGCGGCTTCGGCACGCGATACCTTTCAAGAAGCAGAGCGCAGTCCGCGCGGGAAAGCCCGAGGGACTCGCCACGCGCCACCCTCAGCCCCAGAGCAGCATCTCCGATTGGTCCGGTGACCCACACGTCGTCGCCGTGGCGCGCGCCGCCACGCAGAACCATCGCCCGCCCCTTGACTTCGCCAATGGCTGTCAGGGAAATCGATAGCGGCCCATCGGTGCGGGTCGTATCGCCCCCGACCAGCCGGATGCCGAATTGCGCCTGGTCTTGCGCCAACCCCTTGGCAAATTCCGCGATCCATCGTTCGTCGACCCATGCAGGCCAAGATGTTGTCATCAGGTACCACCGCGGACGCGCACCCTTCGCGGCAAGATCCGAAAGATTGACGCGCAAGGCCTTGCGGGCAACGCTATCGGGCGGGTCGCTGCGCAGAAAATGAACGCCTTCAACAATGGCGTCGACGGTAACGACAAGCCCGAAGCCGGCTCGGGGCACCAGCAGTGCCGCGTCGTCGCGAAGCCCGAATGCACCCTTCTCCGCGCGCGCAAGCGGCGCAAGATGGCGCGCGATCAGCTCGAACTCACCCGGCAGCGGCGCCGAGCGGCTCATGTTTCCCCGGGCACCGGCGCAGCCTCGGACGGTCGCAGCTCCCGCGCGATCCTGTGAAGCACGCCACTGATGAAGGGAAGCTCTGGCCCTTTTTCTTCGAAGAAGGCCGTCGCCACATTGGTGTACTCGGAGAGCACGACCTTGAACGGCACCTGTGCATGCACGAGCAATTCGCACGTACATGCCCTGAAGATAGCGCGCATGATGGCATCGATCCGGTCATAGCTCCAGGACTTGCCAGTGGCCGCAGCCAAAGCGCGATCAATGGCGTCCTGATGTTCGACAACACCACGCACAATCGACGCAAAGTATTTCGTATCGGCCTCGGCAAGCCTCTCGCCATCGATGTCCTGGTCCATACGATGTTCAATGAACTCGGCGATGGCACTCTCGCTGTCCTGGTCCGACAACTCCATTTGGTAGAGCGCCTGAACCACCGCCAGCCTTGACACACTGCGCGAGCGGCCGTCGACACGGCGCGAGGATCTTGGTTTGGAACCGGGCTCCATCCTAGCGGAACCCGAGATTGAGTTGCTGGCGAACCTTGATCATGGCAAGCGCCGCCCGCGCGGCATTCTCGCCCTTGTGCTCGACCTTCGTTGCATCAAGCCTCGCCCATGCCTGCTCCTCGTTCTCCACGGTCAGGATGCCGTTGCCGATGGCAAGCCGCGGCCCGATCGTCAGCTCCATGAGGCCCCGCGCAGACTCGTTGGCAACGGTTTCATAGTGCGTGGTTTCACCCCGGACGACGCACCCGAGTGCGACATAACCATCGAAATTCGGCCCCGCATGATGCCCAGCCGTGTTCGCCATCGCGATGGCGCCGGGAATTTCGAGCGCGCCGGGGACGGTGATGACCTCGTATTCGGCCCCCGCAGCCTCGAGCACACGCTTGGCGCCGGCCAGCGCGGCATCAGCGATGTCTTCGTAATAGCGGGCCTCGACAACAAGAATGCGAACAGGAAGCTTTGGCATGGCTGAGGCCTCAATATCTGGTTCCGACCAGGCGCGTCCCGACGACACGCAGGCCATATCCCTCAAGACCGACGATCTTGCGAGAGACAGAGTTGGTAAGAAGGATCATGTCCTTCACGCCCAGGTCCAGCAGGATCTGCGCACCGACACCATACTCTTTCAGTCGTTGCGGCGTGGTTTCGGGCGCCGCCTCCTTGCGCAGCAGAAGATCGGAGATATAGGTCGCCCGGCTCTCACGGATCAGGACAACCACCCCGCGCCCCTCGCGAGCGATGATTTCCATGGATCGGGCCAGCACGTCATCGCGGCCACCCTTCACTGCCAGCAGATCGTCGAGCAGGTTCACCGCATGCATGCGCACCAGGATGGGGCCGGGGGCCGTCAGATCGCCGGTCACAAGCGCGATGTGCTCGGCATACTCGACCGTATTCACATAGAGCATCATGCGGAAGCGCCCGCCGTAATGGCTCTCGATGTCAGTCTCGACCGAACGCGTGATAAAATGGTCATGGCGCCTGCGATAGGCAATGAGGTCTGCGATCGTGCCGACCTTCAGTCCATGCAGTTGCGCAAACTTGAGAAGGTCGGGTAGGCGCGCCATCGAGCCATCATCATTCATGACCTCGCAGATCACGCCGGCAGGAACAAGGCCGGCCAGCCGCGAGATATCGACGGCAGCCTCGGTGTGCCCCGCACGCACGAGGACTCCCCCGCGACGGGCCACCAGAGGGAAGACATGTCCGGGCGTCACGATGTCCCCGGGCCCCTTCGTAGCATCGATGGCTACGGAAACAGTGCGCGCACGGTCATGGGCAGATATACCGGTGGTCACGCCCTCGCGCGCCTCGATTGAAACCGTGAAGGCAGTCTGGTTTCGCTGGGCGTTGGCCTGGGTCATCATCGGCAAATGAAGTTGTTGCGCACGTTCCTGCGTGATCGCAAGGCAGACCAGTCCGCGCGCATGTTTGGCCATGAAGTTGATGACCTCAGGCGTTGCCATCTGCGCAGGCACGATGACATCACCCTCGTTTTCGCGGTCTTCTGCATCGACCAGAATGTACATCCGCCCGTTGCGCGCATCCTCGATGATGGCTTCCGGAGGCGAGATCTGGGAGCTGAACTCGCTATGGCTCATGCGAACTCCTTGAGCCGTGCGAGGTAGCGCGCCAGCATGTCGATTTCGATGTTGACCCCCTGCCCGACCGTCATGGCACCCCAAGTCGTTTCCTTGGCAGTATGGGGAATGATATTGATGCCGAACACTGCGCCTTCGACCTCATTCACAGTCAGCGATGTTCCGTCGATGGCAATGGATCCCTTCGGCGCGATGAAGCGGGCAAGTGACTGCGGCGCCTTGATGCGGAAGCGCAACGAGTCCCCCTCGGGTGTGATCGATACGATCTCGCCGACGCCGTCGACATGCCCGCTGACGATGTGGCCGCCAATCTCGTCGCCAACCCGCAATGACTTCTCGAGGTTGACCTTCTGACCTGGTTGCCAGCTGCCAAGCGTCGTCTTCGACATGGTTTCAGCCGAGACCTCGACCGTAAACCACGCATCCCCCACCGCGCCACCCTTGCCGATGACGGTCAGGCACGCGCCCGAGCATGCAATCGATGCGCCGAGCGGTATGGCCGAAGGGTCATGCCGGGTGCGGATCTTGAACGTCGTGTCTCCGCGACGGGAAACAGTCTCGACGGTACCAACGTCAGTGATGATGCCTGTGAACATGACGCCGAGTTTTAGGTTCCAAACGTATAAGTTTCCAGAAGATCTTGCCCCAGGACCCGCGTCTCTTTGCGCAAAACCCGGGGCATTTCGTCCAGGCGCGACAAGGCCGGAGCCGAAAACGCCGGAACCCCATCGCCCATGATGGTCGACGCACGATACCAGAGCAGCCTGTCAACAAGACCAGACCG
The DNA here is from genome assembly GCA_964483585.1 of uncultured Flavobacteriaceae bacterium. GTDB lineage: Bacteria > Pseudomonadota > Alphaproteobacteria > Micropepsales > Micropepsaceae > SZUA-430. Next base: position 6,817 of record CAZABH010000030.1, read on the forward strand.
CAACAATGTCGAGTGGATGCCGCTCCCGCCTTCGACCAGGACCCGGGTGAGCCCCTCATTGGCCAGGAGGGTCAACGCGTCGTCCATGTCGATACCGCCAGGCCCTGCCGCAACCGGCAAGACCCTGACATTCGACCGGGCCAGCCGCAATGCGGCTTCGGGCCGTGCCGTCAGAAGCCAGACAGCTTGCCGTTCGGCACCCCGCGCAAGGCGCCCACCTTCAGGCATGCGAGCGTTGGTGTCCACAATCACCCGGACAAGCCGGCGATGCTCAATCCCGGGAAGCCGGCAGGTCAGTTCGGGATCATCGGCCAGTACGGTGCCGATCCCCGCAAGCACGGCATCTGACTGCGCACGCATCAGGTGCGCGTGGGCACGAGCTTCGGGCCCCGTGATCCACTGGCTCTGGCCCGACGGCAAGGCGACCCTTCCATCAAGGGTGGTGGCCACCTTGAGCGTCACAAGCGGCCGCTTCTTCAATACGCGGGAAAAAAAACCGGCGTTCACGAACCGCGCCTCGGCCTCCATGACACCCGTGACGACAGCAACGCCACCTTCACGCAGCAACGCATGACCACGGCCAGCAACACGAGGGTCAGGATCTTCCGTCGCCGACACAACCCGTGCAACGCCGGATGCAAGCAGAGCCTCGGCGCAAGGCCCTGTCTGCCCGTGATGGGCGCAAGGCTCGAGAGTGACATGCGCACTGCCGCCGCGCGCCCGCGGACCGGCCTGCCGGATCGCTTCGGTTTCCGCATGCGGTCGCCCGCCATCTTGCGTCCAGCCGACACCCGCAACATTCCCCTCGCGATCGGTGATGACGCATCCCACCGCGGGGTTGGGCCAGACGCGGCCGAGGCTGCGCTGCGCAAGTCGAAGCGCCAGCGCGATGTAACGCTCGTCAGTGTGCGATGGACCGCGCGTGGACTTAAGACCCCTTGCTCTCGGGTTCGTGCAGCTGGCCAAGAATATGCTCGAAATCCTTCGCCTCGCGGAAATTGCGATAGACGGATGCGAAGCGCACATAGGCGACGGCATCGAGATTGGCCAAGCCCTGCATGACCAGCTCGCCAATCGTGGAGGATGGAATTTCCGTTTCGCCCGAACTCTCCAGACGCCGGACGATGCCGTTCACCATGCGCTCGATGCGCTCTGGCTCGACAGGGCGCTTGCGCACCGCGTGCTGGATGGAACGCATCAGCTTGTCCCGATCGAACGGCGTACGCCGGCCGCTTTTTTTGATCACCACGAGATCACGCAGCTGCACGCGCTCGAACGTGGTGAAGCGCGCACCACACGCGGGACAAACCCGCCGGCGTCGGATCGCCGCGTTGTCCTCGGTTGGTCGGCTGTCCTTGACCTGCGAGTCGTCATGCTGACAGAACGGACATCTCATCCCGTACCCGGCCCCTCTTAGATTGGGCTACCCGGTCTTGTATCCCGGAAAGCCTCTACCCACGACCCGACTCAAGCATTTGCGCGTCGAACGATCAATCCCGCTAATGCTATTATGAGACCGAGCCGCGCCGGCACGGTTAATGGTCATAGAGAGCCGTTTGTCAGGAATCCGCAGATTTCCGTCGCATGACATAGGCAAGCTTCGATCGGGCAAGGCGATCAATCTCAAGCCGTGTGGCCGCCGCCGGCGCAACAAAGCTGACCTCTGTGCCAGTCGCCTCGTCAACCGCCGTGACCTTGAGGGCGTTTCCGATCTGATGAATTTCAAGAAGAATGGACATGGGGTCCAGAGCGCCCTCAGGCCGCGCGGCGGATCTTGAGCCGCGACCAGGCGTCGTCCAGCGCTCCGATCAGCGCACGCATCTTCTCATCGTCATGGAAAGGCGAAGGGGTCAGCCGAAGACGCTCCGTACCCCTTGGAACAGTAGGATAATTGATGGGCTGCACATAGATCGCGTGCTCTGCCAGAAGAATGTCCGACACATCCTTACAGCTGATCGGGTCACCGACCAGCAACGGAATGATGTGGCTGGTCGACGGCATGACTGGAAGCCCGGCCTCGCGCAGCATGGACTTGAGCGTTGCCGCACGCTCCTGGTGCCGCTCGCGTTCGGCCTGGCAGGACTTGAGGTGCCGAACGCTGGCAAGAGCACCCGCAGCAAGCACCGGCGGGATCGATGTCGTAAAGATGAAACCGGGCGCGTAGGAGCGCACCACATCGATGAACCTTGCAGACGCAGCGATATAGCCGCCCATGACCCCAAAGGCCTTCGCAAGCGTGCCATTGATCACATCGACACGGCCCATGACACCGTCACGCTCCGCCACGCCAGCGCCTCGAGGACCGTACATGCCTACGGCGTGCACCTCGTCAAGATAGGTCATCGCCCCATACCGCTGGGCAATCGAGCAGATCTCGCCGATGGGCGCGATGTCACCATCCATCGAATAGACGGACTCGAAGGCCACAACCTTCGCAGCAGACGGATCGGCCGCAGCGAGAAGTTCCTCGAGGTGGGCGACATCATTGTGTCTCCAGATCACCCGCTTGGCGCGGCTGTGACGCATGCCTTCGATCATCGACGCATGGTTTAGCGCATCAGAGAAGATAATGCAGTTTGGAAGCACGTTGCCCAGGGTCGCCAATGCAGCCTCATTGGCGATGAAACCAGACGTAAACAGGAGCGCAGCCTCCTTGCGGTGCAGATCCGCCAGTTCCTGCTCGAGCTCGACATGATAATGCGTGGTCCCGGAAATGTTGCGTGTTCCACCAGATCCCGCACCCGCAACGTCGATCGCTTCGTGCATGGCCTTCAGGACGGCCGGGTGCTGACCCATGCCGAGATAGTCATTCGAGCACCAGACGGTGATCGCGCGCGCTCCACCGTCGGTGAACTGCGTGGCCTTGGGAAAGTCGCCACGGGTCCTGACGATGTCGGCGAAGACGCGATAGCGCCCCTCGCGGCGAAGTTGCGCAAGCGCCTGATTGAATTGGCTTTCGTAGTCCATCTCTGCAACCTTGGGCAGGCGCAACAACCTGACTCTGACAGAGGCTAGTTAAGCGGGAACGGCACCAAGATTCCAGTGCGTATTGTCGCAGCGCTCCCGCGTCCCCCGACGCGGCCCCCCATACCCGCCAATAGGACATGCCGAAGACGGATTTAACCATTGGGGATATCCTGCAATAGTCCAGCCGAGATGCGGACAATTGTCAGGGCCCCCAGCAGCCAAAGGTCAGCGACCAGCATCCGCAACGAAGACGAGACGACGATCCAGACGATACTTGATCACGTAGCCGATCACGAGACCAATAACCGCCCCGATGTAGCGCATCTCCTTGGTTCCAAACAAAATCTCAAAGCCGAACTCGAAGCCCCAGAAGATCAGGGTCGTGACAACACCGGTCAGGCCATAAAGAAGGAACGTCCGAAAGTCTCGCGCAGCGCTGCCGGCCGTGAACCTGAAGATGAGGGCCTTGTCCCAGGCGTACTTGAAGACAAGACCGCAGACCGTCCCGGCAAACACAGAAGGGAAAATACCAAACCGTCCGAGCGGCACGGCCAAAAACACGAGTTCCTGCGCAAGCAAGTTCAGGCCGATCGCCAGCACCGCGCCTGATGCGTAAACCAGAACGATCTTCATGGACGCTCGCCCGCGTGACTGTCGCACGCCTGCATCGTTAAGACACACAAATGACGAGCGCGCACAATTCATACCCTGCTTTTTTTGACTTGTCCCTCAAAGGCGCTAGTGTCCCCCTGACACCCGGGGATTTTCCGCAAGCGCGAACGAAGGCCCATGGACAGCAGATGGATGGCCAAGGCCGAGGCACACGACGCCCAAGAGCAGTCCACGTCGGCGGCCAGCCCCTCAGAGGTCTCGCCGCTGACGATCCACCTCGAGGGGCAACTTTTGCCGAATGGCCTGAGGGGCGAACGGGCTGCAGTAGCCCTCAAGGCCCTTTGGCTCCAGCCAGAGCATGTCGACGTCACCTTGCTTCCCTACAACAAGCAATTCATTGACAATGCCCAAGCAGCACGAGCCCGCGGCCAGCCCGTTCATCTAGCCGTTAGCCACGAAGATGATCTGGTGCTCCGCATCCGCGAGCATCTGGGGTGCTTCGACGACATCGTCAAAACATCGGCCGGAAGCATCGCGCGCACACAGGTACGCTGGGCGTCACCAGGCCCGTGGATGCGCGCCTTGCGCCTGCACCAATGGGCAAAGAACGTCATCATTTTCTTGCCGCTGCTGTCTTCCCACAGGTTCGATGAGCTGGCCCTGATCGGACAGGGTCTCCTTGCCTTCGTCGCCTTCGGTCTATGCGCGTCAAGCGTCTACGTGATGAATGACATTCTGGACCTCGCCGACGACCGGCATCATCGGCTGAAGCGCCTTCGGCCCTTTGCAAGTGGCGCGCTGCCCATTCACGCCGGGCTTTATGCCTTTCCAGTCCTGCTGGCCAGCGCCTATGGTATCGCCATGCTGACACTGCCACCGCTTTTCACGATGGTGATCACGGCTTACTACACACTGACCATAGCCTATTCGTTGCTGATCAAGCGGGTGATGGCGCTCGATGTGATCGCGCTGGCGGTGCTCTATACACTGCGCGTTCTGGCCGGCGTGGCAGCCCTGTCACTTACACTGACTTTCTGGCTACTGGCCTTCGCCATGTTCCTGTTCCTCAGCCTTGCACTGGCAAAGCGCTACGCCGAAATCAGGGACGCGCTCGAACGCGGCAGGACCGGCAAGACACGCGGTCGTGATTACGAAGCCGCAGATCTCGCCATGATCGCCTCGCTGGGCGCCGCATCCGGCTATCTCGCCGTACTGGTGTTGGCCCTCTACATCCGCGAGCAGGGAACCATGGCGCTCTATGCCAATCCTGAGTTCCTCTGGCTGGCGTGTCCGATCCTGCTTTTCTGGACAACGCGCGTCTGGATGCTCACACACCGCGGCCAGATGCACGAGGACCCCGTCGTCTTCGCCGTGCGGGACTGGGTCAGCTACGCAGCTGGTGCAGCGTTCCTGCTTGCATTCCTTGCGGCCACATGAAGCCCTCGCTCCTGTCCTGGGGACGCTACCCAGCCAGACCGCAGGACCCCATTTCGGTCCACTGGCGCACCGACATTGGCCCGGCACTGGCGCGGGCTGAGAAGCCGACATTGGCCTTTGGAAAGGGCCGCTCGTATGGCGACGCCTGCCTCGCACCGTCGGATGAAGTCATTCACACAAGCGCAATGGATCGCATCATCGAGGCAGACTGGACCAGCGGATGCCTGCGTGCAGAGGCCGGGATCACCCTGGGCGAACTGCTCCGCATTATAGTCCCCCGCGGGTGGTTCCTGCCCGTGGTTCCCGGAACTGGCATGGTAACGCTGGGTGGCGCAATCGCCAATGATGTCCACGGAAAGAACCATCACCGGCGGGGAACCTTCGGACGTCACGTACACGCGTTCGAACTTGTTCGCTCCGATGGACCTCCGCTGACCTGCAGCCCCGACAAGAACAGGGAACTCTTCACCGCAACGATCGGCGGTGTCGGACTGACAGGCGTGATCGCATGGGCTGACATCAGACTTCTGCCTGTAAGCTCGCCATGCATGGCAACGGTGACACAGCGCTTTGACAGGCTGGAGGACGCCTTCGCTCTTTCCACTCGGTTCGACACCAGCCACGAGTACGGCGTGGCCTGGATCGATTGCATGGCGACAGGACGCCGGCGTGGGCGTGGCATCTACATCGCAGCCGACCACGCAGCACAAGGCACTTCACCAAAGACCGAGCCGCGCCCTCTGGCCATGCCGTTCATGCCGTCACTACCTCTCATCAATGGCCTGACCACGCGAGCCTTCAACCCACTCTACTGGCGCATGGCCTCAGCCCACCCGAGGCGCCGCACAACGCACTACACACCGTACTTCCACCCGCTCGACAGCATCACGGGCTGGAACCGTCTTTATGGAAGACAGGGCTTTCAGCAGTTCCAGTGCGTTCTGCCCGACAGCTCCGCCGAGGCAGGCGTGATCGAAATTCTCGAGACCGTCGCGAAGTCTGGCCTTGCATCGTTTCTCACCGTACTGAAACGCTGCGGCGACCTTCCATCACCCGGACTTCTTTCGTTTCCCATGAAGGGTCTTTCGCTTGCCATCGACTTCGCACAGTCAGACAGGCCTGAACGCAGCCTGTTCCCGGCGCTTGACGCGATTGTCCATCGAAACGCAGGGCGCCTCTACCCTGCCAAGGACGCACACATGACGCCGTCGCACTTCAAGCACGCCTATCCGCAGTGGCGACAGCTCGAAGACATGCGCGACCCTGCCATCAACTCCCGCCTCTGGCAGCGGCTGACCGCATGACCAGGATCCTCATCATTGGAGCGACATCGACAATCGCCTCCCATTGCGCACGTCTCTGGGCAGCGCGCGGCGCAAACCTCGTCCTCGCAGCGCGCAATCCTCAGAAACTCGCGATGGTCGCCGCCGACCTGGCAGCGCGCGGAGCTGGCTCCACGAGCTGCCACACATGCGACGTGACAGACCCGCTCGCCCGGCAGCAACTTCTCACGACCATCTTTGCAGACGCACCCGCACTGGACGTCGTGCTGGTGGCGCATGGCGAACTACCCGACGAAGCCGCCTGCGACCGAGACCCGGCACGCGCCGCACGACAATTCACCACCAACGCGACGGCGACCATCGCACTGGTCACTGGCCTTGCCGCTGGCATGCGCCCGCACGGCAAGGGCACCATCGCCGTCATCTCCTCGGTAGCAGGTGATAGGGGACGCCCTTCAAACGCGCATTATGGATCAGCCAAGGCAGCGGTCAGTACATTCTGCGACGCCCTGCGCGCGCGCCTGAGGGACACAGGCGTGCACGTCCTGACGATAAAGCCCGGAATGGTCGCAACCGCGATGACGTCTCATCTCGACCTGCCAACGCCCCTGGTAGCCACGCCCGAACGGGTAGCCTCAGACATCTGCAGAGCCATCGATCTCAGAAAGGCTACCCTCTACACACCATGGTGGTGGCGCTGGATCATGCTTGCAATCAAGCTTCTTCCCGAACCGGTGTTCGTACGCCTCAAGCTCTGAGACCGCCTACTTGCCAGTCGCCTTGCAGCAACGGAAACCAAGATGATAATTGGCATGGCTGTCGGCACTCATCACGCGCGAACCATGCCAGTAAGGGGCGCGCCAGCGACACCAGTCCTCATGGGCCCGGATCTTGTCCCACACGAACCAGCTACCCTTCATTTCTGTATACCCGAGCGCCACGCTGCCACGGCTCGCCATTTCGCCAGGCGTTGTCGGAAGATTCATGTGCTCGGCAGCGTTCCCGTTGATGTCATGCACGCCCAGAGCACTTCGACACGCAGGAAAACTGCCGGACGGATAGGTGTTCGAGCCGCAATTGTCCCATTCCCCTCCCCGGCAACCTACGTTCTTGCTGCTGGCAGTCGCACAGACGCCAGAACGGTATTCAGGTCCATAGCTCCAGGTCTTCCCGGCGGCATGCCGCGCATTGTGCTGCGTTCGCATGCGACGGAAGGCACTTTCCCCTGACTCGACGCCCTCGGTGCGGAACGCGTAGTCGGGCGCCGTCAGCCGCCCCGCGCAGGCACCCTCCCACTCATGCGCATCGCACATGCGCTTGCCGATCGCCGCACACACCTCTGCCGCTTCGCGCGCCCGCGTCCACACGACGGGATAGGTGCAGGGCATGTTCGGAAACTCGAACTGGTCGATGCAGACCTTTGCGTCCTCAGGCTGCTCGGTCGCAGGGTCGTAGAGCGGCGCCATGTACTTCGAACCGCAGATCTTCTCGAACCGCGGATTGTTGTAGTTCACACCCTCGCGCTCAAGCCTGGCAAGGCACTGTTCCGGTGTCTTGGGATGACGCGTGACAACCGGATTGCCCTGTCCCATGCGCCCCGAAGCCTGGAAGATTGAGCGAAGGCGCGCCAGCTGCTCGGGCGTGTATCCCAGCGTGGTCGACATCTGCTGAAAGAGCGCTTCGTTGCGCGCCTGCAATCCGGCACCTGACGCGGCAGCGACGGTCACGGCAACAGCCATCAGCAGGGACACCACACCAAAGGATGCAAGGCCAACTCTCATGGCTTTTCTCCCTTTCTGACCATGTAGAACAGATCACGATTGTCGGGGTAGGAGATGAACCGGGGGAGAAGCTTTCCATTCACGGTCCGATCCACATTGGCCATCGCACGAACGAGATGGCGAACCTCCATCCTGTCCCCTCTGCGCGTATAGGCCGCCAGATAGGTATGCTCCGGCGCATTCATGTCGAGGTTCAGTGCATGACTGCATCCATAGGCACTGAAGACCAGCGCCATCGCCGAGGGCGTCGCCGTCGAGAAATAGCCGTAAACCAGATAACGCTTGTTCCCGGACTTCAGCAGGCATCCACCGGCACGCAGCGTACGAAGTTGCGCGCTTGCAGATCCCGACCAGTTGCCTGGCCCCCATCGATTGACCAAGGGCGCAATTTCGGGCATGCCGTCTGGACCGGTATCGACCAACGCAACGCCGTTCTGGCGCGCATAGGCAATGCGCGGCAGCAAGACATCGTCGCTGGCCTGCCATGTCTTCATGCCAAACGAGCCATCGTCGAGGGTGAACAGGGTCGACAGCCCGGGCTGCAGCTTGCTCAACACGGCACCACTTTCGATGAAGCCGTAATGCGAACCAAAATTGCGCTGCGAAAGCTCGCCCCACTTGAAGCCGCCATGCTCGCGCTTGAAGCCTGCAGCGAAAGCCGCCACCACATTGGCACGCGCAGTCGGACCCACCATTCCCGTCGTGACGAGGGGCGCGGCCGCATCGATCCCATCCGGCCCAGGCAATCCTTCCATGCGAACAGAGGCAGGCACGCGCGCAGACCAGTTGAGCCGTGGATGATCCGTCCCCAGCGCGAAGCGCATCTCGTGCATGTCCAGATCAAACGCGACCATGTAGATCAGCGCCGGGGCTTCAACCTCATCCAGCGGACTGATCCGCGCCTTGTTCTGCTCGACGATATCGGGCGCAACATCTCCCGCCCGCATCACGCTGGCAAGCACGCCCGGCGCATCAGCAACCGCGTACCAGTGTCCAAGAAGCAGGCCCTTTCCACCAGCGCGCTCGACCGCAAGCCCAAAGTTCTCGGGGATCACGGCAACACCTTGCGCTTGCGGACGCAAAGCCGCTGGACCAATCGGGGTAAGGCTTGCCTCCGTCGGCTTCACCCCGGGAGCGGTGCGGCCGCTTTCGCGGAAAGCATCCTTGTAGACCGACTCCCGAACAAATCCGACAATATCGTCGCCCTTCCAGACAGTGTCCCGTAGCAGGTCCGTCATCTTCTCGAGGTCGGTTGAATAACCCTCGACCTTATTACGAAGGAACAAACGGCCTCCGCACAGCGACGCATAAGGCAGCTTGCTCGCACGTGCAGCGATCAAGGCTGGCTCAGGCCCACCCCACAAATCACATCGGGTTCGGCCAAGCGCGCTCTCGAGCACCAGGGCACCGCCATCCGCCTCGTCGAGATGCAACGCCTGGCTGTCGCGAAAAGGGTTGTCCAGATGATAGTAGGCCCTGGGCTGCCCCGGACCCCAGTCAAAGGCAAGAACAAACCAGCCATTGATGCGCGGATTGACGTTCGTCAGCGCTGCGATGCCCTTCCGACCGGCTCCATCCATCACCCCAACCGATTGGGACCGACGAAACTGCTGCAGCTCAAGCGAAGACTTGCGCACGATCGCATCGTACTGCGCACGCTGTTCAGGATCGACAAGATCAGCTGCTGCGGGACGCGGATCAAAGCCGGCAATCGCGGGCGCACTTTCGGCCACGCTTCCGGACAACGGCGCCAGCTCCGGTGCACCAAGGTTCGCAATGACGTCGCCATTTGGCAACGAGGGAACCGCCGTGCCTATCAACTGCCGGTCCAGATGCGCCACGGACGCAAGAACCAGCAGAAGAAACAGCACGCAGGCAATATTCGTCAGAAAGCGATCGGTTCGCGCGTCCATGCCCCCTCGCCACCCCCATGGCGAAGGGAGAATTTTGGCAGGTTCCCGGCGCAAGGCAATATGGTTGATCGCAATACGGCTTCGCGGATCGCAACTAAAGTCCTGGATTCGCCTTTGGCGGGAGGCCTGTAGCGCGGCCTCCCCACATAGGTGAAACCGCGATTTCGACCCGCGCCGGCTCAATTGACAGGGATCAAGGCGGTCGCTCAGAAGACCGGAGATTATCAGGCTACCGCAGGCTCGATAGACGGGAAGGTCCCCATGCGCAAATTGTCAGACATGGTTTTCCATCAGCGCCCAGTCACAATGCGACCCTCCGAAACCGTTCAGACTGCCTGCGAGCGCATGCGCGATGCGCGCGTAGGATCGATCCTGATCACCGACGAACACGGCGCACTTGTGGGCATCTTCACCGGGCGCGACGCGGTCTGCCGTGTCTTGGCAGCAGGACGCACGCCCGAAAACACCCGCCTCGCCGAAGTAATGACACCCAAGCCCACGACATTGACCCCCAACAAGAACGCGCTGGATGCCCTGCGCACCATGTGGGATGGCGGCTTCCGTCATATCCCCGTGGTCGAACACGGACGTTTGCTTGGTGTGATTTCCCGCGGAGACTTCCGGGCCGACGAAAGCACGCGCCTCGAGGACGAACGGGATTTCTGGGAACACATGCGCTAATCGCGCACCGCATCGGTTTTTCCCGGACTTTAGATGGAAAAATAGGCTGCGCGTCACGTCTTTCCCGCAGCTATTGGATCGGCTATGCAGGGCCATGCGCAAGGTTCACCTCGCCCTCGGCCTGCTCCCTGCCCTCGCACTCGCTCAAGCGGCGCAAGCCCACCCGCACGTCTTCATCGAGATGCGCTCGGCCATCAGTTTCAACAAGGCCGGCGAAATCGACGCCATCGGTATCTCCTGGACCTTTGACGAGTTCTACACCCAGTTCACGACCGACGGCATCGACAGCAACGGAAATGGGAAATTTGACCCCAAGGAACTTCAGTCACTTGCGAACAGCTTTGCAAAGAACCTGACAGAGTTCCGGCATTTCACCTTCATAGAGATGGACGGCCGGCTGATCGAGAACCCCGCGCCCACGCATGCCAAGGCCATCGTGAAGGACGGACAATTGACCTTCGCCTTCCGCCTGCCACTTGCAAAGCCCGTGAACCCGGTAAAGACCCGCGTGCGCTTCTCAAGTGTCGACCCGTCCTATTACGTCGACATCAGTCCTTCGGCCGCGACACCAGTGTCTCTCATAGGGGCACCAGCATCCTGCAAGCACGAGCTTGTGCGCGTGGATACGGCGCGGCCAACCGGATACAACCTTTCCACAAGCATCCGCATGATCGCACCAGAGGATAACGTGCTGGGCAGCACAAACGCCGCCGTGGTCGAGGTCTCATGCAAGGCCTGAAGCCGATTGCATGGTACAGCGCCCTGGTACTCGTCATGATCGCGGTTTTCGACGCACATGTCGCCCAGTCAGCCATCGCCGCATCGGCGGCAGACATGTCGTGGTGGTCAAGCCTTCTGGCCTGGCTGCAGCAAGTCCAGAGCGACCTCTGGCGCGGCCTCGCCAAGGCCATCCGCGCCGTGAAGGACGAAGGCTCTCTCACGGCAGCGTCCTGGCTGATCGCCCTGTCCTTCTTCTACGGTGTCGCTCATGCCGCAGGGCCCGGGCATGGCAAGGCGATCATCTCGGCATACCTTGTAGGCAATGAGAGCGCCGTGCGCCGCGGCATCAGCCTGTCTCTGCTGTCAGCAGCCGCCCAAGGCGTCACCGCAATCGCACTGGTCTCCATCCTCGCAGCCCTTCTCGGCTTGATCAGCCGTGACGTGGCAGGCGTTGCCAGCTGGCTCGAAACAGCAAGCGCCTGGCTTATCGTCGCGATCGGCGCGTGGCTTGTGTTCCAAACCCTCAAGGCACGCTTGGCACGCCGAAGGACCGCAAAGGTGGTCCAGACAATTTCCGCCAAACCGCCAACAGCCGATGGACACACGCACGTCCACCCGGCGCACGGGCACGACACTGAGGGGCAAACCCACATCCATCACCACGGTTGCCAGCATGACAGGCACCACCACGGCCACGCCCATGCTGTTGTCTCTCCGGACCAGGCCAAGGGCTGGCGCGAAGGCATCGCCATCGTCGTGGCGATTGGCGCAAGGCCATGCATGGGTGCCATTTTTGTCCTGCTCTTCGCACTCGCCCAAGGCGTCTTCATCCTGGGAATCCTCGGAACGGCAGCCATGTCACTGGGAACGGGCCTCACTGTCGCCGCCCTGGCGGTGATTGCATCCACGGCCCGTGCAACCGCATTGAAGGTCGCAGGATCCATGGATGGATGGCTCGACACGGTCTACCACGCACTTAGTCTCGCTGGCGGACTCGCCCTGATCATCCTTGGCATTGCCCTCGCGTTCCAGCCGTCGTCACCCTTCCCGGGCGCAAGCTGAACCTGTCCCTGGAGGCATGGTTGATCCGGAAGGCGGAGCCAAGGCATGATCCCACCCGTCGATCAACAAATAACGCCGGAAGGAACCCCATCGCATGTATCCGAAGTTCAACGACATCTTCTCCGTTCGCGGCAAGGTCGCGCTTGTCACCGGCGGCTCACGCGGCATCGGCGAGATGATCGCTGCAGGCTTCCTCGCCGGCGGTGCCAAGGTCTACATCTCGGCCCGCAAGGCCGCCGCCTGCGACGAGACGGCGAAGAAGCTCTCGGAAGCCTACAAGGGCGAATGCATTTCCCTGCCCGCGGACCTCTCTCAGATCGATGGCGTGAAATCACTCGCCGAACGCCTGTCAGCCCGCGAAAGCAAACTCGACGTCCTCATCAACAACGCTGGCGTGGCCTGGGGCGCACCCCTCGACGACTTCCCGGAGATCGGCTGGGACAAGGTCATGGATACGAACGTCAAGGGCGTCTTCTTCACGACCCAGAAGATGCTGCCGCTGCTGCGCAAGGCTGCAACCGCCGAAAACCCGGCGCGCGTCATCAACATCGGCTCGATCGACGGCCTGAAGTCAGCCGTCTTCTCGACCTTCTCCTACGGCGCTTCCAAGGCCGCCGTGCACCACCTCACGCGCTTCCTGGCAGCACACCTGACCAAAGAACACATCCTTTGCAACAACATCGCACCGGGCCCCTTCCCGACCTGGATGCTCTCGACCGGCGTCGGCTTCGGCGGCAAGACCGATGACGTCGACTGGGACGTGATCGGAAAGAACAACCCGTCAGGCCGCGTCGGCACGCCAGAAGACATCGCAGGCCTCGCCATCTTCCTGTCCTCGCGCGCAGGCCAGTACATCGTGGGCCAGACGATCGCCTGCGACGGCGGCGTGGTCGGCGTCTCCTGAGGCACCAAGGGCAGTTCTAAGCCAGCACACGGGAATGTGATGGGCCGGCACGTGGTGTGCCGGCTTGTCCCTGCCTGCCTCAAATGCCATGTACAACAGCTGGAAAGGGGACACCATGTTCAAGCTGCAGGGCGCCGACATCTTTGCTCCACGGACGGAAAACCAGCGCCGGACCTGGACATTCGCAACGGTCATCCTTCTCGTCGCATTCCTGCTGTTCGGCTCGCTTGCTGCCGTTCTGATCTGGAACCTGTCGGGCTTTGGCACCCCCCTAACCTTCGACCCGGCCATCGACCAGAAGACGGGCACGGCCTACAGGGAAGCCTTCGGCATTGGCGCCGGCTTCGCGCTGGCGCTTGTGCCACTGTTCCTCTGGATCTGGTTCTTCGAGCGGGGTCGCCTCGACGCCATCGGCCTGCGGGGCAATCCTGTCATCCCCTTCGTCGGCGGCCTTTTCGGGGGGCTTGCGAGCCTTGCGATCGTGGTCCTGCTCATCGTCCTCCTCGGCGGCTATCGCGTGGAGGCTGACGGCGCCTTCCTTACTGCACCCCCCGCTGCCCTCGCCATTTTTGCCGCCTACGGGCTTGCGTTCATCCTGCAGGGTTCGACCGAGGAGATCTTGATCCGCGGCTGGATGATGCAGATCACAGCCTCGCGCTACGGCGTGATGGCAGGCATCATCTTCACCACCCTCGTGTTCAGCTTACTGCACGCGAGCAACATCGAACCCTCGGCCGAACTCGGTATCGCGCTCATCAACATCGTGCTTGTCGGCTTGTTCCTCGCGATTTGGGCGATCAACCAGGGACACCTCTGGGGCGTCTGCGGGTGGCATGCCTCGTGGAACTGGTTGACGTCCACGGGTTTCGGCCTTGAAGTCAGTGGACAGAAACTCAAGGTTGGCGCACTCGTCGTCGACCTCACGAGCATCCCCTCGACACCCTGGTGGATCACGGGCGGCAAGTTTGGCCCTGAGGCGAGCCTCGTGACAACTGCCTTCCTTCTGGTGGCCTGTTTCTGGGCGCTCGCGCGCGCAAGACCTGCCGCCTGACCAGGATGATCAAACGCTCGCGACCTGTCGTCGTTCGTCCAGCTTCCGCCTGATCTCCGCATGAACGGCCCGCGTGATCTTGTAGCGCCGGATCATCAGGATCGGGATCACATGCAGCATCGGCAGGCAGATCCCGACGATCAGGCCAAGACGCCAAACCGTCTCCTGGGGGACGCTGGCCGGGTCCGCACCGGTCGGCAGCCCAATGACACTCAAGATGACCCCGCCAAACAGGATGCCAAGCCCTGACGTTGCCTTGATGCAGAAGACGACGGCTGCATTGAACATCGCCTCCTGCCGGTAGCCGGTCTCCAACTCGTGCTGATCCAGGATGTCGGCGATCAGCGACGCGCCGATCACGCCGCGTGTGACCTCCATCGCAGCGAACAGGGCGCCATCGACGATGAGGATCCACAACAAGAGCGAACTCCCGTTATCGGGCAGGACGCCGAGAAAGCGCAGCACAACGACGATCACACCGGCAAACAGGCTCATCGATGCGCTCATGAGCAGGATGTGCTTCTTGTCGAAGCGTCGCTGCAGCACCGCGACCAGCGGGAATGCCAGCAGCGCCCCCACGCCCATCAGTGCAAACCAGCGCAGCTCGGCCGACGTGAGCCCCCAGAAGAATGTCGACATGTAGATGCCCATGTTCACCGTGGTACCGGTAATGGCCGAGGACACAAGCACGATCATGAAGAACAGCCGGAACTGCTCGTTGCCGAGGCCTCGGCGGAATTCCTCGAATGTCTGAACGACGCTCGCGCGCGAACCGGCACCCACGTGCTGGCGAAGGAACGGGATCTGCTTCCACGTCAGCAGCGTGGTGGCAAGAGCACCCGCAGTCATGAAGGTCGCGGCGATCAGCGCCATGGCCGGATAGTTTTCGGGATTGAGTTGTCCTGCCGGGTGCTCAGGCGTGTTGACCATCACGAAGCCGAAGGTGATGAAGGGAAACAGGAGCCCAATGAACCATCCCATCGCATAGCGCCAGGCCATAACCGACGTGCGCTCGTGATAATCATCGGACAGCTCGGCCGCGATAGCTGCCCACGGCACGAAATAGACCGACAGGAACACCCGTGTCAGAACCATGAAGACCGTCAGCCACCAGAACAGCTGCAGGGCAGACAAGCCTGCGGGCGGCGCAAACACAAAGTAAAAACACACCCCAAGGGGCAGGGCGCCCGCCAGCATCAACGGGTGCCGTCGCCCCCAGCGCGAACGCAAATTGTCCGATACAGATCCGATTACCGGATCGCTGACCGCGTCGATGATCAACGACAGGCTCAGCGCCAGCGATACAAGCAGCGCATCCACGCCCAGGATCTGGCTGTAGTAGAGCAGGACGAAGGTCTGGAAGGTCCAGTTCTTGATCGTGTCCGGAAAAGCGCCAATTCCCTGCGCCAGCTTGACGCCGAGCGGCAGCTTTCCCCCGCGCTCGCGCCGCGTGTAGGTCGGCATGGCCATGGCGTACCTCCCCGGTATGGATCCTTCTTCGCGATTGCGAAGCGATCCCATTCCATTCCGCAGCATTCACTGATTGCAAGGCGGGATGCAAACTGAAATACAGGACGCATCAAGCAATCGATGAGGACGCAAACCACAATGGCATCATCACCCAAGACACCGATGACCTTCGGCTTCAACCCGATGGACGAGCTGAACGACCTGCGCATGTCGGAAAGCGCCATGCCGCTGCTCGAGAAAGTTCGCGCCTTCGTGAAAGACGTCGTCAACCCGATGTCCGAAAAGTTCCATGCGCTCGGCGAAGGTCGCGCCGACCGCTGGAGCTATGTCCCCGGGCAGCTCGAACTCCTCGACGGCGCCAAGGCCGAAGCCCGCCGCCGCGGCCTCTGGAACTTCTTCCTGCCCGACGCCGGTACAGGCGAAGGCCTGAAGAACCTCGACTACGCCTATATCGGCTTCGAGCTGGGCAAGAACCCGCTCGCCTCCGAATGCATGAACTGCTCGGCGCCCGACACCGGAAACATGGAAGTGCTGGAACGCGTCGGCACGCCCGAGCAGAAGGAACGCTGGCTGAAGCCACTGCTGGCCGGCGAGATCCGCTCGGCCTTCGCCATGACCGAACCCGACCGCGCCTCTTCGGATGCCCGCAATATCGGCATGCGCGCCGTCGCCGAAGGCAACGAGTGGGTGATCAACGGCGAGAAGTTCTACATCTCCGGCGCCGGCGACCCGCGTTGCAAGATCATGATCGCGATGGTCCAGACCAATCCCGACGCCCCAACGCATCGCCAGCAGTCGCAGATCCTCGTTCCCATGGACGCCCCCGGCGTGAAGGTGCTTGGCCCCATGCTGGTCTTCGGCGAGGACGATGCCCCGCACGGCCACATGCACATCCGCTTCACCAACGTGCGCGTGCCCAAGGAAAACATCCTGCTGGGTGAAGGTCGCGGCTTCGAGATCTCGCAGCTGCGCCTCGGACCTGGCCGCATCCATCACTGCATGCGCTCCATCGGGCAGGCCGAGCGCGCGCTCGACCTCATGATCCAGCGCGGCGTCTCGCGCCAGGCCTTCGGCCGCACGCTGGCAACACTCGGCGGCAACATCGAGATCATCTCCCGCGCCCGCATCGACATCGAGGCCATGCGCCTCATGGTGCTGAAGGCGGCAAAGGCGATGGACACGCTCGGCAACCGCGAAGCGCGCATCTGGCTGCACATGGTCAAGGCCATGGTGCCCGAGCGCGTCTGCGAGATCATCGACCAGGCCATCCAGATGCACGGCGCCACCGGCGTCTCGCAATGGACCCCGCTCGCCCGCATGTACACCGGCATGCGCACCCTGCGCATCGCCGACGGCCCCGATGAAGTCCATCACCTCGTCGTCGGCCGCAACGAAATCGGCCGCTTCGCCGCCCAGGGCGAAGACCCGACCTCCGCCGCCGTCTGGCGCCGCTAGTTTCGGTGACAGTGCACTAAACCCCCATCCCCTGCGCCGCTCCGCGGCGCAGGGACTTCCCCCAAGGGGGAACAGCACCAACGTGCGCGTCTCTTCCCCCTTCAGGGGGAAGTGGCTGCGCGGTGCCGAAGGCAGCGCGCAGACGAAGGGGGCC
>CAZABH010000030.1:24406-40757 GCA_964483585.1 uncultured Flavobacteriaceae bacterium
CTTCAGGGGGAAGTGGCTGCGCGGTGCCGAAGGCAGCGCGCAGACGAAGGGGGCCCTGCCCCGCGCGACATGTTGTTACAATTCCAACGTTGACGCCTCATGCGCCCTCCGCTGACCTCGGCGCATGGCCAATGACAACACCCACGACCGCGCACGTACCCTGCGCAAGCAGATGCCCGCCGCAGAACGCATACTCTGGAGCTGCCTGCGTCGCGGACGCATGGATGGCCTGCACTTCCGCCGCCAACACCCCATCGGCCCGTTCATTGCCGACTTTGCCTGCCGCAAGCTGCGGCTGACGATCGAAGTCGATGGAGCTTCGCATTGGACCGATGCACAGCGTGCCTATGATCGCCGGCGGACGGCATACATCAGGCGCGCCGGCTGGAAAGAACTGCGCGTGGCGAACGACGATGTCTACATGTGCCTCGACCGCGTACTGGAGCACATCTGGAATGAGGCCCACGCGCGCGCGTCCTGCTCAGGGAACAGTTAGCACCCGTCACCGGCCCCCTTCCCCTGCGCCGCTCCGCGCCGCAGGGACTTCCCCCAAGGGGGAACAGCACCAACGTGCGCGTCTCTTCCCCCTTCAGGGGGAAGTGGCTGCGCGGTGCCGAAGGCAGCGCGCAGACGAAGGGGGCCTCCAGGCCTACGCCGTAAACGCCAACCCCTTGAAGTCCCCCGCCTGCCGCCACGCATCGATGTGATAGAAGAACGCCATCGGCCCGTTCGGATGCCCGACATAGGACTTCGCCGCAGGACCGCGATCCTGACCTTCATTGTTGTAATAGCCGGGCGTGCAATCAAGCGATCCCAGCATCATGCCGGGACCCGAGAGGATGAGCTTCACCCAGGCCTCCTCGGCCTCCTTCGTGGGCTCCACCTCACGCGCGCCGGTCTCGCGCGCATGCTTCACGGTCAGCGCGATCGTCTTCGCTGCCTCGCTCAGGTTATGCGGATAGTTCGAGATCAGGTTCGCCGCCTGCGAGGCCTGCACCAGGAACGCGTTCGGGAACCCGTGCACATGCACGCCGTGCAGCGAGCGCATGCCGTCCGCCCAGTACTGTGACAGCCGCACGCCGTCGCGCCCCTCAAGGTCGAAGCCCGCGCGCCGTTCAAGCGGCGTGCCCACCTCGAAGCCGCTGGCATAGATGATGCAGTCGACTTCGTATTCCTTGCCGCCGACCACGATGCCCTTCTCGGTGATCCGCTCGACACCCTTGCCGTCGGTATCAATGAGGTGCGTGCCCGGATTGTTGAAGGCCTGCAGATATTCGTCATGGAAGCACGGACGCTTGCAGAGCTGGCGGTACCACGCCTTCAGCTTCTCGGCCGTCTCCTTGTCCTTGACCAGCCGCTCGGCGCGCGCGCGGATCTCTTCCATCTTCTCGTTGTCACTGTCCTCGTAGGCCATCCACATGTTGGCCGGCGTGCGCTGGTCGGGCGGCAGCTCGAAGATGCGGTTGCGGATGCGCCGGGCAAGATCCGTCCACCCGTCATTGACAAGGTCGACATCCGCGCCGAACCCGGCCTGGTTCATCGTGAAGTTCTCGAGCCAGCGCTGCTGCCAGCCGGGGGTTGCAATCTCCTCGAACCACTTCGGATCGATGGGCGTGTTGTCCCGCTGGTCCACCGAAGAGGGCGTGCGCTGCATCACGTAGAGCGTCTTCGCGCTGCGGGCCAGGTGCGGGATGCACTGCACGGCTGTCGCCCCCGTGCCGATGATAGCCACCCGCTTGTCGGCCAGCTTCGACAGGGGCGCGCCCTGCGGATCACCGCCCGTATAGGCATAGTCCCAGCGGCTCGTATGGAACGAATGCCCCTTGAAAGTCTCGAGCCCTGGAATGCCCGGCAGCTTGGGCACATGCAGCGGACCTGTGCCCAGCCCGATGAACTGCGCCGTGAAATTGTCGCCGCGATTGGTCGTGATGCGCCAGGCGCGCACCGTCTCGTCCCACGCGATCGAGCGGGCCTGCGTGTGGAACAGCGCGTGCTCGTAGAGCCCGTAGGTGCGAGCGATATTCTGTGAGTGCGCAAGGATCTCCGGCGCATGCGCATATTTCTCGCTCGGCCGATGCCCTACTTCCTCGAGCAGTGGCAAATAGATCATCGAGGCCGTGTCGCACTGCGCGCCCGGATAGCGGTTCCAGTACCAGGTGCCGCCGAAGTCGCCGCCCTTCTCGATGATGCGCACGTCTTTCACGCCGGCCTCCTTGAGCCGCGCGCCCGTGACCAGCCCCGAGAACCCGCCACCGATGAAGGCAAAGGTCACATGGTCCGTGACCGGCGCCCGCTCCTTGAAGGGCGTGTAAGGATCTTCGAGGTAATGCGAATGCGCCCCGGCGATCTGCACATACTGCTCGTTGCCCTCGGGCCTGAGGCGCTTGTCGCGTTCCTCGCGATACTTGCGGCGCAGCGCGTCCTTGTCGATCCGGGGACGATCCGCGGCTTGTGGCGATGCTGACATGGGTGAACCTCTGGAAAAAGTGAATGGCGATCCGGGCATGATAGCTGAACCCGCAGGCTGCACCACCCGCCATAGCGGACAGGTCCTGGGGAGCAACGCGTCGTAAGGGAACCCGGATCACTGAACGAGGGGCGCACGCCCCGGCATTTCCGGTTGCATCCGCCTCGCACCTCGGGAAGAGTCACCCGGCTCAACCATTGGGATCCATCACCATGACCAACGCAAGCCCGGACGCCTTCCGCGCCGAGACCCGCGCCTGGCTCGAGGCCAACTGCCCACCCTCCATGCGAACGCCCATGTCCGCCGAGGACGAGGCCACCTGGGGCGGCAAGAAGTTCGTCTTCAAGAACCCCGAGGCCAAGCTCTGGCTCGACCGCATGGCCGCCAAGGGCTGGACGGCACCCACCTGGCCCAGCGAATACGGCGGCGGCGGCCTGACCCCGGGCGAGAACGCCATCCTCCAGTCCGAGCTGCGCCGCATCAACGCCCGCGCGCCCCTCTTTTCCTTCGGCCTCTGGATGCTGGGCCCCGTGCTTCTTGAATATGCAAACGAGGAGCAGAAGAAGGAACACATCCCCAGGATCGTGCGCGGCGAGATCCGCTGGTGCCAGGGTTATTCAGAACCTGGCGCAGGCTCCGACCTCGCCGGCCTCATGACCAAGTGCGAGGACAAGGGCGACCACTGGCTCATCAATGGCCAAAAGGTCTGGACCTCCTACGCCAACCACGCCGATTGGTGCTTCTGCCTTGTGCGCACCGACACCAGCGTCAAGCATGAAGGCATCAGCTTCGTCCTGATCGACATGACGAGCCCGGGCGTCGAGACGCGGCCCATCAAGCTGATTTCGGGAGACTCGCCCTTCTGCGAGACATTCTTCACCGACGTGAAAGTACCGAAGGAAAACATGGTCGGCCGCAAGAACGGCGGCTGGGAAATCGCCAAGCGCCTGCTGCAATACGAGCGCACGAACATCTCGGGCTTTGGCTCCGGCGCGCGCCTCGACGTAGTGGACATCGCCAGGGCCAGCGTCGGCACAGACAACACGGGCCTTCTCGAGGACCGCGACCTGCGCGCCCGTATCGCCCGCCACAAGATGAACGAGCGCGCCTACGCCCTCAGCGTCCAGCGCGCAACCGAAGAGGCAAAGGCCGGCGCGAATGTCAGCCACATGGCATCCATGTTCAAGGCCGCCGGCGCCACGCTGAACCAGGAGCGCACCGAACTCATGGTCGAGGCCGCGGGCTCGCGCGCCTTCGGCTGGGGCGGTGAAGGCTTCAAGACCGACGAACTCGCCGTCACGCGCGGCTGGCTGCGCGCCAAGGCGAACTCGATCGAAGGCGGCACAACGGAAATCAACCTCAATGTCGTGGCCAAGCGCGTCCTTGGCCTGAGGGACACACAATGACCTTCTCACTCTCGGAAGAACAGAAACTGCTCAAGGACTCAGCGCGCGAGTTCGTGCGCGATCGCGCCCCCGTCACGCGCCTGCGCAAGATGCGCGACGAGAAGAAGAACGGCCGCGACGATGACCTCTGGAAGACGATGGCCGAGCTCGGCTGGCCGGGCATCATCGTGCCGGAAGAACACGGCGGCGCAGGCCTCGGCTATGTGGGCCTGGGCCTCGTGCTCGAGGAAACCGGCCGCACGCTCGTCTCCGCGCCCCTGCTCTCCACCGCGATGATCGGTGCCGCGGCGCTCATCCTCGCCGGCTCGGACGCACAGAAGAAAAAGCACCTGCCCGCCATTGCCGAAGGCAAGGCGATCACGGCACTCGCCATCGAGGAAGGCGCCCACCACAACCCGACGCGCGTCGCCGCCAAGGCCATCCAGTCAGGCCCGGGCTACGTGCTGAATGGTTGCAAGAGCTATGTTGCCGACGGCCACACCGCCAATCTCTTCATCGTCAGCGCCCGCACCTGCGGCACGGCCCACGATCCGAAGGGCATCACGCTCTTCCTCGTGAAGGGCGATGCACGGGGCTTGGCGCGCCACGAGCTTGTCACCGTCGACAGCCGGGGTGCTGCCGACATCACGCTGACCGATGTCGACGCCGAACCGCTCGGCCCCATCGGCGAGGGTGCGGCCCTGCTCGACCAGATCCTCGACCGCGCCCGCATCGGCCTTGCCGCCGAAATGCTGGGCCAGGCCGAGGCTGCCTTCGAGATGACCTCCGAATACCTGAAAACGCGCAAACAGTTCGGCCAGGTCATCGGCGGCTTCCAGGCCCTCCAGCACCGCGCCGCGAAGATGTTCGGCGAACTCGAAATGACGAAGTCATGCGTACGCGCGGCACTCGACGCGCTCGACCGCAACGACCCGAAGATCGCCGAGTGGGCCAGCCTCGCCAAGGCGCGCGCCAGCGAAACCCTGCACCTCGTCTCCAGCGAGACGATCCAGATGCACGGCGGCATCGGCATGACCGATGCGCACGACGCGGGCTTCTACCTCAAGCGCGCCCGCGTGGCCGAGGCGCTCTATGGCGGCGAAAGCTTCCACCGCGACCGCTACGCACGCCTTCTGGGCTTCTGAGTAAACCGGGGACAGGGAACGGCATGAAACTCTATCACTGCAAGGACGCCCGCTCGCTGCGCGCCCTCTGGGCGCTCGAGGAACTTGGCCTCGACTACGAGCTCGTCAACATGCCGTTCCCGCCCCGCGCGCTCTATCCGGGCTATCTCAACATCAACCCCCTGGGCACCGTGCCCGCCTTCGTCGACGGCAACACGACGCTGACGGAATCTTCCGGCATCTGCCACTACCTCGCCGAGAAGCACGCCCCCACGCCCCTGCGCGTGGGGCCGGATGAGCCCGCCTATGGCGACTACATCAACTGGCTCTTCCGCAGCGATGCGACCCTGACCTTCCCCCAGACCATCGTGCTGCGCTACACGCGCCTCGAGCCGCCCGAGCGCCGCCTGCCCCAGGCCGCCGAGGACTACGCCATCTGGTTCAACGCGCGCCTGCGATCCGTCGAAAGCGCGCTCGAGGGCGGAAGGCAATATCTCTGCGCCGACCGCTTCACCATGGCCGACATAACGGTCCACTTCGCCCTCTATCTCGGCCGCAGCCTGGGCCTTGATGCCCGCTACAAGCCCAACACGTTGCGCTACCTCGACGCCCTCATGAGCCGCCCCGCCTTCCAGCGCGCGCTGAAGAAACAGGAAGCCTGACGCTCCCAATCCGCCGATGTAAGAAAATCCCTCCCCGCGAGACTGTCCTGCCGACAACAAGGGCAGGACCCCGCGCATGCACCGCCTGTTAACCGGAATTGGCCTCGCACTCCTCGTCTCGACAGCAGCGCCCGCAAGTCCCGTCCAGGAAAAAAGCTGCTACATCAACGGCTTCGAGACACCGATCCGCTGTGTCACGATATCCGTGCCGCTGGACTATGACGCGCCGTCGGCAGGTAGCATCGAGATCACCGCAGCCGTTGCCCCCGCCACCACCGCGCGCCCTGCCCCTGATCCGCTCTTCGTCTTTGCCGGCGGCCCGGGCCAGGCGGCGACATCACTCGGTCCCTGGCTCGACACCGCCTTCCGCCCCGCGCGGCGCGAGCGTGACGTGGTGCTCTTCGACATCCGCGGCACGGGCCTGTCCCAGGCCATCGACTGCACCATGACCACCTCCGCCACGCAGGACCCCGTCGAGGTCCTGCGAAAGGATGCCGAGGCCTGCGCAGCCAAGGCCGGACGCCTCTCGTCATTCCTGTCCTCGCGCGAAATCGTGGAAGACATCGAACGCATGCGCAAGGCGCTGGGCGCCGAGAAGATCAACCTCTGGGGCGGCTCCTTCGGCACGCGCCTGTCGCAGCATTACGCAAGAAGCTACGGCAAGCATGTCCGCGCCGTGGTGATGGATGCCGCCTCGCCCGTCGGCAACTCGATCTTCCTCACGGCCCCGCGCTATGGCGAAGAGGCCCTGCAGCTCCTCCTGAAGGACTGCAGCGCCGATCCCGCCTGCGCCAAGGCGTTTCCCGCATTTGAAACCGACATCGCAACGCTGCTGTCCCAATTCGAGGCCGCACCGCTGACCTTCACCGCGACCGACCCAAGGACAGGCATTGCAGGCCCTGCCCGCCTCGATCGCTACACGCTCGCCGGCACGGTACGTGCCGCGATGTATGACGGCCTGTCCCGCAGCGTCATTCCCTTCGCAATCCATCAGTCCGCACGCGGCAACCAGGCCCCGCTGATGGCGCTGGGCTCAGGCTCGGGCGACTGGATCGCCGAGAGCGTCTCCTTCGGATCGATGCTGGGCGTGCTGTGCGGCGAGGACATCGAACTGGCAAGGCGCGCCGCCCCTGCCGCGCGCTCCTTCGGTTTCATGACCGACAGCTATTTCCGCACCTTCGCCACAGCCTGCGAAGTGTGGCCCCATCGCGCCTTGCCCGAACGCATGCTGCAGACCTTCAAGTCCGACATCCCGGCCTTCGCGATCTCGGGTGCGCGCGATCCCGTCACGCCGCCCGCCGCTGCCAAGGAGGCGCTCGCCATGTTCGGCCGCCGCGTCCACCTCGTCATCCCGCAGGGCTTCCACACCAACAGCCCCTCGCGCTGCGTGTCGGAACTGATCGGCGAGTTCCTCATGGAACCTGCCGCGGGCGCCACCGACCACGCCTGCGCGGCGAAGATCACCCGTCCGCGCTTTCTCCTCTCTCCGACACTGTGAGGCGCGACCCATGATCATCGGCAAGGACCTTCGCAAGGCCTTCGGCGCCGTCAAGGCGGTGGACGGGCTTTCCTTCTCCGCCGGCGACGGCGCCATCACGACGCTGCTCGGCGGCAACGGCTCGGGCAAGACCACGACGCTGCGCATGATCGGAAGCCTGATCAGGCCCGATGCAGGCACCGTGACGATCGACGGCGCCGACACCGTCCGTGAACGGACGAAAGCGCTCTCTCACCTCGGCATGCTGCACGACGATTTCGGCCTCTACCCGCGCCTGCGGATCATCGAGCACATCCGCTTCTCAGCGCAGCTCCACGGGCTCAGCGGCCGCAGGCTCTCCACGGCCGTGGACAATGCCATCGAGGCGCTGGGCCTTGGCGACATCAGCAACCGCTTCGCCGCCGGCCTGAGCCACGGCCAGCGCATGAAGACGGCACTGGCGCGCACCATCGTCCATTCTCCGCGCAACCTGGTCCTCGACGAACCGACGCGCGGCCTCGATGTCTTCGCGGTGCGCGTCCTGCGCGACCTGCTGCGCCGGCTGCGCAGCGAAGGTGTCTGCATCCTGATGTCCAGCCACGCCATGGCCGAGGTGATGGAACTCTCCGACCGCCTCATCGTCATCGACCAGGGCAAACTCATCGCCGAAGGCACGCCCGCCGAAATCATCGCCAAAGGCGGTGGCAGCGACCTCGAAACGGCATTCCTCAGGCTTACGGGAGCAGCCGCATGATCATCCTCTCGATCTTCCTCAAGGAATTCATCGACCTCCTGCGTGACCGCAGGGCGCTCGTCTCTGGATTCGCCTATGTAGCCTTCGGTCCGCTGGTCATCTTGATGACCGTGAGCGTACTTGCCACGGAAGCCCGCAATGACAACTGGTCCTCGATCCGCTTCTGCGGTCCCTCCTCACCACTCCTCGAGGAGGAACTGAAGGCCGCACGGCTCGAATTCGCACCCGACGCCGCCATCTGCATACTCATTCCGGAGGACTTCGAGACGCGCCTCGCAGAGGGCCGCACCGCCCGCGTGCAGATCAGGGGCGACCTCCTCGCCCAGTCCACGACGATCGATCGGGTCGAGGGGACCATCCTACGCTTTGCATCGACCCTGAGCACCCAGCGGCTTCTCGCACGCGGCATGGCGCCGACCATCGCCAATCCGGTATCCGTCGAGACCCAGAACAACAACAGCTACTCGCGTGCAGCCGACCTGATCGCGCGCATGCTGATCCTCTTTCTTGTCCTGTCACCCTTCATCGTCTGTGTCGCCGCTGCAGCCGACATGACCGCTGGCGAACGCGAACGCCGCTCAATCGAGCCGCTGCTGGTGCACCCGGTCAGCGCGCTCAGCATCGTCGTCGGCAAATGGATGGCGGCCGCTGCCCTCGGCGTGATTGGAACCACCGCCTGCGTCCTCGGCGGGCTCTATCTGCTCGAGCAATCGGAAATGGCGCAGCTCGGCATCAGGCTCGACACCAGCCTCGGCGCAGGCCTGCTCGTGTCGCTCTATCTCGTCCCGATCACCCTGCTCGCCGCCGCCATCCAGGTCACGGTCGGCTTCTGGTCGCGCAACTTCAAGGACGCACAGAGCTACCTGATGCTCCTGTCCTTCGTGCCAGCCGTTGTCGGCTTCATGTTGAACGGCGAGCGTCTTGTCGCCGCCGCAGGCTGGCCGCTTGCCTGGGAAATGAACGCGCTCGCAGGCCCGCTTCTGGGCGCCCCACCCACGTCGGTTCCCTTCGCGCTGATCGCCGCCATGGAACTGGCGCTGGTCGCAGCCCTGCTGGCGCTGAGCGCGCGGCGCCTGCGCAGCGAGGCGATACTCTCCCACGGATGAATCGATTCGAGGACATTGCAAGGCAGCATGCGCCGCTGATCCGGCGCATCGCCCGCTCCTATGAAGCCAACGCCGCCCGCTGCGACGAGCTCGTGCAGGAAATCCACCTCGCGCTCTGGCAGGCCATGCCGGGCTTTCGCGGCGAGGCGTCTCTCCGCACCTTCGTCGCGCGCATCGCCCACAACAGGGCCATCAGCCACGTCGCGCGAGAGGCACGAGAACCGCGCGTGGTCGGCCTCGACGAGACATTGCCCGCCGCCGGCGCCTCGCCCGAGGATCACGCCACACACAAGGACCTGCGGGCGAAACTCGAAGCCGCCGTCCAGCGCCTGCCGGTCAGCCTGAAGGTTGCCGCCACGCTCGCGCTCGAAGGGTTCTCGCCCGAGGAAGTCGCCGGCGTTCTCGGCATCGGCGTGTCGGCCGCGGGCGTGCGCCTGCACCGGGCAAAGGAAAGACTGAAGGAAATGATGGAAGGATCGGTCACATGAGCGGAGCCGATTGGAAGGACCTCGAAGCCGCATGGCAATCGCTGCCCGACGACAGCGTTCCCGCCCTCGCGCGCAAGGAACTGCGCCGCGCAGCACGCCTGCGCTGGTGGTCGAAGACCTATTTCGTGATCGAGATCCTGAGCACCGTGTTCGCGTGGATCGTGGGCGCTGTGTTGATTGCGCAGGGCGAGACTTTGAACGTCATTTTCGGTGTCGGCTTCATTTGTCTCATCAGCGTGGCGATGGGCGCTTCGCTCTGGGCTCGGGCAAGGCCGCAGCCGCTGGACGAGGATCCCATCCTGCGCGCCGTCGCCACGGCAACCGACCGCGCCAATTTCGGCATGCGGATGGGATATGCCAACCTCTGGGCGATCTTTGCGACACTCGTCTCCGCGGCCGGGATTGCAGTTGCCATCGTACTCTACGGCACCGAGGACGACAGGGCCGCAGGCCTTCTCGGGCTCGCCTTCGGCCTCGGCTGGACCAGCCTCTGGCTGGCAGGCACCCTGATCTACATGCACTGGCGCAGCCGCGACCTCGAGCGCCTGAAGGCCCTGGAGGCCTCCCTGCGGGAAGAGTGAAGATTATCTCCACTGTCCACACTTCACGCCCGCGGCGCGCCACCTCCCCCGCTAAAGCGGGTGAGGAAACACCCGTTTCTCCCCTCGCTTCAGCGAGGGGAGTACGTGCGCACCGAAGGTGCTGCACGGGAGGGGAGCCCACAGCCTCAACGCAGCGCCCCCTCCGTCAGCCGCAGCCTTGACAGCGCCGGCTGCCACCCTCCCCCGCTAAAGCGGGTGAGGAAACACACGTTTCTCCCCTCACTTCAGCGAGGGGAGTACGCGCGCACCGAAGGTGCTGGACGGGAGGGGAGCCCACTATCCACAACATAAACCGATCCACTCCGCGCTAACTGACGTAAAAGTGACCGATGACCACCCCGACCCTTCTCTGGTTCCGCCAGGACCTGCGCCTCGCCGACAACCCGGCCCTGGCCGCCGCTGTGAAGGCAGGCCCCGTTCTCCCCGTCTTCATCCTCGACGACGAAACACCCGGACAGTGGAAAGCGGGCGGCGCGTCGCGCTGGTGGCTGCACCACAGCCTCGAGGCCCTCGCAGCCGACCTGCGCAAGCTCGGCAGCGACCTCATCCTCAGGCGCGGGCCCGCCGCCAAGGTCATCACGTCCCTCCTGAAGGAGACAGGCGCAACCGCTATCTTCTGGAACCGGCAATACGAACCCTGGGCCATCGGGCG
Organism: uncultured Flavobacteriaceae bacterium; assembly: GCA_964483585.1. Taxonomy (GTDB): domain Bacteria; phylum Pseudomonadota; class Alphaproteobacteria; order Micropepsales; family Micropepsaceae; genus SZUA-430. The sequence goes on from CAZABH010000030.1 coordinate 35,124, forward strand.
CGACACGCGCATCAAGGACAGCCTGAAGACCGCAAGCATCCGCGCCGAAAGCTTCAATGCCTCGCTCCTGCGCGAGCCTTGGGAAATGAAGACCGGCGCCGGCGGCCCCTATCGTGTCTTCACGCCCTTCTGGCGCGCCGCGCGCGAGCAACTGGGCAGCGTGGACCCCGTGGCAAGACCCAAGGCGATCCCCGCACCCGCCGCGTGGCCTGCGAGCGACAAGCTTGCGTCATGGAAACTGCTGCCAACCAGGCCCGACTGGTCAACCGGCTTCACCCCCCACTGGACCCCGGGCGAGCACGGCGCCCGCAAGCGCCTCGACACGTTCCTCGCAGGCGCCCTGTCCGGCTACGCCACACAGCGCGACCGCCCCGACATCGAGGCCACCTCGCGCCTTTCGCCGCACTTGCATTTCGGAGAGATCGGCCCCCGCCAGGTCTGGAAGGCCGCCATCGCCGCCGCACAATCACGGGGACAGGAAACAAACACCGACAAGTTCCTCGCCGAGCTTGGCTGGCGCGAATTCTCCTATCATCTGCTCTATCACTTCCCGCATTTGCCCGAGCGAAACTACAAGGAAAGCTTCGACGCATTCCCCTGGGACGACAACGAGACGAATTTCCGCAAATGGTGCCGCGGCCAGACCGGCTATCCCATCGTGGATGCCGGCATGCGCGAGCTCTGGACGACCGGCTTCATGCACAACCGCGTGCGCATGGTGGCAGCATCCTTCCTCATCAAGCATTTGCTCATTCCCTGGCAGAAGGGTGAGGCCTGGTTCTGGGACACGCTTGTCGATGCCGACCTTGCCAGCAATGCGGCAAGCTGGCAGTGGGTCGCCGGATCGGGTGCCGACGCCGCACCCTATTTCCGCATCTTCAATCCCGTCATGCAGGGCGAGAAATTCGATCCCGATGGCGCCTATGTGCGCAAATGGGTGCCCGAGCTTGCAGCCTGCAATCCGAAATTCATCCACCGCCCGTGGGACGCGCCGGACTTCACACGCCTGCGCTATCCCGCCCCGATGATCGACCATGCCACCGCCCGCGACCGCGCGCTGAAGGCCTTCAAGACCCTGCCCAAGGCCGAATGACGACACGCAGATTCACGCGTTGAACCCACGGCCGCTTTGCTCCAATCTGTCGCAATCACGATATTGGAGACATGACCATGGCCTATTCACCTTTCAACCTGTCGGGCAAGGTTGCCCTCGTCACCGGCGGCAATGGCGGCATCGGGCTTGGAATGGCCGATGCCATGGCGCGCGCCGGCGCCGACATCGTCATCTGGGGTACCAATGACGAAAAGAACCGTGCCGCCGCCGCGAGCCTCGGCCAGCATGGCATCCGCGTCCACACGCGTAAGGTCGACGTTGCCAATGAAGCCGCGGTAGCTGAAGCCATGCAAGACGCGGTCGCAAAGATGGGCCGCGTCGATGCCGTCTTCGCCAACGCCGGCATCGGATCGCCTGCCCGCTCCTTCCTCGAAATGACAACCGAACAGTATCGCAAGGTCCTGTCGGTCAATCTCGACGGTGTCTTCTTCACGATGCGAGAGGCTGCACGCCACATGCGCGAGCGCGCCGCCAAGGGTGATCCAGGCGGTTCGCTCGTCGGCATCGCCTCCGTCGCCGCCATCGAAGGCGCCGCGCGCAATGAACACTACGCGGCCACCAAGGGCGGCGTGATCTCGATGATGAAGTCGATCGCGGTCGAATTCGCCCGCGACGGCGTACGCGGCAACATCATCCTGCCCGGCTGGATCGCCACCGACATGACCGCCGGCGCCCAAGCCTCACCCGCCTTTGCCGAGAAAGTCATCCCGCGCGTGCCCATGCGCCGCTGGGGAGAGCCTGCGGACTTTGGGGGCATTGCCGTTTACCTCGCCAGCAACGCCTCGGCTTTCCACACCGGCGACACGTTCGTTATTGACGGCGGCTACTGCATCTTTTGAAGCAAGGCTGCCCCTGCGGAAGGCAGCCGTGCCCGCGCGCGCAGGCGTCGCGCGGCAATCTGGGCCATGGTCTCACGCGGAGATCCGAGCGTAGAACATCCGAAAAGCAAGAGGTGTAACATGCGTAGTCTTTTCGCCGTTGTCGGCCTGTCCCTTGCAGGCATGATCCTCTCAGCAGACGTCGCCACCGCCAACCCCGCAACCACGATCAAGGACGCAACGGGCGCAACCTTCACAGGCGACGCCGCAGCGGGCGAGAAAGCCTTTCGCAATTGTGCAGCCTGCCACAAGATGGAACCCGGCAAGCATGGCATTGGCCCATCACTGCATGGCATTGCCGGCAAGAAGGCTGGAACCGTGGCCGGTTACAATGCGTCGGGCCAAATGAAAAAATCAGGACTGATCTGGAACGACCAGAACCTGGCTGACTACCTCGAGAACCCGCGCAAGAAGGTGCCCGGCACGAAGATGACCTACGCTGGCATGCGCAAGCCACAGGACCGCGCCAACGTCATCGCCTACATCAAGAAGGCAAGCGGCGGAAAGTAAACCTGCCAGCGCAGGGACCCCGTCATGGCCAAGGGCGTCCGCAAGAACGCAAACGGCATCAAGCGCAGCAAGTCTGCGCTTGAACAGAAGACCTGCATGGCTTGCAACCGCCCTTTCACCTGGCGAAAAAAATGGGCCCGCGACTGGGATCAGGTGAAGTACTGCTCCGACCGCTGCCGCGCCAGCGGCGCGAAAGCCTGATCAGGTAAAGCCACGGTCCGTGCCATGCGCCTCGAGATGCTTGAGGAACCGCTTGGCCTGCGCCTGAAGGTCCCGCCGCACGCCCGCGTCCATCTTGTCATGCGTGCGATACATCTGCGCCATGCGCGGATTGCCCTCGAAGCGCGCGCGGTGCCGGATCAGGAAATCCCAATAGAGTGAATTGAGCGGGCACGCATCCTTGCCCGTACGCTCCTTCACCTTGTAGCGGCAACCCTTGCAGTAATCGCTCATGCGATCGACATAGGCCCCGCTCGCCGCATAGGGCTTTGATCCCACCATGCCGCCATCGGCGAACTGGCTCATGCCAATCGTGTTGGGCGCCTCCACCCACTCCAGCGCATCCGCATAGACGGCAAGGTACCACTCGTGCAGCGCATGCGGGTCGATCCCCGCCAGCAGCGCGAAATTCCCCGTCACCATCAGCCGCTGGATGTGATGCGCATAGGCCTCCTCACGCGTCTGCCCGATGGCCGCCGCCATGCAGGCCATGTCGGTCTCGCCCGTCCAGTACATGGCAGGCAGCGCGCGCGTGGCGTTCAGTTCATTGCGCGCCGTGTAGCCCGGCCCTGCCAGGAAATAGATCCCGCGCACGAATTCGCGCCAGCCGATGATCTGCCGGATGAACCCCTCGACCGCATTCAGCGGCGCCCGCCCCGCGCGCCATTCGGCCTCGGCCATGCGGCAGAGCTCCAGCGGATCGAGCAGGCCCACATTCAGCAACGGCGACAGGAGGCTGTGATAGAGGAACTTCTCGCCGCGCAGCATCGCATCCTGGTAGTCGCCGAAATGCGGCAGCGCCTTTGCCACGAAATTCTTGGCCGCCTTCAGCGCATCGGCGCGCGTGACGGGAAACCAGAAGGGCTCGATGTCGCCAAACCCGTCGGGAAAGCGCCGGCCCACCATCGCCATCACCTCGCGCGTGGTGGCCGAGGGCTCGACCCCGAAGGGCTTCGGCATGAAGAGGTCCGCCTTGGCAGGCTTGCGGTTGTCGTGGTCGAAATTCCACTGCCCGCCCTCCGGTTGCTCCCCATCCATGAGAAGCCCGGTCTTGCGCCGCATCTCGCGATAGAAGAATTCCATCCTGAACTGCTTGCGCCCCTCGGCCCACGTCGCAAACTCGGCATGCGAGCAAAGGAAGCGGTTATCCTCAAGCTGCTCGACAGGGACGCCCGTCTCGACCTCCCAACTGGCCTGCAGCGCCCGCACGCGATGCTCGCCCGCCAGCGTGGTCACGATCCGCGCAGGCTTGAGCCGCGTCACTGCCCGCTTGACCTCGCCCGTGAACGACCCCGTATTGGCCGGATCGTCCAGCGTGACGTAATCGACCGTGAAGCCCTTCGACCGCAACACCTCGGCGAAAGCCCGCATGGCCGACAGGAAGAACACGATCTTCTTGCGGTGATGGGGCACATAGGTCGTCTCGTCCCCCACCTCCATCATGAGCACGACGTCCCGCGCCCTGTCGGCGCCGGCAAGCGCCGAAAGCCCCGGGCTCAACTGGTCACCGAGGACGATTCGCAGGCTGGCGGGAGGTTTGTTGGAACGAGACATCTCGAACTTACGCGCAAGACAGCGAATTGGATGTGCCAGGCCCCAAGGTTTTCCCTAGCGGCAGAGATCCGATTGCCCGGCTTAACCGTAACGCCAACCAATGACCCAGATACCGGAGCTTGAATCATGTCTTTTGTCACACGGACCTTCATGGTCGTTGCTGCGGCCCTTGTCACGGCTGCAGCCTTGATCACCGTTGGCCCAGCCAGTGCCGACACCGAGGAACCGCGCCACACCATCGTCGAGCGCGTGGGCGAGATTGAAGTCCGTGAGTATGGCACGCGCCTTGCCGCTGATGTGGTTGTGACCGGCGACGAGGACGATGCGCGCAACAAGGGCTTCCGCCTGCTCGCCGACTACATCTTCGGCAACAATTCGAAGAGGACCGACATCGCGATGACGGCCCCGGTCGCAACGCAATCCGCCCGCAGCGAAAAGATCGACATGACCGCCCCGGTGGCAACGACCAGAGGCCCCGGCAACACCTGGCGCGTGCGCTTCTTCATGCCCTCGAAATACACGCTCGAGACCCTGCCCAAGCCCAACAATCCCGCTGTCGAGATCGTCGAGGTCCCCGGCGAAACGATGGCGGTCCTGCGTTTCTCCAACAGCCGCAGCTCCAAGCGCATCATCGAGAAGACAAACGAACTCATCCGCGGCCTCGAGCAGACCCGCTGGGTCGCCGCCGGCGAACCCGTCACCTGGCTCTACGACCCGCCCTGGACGCTCCCCTTCTTCCGCCGCAACGAAGTCGCAGTCCCCGTCCGCCAGCGCTAGCCCACGGGTAGTCTCGCCAACAAGATGGTCATGGTCCGCGCAGGCGTACCACCCACGTCTTTGAAACACGCGCGCTGCTGCAAGACCGGCAGTCCGCACGCCATCCCCACCCAACTCCCTCCCCCACGCGTGCCGCGTGGGTACTCCCTCACTCCGTGAGGGAGAGAGAGCGCTTCCTCCTCACGCAGTGAGGAGGTGGCTGCAGCAGGCAAAGCCTGCTGCAGACGGAGGAGTAAACCCTCCACCACACCCTCGTCATCCCGGCCGTAACACGAGCCCAATCGCGGCACGCGATTGGGAAGCAAGTGTTGGAGCCTGGACCCAGCTGCCCACACCCCCCACCAACACCCAAACCTTCAATTCATCATCACCGTCATGGTCCGCGCAGGCGGACCACCCACGTCTTTGCAACATGCGCGCTGCTGCAAGACCGGCAATCCGCACGCCATCCCCACCCAACTCCCTCCCCCACGCGTGCCGCGTGGGTACTCCCTCACTCCGTGAGGGAGAGAGAGCGCTTCCTCCTCACGCAGTGAGGAGGTGGCTGCAGCAGGCAAAGCCTGCTGCAGACGGAGGAGTGCC
>CAZABH010000031.1:0-35177 GCA_964483585.1 uncultured Flavobacteriaceae bacterium
GGCCGCGGGTGCCGGGGTAGTGCCGGTCCCCTGCGGCAGATCGGTCGCCTGCGCCAGCGCGAAAACGACGCTGCCGCCGTCCGCGCGCGCGGACGGCGCGGCTGCACAAGCAATGATGAGAGGGGCGATGAGGCGAGCAGAGACCTTCATCCATCCTCCTGGTTAAACATGTAAGCCATTCCCAGCAAAAGAGCCGTCGACGCTGGCGCCCAAGCGGCAAGCACAACCGGTACAACCCCGGATACACCCAGCGCCCGGGCGAAATCCGTGAAGAAGTATAGGACGAATCCAGTGAGGACACTGGATACGATGAGCCTTGCAGCCCCCCCAAGTCGCGCGAGCCGAAGCGAAAACGCCGCCGCGATGAATATCATAGCGCACAAGAGCAGGGGGGCCGCAAGCAATGCGTGGTAGTGGAGACGGTGGCGGGTCGCCGAAAATCCGGCGTTCTCAGCCTGCTGGATGAACTGCGGCAAGTCCCAAAAGGCAATTGTATCAGGGGTTGCGAAGCTCTCTTGAATTTGGCTGTGAGTGAGTGATGTTTTCACCTCAAGTGTCGGATAAAATGTGGCTTTCAGGCCAGCACCACTCACCCAAGCGTTCTCCAGGCTCCAGACCCCCGCCCGCAATCGGGCCGAAGTGGCATCGATTCGACCCTTGAACTGGTTTTTCGCCTCGTAGATGAAGAGAATGACTTCCTGCAACTGCAGGCCGCTGTTCGACACGGTTTTTGCGTGAATAACAGTTTGCCCTTTCTCATCGCCCTGTCGCAGCCACAGGCCGTTCTTGGAGACAGCCAACAGAGAAGGTCTCCCGGCGATATAGCGAGCCTGCAGCACCTCGTACCGCGCAATAAAGCTCGCTGCGACTGGATTGTAGATCGTCGTCATGAAAGCCCCCAGCACCAGCGCCGACAACAGCGCGGGCGCTAGAAACTGCCAGGCCGAAACGCCAGCCGCCCGCGCCACCACAAGTTCCTGGCTGCGTGTCATGCGGGCAAAACACCAGATAGCGCCGAACATTACGGCGAAAGGCATCATCTTTTCGGTAAGGTTGGGCAGCTTAAGGGCGGCCATGGTCATGATGATGCCAAAGGGTACGCTCTCGCGGCCGGAGGCGCGGGTCATCAATTCAACAACGCTGATGACGAAGGCGAGGGTCAGGCAGAACAGGAACACGTAGCCGACGCTTGTGAGAAACTGTCGGGCGATATAGCGAAAGAGTGTCCAACTAAGGTTCATGGTGCAGCACGCGCTCCGGCAAGCGGCGCCCCTCCCGCGCGCAGGAGCTCAAGTCTCGGGATAGAGAGAAGCAGCATCAACCCGCCGATCCAGAGTGCCGGCCACACATACATGGCAACCGCGGCATCAGGCGTCGAGTTGGCCAGAAGTTGAAAACCGAAACCTGGAAGGCGGACCGCAATCATCACCCCGAAGGCCATGGCAATACGCCCGCCGTAACCCTTCCGGTTGAAGTCGCCTCCCACCAAGGCATAGACGCCGATCAGCGCAAAAACGATGCAATAGAGCGGTCCACTAAGACGATTATGAGCCTCTGCAAAGAACTTCCTGCGGGCTTTTTCGGGTACCGTTTTCTCAGGATTGAGAAGTTCGCTGATGTAGCGTTCGCTTGCTTCCCGAGAGCTCTGGTCGCGCCGCTTGTCAAATTGGCTCAGATCGAAAGTATATTTCTCGAAGTTGAGAACCTTGAGTTTGCCCGGTCCCCCCTCGACCCACTGAACGCTGCCGTTGAACATGATAAGCCGGGGGCCCGCCGGCGTATCCGCCAGAAGTCCCCTCTCGGCCATGTAGGTCGCCACCCCTTTTGGATTGCGGGCATCGTGCACGAGCATGCCCCTGATGTCGCCAGATGAATTGTTCTCGGCAACATACACGGTCAGACCATTGGTCGGGTTGGTGAAGGCCCCCTCTCTCACGAAGGTGTTGACGAGGTCCGCGCGGATCTCGAACACCTTGTCCTTCACCTCGCGCATCCCTGCAGGCATCACGACGAGGTTGGTGACATAGGCAACAAGGGTGGCAAGGAGGGCGACCGCAAGGACCGGCCAGATCACGGACCACCGATTGAACCCGGCAGCCCATATGACCACGAGTTCGTTTTCGACATAGAGCCGGTTCAAGGCGTAGATCACGGCAACAAAGACGGCAAAGGGCAGCAGCAGGCCGATGGTTTGAGGCAGCGCCAGCACGGTCAAGTAGATATAAGTCAGGGCGGATTGGCTCTGGTTCACCACCACGTCCAGGTAGCGCAGGGACTGCGAGAGCCAAGCTACGCCGAGAACGGAGAACGTGAAGAAGACAAGGGGGCCAAGGACCTGCCGGAACACATAAGATGACATTCCGGACATGAGGATCCCGACCCGCGGCTGGAAACCAAACAGCTAGCTTCACTTTGGCCGATGTTGTGGGTACAACCCGAAACCTTACCGGAAGGTTATCCGTTGACCCATGGCGCCGCCACAAGCTTTTAGCCTGATGCGTCTCGAATAATCCAGCTGGTCAGCCGACGCAATGACCTTGCCAAAATTTCTCCAGTGATCCCGACCCGAGAGCCCACACACCATGCAGATCAGCTTTTTGAAGACCGGTACCTCAGATGACAGCGTGCTCGCCTTGGGCGTCGCGGAGTTCGAGGACAACTTGCCAGAGGCGTTGGCGAACTTGGACCGTCGCGCGAAGGGGGCCATCGCGCGCGCCCTCAAGACGGCAAGGTTCACAGGCACAAAAGGTCAGCTGGTCGAGATCCTTGCGCCATCAGGGCTCGAGCTTGAGCGCCTGGTGGTGGTTGGCGTGGGTGACGCAGCAAGCTTCGGCGCGAGCGACGCACAGGACTTTGGCGCCGCAGTTGTGGCGCGCTTGCTGACCAGTGGCGACAAGGCGGCGACCCTTCGGCTTGCCCTTGATGCGGGTGACGATACAGACCACGCTGTGGCCGCGGCCTTCGGTGGGGTGCTCAGGAGTTACCGCTTCGATATCTATCGCACGACCCAGAAGAAGTCCGAAAAGCCGACGCTTGCCCGCGTGAATGTCGAAACAGCCGACCCGGCAGAGGCGAAGAAGGCGTGGAAGGCCCCCGAGGCCTTGTCGCGCGGCGTGTTCTTCGCCCGCGATCTTGTCTCTGAGCCACCAAACATCCTGCATCCCGAGGAGTTCGCCAAGCGCACCCGAAAGCTGGCAGAGCTTGGGGTCGACGTCGAGATTCTCGGTGAAAAGGAAATGGCCAAGCTTGGGATGCACACCTTGCTGGGCGTGGGCCAAGGCTCGGTGCGCGAGTCCCAGCTGGTCGTGATGCAGTGGAAAGGGGCCAAAGACAAAGGTGCAGCTCCGGTCGCCTTTGTCGGCAAGGGCGTCACGTTTGACACGGGTGGGATTTCCCTGAAGCCCGGTGCGGGCATGGACGCAATGAAATATGACATGGCCGGTGCAGGCGCCGTTGCAGGCCTGATGCATGCGTTGGCCGGCCGCAAGGCAAAGGTGAACGCCATCGGCATCATCGGCCTTGTCGAAAACATGCCTGACGGAAATGCTCAGCGTCCTGGCGACGTCGTGAAGTCCATGTCGGGTCAGACCGTCGAGATCCTCAACACGGATGCAGAAGGCAGGCTCGTGCTGGCCGATGCGCTCTGGTACACGCAGAACCGGTTCAAGCCCAAATTCATGATCGACCTCGCCACGCTGACTGGTGCGATCCGCATTTCTCTGGGACTCGAGATAGCAGGTCTCTTCTCGAATAATGACGAACTGGCGGATCGTTTGGTCGCTGCCGGCAAGAGCGAGGGCGAAGAGCTCTGGCGCATGCCGCTGAACGACCGTTTCGACAAGATGATAAATAGCCCCATCGCCGACATGAAGAACATCGGCGGCCAGTTCGGTGGGTCCATCACTGCTGCTGCCTTCCTGCAGCGCTTTGTGAACAAGGTGCCTTGGGCGCATCTCGACATAGCCGGAACTGCATGGGCCGAGGAAGCGCGGGGCGTTCTACCCAAGGGCGCGAGCGGTTATGGCGTGCGGCTATTGAACCGCCTTGTCGCCGAGCACTACGAAGGTTGATGACCGAGGTACTTTTCTACCACCTCGAGCGGGCAGGCCTCGAAGAGGTCCTGCCCGGCCTCCTTGAGCGCACGCTCGAGCGCGGGTGGAAGGCCATTGTCCACGTCGGGTCTCATGACAGGATGCTCTCCCTCGACAGTCACTTTTGGACATTTCGGGACGACAGCTTCCTCCCGCATGCGACGGAGGACGACCCCAGAGCGAAAATACAACCGATACTGCTCACCACGGGAAGTGCCAACGTAAACGGCGCAAGCGTCGCCTTCTTCTCTGATGGGACGGCCCCGAGCGACTGGTCGGCAGACACTCTCTCTGACTACCTGCGCGTGGTATTGCTGTTTGATGGCAAGGATCCGCAGGCAACCGATGCCGCGCGGCTTCACTGGAAAGGCGCGCGCGCTTCGGGCTGCGAAACAACATATTGGCAGCAGTCCTCTTCAGGAAAATGGGAAAAGAAGGCCTGACGGTCAGGGCTCCTGCCGGCCCTTGGGGAACCAGGGAAAGAACGCCGGCGTCCGTGCAACGTAATCGGCGTATCCGGGGCGTGTCTTGGCCAACTGGTCTTCCAGCAGGGGGACGCCACTGACCCGTGTGAGCAGGAACGTCAGCAGGATCGGAGCCGGAATCGACCACCAACCCAGAGGTGTTTCCGCTGCAATCAGAAACAGGCCCCAACCCACGCACGCATCTCCGAAATAATTGGGGTGGCGCGTGTAGCGCCACAAACCAGTGTCCAGCACACGACCCCGGTTCTCCGGGTTCGCCTTGAAGCGGGCAAGCTGCCAGTCCCCGATCGTCTCGAACGCGATGCCCGAAACGGCTATCAGCGCACCTGCGGCAGCCAAGATCCCAGGCCCAGACACCGGGGTTCCGATCTGCCCCAGTTGCACGGGCAAGGCCACGATGAACTGAAGGATCCCCTGCAGCAGGAAAACCTGCACCCCCGCAGTGAAGGCAAAGCTCCAGCCGCGCCGAGCCTCGGCGCTGCGCATGATGGCGCGATAGCGCGCATCCACACCATGATTCATCCAGCGCCACAGAAGGTAGCCCCCCAGCCGGAGACCCCAAGCAGCACACAGCCCGACCAGGAGCACCGCATGCCATCCTGTCGATCCCAGCTGCCAATGCGTCATAACCGCTAGAAGGACGATGCCGAGCGCCCACCAGCTATCGACGAAGCTCACATCCTGAAGACGAAGGCTGAGCAGCCACAGGATCAGGAAACATGCCGCCGAAACGGCGGCATTCAAAAGAAGGATGTCTGTCGCGTAGGCAAGGCTCATGAGGGATCTCTACGCTCGAGGCCCGGACCCGGATGACAGGCGCGGGCAGGGTGGTCACACCAGCATTGCAGCACGCATGCCCCGTTCTGCCGTCCACTGCAAGCCCCGCGCATTGCAAAGGCGCCTTAAGGTCGGAGCGGTCTAGGTTTACTGCGGACTAACCATGCTCGGCCCTGAAGCGCCCGTTTGGCTTGTAATAACCGGATACTCACATGTGTTGGCGTAGGCTCTTACCCCGTTTTTGCGGCCGGGAGCCGAAACCTTGGAAACGATTGCCAGCACAACCGGGCTGCCCGCAGAGACCGACGAGAGAATCGAGCGCGAGAAGATCCGCCTCGCGTTCGGCAGCTGGCTGACCTACGCCGATGGCGCTCCGATAGCCTTGATCGTGACGCTGCTCATGTGCGGATTGTTTCCGTCTGTTGGGCAGGCAGAGCCACTGGTCGGTGCGGGTTTCATGATAGCCGTCACGCTGTGGGCGTGCTTGGCAACATGTGTCTTCGTGCGCTACCGCCAGACAGAAACCAGAGAATCTCCGAGGTTCTGGCGACGCGTGCTCGGTATGGTCTGGTGCTCTCACTCTCTGATCTGGGGCTCCCTGCTTTTTCTCTTTTGGGACAGTACAAACACGATCAACCAGGCGATTTTGTGTACCCTCATGCTGGGCGTGATGGTCTCCTACTTCTTCATTCTGGTGATGTGCCTCGAGGTTTTCGTTCTGGCACTATCAAGCCTAGCCTTGATGAGCATGTTAGCTTTCGTCTTGCATGATGACATGCTGTCGAGGGTGTTCATTCTTCTGTTGCCCATATTCATGATCATCCTCGTGACCCATGGGATCAAAGCCGCCCGCAGTTACACGATCGCCATGAAGCTGCGCTTCGAGAATGAAGACCTCGCTGCAGCGCTGGTTCGTGCGAACCAGGCCAAGAGTGCTTTTCTCGCATCGATGAGCCACGAGTTACGCACGCCGCTGAACGCCATCATTGGCTACACCGACCTGATGCGTCAGCAAACATTTGGCGCAGTCATGCCACACCGCTATGCGGCTTACGTCGACGACATACACGCCAGCGGGGAGCACCTGCTTCAGATGATCAACGATCTGCTTGATATCGCCAAGATCGAGGCCGGAAAGCAGGAGTTGGCCTTCGAGGTTCTCCGGTTGGAGGAGGTCGCACGCAATGCCATGCGCTTTGTAGAGCCCCAGGCGGATCGCACAAGCATAAGCCTCTCGATGAACTTCGCAGCTGTTGCAGTGATCATGGGCGACGAGCGTGCAATCAAGCAAGTGCTGGTCAATCTCCTATCGAATGCTATCAAGTTCAGTCGACCCGGAAGCGAGATCGTAGTGTTTTGCCGGCCCTCATCCGGTGGTCAGCTCAGTCTCGGCGTGCAGGACTTCGGGACCGGAATGACGAGAGACGTCATGGAGCGCGTGCTTCTACCCTTCGAGCAGGGGTCTGATGCCTATACGGTTGAGGGCAGGGGCACAGGACTGGGGCTTGCAATCTGCAAGCAACTTGTCGAGGCCCACGGTGGTAAATTGTGCCTGGAAAGCGCGCCTGGCGTGGGATCCACAATATGGGCCGAATTTCCCGAGCAGCGCGTGATCCACTCAGTCGAAGTGGCTTGACCCCTGCCCGAACCGAAGCACTTCTTTCACTTCGCCGTACGCGACGTCTTCTCTGACGCTTCGCGCTTCGCGTCCATCTCGGACATGTAGTCGATCAAAGCATCCACCTCGACATCACCGAAACCGAAATTGGGCATTGGAAGGTTCCGGTACTGCGCAAGCAGCGCTAACGCGACAGGATCGCCTTCCTCTATCATCTTGTCAGGCTCCTTCAGCCAGCGCCGCAGCCACGGGCGCGGCCGCGCAGTCACGACATTCGCGAGGTCAGGACCCAGCCGGTCGCCGCCACCGATCGTGTGGCATGCCTGGCAACGGGTGCGGTAGAGATATTCGCCCCGGGAGTTGAGCCTGACCTCAGGGGCCGCATCGAATCCTTTGTGCGTCTGAAGCAGGCTGACATCGTAATTCGTAAGTGTATCCGTCAGCAGATTTGCCAGGATCGTCGGGTCATCGAATACAGAGCGCTTGAGCCATTGCCCGAGCCGCTCATTACCCAGTCGGATGCTGGTGTCGTGATCCTGCGGCTTGCCTGGTTCGGAAATGTTCATCGCTAGCTTCCGCATCAGGAGTTCCACATCCTGTCGGCGCCCTGTCAGGAAGGTCCAGCCTGGCCTGATGCCATAGGTCTCCATGTACCGCTTCAGGGCTGTTGGTGAGTCATTCTCGGGGTCGATGGAGATCGAATACATGAACACTGTTTTGCCGACACGATCACCAAGCATGTCTTGGACGCGAAGAAGGTTTGCCGTATCGAGTGGGCAGATATCCTTGCACGTCGTGAACATGAAATTGATGGTGACGATCTTGTCCTTGATAAGGTCGTCGTAGAAACGATGCTTTTTCCCATCCTGGTCGGTCAGGATGACGTTGGGGAAGTAATCACCCCGCCACGGTGACGCCTGCGGCGAAATCACGGACGCCAGCGCCAGCGCAAGCAGGAAAGCATACCTCAACATATGTCAGTCATCCGGAGAAGGTGAGGGCAGAGCGCCTACACATATCCAGATAGCAGAACTGACGCTCGGCATGAAACCCCACCAAAAGTGGTGCGGATTTCACAGGTCGTGCATGTGGGGCCAGCCATCGATGTTGCGCTGCGGGCACCCATTGGCCGCGAGGAGAGACGCCGCCCTAATCAGCGGCCCGCTGGCGCAATGCAGAATCGAAGGGGACCACGTTGGCCGGCAACGACTTGGCGCGCGGTCGCTTGCGTGTCTGTGGTTTGGGCAGTGGGGCGTGGATGCCGGCATCTTCCCCAGCCTCCAAAAAGGCATCCAGGACCTCGATCAGCTTCATGCATTGGAACCACGCATAGGGAGTCTGCGTTCCCGTGGTCATACGTTCAATAGCCCAGTCTTTCAGCACGCGCATTTGCGTGTCTGCTGTCATTGCCGATCTCATAAACGAAAGCCCTGCCCCAATAAAAAACTGATCATCGCGAATCAGCCAAGAGAGGATGGCGCCCGCTCGGTTAATCGGTGTTTAATGCCGCTCACGCCCCGGACTCCAGCGCCCTCATGCCAGCATCATAGGCTTCGCTGGCTTCCAGCCATTCGTTCTCGGCGGCTTCGAGGAGGCGCTGAGTATCTGCGCGCTGCCGGTTCAGCGCAGGCACCTTGGCGGCATCCTTTTCGTAAAGAGCGGGATCGTTCAACAGTGCCTCTATCCGGCTACACTCTGACTGAAGCTTGGCTATTCGCTTTTCCGCCTCATCCGCCTTGCGCTTGAGTGGTGCGAGTTGGGCTCGACGGTCTGCTGCAAGGCGTCGCTCCTCCGCGCGCGAAGTCTTGGCCACTGGCGCGGACGCCTTACCGCCAGCAGGCTTTCGCTCGTCAAGAAGGATCCGGCGATAATCATCCATGTCCCCCTCGAAGGGGCTCACGCGGCCATTGGCCACCAGCCAGAGGCGATCAGCGCAGGTCTCGATCAGGTGTGGATCATGGCTGATCAGAAGCACCGCACCTGGATATTCATTCAAGGCCAGCACCAGAGCTTCGCGACTGTCGATGTCCAGATGGTTCGTTGGCTCGTCCAGGATCAGCAAGTGTGGGGCCTCGAGAGCCGCAATCATGATCAGAAGCCGCGCCCGTTCGCCACCTGACAGGCTGCCGATGGCGGTATCGGCCTTGGCCTCTGGAAAGCCCGCGGCCCCCAGCCTGTTGCGAGCGTCCTGCTCACGAAGGTTCGGGACCAACCGCATGAGCTGCTGCACAGGGGTCAGATTGGCAGGCATCTCGTCCAGCTGATGCTGTGCGAAATAGCCGATGCGCAGGCGTCTTGCCTTGGTGATCGAGCCATTCATGGGCTTGAGGCGGCTGGAGATCAGCTTTGCAAATGTGGATTTGCCGTTGCCGTTGGCACCAAGCAGGGCGATCCGGTCATCCGGATCGATCCGCAGGTCCATGGATGACAGCACGATCCGCTCGCCGTAGCCGGCAACCACGCGATCAAGGGCCAGCAGGGGAGGAGAAAGTTCCTCGGGTTCCCCCAGGCGAAACGGTGCCACGCGCTCATTGGTTATGCCCGCGATCGGTTGCAGTTTTGCGATGGCCTTCAACCTGCTTTGGGCTTGGCGTGCCTTCGATGCCTTGTAGCGGAAACGGTCCACAAAGGCCTGCATGTGTTTGCGTTGGGCATCCTGCTTCGTTCGCTGCGCCTCGGCGACTGCCAGCCGCTCGGCCCGCGTCCGCTCGAAGATATCGTAGGTTCCGGTGTAGAAGGTAAGCTTCCGCTCCTCGAGATGCAGGATCGAGTCCACTGCGGTGTTCAGAAGCCCCCTGTCGTGGCTGATCAACAGCAGCGTACCCTGATAGCGCCGGAGATATTGTTCGAGCCACAGGGATCCCTCGAGGTCGAGGTAATTCGTCGGTTCGTCGAGCAGGAGAAGTTCAGGATTCGCAAACAGTACGGCCGCCAGCGCAACCCGCATCCGCCAACCTCCGGAAAAATCCGAGCAAGGCCTTTGCTGCGCCTCAGCATCGAAGCCCAGGCCAGCAAGGATTTCTGCAGCTCTGGCAGGAGCCCGATGTGCGCCGATATCCGTCAGGCGCGTTTCAATCTCCGCGATCCGCATGGGATCCGCGGCGCTGCACGCCTCTGCCATCAGAGCCGTGCGTTCAACGTCGGCCTCGAGCACCGTGTCGATTAACGAGGTCGGGCCGCCCGGGACCTCCTGGGCTACGCCCCCGATACGCCAGTCTCGGGGAACCACGATATCGCCACCGTCGGTCTCGATCTCGTTGCGGATCAGGCGAAACAACGTGGTTTTGCCTGTACCATTGCGACCAACTAGCCCCACCTTGTGGCCAGCAGGGATGTTTGCGCTCGCCTGTTCGAACAGGGGGCGCCCTTCAATCCGGTAAGTCAGTTCGTTGATCCGCAACATCAGGCGCGCTCTCTAAAACGGAACCGCGCGCAGGGGAAGGCCAGACCACGAGGCCGCGGCAAAAAGGGAAGGAGCTGCGGCTTGCAGCGCCAGCCCGCGGTCTGTATGTAAGCCCCAATTCAAGCACAAATAAGGGATTTTCCGGCCATGGCCACCGAACGCACGCTCTCGATCATCAAGCCCGACGCCACCCGCCGCAACCTGACAGGCAAGATCATTGACCGCTTCGAAACTGCGGGCTTGCGGGTGGTCGCCCAAAAGCGCGTTTGGTTGTCACAGAAGCAGGCCGAGGCGTTCTATGCGGTCCACAAGGCGCGGCCGTTTTTCAACGATCTTGTGAAGTTCATGATGTCTGGCCCGGTCGTCGTTCAGGTTCTCGAAGGCGAGAATGCCGTGGCGAAGAACAGGGAAGTCATGGGCGCGACCGATCCCTCGAAAGCCGCTGCCGGGACCATTCGAAAGGATTTCGCGGAATCCATCGAGGCAAACTCGGTCCATGGTTCCGACAGCGCCGAGAACGCGGCCAACGAAATCCGTTTCTTCTTCGCTGATACCGAGATTGTCGGCTAGCAGCCGACCGAAAAACGCCGCATTGCGAAGGCGCTGGCCGTTCAAGGCCAGCGCTTTTTTTTGCCTGCGGCTGCAGGTCGCGGATGTGAACATTGCAGCCAGATCATGCCGCCACTAATTTCAGTCATGACAGAAATAACTGTCGGAGGATGCCATGCCGATGCCGCCGGTCCTCGAGAAGGTCGTCCTGCATTGGGGCGAGATGGGTGCGCGTTGGGGCGTCAATCGGTCCGTGGCCCAGATCCACGCGCTTCTCTGGCTGACCGGGCGTGCGATGACAGCCGAAGAGATCTCGGAAACACTTGGTATCGCGCGCTCGAATGCATCGACCTCGCTTGAGGAGTTACAGTCCTACCGGCTGGTGACCCTTGTTCATGTAATCGGCGACCGACGGAACTACTATGCAGTGAAGGGCGATACCTGGGATGTGGTGCAGGCCATCGTCGACGAACGCAAGAAGCGGGAAATCGATCCGACACTCAGCGTTCTGCGCGAAGCGAAACTGCTGTCAGAAGCAGATGCAACGACGCCTGCGGACATTCGCGCCCGATTGGACGAAATGTTGGGCTTCATGGAGCGCATGACCGGATGGTACGAACAGATGCGCCGCGTCCCACGCCCAACACTCCAGAGGCTGATCCGCCTCGGCGCTGGCATCGTGAGGTTCGTCGGCAAGAAGGCAGGCTAGGGATGACACAAGCCATCAGCCGCTTGCTCTGGCAGGGCCCGCGGGCCGTCCGCGAAGCATTCACCCATAGCCGCAATGACACAATCCAGCGTATCATCGGCGCACGCGCATGGCTGTCTCTTCCCGCACCTGTCCGCGCACGCTTCGAGCGGGTTACACCCGTGGTCTATGCCGGTGATGCCGAGACCCGGATGAATGTTGCAGGACGCCTACTGGCAATAATCCTGCTACCCTTGGGTGCACCACTGCCGGTTTTGTCGGGCCGTAGGAAGATGGCCGTTCATGTTGGAATGGCAGGCGGCGGCATGTCATGGACGCGTATGTATTTTGGGCCTGCCGGCCTCGCATTCCAGGTGCGCTCGATCAAGCGCTTATCCGAAGATGGACGCCTGTTCGAGTGCTGCGCGGGCGGCTGGACGATGCTGCTTGATGTCTTCGCCGACCAGGGCAGTCTCGTTTTCCGCTCGCGCGCATTCTACTGGCGCTTCGGCAACATCAGTCTTCGGCTTCCGCAGTGGCTGTCGCCAGGCGCTGCCGAAGTCCGGCACACAGAGTGCGGACATGGCGCCTTCCGCTTCACGCTGTCATTCGATCATCCGTGGTTTGGTCGGACCGTATGGCAGGAGGGTGTTTTTCACGATCCGCAGGAGAACCCGCAATGACCCTTGCCATGCTCTGGTTGCTCGTGTTCCAGATTGTCTTTGGCGCGCTCGACAACGTTCTTCACCACGAAATCACTGAGCGTCTGCCCGCCCGGCCCTCTGCGCGCAGGGAGTTGGCGCTGCACAGCGGCCGCGAAGCCATCTACGGGATCCTCTTCCTGTTGTTCGCATGGATTGAGCCCACCGGCATTGCCGCCATGGCTGTTCTCGTCCTCTTGTTGATCGAGGTGATCATCACGCTTGCAGATTTCCTCGAAGAGGACCGTACCCGGCAACTTCCACCTTTCGAGCGCGTCCTGCACACGATCCTCGCGATTTCCTATGGCGCCTTCCTGTTGCTGGCCGTGCCGTGGCTGATCGGGCAGGCGGCTGCCCCCTCTGGCATCAAGTGGGTCGACAACGGCATGTTTTCCTGGTTCCTGACATTGGCCAGCCTTGGCGTTTTCGGCTTTGCGATCCGCAATGCACTGGCCGTCCGCGCCTTGGGATTGATGAAGCCCGCCGCCGCACCAGTGCAGCAAAGCGGCGGGTCCGTGCTTGTGACTGGTGGTACGGGCTTCATTGGACAGTGTCTGGTCGCACGCCTGCAGGCACGCGGAGACCGAGTGATCGTTTTGTCGCGCGACCCGCGCCAGGCACGCGTTTTGCTGGGCGAAGATGTACTGCATGTTTCGGACCTGCGGGAACTTCCCGCCGAGACACGCATCGATGCAGTCGTCAATCTGGCCGGCGCGCCCATCATCGGCTTGCCCTGGACAAAGGCCAGAAGGCGCAGCATCCGGACATCACGCATTGCCCTGACATCGACGCTGGTCCAATGGCTTGAGAGGCTTGAGGCCAAGCCCGGCGTTCTCGTAAACGCCTCTGCGATTGGGTTCTACGGCGACGCTGGCGACACGCCTCTCGACGAGCAAGCCAAACCGGGACACGACTTTGGCGCCACCTTGTGCCGCGACTGGGAGAACGAGGCGCTGAAGGCGCAGACAGCTGGCCTTCGCGTGGTCTGCTTGCGGATCGGTTTGGTGCTTGACCGGTCCGGCGGTGCATTGCCGCTGATGGCGCTCCCGGTCCGGTTCGGCTTGGGGGCTGTTCTGGGCAATGGCCGCCAGTGGATGGCATGGATTACACGCGACGATCTCGTGCGGATGATCATGACCGCCATTGACAACAGCCAGTGGAGCGGCGTGATCAACGCCGTGGCCCCGGAACCCATTCGCCATGCTGAATTCCAGCAGGCGCTGGCTCGCACACTGCGCCGTCCAATGCTGTTGCATGCGCCAGCATGGGCGCTCAGGCTGGGTCTGGGGGAAATGTCTTCAATCTTCTTGGCATCACAGCGAGTTCTCCCCAAAAGAGCCCTGTCACTGGGTTTCAGCTTTAACGTGCATCGGGCCACCGACGCCCTTGATGTGTTGCTGCGTCCGGAGACCGGTCGAAGGGCAGGGGCTTCAACCCCATTGCAATCGGGGGGCGCCATGGACGAAATAGCGACCGATAAGGGTCCATCCATGGGAGAAATTCATGACGCTGACGGTCATCGGAGCACCACTTTCGCCGTTCGTGCGCAAGGTCAGGGTGGTCCTCGCCGAGAAGAAGCTGGACTACAAGCTTGACCCGGTTTCGCCGTTTGCACCGCCGGCAGGTTTCGAAAGGATCTCGCCCCTGAAGCGTATCCCTGTGCTGCGGGACGACAGCGTCGGTCCTGACGCGACGATTGCAGATTCCTCGGCCATATGCGGCTATATCGAAAGGAAGTTTCCTGAACCCGCGCTCTATCCGTCCGAGCCGTTTGCCTATGGTCAGGCCCTGTGGTTCGAGGAATACGCCGACAGCGAATTTGTCGCCGCGACAGGCCTTGGCATGTTCCGTCCGGTTTTCATGAACGCGTTGATGGGCAAGGCCCCGGATCTGGCTGTGGCCAGAGACACATGGGAAACAAAGGTCCCCCGCTTCCTCGACTACTACGAGAGCCATCTGGCAGGGCGTCGCCATTTCGTTGGTGACGCGTTGACCATTGCGGATATCGCGGTGGCGTCGCCCTTCGTGAACGTCGCACATGCAGGCTTCGCGCCGGATGCAGCGAAATATCCGAACCTTTTAAGGTTCCTGAAGGAGACGCTGGCAAGGCCCGGATTCGCTTCCAGCATCGCGCAGGAACAGAAGGTTCTTGCTGCAACCGGCATCAAATACGCCCTCTGATCAGACACGAGATACGACAGATGAGAAAGACATTGATCGCGGCCACGATGGCCGCAGCTGCTTTGGTGACAGGATCCGCAATGGCCAACTCCGAAGATCCCTTCCTGTGGCTTGAAGACGTCGAAGGCAAGCAGGCGCTCTCGTGGGTTACAGCCCAGAACGAGCGGTCGCTCAAGCTGCTTCAGGCTGATGCGCGCTACACGGACCTCGAAGCCAAGGCCCTGGCCATCCTTGAGGCCAAGGATCGGATTGCGTCCCCATCATTCCGTGCAGGGCAGATCTCGAATTTCTGGCAGGACCAGACGAATGTCCGTGGTCAGGTGCGCCGTACGACGCTCGAATCCTACCTGACCGACAATCCCCAATGGGAGACGGTTCTCGACATCGACGCGCTGACCAAGGCAGAAAACGCAAATTGGGTCTTCAAGGGCTCGAACTGCCTCGCCCCCGAGGAAACGCGTTGCCTTGTCAGCCTGTCCGTTGGCGGAAAGGACGCCGTCGAACTGCGCGAGTTCGACGCGAAGGCCAAGACCTTCGTTGAGGGTGGGTTCAAGCTCCCCGACGGCAAGCAGAATGCCGACTGGCTGGATGCAGACACGCTCTACGTCGCCCGTGACTGGGGTCCGGGCACCATGACCGCGTCCGGTTATCCCTTCATCGTCAAGAAGTGGAAGCGCGGTACGCCCATCGAACAGGCTGTGGAAGTCTATCGCGGCGACGCGACGGATGTCTGGGCCGGTGGCGGCGCCCTGCGCGACGAGGATGGCAAGGTCCAGGCCGTGATCTTCTCGCGCGCACCTTCCTTTTTCGAGTCCGAGCACTTCATCGAGACGGAAACGGGATTGAAGAAGCTTCCGTTCCCGCTGAAGGCCTCATTGCAGGGCTTGGTGCAGAAACAGGTCGTGATCTCGATCGAGGAAGACTGGACGTGGCAGGGTAGGTCCTGGGCCAAGGGAGCCTTGCTGTCTTTCAACCTTGCTGATCTCAAGTCTGATCCTGCCTCTGCGGCAGCGACCCTGATCTATGCCCCCGGTCCGCGCGAGTCGATCGAGCAGGTCTCCAGCAGCAGAAACCGCCTCCTCGTCGCCGTCTACGAGAATGTGAAGGGTGGCCTCTACGCGTTCAGGTTTGACGGGAAGAAGTGGGGGCGCCAGAAGCTGAACCTGCCAGCCAATGCTTCTATCGGTGTGGTCAGCACACGGGACCAGGACGACAAGGTGTTCGTGAATGTCACCGGCTTCGTTGATCCTGATGCGCTCTACTACGGGGATGTCATCAAGAACGACTTCCGCCGTGTGAAGTCGCTGCCGCCGCGGTTCGATGGCTCGAACGTAACCGTCGCTCAGCACGAGGCAACCTCGCCCGACGGAACAAAGGTTCCCTACTTCATCGTGCACAGAAAAGGTTTGAAACTGGACGGCTCGAACCCGACGTTGCTTTATGCCTATGGCGGGTTCCAGGTTTCGATGACACCCAGCTACTCGGGAACGATTGGCAAGCTCTGGCTGGAGCGCGGTGGTGTCTACGTTCTTGCTAATATCCGCGGCGGTGGTGAATTCGGCCCGGCGTGGCACCAGGCTGGCCTGAAGACCAACCGGCAGGTGATCTACGACGACTTCGTGGCCGTAGCCGACGACCTCATTGCACGTAAGATCACGACACCCCGTCGCCTCGGCATCATGGGTGGGTCGAACGGCGGCCTGCTGATGGGCGTCCAGCTGACCCAGCGCCCTGATCTCTGGAATGCGGTTGTCATCCAAGTGCCGCTGCTTGACATGCTGCGCTATCACAAGCTGCTTGCCGGCGCGTCATGGATCGGTGAATACGGCGATCCGGATGACGCAATCGAGGGGGCGTTCCTGCGCAAAATCTCGCCCTATCACAATCTGAAGTCGGGGGCCGCCTATCCCGAACCGTTCTTCGTGACATCTTCAAAGGACGATCGCGTCCATCCCGGCCACGCCCGCAAAATGGCGGCGCGCATGGAACAGATGGGCCTTCCCTTCCTCTACTACGAGAACATCGACGGCGGTCACGCCGCCGCGGCCAACCAGCGCGAGCGAGCGAAGCGTGTGGCTTTGGAATTCACCTACCTCACGCGCAAGTTGATGGACGATTGAGTCAAACCTGAGGACTGCAAAACGAGGCGCCGCGTATCGGGGCGCGGCGCTTCGGAAGACGGAAAATGTGACGGATGTACATTGAGTTCTCGTGAGGCAAGCGTATGGTGCAGGCCACAACGAGGAGCTCTTGCAATGGCAAAAAGACTTGAGACACTTCTCGCCGGCGGCGCCCTGGCGCTGGCGCTCTCTGCAGCGCCCGTGCATGCCGACGGCATGTCCTCGGGCTCACAGGCGACACACGGCAGCTGGTACGCGGGCCTGTTCGCAGGCGTGGCCTGGCCCGAAGACTGGGATCTCAACAACACCAATCGCATCGAAATGGACACGGGTTTCGCGCTGGGTGGTGTGGTCGGAACCCAGATCCGCGAAAATATCCGCGTGGAACTGGAAGTCTCCAACTGGAGCGCCGACGGCGACTGCACGGTTGGAAAATGCGGCATCTTAGAGTTCGATATGGATGCACTCTCCGTACTCGGCAATGCTTGGGTCGATATTCCAATCGACGCAAGCATAACGCCCTATGTGGGAGCTGGCTTGGGCGTGACATGGGTCGCCCTTTCAGGCGACGGGCTGTTCGAAGACACGGGCGCTGGCTTCACATGGCAACTCGGCGCAGGTTTCCGTTCTCACCTGAGCTCCAACGTGGTGCTGGACATCGGCTATCGCTTCAAGTCAGCCGCCATGGATGCAAGCGACTATGGCGGCCTCGACGGCCTCGCGACGTCAGACTTTGACGCGCAGGCGCACGTGCTCCAGGCGGGGGTGAACTTCCGTTTCTAGTCCAAGCCGGTATGGCTTGCGCGAACGGTGACATGCCCGTCCACGACATCAAATGAAGCAAGGCCGTCCGCGAAAGCGGGCGGCCTTTCGGTTTTCTGGGCAACCGACGACACAAACCCGATAACGCGGACAGCGGAGGCAAGCCCCTCGATCCTGAGTGCGGTCATCTGGGGAATTGTGGAACACAGCCAAGCGACGTGCGCGCGTGTCAGGCTGGCGTCAAGGCGCGCATCCCGGGGTTTCCGGTTTCCCTGAGACGACGCCCCGACATCAACCTGCGGTTCACCGACAAGCGGGCCTTCCCTCAGGGCAGGAAGGTGTGAAGCCAGAAGCGATGTGCCCGCTTTCACAAGTTCCATGTAGTAGGCGCTCAGGCTACGACTGGCAGGAAACGCGACCGCCTGTCGACCAAGCACGCCCCCACGATCGAATTCCGGTGACACCGCGTGCAGCGTCAATCCCCCGTAACGATCAATTGTCTCGTCCCAGAGCATGTTGAAGATGGGGTCGGGACCACGATAAGCCGGCAGCAGGGATGGATGCAGGTTCACCACGCGTCCAGGGAAGGCGTCGAGCAGTGACTGCGTGATACGGTCGGGGTAGAGCAGGCTGATGACGACATCCACACCCAGTCGCTGCATTGCAATCAGGCCATCCGGCCATGCCGAAAATCGTGGCACGGCGCGCACAACTACCTTTGCCTTGGTTTCAAGACCGTGAAGTGTCAGCCCTGGCGCCTGTCGTGACAGGGCGCGGTCTTGCTGCAGCACGCTGCTCTTGCGTAGGCGCTCCGGATACCAGATGGCAGCCAGCCTGTGCCCCGCCAACATTAGCCCACGCGCGATTCCCATGCTGACCGGGTTCGGGATCCCGAGGATCAGCACAGAGAGTGGTTTATGAGACTGCACGACCATAACCCATCTTGGCATCTGCCCGAGCCGTTTTTCCAGCCCGAACCAGCGGCGATGATAAGCAGTTGTGGCACCCAACTCCACATGGTCATCCCTGGATACAAAGATGCAGAACTGCGCGCGCCCTCAGGCGATCCTGTCCAGAAAGCGCGCAACATGAGTGCGCAATTCGTCAAAAGCCGGACGCTCGGCAGGCAGATGCGAGCCGTTGGTCAGCTCAATCATGGCCTTCTCTCCTTGCACCCTGTCGAATGCCGGGCGGCTGAGCGCGGTTGGCGTCCACACATCCGAGCCAGGATGCACAAGCAAGAGCGGGCATCGCGGCGAGAGCCTGGGTGCCTTGCGGTCATGCAGTGTGCGGAAGAAACGGGCGGGGACGCGCAGCCCGCCAAGCAGTTCATCGCGCGTGAAATAGTCCTGCATTTCTGGATTGCTGGACATCGCATGCATCGGCGCGGCAAGCCGCAGGGGCAAAACAACACGATCGGAAATCGAGGGTGCAATGCGAAAGCCGAGCAGCGAGGCTGCACCAAGCCAGCGCCATCGCGCGGCTCGAACGAAAGTTGCGGGATCGCCCATGTCGATCAGCGTGGTTGCAATGACACCTTGGACCTGGCGCGCTTCCTCCGCCGCGAATACTGCCGTCATGCCGCCGACAGACAGGCCCATCAGCACGACCGGTCCTTCCGTCTCGTCCGCAAGAGCGGCGATCACGGACGGCCACGTATTGTAATCCCATCGGAAGTCCGCAGCGGGTTTCGTGAGGCCATACCCCGGCAGGTCGGGCGCCAACGCGCGCCATCCAAGGCTTGCCGCAAAGTCGCCACACGGTGCCAGGATCCTTCCGTTGCCGCCACCGCCGTGAACCAGAATGAGTGTACCCTTCTGCATCCTGGGCTGCCACTCATCCACGTGGACCATGTGACCGCGAAGCTGCCGCCATGTCTCCACTGGTTTGCGTTCGATCCGTATTTCGAAGCAATCGTCGAGGAGCTTGCGGTAATGGTGCCAGGAGGGTGAGGACTCGTAAGTCTGCATGGGGTCATCCAGAGGATTGTATCGTCCCCAAATCTCGTTAGTTTCAAGCGCCCAAGCAACTCGGGTTGGAGTGCCGAGGAATGCCACCCGTCAAACAGCGTCGAAGGACAACACGACAGCCCAAACAGCAGCGGTCGAAGGCGATGGTCGCAGCACTCACCATAGCCGGGGCTCGGATTTTGGCCCGCGAAGGGTGGGCCGGGTTCACCACCAATGCGGTCGCCGAGCGTGCCGGCGTATCGATCGGCTCCTTCTATGAATATTTCAAGGATAAGCAGGCGCTGGTCGATGCCATCGCCGATGCCCATGTCGCGCAAGGGGAGCGGTTGCTGGAGCATGCAGTTGGTCTCGTGGCTCAACCTCCCGCCTTATCGGAGCTGGTCGAGGTTCTCGTGGAAGGTGCCATTGCACTGCATGCCGAAGATCCGGATCTCCACAAGGTGCTGTCATCGCAGGTGCCGCTTTCGCCCCAGATCCACAAGCGCGTCGCGCGTCTCAGATCGGGTTTCGCTGATCTTGTTTCGCACGCGCTTCAGGGGCACGTTGAAAAGCCGCGGCTGGTTGCTCAATTGCTCATCGATGTGACGGATGCCATTGTCCATCGTTGGTGGGTCGAAGATGATGGACGAACGGGTGATCCGCGTGTGCTCGCCTCGGAGCTCAAGACCATGTTGAGGGCCTACCTGAAGCACGCGAGATAGGTACCTGCTGCTCCCCACCCGGGATCACTGGGCGACCAGGTTGTAGGCGTGATTGCCTTCATCCATGCAAGGCCAACCTTCGAGGCATGTGCGCGAGCACTGTCACCGAAAGTCAATCACGTGGCTCGCTCAGCCGGACACAACGAAGGCCGCCACCGCGGCGAGGACGCCAAGAAGCGTCAATCGCATGATGACGTTACGCTGCATGTTGTCTTGCACGAAATAGGCTTCGAACTCGGGTGGCAGAGGCATGGGCTTTAGCGCGGAGACATTTGCACCACCTGTGTTTCCTGCCGGAACCCAGCCGATCAGGGCGCCAGGGAAGGTTGCGATCAGGCGGAGGATCTGGCCTGCAATTTCGCGCCGGTCGCGCCGGTGCAATCCAATGCCCAGCATCCAGATATGGGTAACAAGGTGCGTCCAGAGCTTTCGTTGGCCGAGGATGTGAGCGCGCTCGAGCCTGTGAAAGGCCGTGTCAAGGTCGCCAGCTGACCAAGCGATGCGGGCGGCATTCATTTCGTTGCGAAAGGCCTCATGAAGGGAAAGCGACATCACATCACCTTGGTTGCGCTCAATCATGACATACGATGGCTCCGCGCGCCGGACAACCTGCGGCGTTTCATGGACTTGGAACACGAATCGTCAGTGACTGGCGCAACTGCGCCGATGGCAGTACGGACGTGACGTTGGCGGCTTGCACAGCTTGGCAGCGGGCGTTAGCCTTGAACTGGGGTGGTCGTAACCAGCATTTCGGCTGGTAGGGATGAGTGCACTGTCACCGAAATAAAGGAGAGGCGTCATGAAGCGACTGGTAGTGATTGCGGCGCTTGCCGGGTTGAGCTTTCCGGCGGTGGCGGGCGATGACTGGTGGCCGTCGAAGTATGGGGCTTCCGATACGATCGGAGCTGCCAACAACCTGAGCGCAGAAGGCACCAAGGAGGCCGCTCGGCTTGTGAAACTGGGAAAGACCTATGCGCTGGGCGTGGTCACCGACCGTGGAACGCCAGCCTATCCGCCGCGCAGCTACAATATTGTCGTCACCCAGTCGAATGACGGCATGGGTGTGCCGGCGGCAGCAAACCAGGTGACCGCGAATGATGACATCCTGATGACGTATCTGGGTATCGGTACGCAGCTTGATGGTCTTGGTCATCTTGGGATCGGGCATCGCTACTACAACGGCATGCTGGCGAAGGACTTCGTGACGCCAAGCGGCCTGAGCAAGCTGGGGACCGAGAGTATTCCGCCAATGGCCACGCGCGGGATCCTGCTGGACATGACGAAGCACCAGGGCGGGAAGATGCTGGCAGCTGGCACGGCGTTCAATCGCGCCGAGATCGAAGCCGCTGCCAAGGCTGCCGGTGTGTCGATCGGCAAGGGCGATGTCGTCCTGTTCCATACTGGCTATCTGGCACTGGCTGGCAAAGATCCCGCCAGGTTCATCGGCCAGCAGCCTGGGCTCGGGAAGGAAGGCGCTGCCTATCTTGCATCTCTCGGGGTCGTTGCTGTCGGAGCTGATACGGCAGCCCTCGAGGTCATTCCATTCGAGGACAAGACCGAGGCGTTCCCGGTGCATCAGATACTGCTCGCCAAGCACGGTGTTCACATACTCGAAAACATCAACACGGCGGAGCTTGCGCAGGATGGCGCCACCGAGTTTCTCTTCGTTCTCGGGCAACCACGATTTCAGGGAGCCGTGCAGATGGTCGTGAATCCGATAGCCATCCGTTAGCCGTACGCGTTGGTCTCGTGCCGGCACAAAAGGTGCAAGACACCTCAGACCTTCACGATCCCCAAATCGATCAGGCTGCGCGCAGAGGCTTCGATCGCGTCATCGTTGCTGATCCGGGTCCAGCCCAGTGTTTTCACTGCCTTGGCTCCTGTGGCGGGCCGCACGCGGCCAAGCTCTGGTACAATCTGCGCCACAAGGGGATCCATCATCCCGAACAGGCGCACCAGCCAGTTCGGCAGCGTACGTGTCGGCACCTTGCGTGCCTCCCGACCAAGCCTTTCTCTCAGCGCATGGGCAACATCGATGAGCCAGCAAAAACCCTCATTGCTGGCAATGAACCGCTGGCCAGCTGCAGCGGGGTGGCGCATGGCAAGTAGGTGAAGGCTGGCTACGTCACGAACATCGACTAGGGGAAACCCGATCTTGGGGCAGCCCGGCATCTTGCCCTCAAGCAGGATCTTTACGAGTTCGATGGAGGTCGAGAAATCCTTGCCAAGAAGAGGCCCCAGAACAGCAACAGGGTTTACAACAGAAATCTCCAGTCCTTCCTTCTTCGCAAAGTCCCAGGCAGCCTTCTCTGCAATCGTCTTCGACTTGATGTAGGCGCTGGCATCACGGGCCTTCGGATTGGTCCATCGCTCTTCGTTGAAAGGGTCGGCAGGATTGGCCTCATGACCATAGGCGATGGCAGCAAAGGAGGACGTCACAACCGCCCGCTTCACGCCCGCCGCCTTCGCCGCCTTCAAGGCGCGCAGCGTACCCTCTCGCGCGGGAACAATCAGGTCATTCTCGTCTTTGGGCAGGGCAGAGGGGAAAGGGGACGCAACATGAAGAACGTAATCGCACCCCTTGGCCGCGTCCGACCAGCCATCATCCGACATCAGGTCAGCCTTTACAAAGGTCAGCAGGTCTCCCGCCTGAACGCCACCGGCAGCAATCATGTCCCGAACTTCGCCCTCCCTCGAGGGCGTTCGCAGGGTTGCGCGCACGCGTGCCCCCGATCTGATCAGCTGCACGATTGTGTGCGCCCCGATAAAGCCGGACCCACCGGTAACAAGGACAAGTTCGCTCATGTTCAACTCCTCGAGGCCGCAGAAGCCAGCAGTTCAACAAATGCTTACACCGATATGATAGGAGTTGAAAGCAGCGCCGTATTCGGTCGCAACCCGGGCGTCCAGACTGGGCAGTGCAGGGTCTCGGCAAAGGGTGGATGGTGAATGGCTCAGGATGTCGTGATTATCGGGGGGGGACACAACGGTCTCGTATGCGCTTTCTATCTCGCGCAGGCCGGGCTGAAGGTCACGGTCCTCGAGCGACGCCACGTCGTGGGTGGTGCCGCCGTGACCGAAGAATTCCATTCGGGCTTCCGCAATTCGGTCGCCAGCTACACCGTCAGCCTGCTGAACCCAAAGGTCATTGCCGACCTGGAGCTAGCGAGGCATGGCTTGACGATCGTCCATCGCAAGCTCACGAATTTTCTGCCGCTTGATCACGGCAACTATCTGAGGCTGGGTGCTGGCCGAACCAAGAACGAGGTTGCGAAATTTTCGTCCCGGGATGCAGCAGCGCTCGACCGCTACTACGAGCGTACCGGCGCAATGGCAGATGTGCTGCGTGACCTGGTGCTTGCTGCCCCACCCAATGTCGAGCAGACCGGATGGTTCAGCGCAATCCCGGAACTACTCAAGTCGGCCGCCCTGGGCAAGCGCCTGGCAGACATGCCCATGCAGCTCAGGCGTGACCTTCTGTCGATCTTCACGCGGTCTGCCGGCGAGTATCTGGACAGCTGGTTCGAGAGCGATCCAATCAAGGCGATCTTCGGCTTTGATGGGATCGTCGGCAATTACGCATCACCCTATACGCCCGGCACGGCCTATGTGCTGTTGCATCATCTTTTTGGCGAGGTGAATGGCGTTCGGGGTGACTGGGGTCACGCGATGGGCGGAATGGGCGCGATAACGCAGGCCATGGCAAAGGCGGCCGCCGAGAAGGGCGTCGAGATCAGGCTGAACGCAGGCGTGCGCGAGGTTTTGATCAAGGCCGGCAAGGTCAGCGGCGTCGTGACCGAAGCCGGTGAGGTCTTTGAGGCTCCGACAATAGTCTCGAACCTGAACCCGAGGCTGCTCTTCACGCGCCTGATCGATCCGGCAGTGCTGCCGGAAGATTTCAACGAAAGGATCCGAAGCTACAAATGTGGATCGGGGACCTTTCGAATGAATGTCGCCCTGTCTGAACTGCCGCGGTTCACGTGTCTGCCCGAAGATGGTCCCCATATGACCGCCGGGATCGTGATCGGTCCTAGTCTACGCTATATGGACAAGGCCTTCCACGATGCGCGGGCGTACGGTTGGTCGCGGGAGCCAATCGTTGAAATGCTTATCCCCTCGACGCTCGACGACAGCCTCGCGCCAGCGGGCAGGCATGTGGCTAGTCTCTTCTGTCAGCATGTCGCGCCGGACCTGGGTCCAGGACGCCAATGGAGCGATCATCGTGATGAAGTTGCGCGCCTGATGATCGAGACCGTGGACCGGTTCGCACCGGGCTTCGCGCGCTCGGTGCTTGGCTACCAGGCCCTGACACCACAGGACCTCGAGGACATCTTCGGCCTCGTTGGCGGTGATATCATGCACGGCGCATTGTCCCTGGATCAGCTTTTCTCCGCCAGGCCCGTGATGGGTCACGGCAGCTACCGCGCGCCGCTCGCGGGCCTTTACATGTGCGGTTCCGGAACCCATCCGGGTGGTGGAGTTACAGGGGCGCCCGGCCACAACGCCGCGCGCGCGGTGCTACGGGATCTGCGCAAGCGCCTGCCGTAGGGCTTCTGGATAGAGACGATGTTCGGCCTCCAGGATCCGTGCACTCAATGCTTCGACAGTGTCCCCGGGAAGGACAGGCACGCGCGCTTGGGCAACGACTGGCCCGGCGTCAAGCTCCGGCACGACAAAATGCACCGAACAGCCGGATTCCATGACGCCAGCCTCCAAGGCCTGTCGCTGAGGGTGAAGCCCACGGAAGGCGGGCAGGAGCGATGGATGAATATTGATCATGCGACCTGCCCACTGCGCCACGAATGCGTCGGACAGGATGCGCATGAATCCGGCAAGGCAAACGAATTCGATTCGATGGTCGACCAGCGCCCGGTGCAGAAGGCCATCATACTCCGTGCGGCTCAAGCCCTCACGCTTCGCCTCGGCCTGGTCCACCACAACAGTTAGGATGCCCGCACTGCGCGCGAGTGCCAGCCCCTCGGCGTCGGGCCGGCTCGAGATGACCAGTGCGATGACGCCGGGATACGCCTCAGAACGCGCAGCCTCGATCAGGGCCTGCATGTTACTGCCACGGCCAGAAATCAGAATGCCAACGCGCTTGCGGGCCATGGCCGGATCTCAGTGCGCCAGACGCCCTGTGTAGTGAACACGGGGCTCGCCCTTTCCGGGGATCAGGCGACCCAGCGTGAAGACCTGCTCGCCCGCCCTGGTCAGGATGCCCTGCGCTGTCGCAGCCTGCGCAGCGGGCACGATGGCGATCATGCCGATGCCACAATTGAAGGTCCGCAGCATTTCCCTTTCCTCGATGCCCCCGGCGCGCTGAAGCCACTGAAAGACCGCAGGCAGGCGCCAGCTTCCTAGATCGATCTCAAGGTCAATGTCGTCCGGCACCACGCGTGGCGCATTCTCAGTCAAGCCTCCGCCAGTGATATGCGCAAAGCCCTTCACGTCACCCTCGCGAATGAGTGCCAGTGCCGACTTCACATAGATCCGGGTCGGCTGGAGCAGGGCGCGCCCAAGGCCGGTTCCCGGCTGAAAAGGCGCATCGGCGTCATAGCCGAGCCCGAGGTTCGACACGACGCGGCGAACCAGTGAGTAGCCATTGGAATGGATACCCGACGAGGCTAGGCCCACGATCATGTCGCCTGCAGCCATGTCACGGCGCGGCAGGACCCGATCCCGCTCAACCGCCCCGATCGCAAAGCCAGCGAGGTCATAGTCGCCGCGCGCGTACATGCCCGGCATCTCGGCTGTTTCGCCTCCAACAAGCGCACATCCAGCCTGGAGGCACCCCTCGGCGACGCCCTTGACGACGGCAGTCCCCACAGTGACGTCGAGCTTGCCTGTTGCGAAATAATCAAGAAAGAGCAGCGGCTCAGCCCCCTGCACGACGATATCGTTGACTGACATCGCAACAAGATCGATGCCCACGGTGTCATGAATACCGGACTCGATGGCGACCTTGAGCTTGGTGCCGACGCCATCCGTGCCAGCCACCAGCAGAGGGTCTTTGAAACCGGCGGCTTTCAGGTCGAACAACCCACCGAAACCCCCAAGAGAGGCATCCGCGCCGGGCCGGGCAGTGGCCCGCGCCAGCGGCTTGATGGCCTCGACAAGGGCGTCGCCCGCATCGATGTCGACGCCAGCTTGCGCATAGGTCAGTCCGTTCTTCGGGGTGCTCATCGCAGGATCCTGCAGCAATATCGGCGGTTTATTGCAGAATGCCCCCCTCCCGCCAAGACATGGCGCCGCTTTGATCACAGAAAGCCGCTCCTATATGGTCCGCCTCCCGTTTGGACCGGATTCATCTACCCGGCCTCGCAAGGAGACAGTGCATGAGCCAACCCCGGGTCCTGATTACCAGCGCGCTTCCCTACATCAACGGCATCAAGCATCTGGGAAACCTTGCAGGCTCAATGCTGCCGGCCGACGTCTACGCACGGTTCCAGCGCATTCGCGGTCGAGAGGTGCTCTACATCTGCGCTACAGACGAGCATGGAACGCCTGCCGAGCTGGCCGCGCTGGCCGAGGGGCTGCCTGTGGATCGCTATTGCGAGAAATGGTGGGCAGTCCAGAAGCAGCTGTCCGATGGCTTTGGTCTTTCGTTTGACCATTTCGGCCGCTCCTCCTCGGCTCAGAACAGGTCTCTGACCCAGCATTTCGCAAGGCTCCTGTGGGAGCGAGGTTTTCTCGAGGAACGCACCACAACGCAGGTCTATTCCAAGGCCGATGGTCGTTTCCTTCCCGATCGTTATGTGGTCGGCACGTGTCCCCATTGCGGCTACGAGCGGGCCACGGGTGACCAATGCGAGAGCTGCACGCGCGTGCTGGACCCTGCCGATCTGAAGTCGCCGCGTTCAGCGCTGTCCGGTTCAACCGACATCGAGTTCCGCGGCTCCAAGCACCTGTTCCTAAGGCAATCGATCTTTGCAGACCAGCTGCGCGCGTGGATCGTAGATCGCACGGAGTGGCCTCAGTTGGTGACTTCGATTGCCATGAAATGGCTCGACGAGGGCCTTCAGGACCGCGGCATCACCAGAGATCTGACATGGGGCGTCCCCGTTAACGCTGACGAGTGGGGCCCCAATCCTGACGGCCATAAACCCGATGTCGAGGGCCTGAAGGGCAAGGTTTTCTATGTCTGGTTCGACGCGCCCATCGAGTATATCGGGGCCACGCACGAATGGGCTGACGCAAGCCAAGGGCGCGACTGGAAATCTTGGTGGTACGGGCCCGAAGCGCGCGACAATGTCCGCTACGTGCAGTTCATGGGCAAGGACAACGTCCCCTTCCACACTGTCGGCTTTCCTGTGACGATTTTGGGGTCTGGCGAACCCTGGAAGCTCGTGGACCAGATCAAGGGGTTCAACTGGCTCAACTATTACAGCGGCAAATTCTCGACCAGCCAGAAGCGCGGCGTGTTCATGGACACGGCGCTTGAGATCCTGCCCGCAGACTTTTGGCGCTGGTACCTCACAGCCAATGCGCCGGAAAGCGCCGATACTTCGTTCACCTGGCAGCATTTTTCGGACACCGTGAACAAGGACCTTGCCGACGTCCTTGGCAATTTCGTCAACCGCACGCTGAAGTTCACGCTCTCCAAGTTTGGCAATGCGATCCCCGAGGGCGGTTCGCCTGGCGAGCGCGAAGCCCGACTTGCACAAGAGCTCGAGCGGCGCTTCTCCAGCTATGCGGCTTTCATGGAAGACATCCAGCTGCGCAAGGCCGCGGCCGAGTTGCGGGCCATGTGGGTGTTGGGCAACGAGTACCTTGCCGACGCCGCCCCTTGGACAGCCATCCGCACCGACCGCGATGCGGCTGCCGTAAGCGTCCGGGTGGCGATCAATCTCATTCGCCTTTTCGCGGCTCTCTCGGCGCCGGTCATCCCCTTTGCGGCGGCCGCCATGGCGCGGGCTCTGCGTCTGGCGCCCGAAAGCCTTGTCTGGCCACGGGGCGGCATCGCTGCGGAGCTGGGCATGCTGACATCCGGGCATGAATTCGATGTGCCGGACGTGATGTTCGCAAAGATCCTTCCCGAACATATCCAGGCATGGGAAGCGCGTTTCGGCGGAGCACCTGCCGTCTGAGGCAGGCGCGGCCAGCGAGCAACCCTGGTAATCGTCGCGGCAAGTTGTCACGCGGAGTTCAGGTTGTACCTCGCCCGCGAGGACTCCTTTCCCCGTGCGGGCGTCGTAACAGCACGTCTCAATCAGGACGTGAATGGAACACGTCGACATTTTTCTCCTGTGAAGTGTTTTTTTCAACTCCTGTTGCAAGCCGCGTGGGGACAAGTAAGCGAAGGTTGCGGCTTCTCATCGAATGTGAGGTGCGTGTCCCGGAGCACAATTTTTTCGTGTGCACAGCGTGCACCACGACGGGTTGATCCACGCTGCGGGTAACGCGTCACCATTACTCTTTTGGGTAGTTGAAGCGCTCACAGATTTGTCCGACATCTCGGGGACAGAAGGGACCGGCTGATGGGGATCAGGACCGGTGCGGGGAAGTCGATCTGGGGGCACTCATGCCGCGTCGAGCGACTTTCGCTTTGGGTATTGCTGTTGTTTTGCTGTCTGCTGGGAGCGTAGGAAGCCAGGATCCATATCGTGCCAGGTCGGAAGCGGAATCCGCCGCAACCGCAAGACCTGTTTACGCGCCGGATGCGCTGCCGCAAGCGCCACTGGCAACGCTGGACGACAACGCCCAGTGGAGCGCAGATCGTGCGCCGACCAGCATCGTGCCCGCAACCGTGCTGACCCCTTCGGAGCCCATGCCTGAATTTGTGCCTGCAGCGCCTACGCCAGAGCGCACCGCTGCCGCGGACAGCCGGCCAGGTGGCAATATTCCGGCGATACCGGTCGTAGCGCCGGCGGTCTCCTCCTTCGTGGCAAGCCACGCAACAACGCTTCTGGCCGCCCGAGAGGTTCCGGTCTCGTGGGACCCGAGAACCATTGCGCCCGAGAAGAATGCACAAGCCGTTCCCTCGGAGGCGCAGTTGGCAGCTGCCCTCTCCGACGACTCGATGGGCAAGGCCGCAATCGCGCAGAAACGCCTTTTCGGAACCGTGCCGGATGACATCGAGCCCTATTTCGACCTGTTCATGTATGTGAGCAAGGCAAAGCGGGGTCCGCTCGCCCAGCACATGTTCGTTTTCCAACGGGACGCCGACGGCAGGATCGTTCCCTACGCCGAGTGGAAGGTTTCAACCGGACGCGAGAAGTTCGAGATCAACAAGACCCGTCGCGTGCGGACCACAACGCCCGAAGGCATTTTCCAGCTCGACCCCGATCGTTTCCACAAGCGCTATTGGTCCCGCAGCTGGGACAATGCACCCATGCACTACGCCATGTTCTACGACATGATGAACAACGGGCGTCAGACAGGACTTGCCATCCATGCCGCCATTGGAAAGTCGAAGATCGACCGTCTCGGTCGTCGGGACTCCGCCGGTTGCGTCCGCCTGGCCCCCAGGAACGCCAAGGAGCTGTTCTACAAGGTTCAAACCGCTACCCGTGGTCGCGTGCCGGTTTTGGCGATCAACGAGAGGGGTTCGACCGACAGGTGGGGCCGCGTCCAGCGCGATGCGAGCGGTGCCATGATGCTGCAGGATGGTTACCGAGCCGTCTTGTTTGTCGAGAATTTCGATGGGCGGGAAGAGATATCGGGACCAGTCGTTGCGTATCTGAATTGACTTTTCTGCCTAACAAGAGACGAAAAGCTTGAATTTTGACGCGTTGCAAAAAGGTTTCAACCGGAACGCGTTAATCTGGTCGGCCTCAACAGGATATTGAGACGTTACAAACTATAAGTACACTCCGGTCTTAAACGGGGGTCTTGCATGGGTTGGTGGCTCAGGTCACTCAGCATAGCGTTTGTCGTGTCGAGCGTCGCTTATGGCGCGATCTTCCTACTCAAGGGCGAGCAGGGAGAACGCCTGGCCGCAGAGGCCGTGCGGCTGCGCCCGGCCTTCGACGACATGGTGGCCCAGGGAAATACAGCGCTGCGAACCCTGCTTGAAACTTCAACGACCAAGCATGTCTCCCCCTCCAAGCCTGTCGAGTTGGCAGAGGCCAACGAAACCGTGGAACCGCAGCAAGTCGAGCCCACTGCGGAAAAGCCAAGCCAGCCGCAGCCTCAAGGGCAGCTCCCTTTTGTGGTCATCGAACCCAAGGATGTTGGTGCACCCGCAATGGCTCAGGCCAAAGCGCCGGGAGTGAAAGTGCCCGAGGTCTCTGACCTGCAGCTGAGGCAGGGTCTGGACCAGGAGCCCATGGACCTCTCGCCAGTCGAGGCACGCCTGCGCATGCGGGTGCCGCAGGAGGTCATGAAGCATTTCGACCTGTTCCTCTATGTGAGCAAGGCAACCCCCGACAAGGGTTCGTGGGCACAGACCATGTTCGTGCTCGCCAGGACCGAGGCCAACATCTACGAGCTCCGCCATGCGTGGAAAGTGTCGACGGGCAAGGAGGAAATGGTCATGTCCCCTGCGGGGCGCATGCTTGGCACCAATACGCCAGAGGGCATGTTCAAGCTCGACCGTTGGCGTTCATTCGAGGACTACACGTCGCGGCAGTGGCAGTCGCCCATGCCTTACGCGATCTTCTTTGACTGGCAGATCCAAGGGCGCGTCTCGGGTCTGGCGCTGCATGGCTCAGATGCCAAGGGCGAGATGGAACTGGGTAATCGTGCCTCGCATGGCTGTATCCGCATGGCCACGGACAATGCGCGCACGTTGTTCCAGCTCATCACGCAGAATTACAAAGGGCGCGTGCCAAAGTTCCAGATCGATCCCGAAACGGGCACGATGAGCACAAAAGGGACACTGCAGCGCGATGAGAACGGAAAGCTCGTCATGACGGCAGGATATAAGGTTCTCGTCTTCATCGAGGATTACGGCGGTCCCGCGAACGACCAGATCGCCGCCCTGTTCTAGAAGCAACTCGCTCTCAGTCGCGAACGCGCCTCGTGTGGTGACAGGGGCGTAAGCCATGTATGCTGCGCCGCGAACAGACATCGGCAGGAGGATATGACCATGCAGGCAAGGCGCGTCGAGACTGAGGCTCAAGCCCGTGCGCGTGAGGAGGCCTGGAAGCTTCCGCTTGCCGACCTCAACCCGGCACAGCCAGCACTGTTCGAGCACGACGCCATGTGGCCGGTCTTCGAGCGTCTGCGAAAGGAAGACCCGGTCCACTTCACTGCCGAGAGTGAGTACGGGCCCTATTGGTCAATCACGAGATTCAACGATATCGTGGCGATCGACACCAACCATCAGGTCTTCTCGTCCGACTATCTCCGCGGCGGCATCACGATCACGGGCGGCACGACGAATTTCGAGCCCCTGCCGATGTTCATCGCCATGGACCCGCCGCGCCACGACGTTCAGCGCAAGGCCGTAAGCCCGGCCGTCGCCCCGCAGCAGCTGGCCGCGATGGCCCCGCAGATCCGCGAGCGCGCAGCCGCCATCCTCGACGGTCTTCCGATCGGCAAGGAGTTCGACTGGGTCGACCTGGTCTCGAAGGAACTGACGGCCATGACGCTGGCCACGCTCTTCGGCGCGCCCCAGAAGGATCGACGACGCATCACCTACTGGTCTGACGTCGTGACCGCCATCCCGATGGCTGGCGCCATTGTAGAGACTTTCGAAGACAAGATGCGCATCTTCGACGAGTACAACGCCTATTTCGTGGGTCTTTGGAACGAGAAGATCAATGCAGCCCCGCAAGGCGACATGATCTCGATGCTGGCGCATCACCCAGAGACAAGAAACATGCCGCCGCGCGAGTATTTCGGCAATGTCGTTCTTCTCACCGTTGGCGGCAACGACACCACGCGCAACACGATCTCGGGTTCGATCCTGGCGCTCAACCAAAATCCTGACCAGTACGCAAAGCTCCGCGCCAACCCGGCCCTGATCCCCAACATGGTCTCCGAAACGATCCGTTGGCAGACGCCGCTTGCGCACATGCGCCGCACGGCGGTGCGCGATTACGAGTTCGAGGGCAAGACGATCCGCGAGGGCGACAAGGTGATCATGTGGTATGTCTCGGGGAACCGCGACGACGAAGTGATTGCTAACCCGGACGATTACATCATCGACCGCGAGCGCGCCCGTCACCACGTGTCTTTCGGCTTCGGCATCCACCGCTGCGTCGGCAACCGCGTGGCAGAACTCCAGCTCACCATCATCTGGGAAGAGATCCTCAAGCGCTTCCCCGAAGTGATCGTGACCGGCGAGCCCAAGCGCACCTATTCTACCTTCGTGAAAGGCTACGAGACGCTCCCCGTCATCATCCCGCGGCGGAACTAGCCCGCCAAGGCGGCCGAAATCACTCCGCCGCCATTTTGCGGGAGGCCCGCTGGGGGCCGCGGATGACGCGGCCTGGCCGGGGTGTTTGCAGGACCCCGTGCCGGAAGGTGGTAACGCCGCTCTTGATCGTCGCATCGTAACCCTCGGCCTTCTGCAGCAGGCGCTTGCCACCTGCGGGCAGGTCGAAGGCGAGCCACGGCTTGCTCATGCTCAGGCGGTCTAGGTCGATGACATTCACGTCCGCCAGGTAACCCGGCTTCAGCAGGCCGCGATCTTCCAGCCCGTAGAGCACCGCGGTGTCGCGGCACTGCCGCTTGATGGCCAGCTCCAGCGGAATGGTCCCGCGCGCGCGGTCGCGCACCCAGTGCTGCAGCAGGAACGTGGGTGAGGCCGCGTCGCAGATGGTGCCGCAATGGGCGCCGCCATCAGACAGCGAAACGACCGTATCCTCGCGCCCCAGCAAGCCCTTCACGAAATCGAGATTGCCGTCGGCATAGTTCAGCAGCGGCAGGTAGATGAAGCCCGTGCCGTCGTTCTCCATGAGAAGGTCATAGGCAAATTCATCGCCGCTGACGCCACGCTGCGCCGCCAGCGCCATGATGGTTTCGGCCTGCGTCGGCTCATAGTTGAAGCCCTCGCCCATTGCATACTGCATGAACCAGCCCTTGCTGATCACCATGCGCAGGGCGCTGAGTTCACCCTCCAGCACCGGTTCCTCGGCCAGGATGCGGGCGCGGAACGAAGGATCCCGCAACGTCCTGAGTTGCTCGTCCCAGGGCTTGCGCGCGATGCTGGCCCATGACGGGCGCAGCATGAAGGGATGCACGGTGCCCCGCCATGTCATGAGGATGCCGGTCCCGCGCAGCGCGTACTGCGCCCGGATATTCGCACCGCGGTCGTTTTCCTTGACCATGGAGGCCATCTGCTCGT
Organism: uncultured Flavobacteriaceae bacterium; assembly: GCA_964483585.1. Lineage (GTDB taxonomy): Bacteria > Pseudomonadota > Alphaproteobacteria > Micropepsales > Micropepsaceae > SZUA-430. The sequence continues at coordinate 33,281 of CAZABH010000031.1, forward strand.
GCCACGGGATTTCGCTGGCGGCCGACTGCAGCATCGAGAACAGAACGGGCAGCCGTGTCTCGCGTGAAAGCTCACCCATCCACTGGAACTCGTTCCAGTCGCGCTTGAGGTCGGATGCCAGCTCGAACACGCCGTGACCGACGCGCCCCATCGCGCGCCCGATGCCGATGAGCTCTTCCTTGGTCGCCGTCGTGCCGGGCACCAGTTCGCCCTCGATCGAGCGGTGCAGGATCGTGCGCGAAGTCGTGAAGCCAAGCGCCCCTGCGCGCAGTCCCTCTTCGACGATCTGCGACATGCGCATGATGTCGGTTTCCGTCGGCGCCTCGTTGCGTGCGCCCCGGTCACCCATGACATAGGCGCGTACGGCGCCGTGGGGCACTTGCGTGCCGATGTCGATGGTTCGCTCCAGTCCCTCGAGCGCCGTGATGTATTCCGGGAACGTCTCCCAGTTCCATTTCATGCCCTCGGCCAGTGCGGTTCCGGGAATGTCTTCCACGCCCTCCATCAGGCCGATCAGCCATTGATGCCGGTCACGTGGTGCGGGGGCGAACCCGACACCGCAATTGCCCATCACGACCGTTGTCACGCCGTGCCAGCTGGAAGGCGCCATCTCGGCATCCCACGTGGCCTGCCCGTCATAATGCGTGTGGATGTCGACAAAGCCCGGCGCAACGACCTTGCCCTTGGCGTCGATTTCCTCATGACCACGCGCCGCGACATGGCCGACGGCAGAGATCTGTCCGTTGTCTATGGCTACGTCCGCCTCGAAGGGCGAAGTGCCGGAGCCGTCGACGACGAGCCCCTTTCGGATAACGAGATCATGCATGCGGGAAGTTCCTTGCTGCGCGCGATGATGGTGCAGGACGCTATCAGCCGGTTCCGGCGCGGGGAAGGGCAAGACCGGTCGACATTCTTAACGGCATATTTGTGCTGGAAGCGATAGAATTTGCAGGCTTCCTTTAGGGAAATAACATTTGAAGAACGATCTTGAAATCGCGCGCACGGCAACGATGAAACCCATCAGCGAAATCTCGGGCATCGCTGGGATCCCGGTGGACGCAATCCATGCCTATGGGCGCCATAAGGCAAAGGTCTCCCTGGACTTCGTGAACACGCTGGCCGACCGGCCGCAAGGCAAGCTGGTCCTGGTCACGGCCATTACCCCAACCCCGGCGGGTGAGGGCAAGACCACGACCACCGTGGGCCTGACCGACGGATTGAACCGCATCGGCAGCAAGACGATCGGCTGCATCCGCGAGCCCTCGCTCGGACCCTGCTTTGGCATGAAGGGAGGTGCGGCTGGTGGCGGCCATGCGCAGGTCGTGCCCATGGAGGACATCAATCTCCATTTCACCGGTGACTTTCACGCGATAACCGCAGCCCACAATCTGCTGGCAGCAATGGTCGACAATCATATCTACTGGGGCAATGCGCTCGGCATTGATCCACGGCGTGTCTTCTGGCGCCGTGTGATGGACATGAATGACCGCGCGCTCCGCCACATCGTGTCCTCGCTGGGAGGGGTATCGAATGGGTTTCCGCGCGAGGACGGTTTCGACATCACGGTCGCCTCGGAAGTGATGGCCATCTTCTGCCTGTCCCGCGACCTTGCCGACCTCGAGCGCAGGCTTGGCAACATCGTTGTCGCCGAAACCCGCGACCGCAAGCCTGTGACCGCGCGCGACATTGGTGCCGCCGGCGCGATGACCGTCCTGCTCAAGGATGCGCTCATGCCCAACCTCGTGCAAACGCTGGAGAACAATCCTGTCTTCGTGCATGGCGGCCCCTTTGCCAACATTGCCCACGGGTGCAATTCGGTTCTGGCAACCACGACGGCCCTGCGACTGGCGGACTACGTGGTTACCGAAGCCGGCTTCGGTGCCGACCTCGGTGCCGA
>CAZABH010000031.1:35277-39294 GCA_964483585.1 uncultured Flavobacteriaceae bacterium
GACTGGCGGACTACGTGGTTACCGAAGCCGGCTTCGGTGCCGACCTCGGTGCCGAGAAATTTTTCAACATCAAGTGCCGCAAGGCCGGACTGGCGCCAGCGGCCGCCGTGATCGTCGCAACGGTGCGCGCCCTCAAGATGCATGGCGGGGTCGCCAAGGAAGATTTGAAAAAGCAGAATGTGGCCGCGGTTAGGGCAGGGGCACAGAACCTTGCCCGTCACATCGCCAATGTCAGGCGCTTCGGCGTTCCGGTGGTCGTGGCTGTGAACCGTTTCAGCGATGACAGCTCCGCGGAACTGACCGCTGTCAGCGAGGTAGTCGCCGCAGAGGGTGTGCAGGCCGTTCTGGCAACCCATTGGGCAGACGGGGGCAGCGGTTGTGAAGATCTGGCCAGGGAAGTTGTTCGCCTCGCATCGCAGGGCAAGCAGTCGTTCCAGCCGTTGTACCCGGACGCCATGCCGCTCTGGGAGAAAGTCACGACCATTGCGACGTCGCTCTACGGCGCAGCGCGGGTCGATGCCGACAGGCCCGTTCGCCAGCGTTTCGAGGAGCTCGAACAGGCAGGATTTGGCCATCTGCCGGTCTGCATGGCCAAGACGCAATATTCGTTTTCGACCGATCCCCGGCTCATGGGCGCTCCGTCAGGCCACGTCGTGGACATCCGCGACGTGCGCCTTTCGGCGGGCGCCGAATTCGTCGTCGTCATTACGGGCGACATCATGACAATGCCGGGACTGCCGCGTGTTCCGGCCGCAAACAATATCCGCTTGAACGCGCAAGGCATGGTCGAAGGCCTGTTCTAGGGCGTTGTAATCAGGCGCAAGGGCAGTGCTTAGGTTGCTGGCAGTGGCTGTGGCCTCGGATACACTCAGGGCGGCGGTGTGATTCGTCGAGCGAGGTGGTACCCATGCGCAAGGTCATGATTTCAGTTGGTTGCGGATTGCTGGCCGTGGCCGCCCCCATCTCGGTCGCGGTGGCTGATGGCGGGACGCCTGGCACCAACGCCGGGGCATATGTCGGTGCAGGCATTGGTCACGGATGGCTGGACCTCACGGCAAGGTCGGGCAGCGACGCGCAAGACTATGATGCCGAGGGCGTCTTCGGCGGCATTCTCGCGGGATACGATTATCCCCTTCAGGGCCCATGGACCGTCGGCGCCATCATCGATTTCTCGACAGGCAACGAACGCGGGACAGCAGTTCAGCCGGCCGGTCCGGTCATTTTCAAGCTTGAACAGCAGTGGGAGGCCTCGCTCCGTGGGCGCCTCGCCTACGCCATGCCCGATTTCACGCCCTACGCGACGGCGGGCTTGAGCTACGGCTCCTTCCGCTCGCAATACAGTCAGGTTTCGCTTCCCTTCATTGCAGGTGACGACCAGGATCTGGGCTGGACCATCGGTGCAGGCATTGAGGTGCCAGTCGAGGATCGTCTCTCGATGGTCTTCGAGTATCGCTACACTGACTATGGCGACGATCTCGAGCCGCTTGGTGTCATTGATGGCCCCTACGACGTCAGTTCCAATAAGATCTATCTTGGCCTGAATTTCAGGCTCTAGGCGTCGCGCTGTAATCGGGCGCAGTCCAACTCACTTAACGCCGCCCGTCTCCAGCCTTTAGAACTTCCGCGACGACGGCGCCCACGAGGCGCTGTCGCTCGTCAGGTCGCGCCGTCGCAGGCTGGTTCAGCGTGACAACGACCGCGAGGTCCAGGTCAGGGCAAGCGACAAGGTCGACATTCCAGAACCCGGCATGTCCGATGCAATGATATCCGGCATGGACGTGCTCGAAGAAGACAAGGCCGTGGGCATCCCGGCCGACATTGTCTTCCACAGACGTCCCGCTCAGCGCTGTTGCAAGGGTCTCAGGGCGATCGAAAAGGCTCCCCTTGGCAAACGCATCCATGAAAGTGGCGAGGTCACGCACGGTTGAGACGATCCCGCCTCCACCCCAGAGGTCGAAGGACGGGTCGAAGTCCGTCACATCCGACTTGCCGAGATATTGAGTCAGTCGCGGCAGGAGATGAAGCGGCGGTGCTTCAAGCGTCTCGAACCAGGTCTCTTCAAGCCCAAGGCGGTCGAAGCGCAGCAAGTGCCTGATGGAAGGCGCGAGAGGCTGGGCCGTCTGCTCCTCGATGATCTCGGCGAGCAGAAGGTAGCCTGTGTCTGAGTAAGCCTGCCGTTCCCCGGGCTCTGCAGCCTTGCGCCCTTCGGACACGGCCAATGCGATCTGTTCGCCGCGCGTCCACCGACGCTGTCCGTTGGCGAAAATCGCCTGCAAGAAGGCCGGAAGCGTTGAATGATCGCCGAGGCCGCTGGTATGGGACAGCAACTGCGAGACGGTGATGCGGCCGGGATCATAGCCACCATTGACCAGCATCGCCCTTGTTCCGTCCGACAGGCTGGGGCTGATCGCATCGTTCAGGGAGAGCCTGTCCTGCTCGACGAGCCTCAGCACAGCCGCGGCAACAAAGAGCTTGGTGACGCTGGCAATCCTGAACGGCCGCGCGGCCAGCGGCCCCGGCCCCGTCTCGCCGATGCCTCTCGCTTCCCCTGTCCAGTCAATGCCGAAGCGCGGCGAGCGCGCATGGGCGACGACGCTGGGCACGCCGGGATCGCGCCCTGCGATCTCGGAGGCCAAAGCGTCCAGCGGATTGTCGAAGGCTGCAGCAAATGATGGGCTCATGACAAAACCAAGGATCAGCAAAAAGCGCAGCAGCATTCGGGAGTTCTCCCTAGCGCTGGTTTCGAGCAATCGCGCAGGCGTAGAGCGCGACCGCTGCGGCATTGGATACGTTCAGGCTGGGCATCGCCTCGGTCGTGGGCAGTCTGACGCTGATATCGCAGTTTTCACGCGTGAGACGCCTCAATCCCTCTCCCTCCGAGCCTAACACCAGGACGATGTCTCGTTGCAGGTCGAGCGTCTCGAGGGTCTGCGAGGCTTCATCCGCGAAGGCCAGACGCAGGAAACCCTCGCGGCCCAGCTGCTCGAGCGTCCGCGCGATGTTGATGACGGAGACGACGGGCACCTTCTCCACCGCGCCGCTGGCGGCCTTGGCGAGGACCCCGTGCAGGGGCGGGGAGTGCCGGTCCTGCACAATCACGGCGCTGGCGCCAAATGCGGCAGCGGATCGAATAACCGCACCAAAATTATGGGGATCTGTGACCTGGTCCAGCAGGACCAGGCAGCAAGGGCGCTTGGCTGTCTCGAGCACACCTGCGACGTCCTGTTCTTCGAGGGGGAAGACCTGCAGTGCCAGCCCCTGATGCACCGCCTCGCGGGGAACGACCCGCGATATGACGGCGCCATCGGCGACCTCAACCGGGATTTTCCGCCGTTGGGCCAGGGCGACAAGTTGCGGTTCAACCCCTTGGCTTGCAAGCATTTTTCGACATTTGCGCGCGGGATTCCCGAGCGCCGCGGCCACCGCATGGGTGCCCCAAAGCCATATCAGGCCGCTGTCGTTCCCGCGCTCCTTGTGGCCGGAAGTCCGGTGCCCATCTCTGTGTCTGGTCATTGTGACGCCCCAAAAGGAGGGGGAAGATAGGGGTTAACCAGTTGACAAGCCATGCATGTTTTCGCCATAAGCCCCGGTCTCATGCTCCCGTGTCGGTGGGCAGACCCAGGCGCGATCCCAAGACATAGGATAAAATTCACAACCGGTTGCAGAAAGCACGCACGTGGGTCCGGACCCGCGCAATCTGTTTTGGGGGAGTGTCCCGAGTGGCAAAGGGGGCGGACTGTAAATCCGCTGGCTTACGCCTTCGTAGGTTCGAGTCCTACCTCCCCCACCATCCTTGTCGACGTGGGACACGCAACGACGTCGGTGAGGAATGGCCTGAAAAGCAGGCGAACGGAGGGCGGACCCGTTGTGTGTCGAGGCGATTTGCAGATGGTGGTTTTGAGGCGGCATTTTTTGAAGGGGTGAACGAAGTCAGGAACAGGCAGGACAAAGCGGGTGTAGCTCAATGGCAGAGCAGAAGCCTTCCAAGCTTACGACGAGGGTTCGATTCCCTTCACC
>CAZABH010000032.1:0-36429 GCA_964483585.1 uncultured Flavobacteriaceae bacterium
CTGTGGCTAATAAAGCCAAGTGAATAAATAAATTGCGTGTGCCCGGAATGGGATTGTTAAACTATTGATTTTACTAGCTTATAACACAAATAGGTTCGTTTTAGGGACGGTTTTTTGTTTTTAATATTGATTCAACAGCTTTCATTCTTACCTCTAATCGCTCTATTCTTTGCATAGCTTCCTGCTCTCCAAACATCTGGGTACCATCACCAAACATATAGGCATAGTTTACACCTAACTTTCGGCAGGTTATTATTGCAACTTCTATAGGAACATGCCTTTCACGTCTTTTAAGCGCGGTGAAATTCTGTGAAGTATATTGCACATAATCACAAAATTCTTTTGCCGATTTAAACTTACTAGTTGGGCCAATATAAAAATCTGCTACTAATAAAAATCTGTACGTCAATTCATCTAATAGCTTTTCTTTATCGTATTTCTCGTTCTTTGTTCCAGCCATTTTACCAATTTGAAGAAGTGTTACCCAAAGCAGCTAATTTTAATTTATCAGTAATCTCTTTCAATGAAGACATAGTATGTTTTTTTAAAAGCGCATGATTATTTTCAAACCAGTTTATTGGTTTTTTATCACCAGGATAGTTACCAAAATATATAGTACCAATTGAATAATACGGATAACATCCTTTCATTTCGGTACTTGTTGATATATGCGATATTTGAGAAATTTGGTATTTATACTTATTATCCTTAACTGAAATTTGAAGAGTATAATCTATATATCCAGTAGCACATGCATTTATAAATTTATCTCTTGAATACTTAATAGAGCCCTTAACTACTAATTCACCAATTTCTTTATCGTCAAGTTTAATTACAGTGTTAGCATCAACATAAGATATAGCTATCCATTTTTTTATTCTATCATATAGAATATTTTTTTCTACGCCATCTACCTGTATCACTTGTTCAAAAATTAGAGGCTTATTATCCTGCGCTATAGATTCTCTATTTGAGTATAAAATAATCAAAATGATTATTGATAATATTTTTAAATGTTTCATTATATAGTAGTTTTTGTTATCACGGTTTTAACAAGAAATACCGTTTTAATTTTAGAAAGATGAAACTCTTTAGCATCATATTTGGGGTTCTCATTATCTAATACCCAATAGTTATCATCCCTGCCTTTCTTAATGTATTTAAGATATACCTGCCCGTCTTTCAATTGAATTACATACGCATGGCCAAACATTACAAAGTCTTTTTCTACTTGCTTAATGCCTATCATTTCGCCAGAGCAGTATTTTGGATACATGCTATCTCCAAACACATAAATAAAGGCATCTACATTTACATTAGGCAGCTTTATATAATCTTTTGGTTTTACATTTCCGTTTTCAGTTAAGAAATCTAATCCGGCACTAGCATTTACTTCATATACCGGTACTTCTTCTTCTTTTTTTAAATATTCTAATTCGGGTTCCTGTAGTATATTATTGTGAACATTGTTTTCTAAATATTGAGAAAAATGCTCTCTAAACTTCAATTCAAAGTTTTTACTTGCTTTAACTTTTCCGCTTATGTAATTAGAAACTACAGACCTACTAAAACCCAACTTTTCAGCTATATCATTATCATACTTAATAACATGTAATCCTTTCAGGGATGCTATTGCATCCACTAACCATTTGTTTATGTTATTACTTGTTGATAACAATGTTGATAATTTTTAAGTTAACAATGTTTGCTTTTTTGAAAACATTGTTTTTATATTTGCTTCGTAGTTAAATCAAAAGTAACTCAAAATTTAAACATATCCAACATGTCAATAATATTGAAACAAGAATACGTTGAGCAAATTAAGAATGATGAGGCTCTTCAAGGTGCAATAGCTAAGGCAACTGGCAAAAGCATTCAGGCCCCATTAAGATGGGCAAAAAGCAACGCTCAAGACAAGCTAACTATGTTTTCTACTTTAAATGCTATTAGAAAATACAATGGCATTTTAAATAACGAATTATTGGTTGAAGAAAAAGTAACAGCCTAATGAATTTATTAAATGCCATACAGCCAACACCGGCCATTGAGCTAACTATTCAGGTTGCTTTCAATGAGGTTTTGAATATGGAACAGGCTGCTTATATGCTTGGCTTTAAAGAAAGCACGCTTAGAAATAAAGTAAATGCCAAGCAAGTGCCACATTATAAAAATGGAGCGCAGGTATATTTTTTTAAAGAGGAATTAAAAGACTGGATTGAAACCCACAGAGTGGCCACTAATGATGAACTGGACAATAAGGCTTATAAAATTGCTAAAAAATTAAAATCATGACTACCGAAACGTTCGCTTTAATAATTGGCGCATCTGCTGTGATAATATCATTTTTCACTGTTCTTTTATCTATATGGATACAAAGATTTATTGATAGTGTAGAACATGGGAAGCGTTTGCCGGGCGCAGTTAATATTTCTGAATGCGAATGTAAAGGGGTTAAGTCTGTAAAGCCTGAAAAGAAGATGCTCTTTAATGATTGGGCAAAAAAATACGTTCGCCCATTTTCAAAAGCTAAACCAAACCGATAATCATGCTATACGTAGGTAAAGTTTCTATTGCTATTGGCAACAATATTCTTGCTACTTCAACAGTGAATAATAAAGCTGAATATGTAGCAACTATTGGAATTATAATGCACCGATACTGTGGTAACAATTATAAAATTATAAGTGAACTGGAAAGTAAAAAATCAATAGATAAAAATGCCCCTGCTGAAACAGAGGCATTTTAACGAACAACTAAATCATTAATCATTCATAAAAAATCAAAGCAATGGCAAAAGTAACAATTTTAAAAGAATCAAAAGTTCCGGTTGAAGTTAGCATTCCATCTTTCAGAAAAAAGATAGATGTAAACGGAACCTCTTATCACGCTTTTTTTAGCGAAAAATCTAATGATAACATTACTATTCACTTTGGCAGAGACAATGATTTTCAGGCTGTAGTACATTTTTCACCTATTAATTCAATTTTAGATTATGAAGAAATAGAAGAGGATGAATTTGTAGTTGCCTATATGACGGTTTCAAATGCCGTTAGAAAAACACTTGAATTCTTTACAAACCCAGAAATAAAAATTGTTTCAGATTCTGTATTAAAAGGCTTGAATGAATGGAATAACGCACAGAAAGAACCCTGCGCTACTTCAGAAGACTAATCATTATTTAATCATAAAATCAAAGCAAAATGAACATTGAAATTCTAGAAATGCACCTTCAAAACTTTAAGGGCATTAAACAATTGAGCATCAACTTCAAACCAGTTACTTTTATTTTTGGTGATAACGGAACTGGCAAGACAACCATTTTCGATGCCTTCACCTGGTTACTTTTTGGCAAAGATTCTTCAGACAGAAAGGACTTTAACATTAAAACGCTTGATAAAAACAACAAGCCTATAAATAAGGTAAACCATGAAGTAGCTGCTACACTTATTATAGATAATGTGCAGCACACATTTAAGCGTGTGTTTAAAGAAAAGTGGGTGAAGAAAAGAGGTCAGGAAGAAACTGAATTTTCGGGCCATGAAACAGAATTCTATTACAACGATGTGCCACTTTCTCAAAACGAATATAAAGGCAAGATTGATGCCTTAATTAATGAGAATGTTGCCAAGTTAATTACTTCTCCTACTTACTTTAACAGCATGAAATGGCAAGACAGGCGCAATGTATTGACCGAATTAGCCGGAACTATAACCGATGCCGATATTGCCAGTAGCAACGAAGAATTTACTAAGTTGATAAATCAGTTAACAGGTAAATCTTTAGTTGAATACAAACGTGAAGTTGCTGCTAAGAGAAAGAAGATTAAAGATGAACTGGAAACCATTCCAACTCGTATAGATGAGGCAAATAGAAGTATTCCTGAAGAGCAAAATTGGGATGAAATTTCCGCAAAGATTACGCAGCTTGAAAAGCAGATGGACGATATTGAGAATTACATCAATGATGTAAACACAGCAGCCGAAAAAGATTCTAAAGCTGCATTGCAAAAACAAGGCGAGCTGCATCAATTAAAATCTCAATTACAGGCCTTAGAGCAAAATCAAGGTTCAGAAGTGAGATTAAGAGTTTCTGAACTGGAAGGTAAAGTAAGAGTGCACCAGAATACTATTAATGCCGATAATGCTCAAGTAAAAATATTCAAAGATAAAATTGCTGATAGAACCGCAAAGATTGAGCAGCTAGGTAAGGAAAATGAATCGTTGCGTAATAAATGGGCTCAAGTAAATGCAGAAGAGTTTACTATGGATGAATCTCGCTTATGCTGCCCTACTTGCAAAACACCTTTTGAAGAAAGCAAGAAAGAAGAAACAATTACCAATTTCCGAAACAACTTCAACGCTGATAAAACCAGCAGACTTGATAAAATAAATGGTACCGGCCTTAGTAATAAGAATCAAATTGAGTTGTATCAAAAAGACATTTCTGACTATAGAAAGGCAATTGAAGAATGTGAGTTGAGAATTGATGATAACAAGAAAGATTTGGCAATTATTCAATCTGAAATAGAAACGTTAAGTAACACTCCTATTGCTGCCAATCCTGAAATAGAAACTTTAAAAGCAAAGATTAAGGATTTTGTGGTACCCAAAATTAACAAGCCAGATGTTTCTCAATATCAAAATCAGAAGAAAGAAGTACAGGCTGAAGTGAATGCTCTGAATGCTAAACTTTCAGAAAGAGGTCAAATCGACAGGATTAAAAAGAGAATTGACGAACTGAAAGCAGATGAAAAGAAACTGGCACAGGAAATGGCCGAACTGGAAAGAACTGAGTTTGTGATTGACAGCTTCAATAAAACCAAGATTGAAGCCATTGAGCAACGCATCAACGACAAATTCAAGGTAGTGAAGTGGAAGATGTTTGAGGCACAAATCAACGGTGGTGAATCTGAAATATGTGAGTGCATGGTGAATGGAGTGCCTTACAGCGATGTAAACACTGCTGGAAAGATTAACGCTGGCATAGATATTATTAATGCGCTCACTGCTCACTACAATGTAACAGCGCCCATCTTCATTGATAACCGGGAGAGCGTGAACGAATTGATTACCTGCAATAGCCAATTAATCAACTTGGTAGTTTCTAAAGACAAAAAATTATTAATCCAATAAAATTTCAAAGCAATGAGCAATATTGAAAATAAACCAAAAGCAATTGAACAGCGCAACATAGTAGATGGCGTACTGGTTAGAGTAAAAGAACTGGAATCTTTAAACGCAATCAAAATTCCTAAAGATTACTCAGTTGAAAACTCTTTAAAATTTGCCTACTTAATTCTTGTAGAAACAGTAGACAGAGATAAGAATCCTGCATTATCGGTATGTACTGCCGAAAGCATCGGAAATGCTTTATTAGATATGGTGGTGAAAGGTTTAAACCCTGCAAAAAAACAATGCTACTTTATTGTAAGAGGAAAAAAATTAACCATGATGCCAAGTTACTTTGGCAACGTACATCTTGCTAAAACATTGGGGGGAATTAAAAATGTAGTAGCGAATATCATTTATAAAGATGATGTTTTTGAATACGAAATTGACACCGTTAGCGGAAGAAAAAAAGTATTAAAGCATGAACAGAAACTGGATAATATCGACATTGGTAAAATAAAAGGTGCTTATGCTACAGTTGAGTTTCAAGATGGTTCAACGGATGTAGAACCTATGACTTATGCCCAAATATTAAAAGCATGGGACCAAGGCGATATGAAAGGTAATAGCGGTGCTCATAAAAATTTTACCGACCAAATGGCTAAAAGAACGGTAATAAATAGAGCTTGCAAGTCAATAATTAATTCTTCTGACGATAGCAGCTTGGAATTGCCTGAAAGCGATGATAATGAATCAACATTCGCCATCGTTCAGGAAGAAATAAAAGAAAATGCAAATAAAGGCGGGCCTATTGGTTTTGAAGAAACTCAAACCATTGAGATTAAAGAACAGCCGAAAGAAGAAAATAATCCTGCTACTAATGGCACTGGCAATTCATCAACTAAACCTGGGCCTAGCTTCTAATGAATCTAAAGGTGGTAAATACAGGATCGGTAGGCAACTGCTACTTATTTGAAGGTGAGGAAGAAACGCTCATCGTTGAGTTGGGCGTTAATTTCTCTATCATCAAACAGGCTCTTAATTTCAATTTAAGAAAGGTAGTGGGTGCAATAGTAACCCACGAGCACAAAGACCACTCAAAAGCCATTGCCGATGCCGCCAATGCCGGAATAGATGTGTATGCCAGCGCAGGAACTTTCAGGGCCTTGAAACTAAAAAACCACAGACTTCATGAAGTGCAAGCTAATAAAGTCTTTAATGTTGGCAGCTTCAGAATATTACCGTTTGACGTGAAGCATGACTGTGAGCAGCCACTTGGGTTCATCATAAACCATCATGAATGCGGCAACGTGCTGTTTATTACCGACAGCTATTACGTGCCACACACTTTCAAAAACATCAATAATATTTTGATTGAGGCGAATTACAGCCAAGAGATTCTTGATAGAAAAGCATCGGAAGGCACTATTCACAATTTCGTGAAAGACCGGGTAATTCAATCACACATGTCGCTGGCCACCTGTATTCAATTGTTGAAGGTCAACGATTTAAAAGAGGTCAATCAAATAGTGCTGATTCACTTATCAGATTCAAATTCTGATGCCAAACAATTTAAAAAAGAAGTGCAAGCTGCTACCACAAAATCGGTAGTGGTTGCCGAAAAAGGATTAAATATTTCACTCAATAAAACCCCATTTTAAAAAACATGGCTAAGTCAAAACAAAAGAAGGAAACATTTGAAATCGCCTTATTGAAAGAGGATAAGAGCTTCACTATTATTTCGGCAGCAATTAAAGATGATTTCTGCAATTACAGTTATGAAATTCTTTCAGGCACTGGAGCTGGCGATACTCATAACGTGAAAGGCACTGGTCAAATTACTGAAGATTTGAAAAAAGCATTTCAAAAATTCAACGTGCATTCTGCATGTCTTGATGATGCCTTTCATAATTCAGGCTATGAAATTGAAAGCATTGACGATTTACACAATGACGAATTGACATCATTGTACCATGTAGACAGCTTCAAAATCAAAGGCAACAAAGAGAATGAAAGCATTATTCTTTCAGGAACTAAGCACGTTCATACCGGTGGTGGCAGAGTGAATGTTGAAAGTACTAAGGTATTGCTTGATAATTTTTCAGGCTACAAATGGTATAACGAACTTAAAGCTGCTGCCGATGATGCACGCAGAGAGGTTGAGTTGTACAAAGAAGGAAAGTACATTCAAGTTGAACCGGAAGAGGTTGTAAATCCAAATCAAGGCAAGATTGATTTTAAGGTTGTAGTTGATGAATTTGAAAACGCAGAGGTTAAATAATGAGTTTTCAACCCAGACCATATCAAAAAGATGCCATTGATTTGGCAATTGATTTCTTCAATGATTCAAAGAAGAAATTCAATGCCTTTGAAATTCTGCCAACGGGAAGCGGTAAGAGCGTGGTAATTGCCAATGTAGGAATGCAACTGGAAGGGAAGACTTTAGTATTGCAGCCATCTAAAGAAATATTAGTTCAGAATTATCAGAAGTTTTGTTCTTATGGTTTCAGGGCCGGAATATATTCTGCAAGCGCAGGACACAAATTTCTTGACAAAGTAACCTTTGCCACAATTGGCAGCGTGATAAACAAGAAGCATTTATTCGCAGATGTAAAGCACATCATTGTTGACGAATGCCATTTGGTAAACGCTAAAGGCGGCATGTATGAAGAGTTTATAAAGTTCTTACCGCAGGCTAAAGTATTGGGATTGACGGCCACGCCTTACCGTTTGACATCTTCTTTCGATGGATCAATGTTAAAATTTATTAACAGAACTAATCCAAGGATATTCAATAAGTGCATCTACTATATTCAGAATGATGTGTTGTTTGATGCCGGGCATTTGGCACCATTGAAATACTATAATTTCAATGTGGTTGATAGAAGCATGTTGGAGATGAACACCAAGGGCACTGACTTTACCGATGCTTCATTGAAGGCATATTACAAGAAAATTAACATGCCTGATTATACTGCTGAATACACCAACAGAATATTGATGAAGCGTAATAATGCACTAGTGTTCTGCTCGCTTATTGAAGAGGCTAATCAAACCGCTAAGAGTATTCCCGGCAGTGTGGTTCTAACAGGAGAAACCGAGCCTGCAGTTAGAGACAGAATATTGGCACAATTCAAATCCGGTGCGATTAGATGTGTGATTAATGTAGGAGTGCTTACTACTGGATTCGACTATCCTGAATTGGAAGCCGTGGTGATTGCCAGGAGCACCATGTCGTTATCACTCTATTATCAAATCGTTGGGCGGGTAATGCGACCATTCACTTATCCTGATGGCACGAAGAAAGTAGGATGGGTAGTTGACTTGGGTGGCAACATTCCTTTCTTCGGAAAAATTGAAACCATGAAGATTGTTGCCGATGAAAAAGGCAAGCTATCAATATGGAATAATGGAAGACAATTAACTAATGTAACGTTTACAAAAAAATAAACCATGAAAGAGAAGTATATGTGCTTAACAGCTAATGGAATTAATCCTCCAAGATTTATTCATGAAACTGCTTTTCATGCGGTTCAAGAAGCTAAAAGATTGAGCGAACAATTTGATACTGACGTGAAAATTTTGAAAGTTATTGGAGAAGTAAAAAGAAAAGAGGTTCCGGTAACAAAAAAAGTTTCTGAAGTAAATATGATGCCGGGCCATCATAAAGACGATTTACCATTTTAATCATTTATAAAACAATTCAAAGCAATGAGATTTAAAACAAGCGTAGATGTGCTAAAAGCAGCTTTAAAGAAAGTTGGGCACGCAGTAAATCAAAAGTCGGTATTGCCGGCCTTAACCAACATCATGGTCGAGTGCCTGGACACGATTGTAATGTTTGAGTCGTCAGACTTACAGATTACTATTTTTTATTCAGTAACCGATGCTGAAGTAATTGAGAAAGGAAAATGTTTAATTCCTTTTCAACAGTTGAAAAATATTGTTGATGTTGAAGATGGCAGCTGTGAAATATCATGTACAGAAGATTACATGGTTACACTGGTGTTTAATCAAAAAGATGTGTTTAATCTTGGAAAAGTGGGCGAGACAAAAGACTTTCCTAAACTGCCAAAGGCAACGAAAACACAAACTATTGAAACCGATGGCGAATTGGTGAAAGCAATTAAACAGGCTTCATTATCTGTTTCAAAAGATTTTGACTTTAAACCGGTGTTATGCAACATCTTAATTGATATAAAATCAGAAATGTTGTCGGTTGTTTCTACAGACACTTTCGGAATTTACGAACAGGTTATTAAAGGACAATTTCCTACCCTGGAGCAAAATGATTCACAATTGCTTTTTAGTCCAATTGTGGCCAAGATCTTAGAGGAAGATGTAAAGGTTGTTGTAGCATTTAATAATAACCATGTGTTTTTCACTTCCGGCAATACAGTAGTTGTGTGTAAAAAATCTGAAGGCAAATTCCCGAACTGGAGGGTGCCAATGGGAAAGCATGAAGCTAATATGCTGGTTCAGATTGAAACTCTTAAAGATGCAGTTACTAAAGCATTTGTGCTTTCTGATGCTACCTATAACGGTATTGATTTTCATATTGATTCAGAAAACTTAATGGTTCAGAGCAATTCTGATGTAGCAGGTGTTGGATGTAAGTTAGATGTTGAGGTAAAATCTACTAGCGAAGTAAAACATGTAAGGTTTAACGGTGCATACCTTAAACGACTTATTGCTCAATTAGGTGCATTTGCTGCCAATGATTCTGTAGTGGAGTTTTCTATTAAAGAAGCTAACAAGCCTATTACTACTAAGTTGAGCGATAACGAATCAGTTACTGTATTAATAATGCCTGTATCTATTATTTAATCATAAAAATCGAAGCAAAACAATGACAAACTTTTTCACACAATTGCTAGCCACTGCGGGGTCTTTAGGCTTGCAAATCACTTTCAAATCAAAAGGTGATAAAATTACTGTTGGCATTTTTCCAACACATTCAGATAAGGATATTAATGAAAAAATCAAACCTATTTCTTTAACCGGAACTGCGGAAGAATTGGATGCAGAATTTTTCAATCATTTAATTCCGCCATTGAGTAAAATAAATGGCGTGGTTAGCAATATTGAAACAATTGATGCTGACCTGAAGAAACTGGAAGAGCAGAAAAAAGGTAAAGTGGCAGGCAAGAAAGCAGCAGAAACTAAACCTGTTAAAGAAGATAAAAAAGGTTCTGAAAAGCCTGAAACTAAAGAAGAGCCTAAGCCGGCAATGTCTGGTATTTCTTTCGATGAAGAGGAAGAAAATACTAATCAAGAGGAAGAAACTAACTAATTAATTAACTCAAAAACTATAAAACAATGCAAGTTATTAGCCTTAAAAGAAAGTTCTTTTTTGATGATGAAACATTAGAAGATCCAAATCCTGACTTCACAGTAGATGAAGTTATGGGATTCTATTCAGTGAAATATCCTGAACTGACAACTGCAACAGTGCACGGCCCTGAAGTAAAGGGAGATGAAGCACATTATTCATTTAAAACAGTGGTAGGCACAAAAGGATGAAAGAAGAATGTCAACAACTTCCAGTACATATAATAAAAATACACGCAGACCTTTCAAAGATTCTGTTAAGGGAAAAGGAATTGACACTCGACATAAACGAAGTGCAGGACAGGATAATGTTACCATCCAATCTGTTGGAATACCTACCATAGGTATTCCAACAGAAAAGTTTGCCCTTGAAGTTTTTGGTGTAAGCGAATTGTATAGAAGTGCAGATGAATGTCTTAATGATATTCTTCCGGCATACAATAATTATATAAAGTTGGCCAAAGAAAAAAGCCAAATAAATAACGATGGTTCAGTAGCTGAGAAACTAAATAATATCCTTGATCATCTAAAAACTATATCTAACAGAGAGCATGAGCATTGTCATGTAGATATAATTAATGAACCATTTGAAAACAAGTATATGATTAATGTTTGGGCCTATCATAATGGTGCAGGCGATATTGTATATGGCATTCCTTTATATTGCCTGGAGCTGATTAAAGAAAATAACTATCCTCTTTACAATTGTTTGGCAGACCTACTTAATATTTTATATTATGTTATCGGCTTTCAGCATTGGAAAAATAACGATTTCATGATGTTTATTCCTGAATCTATGCTTCATGTTGCAGATGAATATGCAGAGGATAATCCTAGAAAAGCAATGGAATTGATTGCAACTTCTAAAAATTTGGACGACCCAAAAAGTAATGCTAATCAAATCCTGAAAGACGTTACCGGAAGAGTGGCTCAATTAAAACAAATAAAAATGAATGCTTGGGGGCTGAAAGCAAAAAGAGGTCAGAAATTTATAAAGGAATGGATGCTTGAAGGTCTTGAAATCTTAAGTAGCAAAGATGCCAAACACTTGAAAAACTTTCAGAATGAAGCCGAGTATGGAGTATATGATACAGACTATAATGAAGGAAAACCGGTAGATATTGATAATTTATTTGTGTTTACCTATCGAATGGACGATGGTTTGATGGATGAATATCTCAACTGGATTGGCGACCATAGTAATGAATATGGTTGCTACAGCGCCTGCTCATTTTTAATTCTGAAGAAAAATACAACCGAATTATTTAAGCATTCAAAATGGTATACTGATTTTATTACCTGGCTTAATAAAGGCATTACTGGCATGGAGGCATATATAGAAAAATATGGTGAAAGACTAAATATAGAAGAGTATGATTATAACAGCTGATATTACTGAAAAACTGGCACCTAAGATGTGTCTGTTCATATATAAATCAAACAAAGACAAATATTATATAGAATGCCACAATGTTGCCGATGGAAAACTTGAGGCCGGTTATCCTTTAAGAGAAGATACTCTTTCTGATATGGTTGAATACTTCAGCGATAAAAAGAAAGAAACTTATTTGAAAGGTTCTATACCTAAAAATCTATTGTTTGCTGACTGGAGTGCTAAGAGCAGAATTTTAGTATGGTACCAAGAACCAGAGGAGCGCATGATGTATTTCTCTAAAGATTTGAATATTAAAAATGGCAGGGCCTGGCAACCAAGGTTAATATTTGTTTTAGACAATTCTAAATTAAGTGTTCATGCATGTATGTCTTTTGACTATTTAACATGGGAAGATCCACTTTCTTATGATGAACCATTATGTCGCGCGCCTTATCACAATGTTGACTCTTATGGGAATGTTTGCCTTGGTTCGGCAAAAATTAAAAAGCCTATAAAACAGACTTATGCCGGAGTTATTGAACACTATTCTAATCTCTTTTGGAATTCTGAATTTTCACACATCACCGGCAATGAGTCGCCCATCAATGGCAACCTTAACACTTACTGGAAAGAAGCAATAAAAGACAAAAGAATATTTGATTATTCTGTTTTGATTCCTTCTAAGAAATTAACACTAAAAAAACTTATCAATGACCTATCATAACACGCCTGTTTATCTGCTGAATCCTGAGCACCCTATAACAGTAGCTGTAATTGGTGTAGGTGGCACCGGTAGCCAAGTTATTCAAAGCCTGGCCAGAATGAATCATGCTTTAATTAACCTTGGTCATCCTGGGTTAACGGTTGCTGCTTACGATGATGATATTGTTTCTGAAGCTAACGTGGGCAGACAATTGTTTTCTTCAGCTGATATTGGCCAGTATAAATCTTTACTAACAATTACACGAGTAAACAGATTCTATGGTTATGATTGGCGATCATGTAGCGAGAAGTTCAGTAATAATAACTTCATGGCCTATAATATTTTTATCACTTGCGTAGATTCTGCAAAAGCAAGAATTGAAATTCATCGTTTACTAAACAAACCATTTGAAAAATCAGAGCCTTATGAAAAGCCATACTACTGGTTAGACTTTGGTAATGGCCAAAATACCGGCCAGGTGATTCTAGGCTCTTTTGATAATGCTTTGCCATTTGTTACAAAAGAGTTTGACCTCAATAAGGTAAAGGAAAAAGATTCCGGGCCATCATGCTCATTGGCAGCTGCTTTAAACAAACAAGATTTATTTATTAATAGCACATTAACGCAGTTTGGCATGACCTTACTTTGGAAGTTGTTCCGGGAAGCGAGAATAAAGTACCGTGGATGCTATTTGAATTTGAATACCATGTCTGTAAATCCTATAAAAATATAGTTATGACAGCAAAGAAGTTTAGAAGATTTCAGAAGAAATGTGATGAAGTGGGTATGATTACCGATATCAAAAGAACAGGTAAAGGCACGCAGCGTAGGTATGAAGTTATAATAAACATGGAGGTAAAAAAGAAGTACAAGACCAGATTCAGTGCTAAAAAATATATTGTTAATCAATACTTAAAAATTAAAAATGCCTAACAGAGTATTAAGAGACTGGACTGATTCAGAGCGGGTAAACGAATTAAGTGTTCATGCCGAACGCTTCTTTACTCGACTGATCATGAAGGTGGATGATTTTGGAAGGTTTACCGCAAACGTTAAGTTGTTGAAAGCAAATCTGTTCCCGCTTTTGACTGATTCAATTCGTGAAACCGATATTTCCCGCTGGGCCGCTGAGTGCGAGAAGGCCGGTCTTATCGTTGTCTATGAAGTGCAGTCGAAGCCGTATGTTCAGATTAATAGTTTTAAGCAGCGTTTGCGACAAGCTGTTGAAAAATATCCTCCACCGCCAAATGACGGTCAACTGACTGACAACCGACAGACAACTGACAGCGTGAAAAGAAAAGAAACCGAAGTAGAAACCGAAACAGAAAATTTAACTAACGCGCGAGGAAATGTTTTTGTAAAGCTGATGGGTAGAAAGTTTGACATGACTGCTTTTGAACTTTTAAAAGAAAGGAAGATGCAGTATGTAGAGCAGCGTATGATGAAGTATGATGCATCTGGTTATTCTATACAGCAGGTTCAAGAATTGTTTAACGAAAAGTACAATTTTCAAGACTTTAAAGACGAAAATCATCTTCAAAACTGTTTCAATTATCTGATTAACGGAATTTCTAAAGAGCCGGATATAAAAATCAGAGAAACCAAACAAAATGTTTCTAAATCTGAGACGGTTGTTTCCAATGCCGATTTAATAATTCAAAAATACATGCAAGATGGTACCCAGTAAAACAGCACAAACATCAAATTTAATAGCAGTAAATACCAATATTTCTCTTTACCCGGGGTTTTCTGAGAAGCAAAAAAAATATGTTCTTGCTAAAACAGGCAACAGGGTAAGGGTATTGGTTAAAGAAAAGAAAAAAAACCTCTTAATTATCGAGTTAGTAAAAGCAATTTCTTCAGCAGTTTTCGATTGTGGCCAGAAGATGGATGCAAAAGATTTAGAGTTGAATGCTAATAATCTCGCAAATTATCTTGACGAAAAATTTCCGGCAATTACTATTCAAGAGGTTCAATTGGCATTCAAAATGGGCGCAGTTGGTGAGTTCGGTGAATTTATGGGGCTGAACTTGAAAACATTTAACTACTGGATAAAATGTTATTTCGAAAGTGAGGAGGTGAAAAAAGCATATAGAATACAATTAGATTACCAAGAATCGCTTAAATCTGAACAACAGGTATTAGATCAACTTAGGACTGAAGAGTTGAATAAACAAGCAGCAGAAACTATGATTAAAGAGTTTCGAGAAAATCACAATAATATTTCAGGGCTTCAACTATTTATCTTTAAGCAGTGGGCAGAATCTTATCACGATAAAAATATTGAAAATTTCCCTCACGATTTAGATTTGGAAAATGAAGCCTTAGAGAATGTGTTGCAAGAAAAAAGCAACAAATCAGCATTTAACAGAACTGAAAGTGAAAAAAACAAAAACGATTTTAATAAAGTAAAAATCGAAATGTTTGAAAATAAAGAAGTTCAAACTGAGTATAAATTTTTAAGAGTGAAGAAATGGATTTTAGGATAACGGAATGTGGCTTGGCTTGCAGTGCGAGGAACGAGCATTGCGCAACAAACCAGAAACAAATAAAAAATTTTGAGCGAAACCTGGGACATATCGCAATTCAAAGATTACCTTAATAAAAACGGTGGCAAACTACGCAAGCCATCAGGCTACAAGTATAAGGAGCATATCGAAAGTGTGTTGATTGCGCTGAATATTAATTATGAAAGCGAGTACAGATTCGACAAAGAAAGAAAATTCAGATTTGATTTTGCATTACCTGAATTAAAAATTGCTATCGAATATGAAGGCACCATGTCAGAAAAAAGCAGACACACTAATGTTGTGGGCTATTCAAAAGATTGCGAGAAATACAACATCGCCACAATTCAAGGATGGAAAGTATTGAGGTACACCGCTTTGAATTATATTAATTCTGCTACTGATTTAAGACAACTATTGAACGTAAATGTAGGATTATCACACTCAATTTGATTGTATTGTTATCAATTTGACTATTTTTGTTTTATGCAAAATATTTCAGAACCTCGCTATCTTATTGTTCCAATTGACCAAATTGAATTACTTGAAGATAATCCAAGGGAGATTTCAGCGCGCGAATTTAAAAAGTTATGCAACGATGTAAAGAAAGACCCGGACTTTTTAATACAAAGACCTCCACTGGTTAATAATATTACTTCAGAAAACCGAATGGTTGCATATGCCGGCAATCAAAGATTAAAAGCTGCCAAGGCAAACGGCATGAAAGAGATAGGTGTTTGGGTGCAAGATAACGTCCCGAAAAATATTCAGGACGAAAGAATGTTAAAAGACAATCTTCATCGAGGAGAATGGGACTTTGAAAAATTAAAGGCTTTTGATTTTAGTTTGCTTCAGGATGCCGGGTTTGAATTATCACAACTTGGTAATTATTTTAAAGAAACTCAAGAAGTTCAAGAAGATAATTTTCCTGTTAAAAAGTTTATAGAGGAACTGAAAGAGCCTACTACTAAAAAAGGAGATATTTATCAATTAGGTAAACACCGTTTAATGTGTGGAAATAGTTTACTTGAAGATGATGTTGAGAAATTAATGGCCGGAGATGTTGCTGATATTATTTATTGTGATCCACCTTATAATATTGGACTAAGCTACGACAAAGGCATAAAACCGAGTTCAATAAAAAAAAGATATACAAACAGTGTATTTAATGATAACATGACTAATCATGATTATCTGGCTTGGTTGATTCAGATTGTTAATAATGCTAAGTCTGTATCAAAAAATGATGCACATGTATTCTTTTGGTGCGACCCTAAGTATATTGGTATCATTCAGGATTCATTTATCTATTCCGGTGTTACTAATAAATCTGTTTGCTTCTGGATTAAAAACAACTTTAATCCGGTGTTACAGATGGCTTTTCATAGATTAATTGAGCCTTGTGTTTATGGTACTATAGGAAGCCCTAAGCTGAATAATGAGTTCAGGAATATGACTGAGATTCTAAATAAGGAAATAGCAGGCAGAAAGATATTTGAATCTTTGATGGATTATACTGATACGTGGGTTGTTTCGCGCGAAGTAAGCCAAAATTATGTCCATCCTACACAAAAACCATGCGGTTTGCATGAAAAACCATTAAACAGATGCTCTTTTCCCGGTGATATTGTTCTTGATTTATTTGGCGGATCCGGTTCAACTTTGATGTCATGTGAGCAAATGCAACGTTCGGCCAGATTAATGGAAATGGACCCGATTTTCTGTGATGTTATTGTGAAAAGATGGGAGTCTTATACTGGATTAAAAGCATCATTAATTCATAGTGTTAAAAATAATCATAATGAGTAGTTTGGTTAATAAAGGTAAAAACGCTGATGAAAAAGCGAAAATTAAACGTAGAAATGACTGGGAATACCATCACGAATTAGTTTATAGTGCCTTTATTAAAATTGCTACTGAAAAAAAAAGATACCCAAAGCTGAAAGAGATTGCTGAAAGTACCGGCATTTCAATAAAAACTATTCATCAGCATTTGGAGGAAATGGATTTTGAGGAGCTGAAAAAGAAGTATTCAATATTTACTGAAGCTGCATTATTTAAACTTGCAACTATGGCTGCGAGTGGTAAAAGTAAAGATTGGGTTGAGTTATTCTTTAGAATAGTCCATGGCGTAGGAGATAAAAAATCGCTTGATATTACAACAAAAGGCAAAAGCATTAATGGTTTGGATTTAAGCAATCTTTCTGACGAAGAATTGAATAATCTTCTTATGATTAAAAACAAAATAAATGCTGAATGATGTACTTGCACTGGATAGCGTTTATTTAGAATGTGAATTATTTAAAAGAAAAAGATTCGATTTCATTGTGCATCATGGTGGAAAATTTCACCATAAGCAGAATGAAGCACTTAAAATACTTACCGATAAAACTACTGTAGAATTTCTCTATGGCGGTGCAGCAGGTGGAGCAAAGTCTTGGACCGGTTGTGCATGGTTGCTTTTTTCCTGCATTGCTTATCCTGGCACTAAATGGTTTATCGGCCGCGAATCACTGAAGCGCCTTCGCGAGTCAACACTCATTACTTTTTTTAAGGTTGCCAAAGAATACAAGGTAAAAAAGGAAGTTGATTTTATTTACAAATCTCAAGACCACTATATTCATTTCGCTAATGGCAGCAGAATTGATTTATTGGATTTAAGAGAACTTCCGGGAGACCCATTGTTTGAACGTTACGGTTCAGTAGAATATACAGGGGGATGGATTGAGGAAGGCGGAGAGGTTTCTTTTGGGGCTTATGATACTTTAAAGACTAGGATAGGCAGACACATGAATGACAAGTATAGTTTGCTTAGAAAGTTATTCATTACCTGTAACCCAAAGAAAAATTGGATGTATAATATTTTCTATAAGCCATCCAAAACAAACCAGTTAAAGCCATACCAGAAATATCTTGCAGCTCTTTCCGGTGATAATCCATTCGGTGAGTCTGAATATATAAATGCTTTGAACTCTATTACAGATAAAGCCAAGAAGCAACGTTTGTTATTTGGCAACTGGGAATATGATGACGATCCGCTGCGACTGATTGAGTATGACAGGATAGTTGATTTGTTTACTAACAATTTCGTGAAGTCAGGCGCTAAATATATTAGTGCAGACATTGCTGAGCGTGGAAGTGATAAGTTCGTTATTGGTGTTTGGGATGGACTAAGATTGGTTGATATAGTAATTATTGACAAATGTCTTTCTGATGAAATTGAGCGCACCATTAAAACTTATGCTAATTTATATGAAGTCCCAAGAAGCAATATTGTGTATGATGCTGATGGTCTTGGTACTTTTCTTCGTGGCTATTTAAAAGGAGCAAAGCCATTTAATAACAACGGAAAGGTTATCAATAATGAAAACTACAAGAATCTAAAAACACAGTGTTATTATAAGTTGGCAGAAATTGTCAACACCAATAAAATGTTCATTGAACCGAAAGAGCACGCTGAGACTATAGTTGAAGAGCTGGAGCAGGTAAAGCGCATTGAAAGCGATGATAATAAGTTGCAAATAATTGATAAAGCAACTATTAAGGAACTCATTGGCCGTTCGCCAGACATTGCTGATATGCTTATGATGCGAATGTTATTTGAAATTAAACCAAAGGGCACAATGGAGTGGAAAAAATCAAATTGATTATTATTTGCTCAAATTGATTATTTTTGAAATCTACATTAAAATCACAACTAAATTTCACATCATGGCACAAAAAATTATGGAGTACAAAGAAATCTTTGCTTTAATAGAAGATTTTAAAAAACTTGTTGACGACCAAATATCAGCAAGAAATCAATCAGGTAAAGGCGTTGACCCTAGATTGCAAGGCATTAATCGCCAATTGAATGCAATTGTAATCAACCCGGTTTACAGAGAGTTGGCAGAAGAAAGACAGCATTCAACTATAGGACAAGTAGTTAGTGTTAAAGTTAAGGAAGAGAAAAATTCTATTCTTGAAATCAAACCTAAACCGGGTAAAATTGGCGAAGTTGTGAGCCCTGGTAATGTACCTGCAGCAGATGCCGGAGGGGTTAAACAAGAAGCCACTAATAAAGAAGACGAAGAGTTTTTGAAAACTATTAAAGAAAAAACACCTGAACAGCTTTCAGGCTCTGCATTTTCAAAACCTGCATTATTACAAATCGTTAAGAAGATTAATGAATTTGAAGGTAAAGAAGTAATTGAAGTAACTGAAGAAGATACTAAAGTTACTTTAGGTGAAAAGATTTTTAATCAATTAAACCCAGCTACTGATGAACAACCAGCAGATGAAGGAGTCAACGGAACAACAACAGAAGAACCTGCAGCAGATGCCGGAGGAGTTGAAACAGCAAATTAAAAAAGAATGTGCTGATTTACAGCTGGGCGGCATGTCTTTTAGGCAGGCAAAGAGAAAAATTATGTTAAAGTATAACATCAAAATAATTTAATGATAGTAATAGAAGTTACTAATCAATCTACAGGCGAATCAAAGCAATTCAGTGTTGAAAGCAGCATTGACGAAATTACTTTGATTCGCTTTGTTAATTTTAAAGAAACCGTTGATGTTAATAAGCCTCAATCTCTTTTAGATTATGAAGAGGCAGACGAAGAAGAAAGAAAAGAACTGCTTTTTTCTACTGGTATGGAGGAGATAATAAAGTGGAATGATTACTTTGTTTCATTCGTGCAATACTGGCTAAAGATGCCTGACGAATGGGTATCTAATCTCAGCGAAGAGCAAATTAATTTTCTATACAAATTAGTAAATGACTGTTTTCTTGCGTTTGATTATGTTCAAAAAACATCATTTACATTTAAAGGCGAGAACTACTATTACCCAAACGAATCATTAAACCCATTTGTAAATCAAAAAGAATATTTCAAAGGCAACCGAGTAATTGATGCGGTCGAATCTTTGCAGTTTGAAATGTTTGCGGAGCAACTCGGAAAAAGCAAATGGAAGGTTTTGCCAAACATTATTGCCGTGCTATGTAAGCACAAGGACGAGGAGTTGCCATTAAAATCATTGGCCCGTGAAAAGTGGATAGCGGAACGATCGAAGCTATTTGAAGAGTTGCCAGTATCTGAAGCGTTGAACGTAGCTTTTTTTTTGCTCAGGCGAAAGAATACTTCGCTCGAAGATTTAAACCGTTGTTTGGTGGACATGGTGGAAAAAGTGCAAGCAAGGCTGCAAGAACAATCTGGAAGAGATATGGATGGAATACCAGTATTGAGCAGCTAGCACAATCTGGAATATTTAATTTACCGGGCAAAACTGCAATTGAGAGCGCACAAATGGCAGATTGTATAGAGGCTTTTGATTGGTTAAGTATGAATAATGACAAAGCAATATTAATTAATTCTGAAAACGAATCTAAGTGAACGAAAACGAATTATACAGCAGATTTAAAACGCTTGCAATAGCTCATACGAATACTGTTGAGTGGAAGGAATTACATTGTTTTGCGGTAGGCTATATTCATGAACTGAACACCGGCAATATGAATCAGTCTGCATTCAGAAAAGATTATTTCTATTCTGAAAAATGGTGGCAGAAAGGAAAGAACCCCAATGAATTGCTGAATGATTACCCGATGGCGTTGATGCTGCCTGTTACTGAAAGCGGTGATATTTCAAGAGACGGCTTGCTGACTTCCCCATTAACATTCAAATGCACATTGTTTATTATTGATTTATTGTTTAATGACAGAAACGGTAATAAAGAAACGGCTTATTCAAAAAGAAGCCGTGAAGAAATTTGGAACACCACTAAAGAAATAGGTAGGCAACTGTTAAGAGAATACAATAAAAAGTATTTCAAGTCTGTAGATAAAAAGAAATCATTCCTTGCCAATAATGGAAAGTACACTGGCGATAGTGTGTATGAGTATGCTAATGGCAGATTCGCTGGCAGTATGCTTGAATTTGAAGTTACCATTCCATCTGATTGTGAAGATGGCGTATTTGATTATACAAGAGAATTTCCTGAAAATAAAGAAAAGCCATCATGTTAAGCTACGTAAATCAGAAAGTATTAATAACAACAAATAATTGGTTTATTGCTCCTGATGGTAAACAGTATAGAGCTGTTCATGGAACACTAAAGGCGGTTCACGAATCCGGTAAAACACTTGGATTTATACCTAATCGTTCACACGCTAACTGGTTTATAGAAATTGGCGAAATGATAATTATGGGATGTCAAGTGATGTATATAGTAAAGACTGAAACAGTAAACACAGATGATGTTGACGAATGGAAAATGGAAAGTGATTCTATTGGGAAAGCAGTAAAATATTTAAGACCAACTTCAATTTATTTAACATCATAATGTCAAGACTATTCGACATATCACAACTGAATAACCTTGGAGACATGATTGTTGATGCCTTAATTGACGAGTTTGTACAGCAGGGCCATAGCAATACAGGCGAGTTTGTGAAGTCAATAGTTAGAGAGGTTGAAGGCTTTGCCGATGGATTGGCGTTAAATATTTCATTCGCCAAATATGGTATTTATCAGGACAAAGGTGTGAGCGCCTCAAAGATTCCTTTCACAATGGGTAGTGGTGCCGGGCAATCTAAATACATTGATGCGTTAACTACATGGGTGTTGCAACGTGGAATCGTTACCAGTCAAAAGCAAGCTAAGAGCATGGCTTTTGCCATTGCTAAGAAGCATAAAAAGGAAGGTATGCCAACAAAAGGAGCATTTGCATATTCTCTTAATGGCAGGCGCACAGGATTCTTTACCGACACTATGAGTAGTCTGGAATCTGAAATAGAAGAAACATTAACCGATATATTTTCGGAACAAATAAAAGCAATTTTATATAACGCCATCGATGATGTGCAAAAAAAAGTAACCAATGCCCGACAATTTGCAGCTTAGTCCGGAAGGAATAGACCTTTCAGTTAGGTCAGGATGTCAGCAATATGCTGACGATTCTAATATTCAGTTAACAACACAGTCATTCCCTGCTCGAATGGCTGTTGCTCCAGTATATAGGTTTGATTTAGTGATGGTTGAAGCAAGTGAATTGTCGGCATTTGAAGCATTGACAGATGATAAGAAATTCATTTATTACCAAATTTATCTGACTTATAGAAAGAAGATGTCATTAGGTATTAGCGCAACATTTCCAAGCATTTCAGATATAGATGAGGCATTAGTTACAGAAGATTTAGTGCTAATTATGGATGAAGATGGTATTAATTATTTAACTATTGAATAATGGCGATACTACTTACTCAACCATACGATGATGCAGAAACACACCCTGCTTACCGACCTCTGATTTATGATGTGGTTAATTCACATTCAGACCAGACAAAAGCAGCAGGAATAATTTGCGAGTTGAGAATTTATTACAACACCACCCTACTCGACACGGTTACTTTAATAAGTAAGAAAGTATTGCCTACTTTCTTTTCAGGAGTTAAAAAAATTTACAGATTTGATTTTCAAAATATTGTTCAGGAATATTTAAGTCATAATTTTTCTGATATACAATTCTTTTTTTCAAGCAATGAAAAGATTGACGATAAAAGCGAAGTTTGGATTTATCCAAGTTTCAAAACGCTATTCATCAATTCTGATGGACTAATTGAGCAATTAGAATCATTAACGGCATATGGCCAAGGAATTGTTGTATTGAATGCCACTAGACAACACGAAGAATGGGTTAATTATGGAAGTAATTTACACTTTGCGATGATTCCTTATAATTTCGTTGCGCCATACAATACCGTATTAAAATACCTTACCAAAAAAAGAGACGGAGTTTATCTTGATAATCTGCAAAGCGAATGGCTTTCTTTTCATGCTAATAAAGACGGAAGCAATAGCATTAATGCTTATGCAGTAAGAACATATGATTCCTTGGGTAATCAGCTTTCTTTAGCTGTAAAATATTTAAGTTCGTTTAATGTTATTAATGCTCCATTCTCACCAATGCGCACCAATGCCAGAAGAAAGATTGGTGTAGGCCCGGTACAGTTGGGCGGCAGTGGATATGATTATATTAGTGGAATTAATCCGCCCATTAATAATTCTGTCGCTTACTATGACGTTACCCTTGTAAATTATGTAGTTGTTGTTTTTGGAGGAAGCACGCTACACCTTACTATTCCGCTTTCTGAAAGCAGGCGATATTATCGAACTGGTAATATTTCGCCATGTGCCGATGAAGTAAGACTACATTTCCTGAATGATTTAGGTGGCATTGATTCGACTTCTTTGACGGAAGTAGAAAAACAAACAGCAGAAATAAAATCAAGCCGATGGAAGAAAGGATTGAGTTTCCCTCATAGAATTAAAGATTTCGGAAGTCAAAGATTATCGGTTGCATCCAACAAAATATTTTTGGCAGCAAAACTTATTGAAGCTGAAGATTTGGACTTCATTGAAGAGCTGTCTGATAGCGTAATGGTATATCAAGAGAAAGTAAAAGGTACTGATTACAATTTGGTGCCCGTAGTTCTGCGCGATAAGAATATTGATTCTGAATTGAAAGATGGATTAATACCTTTTGAAATAGAAATTGAAGCTGCAAACAGCAAAATAAAGCAACGTAATTAATGGACAAAAAATACATTGAACTTATTACTGAAGATGGCTCAATGATTAACGTCAGTGAGGACGATGATATTCCTTTTAATCTTACCTATGCACTATTAGATTTGCAGTTCTTGGATAAGCGTTCAGGCTCGTTCAGTAATATATTTAAATTGCCTGCAACAAAAGCGAACAGCCTGAAATTTAAACACTACAGCAATTCACAAATAACATATCCTCAAAGCAATTCTTTTTTAAATCAGGAGCGGTTACAGATTATTGCCAATGGAACAAACATCTTCAATGGATTTATCCGTGGCATATCATCAAGCAAAAAATTAACACCTGAAGCATTTGAAGCGCAGGTGATTGGTAATAATTTAGAATGGGCCGATGCATTAGGCAATATGCCGCTTAATTCACTTACTTACCCAACGGTGAATTATGACATTAATACTGTCAGAAGTTCATGGAATAATACTTATTTGGATGGGTACGTTGCGCCTTTGGCAAGTTATGGCAGACCTGAAAACTTTACATATGGAGAATCAAAAGGCACTACTATTGTGTATCCTGATGGCAGTCCAAATTATTTCAATAATAATTTTGGCAGTAGCTACAAACAGTATATACTACAATGGAAATACACAGATTTCAGATACTGGCACTTTATAAGGCCATTAGTTTTTGAAATGTTTGAAAAATCAGGTTATAGGCTTGTTAGTAATTTTCTTTCATCTGCGGAAGCATCAAAGTTCATAATGTATATCAATGATTTTGATGCTTACCAAGCTGATGAGCAGGGCGTGTTTCCTTCTTCAATAAATTTAGGTACTGACCTAATAAAAATTGAAAGAAAGTGCATTGATTTGATTCGTGGATTACAAAATATGTTCAATTTATTTTTTACCACCGATGAAAAGACAAAGACTGTTTATTGTGAGCCTTTTGATGAATTCATAAAGTTGTATGAATTACCGATAGAATGGAGTGAAAAAATAGACTATCAAAAAGAATGGAAAACTAATCAGTTTACCGACAAGAAAGAGAATTTAATATTTAAGTATAAACCCGATTCAATTTCTAATCAATTAGTTTCTTTTAAGGAAAAATTAGACATATTCAGAACTCCAGATAATTATATTGGAGGAATAATTTATCCTCAATACAATTCAAAAAAAGAATATGAGAACTCTTTCTTTGAAGGTTACATGATGGGGGGAGTCAACTGCGCATGGTCTTTTTATGCAGGCGTTCCATTTAACGGAACGCAAGACAAAGGGCAATACTTATACTTTAGTGGAAGGGCATTAGGAGGAAACCTTGATATTCTTATGCCCTGCATTTGGCCTGATAAGTGGATAGAAGATAATGACATTGCTGTAAGCGGAAGCCCTGGTAATTTCATTAATATTCGCTCATTGCCGGAAGCTAAAGGAAATGTAGAGCCTAAGTTTGCTTATTATGCCGGAATGACATTCATTGAATCAATGATGAATTCTAATAGGTTTCATTCAGGAATTAATGGGTTTAAATTTCCAATAGATACAAGCATTGATACAGATAAAGTGCCTGACGATTGGCACAATATTTTTCTTTATGAAAATGATGCTTTAAGAAATGAAAGACCTTTTGCTTATATCATTGATGCTTTTCTTGAAGACAATGTAAACAACCCAAAAAGTTATTGTTATGGCAATCAGGAAATTTGGGTGTATGCAGGCGCAGTATATCAGCCAGGAGCACCAAATTGGGAACTTCAATACATATTTACCGAATATCCTGAATTTAAATTCAAAGGATTAATTGAAAAACATTACATGAATTTCATCAAATCTGTAATGTTTGGCAAAAAAGAAAATCCATTTTTAAAAATTACAGAGCCTGATTTATTGAAATTAGATTTTAGAAAGAAATATGTTTTAGAACATTCAGAACATATTTTGCTTGAAATTTCAAAATTCAACCCATTAATAAATTCAACAACTTCATCATTGTTTTTAGAGCTACTTATAGCTGATTTTGATGATTTTAATAATTTAATTTACAATGACTTGAATGTAATTTATACACACTTCAAACGAGGATAATGTCAGAAAAAGTATTAGCATTTAGTATAAAAATTCTCGGCACAGATACCGAGATTAAAAATATTGCTCAATTAAAATCTAATTTGACAAGCGTTACTGATGCTTTGCAAAAAGCAGATTTAGGAAGTTCAGAGTTCAAGTTGTTGACTAATCAAGCCAATGATTTGAATGCAGAGTTGAATAAGTTAAAATTACAGAATGAGGCAACCAAGAAAAGTTTTGAATCGCTTAAATTACCTGTTGGTTCTTTCAACCAATTAAAAGCAGAATTAGCAGCAAATGAGGCAAGATTGAAGAATGCTTCAGTTGGCATAAATATTAGTCAGGAGGCATTTGACAAACTACAACGGAAGGTTCTTGAGAATAAACAGGCCCTTGCAGATTTCAACGCAGGAATTAATTTAAACAAGAAGCCGCTTACTGATATTACAAGCCTGATTAAACAAGGGGTTGACGTTTATAATGTTCAGAATAATTCTATAAATGAGAATAGAAAGTTATTGAAACTATTAGGTGAACAGTATCGAGATTTGAAGAGTCCGACAGCCGAACAAACGGCAGAATTAAAAACACTTACCGATACATTAAAGAAACAAGAGTCTGCTTATGGTGATAACAGAAGAAATGTAGGTGCTTATTCAGATGCCTTTAAAGATGCAACAACTAATGTAAAAATATTTGGAGTTTCATTAGGCGAATTGCAAACGCAATTCAACACTTATAAATCAGTAGTTTTACAAGGTACAGCTGACATCAAGGCATATGCAACCGGACAAGTGGCTGCGGATGGAGCAACTAAACTATCTATAATTTCAACTACCGGATTATCTGTAGCAATGAACGTGTTGAAATTAGCATTAATTGCTACTGGTATTGGTGCATTTGTTGTATTGCTTGGTTCACTGGTGGCTGCTCTGGCCACTACTCAAAGAGGTGTTGATTTAGTAGAAAACGCAATGGGTGCATTAAGCGGTATCTTTCAATCTACACTTGGCGTTGCACAAAATTTAGGCAATAAATTATTGGATCTATTTTCTAATCCAAAGCAAGCTGCAAAAGATTTATTAGACTTCTTGCAGAATAATTTATTGAATAGGTTAAAATCATTCGGTGTTATTATTGATGGCATTGTAAATTTTGACACGAAGAAAGTTACCAATGGGGTTGCTCAATTAGCCACTGGAGTTGAAAACCTTACTGATAAGTTAGAAAATAGCGCAAAGGCTACCGCTAAATTTCTTGGTGATGCTGCAAAGCGTGGACAAGAAATAGTGGCTATTGAAAAAGAAATTGAAGACTTAGAAGCTGCTATAAATAAACGAAGAGCGGAGTTTCAAAGTAGAGAAACAGAGTTGTTGATTACTGCAAAATCGGCAGCATCTACCGATAAAGAAAGAAAGGCGGCAACTGATGAAATATTAAGCAATGCGAAAGAATTACAAAAGTTTGAGGAAGCTATTGTTGTTAAAAAAATTGAAGCCCTTAAACTTTCCCAATCTCAAAATGACACTGATAGAAAGGGCAATAAAGAGCTTCAGGATTTAGAGGCTGAATTGATAAAGGTTCGTGATTCAGGAAAAGAAAAGCAATTGCAACTTATAAAATTATTAAATAAAGAAGAAAAGGAAAGTATTAAGAATGCTGAAGATGCAGCTAAGAAAAAGCTAGATGCAGAAAAGAAATATTTAGAAGATTTAGCGAAGTTATCTGATGAATTTCTTTTAAACGAAAGGCAAAGAATTGAGAAATCATTTAATGATAAACTTGCTTTAATTACCGGAAATGGACAAAAAGAGATTGAGGTTAGAAAAGCTATTGAAGCGGCTAAGGTTAAAGCAATTGAAGATTTTGAAAAAAAGCAAAATGAAATTTTTGAAGCTAAAGAACAAGAAAGAATTGAGTTACTGCAACAGGCATTATTCAACAGGCTGCAAACAGAATTAATTGAACTGGAAATTGCCGGTAAGTCTACTCTTCAAAAGCAATTAGAAATTGAAGATGCAAAGCAAATTGCCATTTTAGAGAATGATAAAATAACGCTTGATGAAAAGGAAAAATTAATTGCTGAAAGCAATCTAAGAATAAAACAACTCTATGACGAAGATGCTGAAAATGCAGTAAATGCAGAGCGTGAGAAGCGTGATAAGATGATTGCCTTGATAAGCGAATATTTGAATACTGCTGGCTCACTTAATCAACAAGCATCAGCAATAGTTCAGGAGTTTGGCAATCGCGAACTAGAGGAGTTTCAGGAAGGCATTGACCAAAGAATTTCCGGCATACAGAAATTAGAAGATAAGATTGCAAACTCTTCCGGCAGACAAAAAGCAATATATCAACAACAACTTGATGCACAGAAAAGGGCATTAGAAAAAGACGAAGCTGAAAAAGAAAGAATTAGATTGAAGTTTGCCAGAGCGAAAAAAGCAACAGATATAATTCAAGCGGGAATATCTGGAGCGCTAGCCACAGTTAACGCATTGGCATCAGTTCCTTTTCCTGCTAATATAGCTGCTGCAATTGCAACCGGTGCATTGGCTGCTGTTCAAATAGGTTTAATTGCAAGTGCCAAATTAAATAAAGGAGCCGCTTTGGGTAATGGTGATATTAGCAATGTTTCAGGAGGCAATATTCCAAGAGAATCGGGTGTTATTTCTGGTCCCGGCCATGATAGCGGAGGCGTGAAATTTATGTATAATGGCAGAAATTATGAAGCGGAGGGCGGTGAGATAAAAACTAATAACGGTAAGGAAAGATTTATTTTTACCAGAGGCGTAAATAATGATCCTGTGTTGCGAAGGATAGCAATGGCCACGCATAATAATTCAGGACATCCGGTAGCTAAAATGGTTGGTTCATTGGTGAATAGCTATGCAGGTGGCCGCCCATTCTATTCTAAGTATGGCAGGGCATTAATGCAGCAAGGAGGAAGCCTTTCAAATGTTACAGGAAGTCCTTTACAGCCTGTAATTGTTACAACAGCAACAACAGACCCGAATATTCTAAAGTTAATTTCAGATGTAAACGAAGGCAATATGATTATTGCTGCTAAGTTTGACGAACGATTAAATAAAATCGAAAATCAAAAGCTAGTAGTACCTGTTGACCGAGTTACAGAATTACAAAGTAATGAAACAACTGCAAGGGAGGCAGGCTTTTTCTGATGAACTATATTTTAAGAAATGCTGATAGTATTCCTTTAAAATTAAGGATTGAGATTATAGATGTTCATTATCCTGGTATGTTACAGGGCAATAGAAATTCATTTGATGAATTGTTTAAAATTTACAATCGCTACATTGCTCCACCACACGAACAGTTGAGCCAACATTGCCCTAGTTGTTATGAAAAAATTGATAACCATTTTAAAATGATTGTTAGACATTGGCAACAATAAAAGACAATATCAAGCGAAAATTTGTAGAAAATACTTCATCAAGATTTTTGAAGTATTGCGAAAAAATTAAAGAGCAACCAGACAATGATTTGTTTTTACACTGGTTAGTTGAAAATAATTTTATACCAAAAGAGGAGATAAAAATTGCTTTTGTTGTGGAGGAAGTAAACAACAAATCATATTGCCAAAATATTAGCAAAACCAATGCTGTTCGGCAGATTGAAGCCGAATATAACATTCCCGAAAGCACGCAATTCTACATTCTTAAACAGCATCAGAAGCGCCACTATAAAAAATAGGTTGCTCATTTTGAGTATTTAATACTCTTTTTGATTACTTACTTTGTTGGCGTGAAGTACATCAACAGAAACATCAGATTAATCAATTCAGCAAAAGCAGAAGATGCAATTGCTGTTATAGATGTTCTTGGTGAGATTGGTTTCGATTGGTGGACCGGTGAAGGGTTTACTAAAGATTCTGTTCTTGCTGAATTTAAAGGTAAGAAGCTGGAAGAGGTTCATTTTAATATTTCTTCACTTGGTGGCGATTACTTTGAGGCATTAGGCATTAAGAACATGGCTATTCAAACTGGTGCAACAATCAAAGTACATTATTTTGGAATGGTTGCCAGTGCAGCTACTGAAATAGGCAATGCAGCTACGAAAGAAAATACTACAATGGCATCTGATGCCTTTATTCTAATTCACAATACTTCAACATGGGCAGGTGGCAATAAAGAAGAAATTCTTAAAACTTATGAAACTCTTGCAAAGTTTGATGAAGGGTTAGCCAAAAATTACGCTGCTAAATCAGGCAAGAAAACAACGGAAGAGTTTGCTGCACAAATGTCTAAAGACCAATGGATGAATGCTGATGAAGCATTGGCATGGGGTTTAATAGGTGCAACAACAGCAGCACAACCGTTATCGGCAAGCAGCAAGTCAAAAGTTTATGCGTGTGCAGACAAATTAAAAATATCAGTTCCTGATAATTTTCAAAATAATAAAGAAAACGACATGTCAAAATCAGCAAAATCAGTAATAGCAGAATTTTTCGCAGGCATTAAAGCAGCAGGTTTAAAATTGGTTTCTGATAATGAAAAAGAAAAGCCTGAAGACACTAATAAAAAAGTGAAAGATCTGACCGATTTATTTATTAAAAATGTTGAGGAAGCCACCACGGCTGAAGAGCCTACCACTGTTACTAATCTCGTTGCCGATTATGAAGCAACAGTATCTGATGAAGTTTCCAGTGTTGAATTAGCAGACGATACTGTTGTAGATATGCCTAACTATCCTTATGCAGTAAGTGAAGAGGGTGCAACTGCTTTACAAACTGATATGGCTGCTGTTATTACTGATGGTACGGTATCAGTAACTTATGATTCTGAAACTACATCATTAACCATTTCTGTTACCGGTACAGCAACCGAATTAAAATCAGTTAACGCTACTGTTGATTTTACAAAATCAAACGAGCAGGAAGAAACTGAAGAAGGCGACAGTGCCACTGAAAATACAGTTGAGAATTTGAAAAAGAAAGTTGCTGAAAACAACAAAAAAATTCAAACTGCTAAAAACGAAAAAAGCAATACTGACAACGAAAAATCAGAGATTGATAAATTGAAAAAAACAATCGCGAACCAGGAGGCAGAATTGAAAAGAATTAAAGCAGGAAAATCTGGCGGTAAATCTGCCGGTAATAATCCAGGGCCAAAAGGCAAAGAAGAGGAAGTGAAGAGTGAAGGCGAAGAGTTCGTTGCAGGAATGTTTAATAAATACGTAAAATCAAGATAAAACATAAATCATGGGAAAATTAAATAATGCTCAATTAGTGGTAAGCGGTAACGCTGAATCAGACAATGCGATTCAATTCAGAGCTGACACTTGCAAATGTGGAGCAACTCAATGTGATTATACTGCAACTTCAACGGCTGCTATTACAGCAGTTCATTTAGGTGGTGATTTTGATGGAAGTGAGTTAGACTTGCCAGCAGCTTCTTATCCTGTTAGCGAAGATGGTGCAGAAGATTTACAGGCTGATTTATTGGAGTTATTAGATGGAGTTGCTGAAGGCGTTACAGTTACTTACAACGATTTAGAAACAGACACTTTAGTAATTACTGTTACTAATTCAATAATTGTAATGAAGAAAGTAAACAGCGCAACCAATTTCACAGCAAGTAATTGCGGAGGGACTGGCGAGTAATTAATTATTGACAAAAAACATTGATAAAAATTTAAAATAAATAAATCATGGCCGGAGAAAGCAAACAAGCAGCATTTCAAGAATGGAATCTTACAAGAAGCGAAATCAATCAATTGATTTTGAAACCAACCTTTGTAAGCCAATCGCCACTTTCGAGCAACTTCAGAATTTTGAAAAACGTAAAAGACAAAGCTAAGATGTACTTCTTAGGCGCGCCTTCCAAGTTTGTTCAGAATAATGATAACTGCGATTTTACCCCTAAAGGCCAATTGCCTTTAACACCTCGTGAGATTGCTGTTTGCCGCTTGAAGATTGAAATGAAACAATGTGCTGATGAAATATTCGACACTTGTTGGGAGAAAGTTCTTACCGGCCAAGGCGATGGTATTTGGGATCCAAATGCTACTCCTGAAGCAAAACAATTACAAGCTGCAATGGCTGAACAAGTTGCCAAAGGCCTTGCTAATGATTTGTTTTTGATTTCTTCTTTTGCTAATCCCGGAGCAACCGAAGCTGACGGATTCTATGACCGTTGCGAAAAAGGATTATTTCCAAACATGGATTTAGACGTTGCCAAAGGTAAATTAGTATTGTTAAATGCTAATTCAGGAACAGCTTTAGGTTCAGGTGATTCAGTTGCATTGTTCGAGGCTTTATGGTTGAACAGAAAACTTGTTTTCATTGGTTTTGAAAATGAGCCATCAATGCATGAGATTCATGTAACCCATGACATTAAAGAGAATTACCGCAAATACTTACAGGCTTTAGGCACTGAGCAGGCACATACTTTAATTGTAGAAGGTGTTGGCACTTTCTTGACTTGGAATGGCATTCCAATCATCGCTCACCCTGAATGGGATGCGGAATTGCAGAATTCATTTGGATTAACAGCCCCACACAGAGCAATCTTAACTTATGCCGACAACTTAACTGTTGCGACAGATTTGACCAGCCAAGATGTTAGCCTAAGAATCTACACAGATATTCACCAAAAGAATATCTACACCCAAGGTAATTTGAGATTTGGCGGAGCGAAATTGGCATTCCCGGATTTGGCTGTTTATGCTAAATAATTAATGCTTTTGAAATAAATGATTTGTAATTAAATACTTCAGATAAACATGAAAAACCTTAAAAATTTCCTCTCTATAGCCCTAACATTAATCTTTGTCTTAGGCATATTATCGACAGCAGCTACAGGAGTAGTATCATTTTATATTCCGATGGCCATGTTAGGCGCATTCGCACATGGATATTACTTCCATTACTTCCCTAATGGGCATTTATCAACTTGCTCTTTAGTTGGATGGGATGAAACATGCGATACAGATGGAAGTATTGCAGGGATTGACACTATATGGTTTGCATCGAAATCTGATATTGCTTCTTTAACGATAACTAGCGGCATATTAACAGCCATAACAATGGTGTCGACCAAGGTTTTTTATAAATGGAAGTTTGAACCAGATACTGCCTTTTTCAGCCAGCCAAAAACAATCGTTAAACGAGCGCCATTTATAAAGCATACATTGCAGTTTACAAATCCAAAAATTAAAACAACGCTTCTTCAAGCTATAAACGCATTAGATGCGTGTGCTATATGCGGTTTAGTTGCTATAGTAAAAGATAATAATGGTAAATTTTGGTTAGCTGGTGTGAAAGTATTTTCAGGAGGCACTTACTCTATTACAGGAATTTATCCGGCCGCTTCTGATGGCGCAGTTACTGGCGCAGATGCTGAGGCGGACTCAAACCAAATTACAACAGCATTTGAAGGCAAAGTAGGAAGATATGCAATAGAATCAACCATTGCTGAAGGAAGTATTCCGGTTTAATAAAAAGTTTATAATAACACTAAAAAAAGCCCGCTCACTATTGGGCGGGCTTTTTTACCTAATAAAAAATTAAAGGATGGCCAAAGCAAACAATGTTGATCAAAAAAAAACCATCACAGTAATAAAGGAATGTGATGTACATGCCACTGATTTCAAATTAGAATTACGCAAAGAAACTCCACAGGAAAAGTTGGAGGAGTTTGTAGAGAAATTCAAAAACAACCCGGAATACCTAGAGCAGCTTGTTAAAATAAAATAGTTTGAACAACGAAAAGAAAAAGCCATTTCTTACAAGAGTTGTAAACTTGTTCAAAGAGCCTGAAGTAAAATTGCCTTCCGATGGAAAGGCAGGAGAAAAAGGCGGTTGGAGTAAGTTTAAAACAATACCTTATTACACGGGCAGAAATGATTTTGCTTTATCACTCCTGGCATTGTCAGAGATTTCACCAACACACCGAAATTGTATTTATACTAAGGCTGAGTATGGTTATTCTGATGGCTTTGGAATTTCTGTAGGGAAAACACAAACCATCGTAAAGACTCAAAGCAAGAAAGAAAAAGCTGTTGTTGCTGATGAAGTAATTGAGGCGGTTGAGAACGATTTGTATGACATCAATAACGAAGGTGATTCGCTTTTAGATATTGGAATAAAGGCCCGGGTAAATTTAGAAACCTCTGGAAATGCGTTTATTGAATTAGTTCGTGGCGATATTAATGGAAAACGCTTCTTTTCTGTTTATGTACACGATTTTCATAAATGTTTATTTGCTGATGTAAATACACCAGATGCAACACCCACACATGTATATGTTGCTCAAGATTGGGCCGATATCTCTACAGTAGAAAAAGAGCCTGTAAAATTGCCCTTATATCCTGAATGGGAGGTTATAAACGGAAGTGAAAGAACGGTCATTCATGTAAAGAGTTATTCTATTGGCAGGGACTTCTATGGCTTGCCATTATTTATTGCTGCAAAGATTCCGGCACAGTTAGAATATGAAAGTGACAGGCACAACATAGAAAGATTCTTCAGTGATTTCATGCCGAAATTCTTCGCTGCTTTCTTTGCGCCAGATGGAATGACAGATACGGAGAAAGAGAAGTTTTATGATGATTTCTTTGATACCTACACAAAGAAGAAAAGAGACGGCAATCGTTCGGCCATGGTGCAGATTTTTGAAAGTGAAGCTATGAAACCATTCTTTCATGAATTTGGCAATCAAGACAATGAAGGAAATTTCATCGATTTGAAAGAGAATAGTGGGCAAAGCATATACACAGCTCACCGCTGGCACCCTGTTTTAGCTGGAGTGCCTATTTCCGGTGGTCTTAATGATGCAAAGCAGATTCAGAACCTGTTCAGCATTTATAACAAATTGACCATTAAGCCGAATCAAACTTTTGATTTAAAGAAGTTCATCAATCCAATATTTTATATGATGGCCGAATGGCTGAATGCTCCATATAAAGGGCATGAGCTGACATTGAGCACCAGTTCGCCAATATCATTCTTTAATGATTTAGACTTGAACAGCATACTTACTGTTGATGAAGCAAGAACGAATCTTGGTCAAGATAAGATTGGTGATGAACGAGGTAAGAAGTTAATAACTGAAGTAAAAGCAAAAACAGAAAGTAAAATAGTACAGGAACAATAATATTGGCAATAAAAACACTCATATCGCCCAACGAAGTAATTAAAAAAGCGCATGTCGACCACAATTTCGACCCGAATTTGATTTGCAGCCATATTACCAAGGCTGAATTTCGTTTTCTGGAAGATGATAAAGGTTGCTTCGGAAGTGATTTCTATGCTGCTTTATTAGCTGATGCCGTTGATTATGTTGATTATGATTCTACTGTTACTTTTCAGCTTAATGATATTGTTATTTATGACGGCAAATATTACAGATGCCTTGCTAATGGCACTGTAAATATTGTACCAACGAATACCGGCAGCTGGGTTATGGTAAACAAGTTCGCAACAGCAGCATATCAAACGCTTTGGGATAATTTCCTTTGGGAATATTTATCTATTGCAGTGCAGCACACCAGCACGTTTAAGAGTGCCTACAGAAGCACGAATCAGGGTGTAATGCGAAATGAAACACCTAGTTCTAAGCCTGCAGAATTTGCCGGAGTGAAAGCATTGAAAGACGAGTTGCTTGATGATGTGAGAGTGTTAGAAGCAAGAATGGATAAATTCCTTCGGGCCAATGCAACTGACTACCCATTGTATAAAGGCAATTTAGAAAGCTGCGGAGATAATGGCTGCAAGAAATCTTCAAGTAGTTCAATAGGCTTGTATTTGAAAAAAGGAAGTGGTAGTTCTGGCACCAAGTCAACACAATCGCCTGTAGTGATTGAAAAAGGAACGGTGGTACCAATAACTTTCCAATGTGTTGCTGGCTTAATGGCCTATTCGCTGCCTGATGTCGGCAGTAAAATTCCTTATCAATTATTCGTTGGCCAAAACATGGTTGATTACGATGATTGGACCTGGAACTCAACTACTAAAGTTTTAACATTTGCTTTCGATTTTGGAGAAAATAAATTTTGTGTACTCAATACTAAAACCCAATGAGAATAAAGGCTTTAATATTATTACTGTTTATTTCTTTTGCAGCTTTTGCACAAGTACCCAATAATAATAGACAATGGTTTACTAATACCGTTTTATTAGATTCAACTACACGCCTATATGTAGGTACTGTTGGTTCAGGTCAAATTATTAAAGATGTATTAGGAAATGGAACGATGACTTGGGTTCAGCCGGAATTTGTAGATAGTGTTTGGATTAAAACAGACTCTATTTGTTATTCAAATGGAATTACAAATTATTGCTTGTATTTGTCAAGCGGAGGTGGTCCGGGTGGTAATTTTGTTGATAGCCTATATCAAAATGGCGATTCAGTCTGCTATAATATAGCATCAAATAGCTATTGCTTTCTGAATAAATCATTTGGAGTTGATTCGATTTACCGAAAGGCAGGCATTGACAGTATATTCTACACTAAAAACAATATTGAATACGCAATTAAGGATAGTGTTGGTGGTGGTGGAAATTCCTCTATATCTATTGGTGATACCATTACTTCAGCAACGAACGGAAGTGTTTTGTTTGCAGGTTCTAGCGGGATTCTTTCGCAGAATAATCAAAGGTTATTTTGGAGCGTTGGTAACGAAAATTTAGGAATAGGTTTAAACAATCCCGCAGCTCGTCTAACAGTGAAAGGTAATAATATTAACAGTTCATCACTTGCTTTAGCCGTCCATGACAGTACTGGCACCAGTAACGCATTATTGGTTACGAATGATAACAGGGTGTT
>CAZABH010000033.1:0-270 GCA_964483585.1 uncultured Flavobacteriaceae bacterium
CGACACGCCCGAGGCGTTCGACGTGATCGTGATGCCCAATCTCTACGGCGACATCCTTTCGGACGTGGCCGCCGAGGTTGCCGGTTCCGTGGGTCTCGCCGGTTCTGCGAACATCGGCGAGCACTGCGCGATGTTCGAGGCCATCCACGGCTCTGCCCCCCGCATCGCGGGTCAGGACAAGGCCAATCCCACGGGCCTGCTGCTGGCCGGCGTGCAGATGATGGCCCATCTCGGCCAGCCCGACGTTGCGGAGAAGGTGCACAATGCCTG
>CAZABH010000033.1:280-34032 GCA_964483585.1 uncultured Flavobacteriaceae bacterium
TCTTCGAGGAAGGCCAGTCTCGCGAGAAGGTGGGAACCGTGGGCTTCGCCGATGCGGTCATCGCCCGCCTCGGCCGCAAGCCGCAGACGTTGAAGCCGGCCGTCTATGAGGACAAGCCCATCGTGCTGGCCACCGGGCACAGGGGCACCACAAAGCGCGAGAAGAAGAAGCTGGTGGGTGTCGATGTCTTCATCGACCAGCCCGAGGCGCGCGCAGCCGACATCGCAAAGAAGATGAACGGCCCGATCACCGCGGCATTCGACGGCCTGCTCAAGCTCGACATGATCACGAACCGCGGGGTCAAGGTGTGGCCCAACGGCCTGCCCGAGACCTTCTGCACCGACCACTGGCGCGTGCGCTACATGGCCGCTGAAGGCAAGTCACTGAACAACGCGACCATCGCCGAGCTGCTGCGGCGCCTCGCGCAGGGCGGAACGGACTTCGTCAAGATCGAGGGTCTCTACACGTTCGACGGCAAGCCCGGCTACTCGCTCGGCCAGGGACAGTAGCCCTCTCGAGGAACACCCGCATGACACGGCAGGGACTGGCGCCAGCGCCGGTCCCTGTCACCGTTTCGACCGCCAACACAGCGCGAGAGATCGGCCAGCGTGTTGGCGCGGTCCCTCAGCAGCGATAAGGGCGAGATCATGATGTCGATGTGGTCAACGCCCAAACAGTCTCACCGCGTCTCGATCGTGATACCCTGGCGCCTGACGGGGGCGCTGCAATCGCTGCGCATAACACCGTCGAGGAAGGCATTGAGCGTTCCTGTGACAAGGTCCTCTACGCTGCCCGAGAACCCGATCCCCGCAAGGTTCAGATGCGTGGCGCCGTCGATGACGCCAAGCCACTTGCAACCCGCCGGCATGTTGCGGAAGGGTTCTGTGCGCGTGGTCCATGAGGCGCCGCCCAGTTCGCTGTCCTCGGTCCCTGTCAGTGTGAGCACCGGCTTGCGGATCCCGCTCCACGCATCCGCGGGGAAGATGGATCCCGCACCCTGCGGCGAAAGGGCGACATAGGCATCGAACGCATCTCCGCCGCTCAAGCCAAGCTTGTTGCGCGCTCCCGCCTCCATCATCACCGTGGCAGCCCCCATCGAGTGGCCAAGCAAAACGGAGCGCGTCCCGCTGCACTTGCCTTGTGCCCAGCTTTTGGCGACGGCGATATCCATGAACCGTGCCCGGTACGCTGAGGGATCAGTGATCAGCTTTGCCAAGGCACCGGGAAGGTCCAATCCGCTCATGCGCTCGCGGACGGCGCGAAAACCGCTCTCCCGGTGGCTCACGACCACAGACAGATACCCGCGACCCGACAGGGATGCACCCAGATAGGAGAGCCCCGATCTGGATCCGCCAGCACCATGCGAGATGATTGCAACACCCTGGCAGTCCTGTCCGGCAGGTGCATAGGCGACGACCGGCACCGCGTTGCCGTCTGGACGTGTCAGGCTGAGCTCCTGCTTGCCGGCAACCGAAGCCGCTGAGCCAAAGAAGAGCGTGACGGCTCCTGCAAGAACACCGAGCGCGACCAGAAATAGAAAAGCGCGCTTCATGGACAACCCCCTCATTGGCGACGGAACAACGTTTCCGGACCCGTTGGCCGGCATCTAGCCGGGCTTGACGAGGCCCCTGAATTGTCGACAATAAGGATGATTGCTGATGAAAAAATCACTGTCAACAGAAGCGCCTTTCGGCAGTCGCGAGGCGCAGCTCCCGCCAGCGACAGTCCTGTCGCGCAGCGGCGTTCGCGCTGCGCGTTGTCTCCAGGCTGGCGGCTCAGCGGATTATTTTGCAGGCCAAGCGCGGCCGACGGA
Source organism: uncultured Flavobacteriaceae bacterium (assembly GCA_964483585.1). Taxonomy (GTDB): domain Bacteria; phylum Pseudomonadota; class Alphaproteobacteria; order Micropepsales; family Micropepsaceae; genus SZUA-430. The sequence continues at coordinate 2,094 of CAZABH010000033.1, forward strand.
GCGGGGATGAGCAACAGTTCGATTGGCAAAGACTTGATCCGAAGAACCTTGCTCAAGTCCACGGTTCCCCTACTCACGTGCGCGACGGGGCTGTCGGCACAGGCGGGCTCGATCGTGAGCCCGGTGTTCGGTTCCCGCGCGCGGAGCGAGTCCGTCCTGATGTCCGCACTCGAGCCGGACGCCCGGTTGGGCTTTCTGGTGCGGCTCTGTCGCTACCCGGAGTCCGGCGTGACATGGGCCTGGGCGCAGGTCTTTGATCGCCACCAGGTCTATTCCTTCACGGACCCTTCATGGGTTGCCACGCGTGATGCAACAGCCGTCGAAGGCGATCGCGTGCAATACGTATCAGCGCAGGGCGAGGCCTTCATCGCGTTCGAGCGCCTCGGTTCGCGCGCGGCGCCGGGCAGCGCCAGCATGCGCCTGAACCTCGGCCTCCATCTCAATCCCTTCGCACCCGACGGGCCGGGGAGGGTGCCTGTGACGATCGAAGCTGGCTTCCAGCCGCACTCGAGCGCCGACGGGCTCCTCGATGGCCGAAGCGAAATCAAGGGAAAGGTCAATGCACGGATCGTGATCGCAGGTCGCGCAAGGGCACTCGTGGCGCAGGGCCACTTTCACGAGCAGCAGCAGGAGACGCCGCGCTTCGTCGATCCCTTCGTCTATTTCAGCGGCTGGGGCGACCGTATCAACTTTACGCTCATCCTCGGCGTGCCGTCCTCTGGCAACGGCGCCGCATCCTCCGGGGGCATTGTCTTCCAGGACGGCAAGCCACGCAGATCGACGGGCTTCTCTATCGAACCACCTTCGGCATCGCGCCGGTTCAGCGTGAAACTGGATGACGGAACGGTCCTGGAGGGCAGGGCCGATGCGCGCTATGTCTACGGACAGCGCATCTATGGCGCCTGGCGCCCGAGCCGCATCGTGACCGGGACATTTGCCGGCCGACGCATGACAGGAATGGTCAACGACTGGCTGCCGGACAGGCTGCCCTACATTCCGTCATCATCCGACGCCGCGACGCCCTCTCCCTGAAGGAGATTTGGCAGCATTTTTACCTTGGGGTGGAGCGACTTCGCCGGCGGTGCGACCGACACGGTCAGCGGCTCCTCGCCGAGACCCCGAAACCCGTGCCTGCACCGCTGCAGCTTCCGCCTCCATCTGCTTGATCGCCAGGGCGCGCGACTGGTTGACAAGCCGCTGGGCAACGGCTTCAGCCTTTTGCTCGTTTCGTGCCTTAAGCGCAGCCGAGAGCTGCTTCCAGTTCGCCATCTGGCTGCGCCTCCACGGCAGACTTGCCGGCAGGACATAACGGTGCTGCCAGAACGCGAGGTTGCCAACCCGCTGAAACATCCACGCGGCGCGCTGGCTCCCGCAGATTCCGCCCAGATAGGCCGCGGCCGCGAAGGCGAGGCGCAATTCCTCGCCAGTGGATGTGCCGCGCGCCTGCCCGGTCTCAAGGGCAACGACCCGCGCGTCGAACTCGGCAAGCTCCTGTTCGCTGGCATGGCTCGCTGCAAAACGGGCAACCACGCCCATGAGGGCCCCGGTCAGAACATAGAGGTCATCGATCTCATGCAGTGTCAGCGTCACCACGCGGGCACCACGCCAGGGCACCATCTCGATCAGCCCGTCGATCTCGATCAAGCGCAGGGCTTCGCGGACAGGCGCGCGGCTGCAGTCAAAGCGTGCGGCCACTTCTTCCTCGCGGATCCAGTCGCCAGGCTTGTAGCGTCCGGACACGATGTCCTGCATCAGCCCATGGGCAACGCGGATGACATGGGGTGGCAGTCGCCCGGCAGGTGACTGGATGGCGGGTTCAAATACGCGCGGAGCTGAAGGCATGACCGCGGACGTAGCCGCATTGGATTTCGAACGTGTGTCAGGCATCGTCCTGATCCTTTATCATAGGCCTGCCATTGCGCAACCCGGCGGAGGCAACGCGCCGCGGCCGTGACAGTCAGGGGGGGGGCGGAAACCCACGCCCCGATCAAACGCAACGAATAAGAGAATCATGGTTGCGATGCATGCCGGCTTTGGAGGACTCACCTCACGGCATTGCCCGATGGCGGCGTAATTAACCAAAGCCCCTTCGCTCCAGTCGCGTAGTAGATTTCGCCGTTCACGCTTGGTGTCACCGTCAGGCCGAAGTTACGTGGCAGCTTTTCGGCCCGTCCCAGTTCTTTGCCATCGGAAGCCCGTCGCCAAATCAAACTCTCTTGTCGATGTTTGGGTGCGCCGTAATCATCCGCCTCCGCGACGCCCATGTCGGTCGCGACCACGGCTCGCTCCGCCTCGCCTCCCAGCAACGTGATGAAAGAGCCGGTGTACTGTTCGACCTTCCACGCGACGGAGAACCCCGCTTTCGGATCAAAATCCAGTGCGGCAAAACCGCCATACGCTTCGCTGGTATAAACCCGCCGCGCTGCCCAGTCCGACGATGCCTTTGAGGGTGTGAACGACCATTTGACATTCGAACCCGCAAATGGGTGAGCCGAGAACCGCCTCGCGGCGTCGGCCTGTGACACCGCGGTGATCCGCATCGGCGCACTGGTGGGCAGAGCATTGGTCTGTATCACGACGAAGTCACCGAAGCCGATTGCGGCAGTCCCCGGAGTTTCTTTTCCCTCACGGTAGGTAACAGGACCCCATCCTCTGTCTGGCTCCAGCCGTGTTCCTACACGGCGCATCCTGTAAAGTTTGTCGAGCCCCGCCAGATAGATAAATTCCTGATTGCGAAACAGGGTGGCGGTGATCCGTCCACCAATTAACTCTTCTGCTTTGCCTGTCCAAACGATCTTCATCGTATCTGGATCGACCATCACCAATGCCGACGCAGGCAAGCCGTCGACCCCACAGATGATGAAGGCTCTGTAGCCCTGTATCGGGCAATCGGCTTTGCGATGGTGAGATTTAGTCAGGATCATGCCATCGTCGAGCACGATAAATCCATTGTAAGTACTATGGGCCAATCCATTGGGTGTCGGCAGGTCGATGAACGACAGAACCTTGCCACTTGCCGGGTCGAGCTTTGCAAGCCGCGCGGCATAGGCGACATAGATGTAGCCATTGGCGTGAATGCCAATCCCGCCCGGATAGATCCAGACATCCTTGCCCTCGACCATGGGCAATATCGTGCGCCACAGTTCGCGACGGTTTATGGGGTCCAGTTGGCTCACAAATGGTTTGGCTGAGGAAAGATCTCCGACAACACCGGCAAAGGCAAAAACCCGGTTCATGCTGTCAATGGCGACACTCCAGAGTCCTGGCAGCTCTGCGACTGTCGACGCTTGAGGATCGCCCACCGAGGCTGCAAATGGAGCGGCATCTGCAAACACCCCGGTTCGCGCCGAATCTGCATGTTCAAACGCACCAACAGCCGGGTCCCAGCTCTTCGCGAGCAGGGGGGCGGCGGCGAACAGGAACAATGCGCCACATACGCCTTTCACAAGATGCCGATGCAGCACGAGACCTCCCTTAATGAAACGACCGCGAGACCTAAGGCCTCGCCGAAACCGAAGAGATGATCCGTGACAGCGCAGTGGCGACGCTGGCCAGTTGCTCGGGCGACGTGGCGACATGCGGAAGGTCGACCGGTGTGTGGTGCAACGGATGGGCGCCGACCATGCCGATGAGCGGTTCATAGCCTGCGGCAAGAAATATGCCTGTTTCGCCCGGGGCCCGTGCAGGGTCGGGCGGCTGCGGGGTCTCGTATCCCGCCTGTCCGCGGAACGCCTCCGCGATGACGGGATGGAGGGCCTGATGCGCCATCAATCCGCGCTGTTTCGATGGGCCGTCGAGCCGGCGAGGGCCATTGGCGGTAACCTCGACGGCGTTGCAGGCGACGTTGGCGCCGATATGCAGCCACAGCCCGACATCGCCTGCGGCGGGAGCGGCACCCTTCAGGAAAAGCTTTGCACCGGCACCTTCGAATTCGTGGCCCGAGGTCGACAGAAAAAGCATCGGGTTCCCGACCGACCGTGCCGCCCATGTCGCCAGTGCAAGGAAAACCGCGATGCCGCTCCCGCGTTCGCCGGCGCACCGGAACCAGCCGCTCTTCGGCGTCGAGATGACAATGGTCTTGCCGCTACCGGGTTTCCGCGCGATGACATTCTCGGCCCTCGCTGCACCGTCCACACGTCCTGAAGAAACGAGGGTCGCAAGGGTCCCTTCATCGGCAGCACGTTCAAGAACCGGCTTGTTCTTGCTGCCCGTCAGGACCACGGGCACCGCCCAGCGAAGGTCCGGCGCGGCGTTCATGGCGATCACGTCGCCTGTTGGCCCGTCGGTCAGTGCGACGACCGCAGAGGCACCGGCGGCGATCGCTCCCAGCACCGGCTCCGATTGTCCCTTGGCGTGGAACGATCCTGCTGGCGAGTAGGGGATCGTGACCAGAGCGATCGAGTCTTTGACGCTGGCGGCGTCCGCGGCGTGAACAAGCCTCGCCGTCAGGCCATTGCGCGGTGTCGAGGTGGGTTGCCACGCCGGCAGGCAGTCAATCGACGTGCCGCCAAACGTAAGGGCGCAGGCCTCGGGGATGTATCGAGCCCACTCAAACGCGTGCACGTCGACCGTCAAGCCGGCGCTTTCGAGGCGCTTGCGCAACCACGCGGTCGTCGCAGCATCTCCCGGCGACGCCGTTCGATGATCCCCAAGAGCCGCATAGGCCTCGACATCCGCGAACATCATGTCACCGCTGGGCAGGGCAGGTTCAGATCGGGCGTTGGGGATGAGTGCGCCTCCGAGAAGACCCGCCGACATCGCCATCAGCGTGCGCCGGGACATGAATGACGTGTCGAACCCCTTCACTGGCTAAGACCCTTGATCCCTTTTGAGATTGTCGACAATATAGATCTCATCGAGAAGTGTCAAAAGAGTGGGGCAAGGCATGTTGATTTTCGGACGTGCAAGTCAGTTTGTGGCGCTGCTGCTCGTGATGGCCGTCGGCGTCGTGACTGCCGCACGTGCTGACGCTGTGCGGCGAACGCTGAACGTAGGGGGGATCGAACGGGAATACCTCGTCCAGCTCCCAGCACAGGCGACCGGCCTGCAGCCGCTCCTCATCGTCCTGCATGGCGGCACGCGGCCCGCCACCGATATCTTTGCCCGCGGCGCCTGGGCCGGTATCGCTAACCGGGAAGGTTTCATCCTGGCCGCGCCCCAAGGCATCGACAATCAGTGGAACGATGGCCGCAAGCAGACAATCTCTGGGAAAGTCTCGACCGCCGACGATGTGGCCTTCCTTGAAGCAGTGATCGCCGACACGGTCGCCAGGGATCTTGCAGACGCGGCGCGCGTCTATGTGTCTGGCGCTTCCAATGGCGGGTTGATGTCGTTCCGGTTTGCATGCGAGCGCGCCGGGGCTGTCGCGGGGATCGCGCCAACCATTTCAAAGATGCCGGTGGCACTCCGTGAATCCTGCAAGCCGGCAAGGCCGGTGCCCTTGATCATGATCGCGGGGACCGCCGATCCTCTGATGCCATACGAAGGCGCACCGACAGGGCCCATGGCCAACCGGCCCCGGGACCCGATGACGACCGTGCCCGAGACAGTCGCATTCTGGGCGCAGGTGAATGGCTGTACCCTTCCGGCGACCGAGGCTCCAATGGCCGACCTGAACGCCAGCGACGGAACGACGGTAACGCGCCTGGAGCCCTCGTCTTGCAAGGGAGCCCCGCTGGTTGTCTACCGTGTCAACGGTGGGGGGCACTGGCAGCCATCCCTGTCGAGGGTTGAGGGCGGCGGGCCGATCGTGCGGATGCTCGGGCCCCAGAACCACGACATCGAGAGCGCCGAAGTCATCTGGTCATTCCTGAAGTCGGCCCGGCGGTAATCCCGGGCGCGACCCACCGCTCACGCAGACCCTGGATGCATGACAGATCGGGTCGATGTGGGCCGCGACCGTGCAATGGTTGCGAGCCAGTGGAGCAAACCCTTTCTGCGCGCAGGTGCGTAGGATCCTGCTTCAACGGACTGATTAGAGAAAAAATCGTAGACAATACGAGTAAATGGGCCCCGGGCAGCCCCGTCGAGAGTGTACAAAAATGCGAGGACGGTGCTGAAAAACAACACGGTCAGGCCATTTCAGCAAGGATCCCGAGCCGGGGTTGTGCTGCACGAAGAGTCGATGTAATTGTCGACAATATAGGGGGTGAGCAGGCTGGCACGAGACCACCTGCCGGTCCGGGGCAAGAAACGAAAGAGGGATGCTGATGAAAACGATGCTGATGACGGGCGCGTGCGCCCTGGCAATCATGGCGACGCAGGGAGCCGCGCACGCCCAAGAGGCGGCCACGCCCTCGTCTACTGAAGCCCAGGCCTCCGAAACGGTCGAAAAGGTAACGGTGACAGCACGCAAGCGCGCCGAACAGGCGCGCGACGTGCCAGGAGCTGTCACGGCCATCACCAGCCAGCAAAAGGAGAACCTGGTTGTCGACGGCATTCAGGATTATGTGCGCCAGGTGCCCGGTGCGACACTTGTCAGCTCCGGCCCCGAGTACCTGAACGACTTCTCGATGCGCGGGCAGGGTGGCGGCCGCCTCGGTTTCTCCGAAACATCGACTGGGTTATTTAAGGACGGGCATTATGCGGCTGGTGGCGGTTTTGGCGGACGGTCGCTCAATCGTCTGGACCTGCTCGACATAGATCGCCTCGAAGTCATGCGCGGGCCACAGGGCGCGCTGTACGGACGCAATTCCGTGGGCGGTGCGGTCAATGTCGTCACGAACGCGCCCTCTGACATCTTCAGCATCTACGGAAAGCTTGGCTGGCAGGATACCGAGCGCACGGGCTTCGAGGCTGTCATCAACACGCCGGTTCTCGATGACGTGCTGAACCTTCGGGTAGCCGGTTTGATCGACGACCAGACCGACGGTTCCATCGTCAACCTGACAACGGGCAACACGGTCGACAGTCGCAGCTTTGGTGGTGCTCGCATTGCACTGCAGGCAAAGCCCTCGGACAAGGCAACCTTGCGCATCACCTACGAACTCTACGACAGCACCACGCCCGGCTTTGCAAGCTTGGGATACCGCGCGACGGCACCCGCCGGCGCGGGCGGCTTCGTCATCGACCCCGATATCTACACGCGGAATTTCATGAACCGCGAGGGCTATACCGATGTTCGGGAGGATTCAGTCTACATCACCGGTGAATTCGACGCCGGGTTCGGTAATGTGTCGCTGAAGATCAACAACCGCGTTCGCGACGCATCACGCACGAACGAGGATCTCGATCACTTCAACGGCATCGCAGGCTACACGCTGAATGGACAGCTCGTAGATCTCGCCGCAGCACAGAGCGAAGATTTCGAAAGGTCGGGCGCAGAACTGTTCGTTACCTCGAAGGGTGACACAAGGTTTCGTTGGCTTGTCGGGGTCGAGGCACAGATGTACAAGGCCAGCGTCGCTAACAACACGGGTGGCCTCTGCCCGTCCTATGCAACGAGTGGTGGACCCGTCTTCGTTGCTGGCTGCACTCCGGGCGGCGGCGTTGCAGCAAACCCTGACGCCGGTCCCTTGGGCGTCGCATTGACAGGCCTTCAGGTGGGTACGGCGCTCTCCACAGCGCGCCAGAACCTCAACAATGACGCGTTCACCGAGGAGTTGAGATCCTATTCGATTTTCGGGTCGATCGATTACGATCTTTCGGAAGACGTAACGCTGGGCCTCGAAGCGCGCCTTCAGCAGGACAACAAGGACTATCAGTTCCAGCGCTACTCGCAGGACCCGCTTGTCTACTTCGGCCCAGGCGCTGCGCCCGCCGGTCGTCTGACAGAGATCCTCGTGCTCGGCCAGCCAGCACAATTTTGTCCACCGTCCATTTCCGGCACACCCGACTGCGTGGCAGATGGCGGCATCAGCCGCGACACGCTCCGGTTTGACCAGGGCGAGTCCTGGACCCGCCTGACGCCGGCAGCGACCATGAAATGGGACATCAATGCAACCGATACTGCCTATGCCCGTTTTGCAACCGGCTTCCGCCCGGGTGGCTTCAACAACACGCCTCCCAATGGCTTGCCGCGGGCCGACCTGCAGGGTTTGATCGCCTACGACCCGGAATACGCCTATTCGTACGAGATGGGCTGGAAGGGGCGTCTGCTGGAGATCGTCTCGCTTGACGTGGCAGCGTACTACACGGAAACGAAAAACATCCAGGTTGTGACGGCTCCCTCGCCCGCATCGCGCGGGCTGCTGCTCGACAACGCCGGTAATGCAAACTCCTGGGGAATAGAGGCTGAAGCGAGGACCCGCTTCGATGTGGGCCCAGGTCGAATGTTCCTGAGCGTCAGTGCCGCCACGCAGGACGGCCAGTTCGAGTCCGGGAGTTTCACCCTGATCGATACGAACGGAGACGGTGTTCCAGACCTCGTCGATCTGAACGGCAGGCAGGTGCCGCGCTTGCGCGATATTCAGATGGCCGCATCAGCTGCTTACTTCATCCCGCTATGGCAGGGCGTCAGCGCGCACCTGGCTGGCAGCATGCAGACCGCCTATGGGGGCTTCGAGAACGCAGACAATTCGCGCGGGTTTGATGGCTACACGCTCTACGATGCGCGCCTCGGCATCTCGAGCGACATGTGGCGGCTCTCGGTCTTCGGACGCAATCTATCCGATGAAATCTATCGGCTGCAGAACGTGCTGTCGAACGACTACTACAACGAGCCGCAGATGTTCGGCGTCGAGTTGTCCTTCCGGAAATAGTCCCGGAGATACGGGCGTAGCGCTGGTGATCCTCCTGCAGCCTGCGCCGCCTTCGCCGCCCGGCAACCCCCGGGCGGCGTTTTTTTGGTATCAGGACAAAACAGCGCACACGGCGTGCTACGCCGTCACCCGCCGAACAAAGCGCGAGAGATCGGCCAGCGTGTTGGCGCGGTCCCTAAGCAGCCACGAGAGCGAGATCATGATGTCGATGTGGTCGACGCCGTCATAGATCACGAGCTCCACGTCGTTGCCAGCCGCCTTCAGCCGCTCGGCTAGTGTCTTGGCATGGCGCGGCGGCACTGTTGTGTCTTCGGCGCCCTGCAGCAACAGCGCCGGCGGCGCGCCGGGCCTCACGTATGCAACCGGCTGCGTCTCGACAGGACGCGGCCATGACCCGAAGGCATCGATGATGGATCGATACTGAAAGGGCATGAAGTCATAGGGGCCCGCCAGCCCGGCAAAACCGCGCGGCTGTTCGCGCGAACCCGCCTGTTGCAGGTAGGACGGCGCCAGCGCCACCATCGAAGCGATGTAGGCGCCCGCCGAATGACCCGAAACCACGATACGCTGCCCATCGCCTCCGAACGCAGAGATTTCTCTCTGGGCCCAGGCCGTCGCAGCAGCGCCGTCTTCGACGAAGGCAGGAAATCGCGCGTCGGGCACAAGCCGGTAATCGGGCAGCACGGTAATGAACCCTTGCGCGGCCAACGCCGTACCAAGGAACCCGTAGTCCACACGCTCGCCCGAGTTCCACGAACCGCCATAGAAGAACACCACCACCGGCGCCCCCCTTGCGTCCTGCGGGGCATAGACGTCGAGCTTCTGGCGCGGATCGGGGCCATAGGAAATGCCCGAGGCAACACGCGAGGCCCCATCGTCGCGGGGCGTGATTGCATCGAAAAGTTCAAGCCTTGAGCAGCCGGCAAGCCCGACGCCGGCAGCGCCAGTCAAGGCCAGGCTCCTCAGGGCCATGCGCCGGTTGATATGGTTCACGGGCGAGTCCTCTTTGCGGTCGCGATAAGAAATTGTGCGATGGTATAACGCATGAACACAAGCGAAGGATCACGCTCTAAGGTCGCGCGCCCCGGGATCGGGGGGCAGGGACGGCACACACGGGGGAAAATGACGCGATCAGCAGCGGCGCGCCCGCAGGCACTTTCGGCGGCCGAAGCCCGGCGTATTGCATTGCGGGCCCAAGGCTTTGGCATGCCGTCGGTCGCCGAACCGGGCCGCGCGCAGGTGATGGCGGCCGTCCGACAGCTCGGGGTCCTGCAGCTCGACAGCGTGAACGTACTTGTCCGATCCCATTATCTGCCCCTGTTCTCCCGCATCGGGCCCTATGACCGTGACCTGCTCGATCGCATGGCCGCCAAAGCGCCACGCGCACTCTTTGAGTATTGGGGCCATGAAGCCTCGCTCCTGCCTGTCGAGACGTGGGCCCGCTTGCGCTGGCGCATGGACGAAGCCCGCGCAGGGCGCGGCATCTGGAGCAGCATTGCGACCTTTGCGCGCGACAAGCGGCCATTCGTGAAGCGCATCTTCGACGAAGTGCGCGACCGCGGCCCCATCGCGGCTGGTGATCTCGGGTTCGGCGAAAGGCCGTCAGGCGCCTGGTGGGGCTGGAGCGAGACCAAGCGCGCGCTCGAGTATCTTTTCTGGGTAGGAGACCTCACGTCCGCGGGAAGGCGCGGCTTCCAGCGCCTCTATGACCTGCCTGAGCGCGTGTTGCCCCCACGCATCCTGGCCCAGTCCCAACCCAGCCGCGCCGAGGCGCAAGCCCAGCTTCTGCGCCAGGCCGCGCACGCCTGCGGCATTGCGACAGTGCAGGACCTGCGCGACTATTTCCGCCTGCCAGCGGACGATACCAAGGCGCGGCTCGCCGAACTCGTCGAGGCCGGCGACCTGCAGCCTGTCACCGTCGAAGGATGGAAGCACCAGGCCTGGCTTGCGCGTGGGGCGCGGACGGAGGCTGTCACGGCGTCCGCCCTCCTGTCCCCGTTCGACTCGCTCATCTGGTGCCGCCCGCGGACAGAAAGGCTGTTCGGCTTTCACTACCGGCTGGCCTTCTACACGCCGCGCGAGCAACGCTCGCACGGATATTATGTGATGCCCTTCCTGATGGGCGACAGGCTCGTAGCCCGCGTCGACCTCAAGGCCGATCGCATGGCAGGTGCCCTGCGCGTGCAAGCCGGGCACGTTGAACACGGTCTTTGCACCGATGAAGTTGCAGCAGAGCTGTCCCCGAAACTACTTCATCTTGCGCAATGGCTCGGCCTCGCGCACGTCGTGATCACGGCGCAGACAGGGCTGGCCAAGGCCTTGCGCCGCGCGGCGCAGAGCCTTTGATGCAAAGCCGTCTGTGGGGTGCAGGCGCAGAAATCAGCCAATACTGAGCGCCATAACCTGAAATTCACCTTTGGTCGCGTGTAATGACGACTGCAAAATGGGCGCGTGCGTCATGACAAGGCATATTCTCATCGCTGACGATGACCTGCTGTTCCGGCAGTTGCTGATGGCACGGCTCGAGGGCACGGAATTCACGCATGACATCGCGACGGATGGCGCCCAGGCGCTGGCCATGGCGACGCAGCGCACCTACGACCTTTTGCTGCTCGACCTGCGCATGCCAAGCCTTGACGGCCTGCATGTGCTGCAGGGGATCAGGGCCAATCCACGCCTCAGTTCAACGCGGGTCATCGTGCTCACCGCCTCGCGCAGTGACGCGGACATCGCCGAAGCCGAACGGTTGGGCGTCGACAGCTACCTGTCCAAGCCCGTGGACATCGAACGCCTCGTCGAGCGCATCGAGATGGTTCTCGATCCGGATGGTGCCGAAGCCAGCAAAACCTGGCTGGTCGAGGACTATACCGAGGAAGACTTTGTCCTGAGGTCGTGAACTCGCCCGAGCGTCAGGGCGCAAGACGCCCGTTTCGCAGGCTCTTGGCATCAGCCTTGAACACGACCTCCGGATCAAACTTAAGCAGTTTGGAAGCCTTGTCCGCATAGTCATTCACCGACAGGAAGTGCCGGATGATGTTCAGTCGCGCCATCTTCTTGCGGTCGGCCTTGACCACGTACCAGGGCGCGTCCGCATGGCTGGTCCGTGAAAGCATGGCATCACGCGCCTGCGAATAGGCGTCCCATTTTCGAATCGCCACTGCATCGATCGGGCTGATCTTCCACTGTTTCAGCGGGTTGCGACGTCGCTCGGCCAGCCGTTCTTTTTGTTCTTCCTTGGAGATGTCGAGATAGTACTTGAACAGCTTGATGTCGGAGCGCACCAGCATGGACTCGAAGCGCGGCGCCTCGTGAAGAAACGACTTGTATTCCGCGTCCGTGCAGAAGCCCATCACGCGCTCGACACCCGCCCGGTTGTACCAGGAGCGGTTGAACAGCACGAACTCCCCGCCGGCCGGCAGATGCGCCGCATAGCGCTGGAAGTACCAGGACGAACGATCCCGGTCGCTTGGCTTGTTCAGGGCGACGACGCGCGTTTCACGGGGGCTGAGATGCTCGACGATGCGCTTGATTGTTCCATCCTTGCCCGCGCCATCCCGTCCCTCGATCACGACCGCGACCCTTTGGCCATTTGAAATCAGGGCGCGCTGGAACTTGACCAGTTCGATCTGCAGTTCGACCAGCTGTTCCGCATAGTCGCTATCCGAAAGCTTCTGGTCGGTGTCGTGATGCGTCATGCAGGAAAACCTTCCTCAGGCGCGCACGAGCAACATCTCGGCGACCTTTCCATGGACGATGCCAAGAGCGCGGGCCAGATGCAATGTCAGAAGGACGCCAAGCAAGCCCGCGATGACCAGCAGGACCAGCCCTGGCGGCGTGTTGAGGAAGGCATCAATGGCAGGCTCTCCCGCCAGCTTGATGTGATCCTGCCCCGTGGCAAGCTGGTGGATCCCGCCGGCGATCATGGCACCAGAGGTGACACCGAACGTGACCGAGAGTGTGAAGTAGATGATCCCCAGCGGAAGCTGCAGCAGCATGTAGAACATCGATCCCCAGGTCCGCGCATCCGTCAGCGCATGCTTGATCCTGGGCCAGAGTGATCCCTCGAGTTCCGCCGCGGGCAGGCGTCGCGGCATGCGCACGCCCAGCAGCGTCTCGACAATCCGTCCCTCGACCCAGCTGATGACACGAACGGAGCCGATAAAGAGCAGGAAGAACGGGATGCCGATGATCAGGATGGCAAGCCCCAAGGACAGGCTGAGGCCCGTCACCACCCAGGTGAAATAGAAGATGCCGGTCGCCAGCGACAGCATCATGTAGATCAGTGCGCCATAGGCGGCCGGATCGACGAGCACGCCGAAGAAGCCCGGGCCGCGATTGGCATCGTCAGCGGTCTCTTCGCGCGCGGGAAATGGACTGGAAGTGGCCTTTTCCATGGTGATGTACTCCTCTGCCACCTCGCGTGGTGACCCATAGGTTTCAATGACGCGCACCAGCACGGCTTCTTCGCTCTCACCGTCCGACGCGGCACGCTCTGCACGCAGATATTCCTCGGCATCCGCCAGCGCATCGAGCACGAGCGCAGCTGGCTGGCCCTTGAGGCAAACGCGCAGCGCCTCGAGATAGGCGGCGATGGTTGTTGGAGCGGTTTGCTGGGTGCCGGTGTCAGCCATGGGAAGGACCTCCGGAGGACGACGCAGGCTCCACGAGCGGATCCACGAATTTCCGCAAGTCGTCCCAGACCTCTCGCCAGGCATGCAGCACCGCCCGCCCATCCGCGGAGATCGAGTAGTAGCGTCGGGGCGGTCCGGACGTGGACACCTCGACACGGCTGTTCAGCAGCCCCGAGGCATGCAGCGAGCGTAAGACGGGGTAGATCGCACCTTGCTTCAGGAACGAGGCGCCGCCCGCGTTCGCAGAGATCTCCTTGGCAATCTGGTAGCCGTACATTTCCTTCCCCGTCCGGTTGAGCAGGGCCAGGAGCACCATGGCGGCAATGCCGCCATGGAGTTCCTTCCGGAACTTCTTCAGGTGTGCGTCAGTCGCCGTCACGCATCGCTCCCGCCGGGTGGACCCGGCGCATATCACCTTTTGAAGCTAACCCTCGGTATCATGGACATCAATATAGTACGAAGATAACACTAGTAAAGCCTCTGGTCGACAGGTCGGTGGGACGTTCACGAAAACGTGTCCGAAGCGCAACCAGGCACCGAACTCTCCATCCCTCGTTCCCCAAATTGTTGACGCGGCGGCCCGAAACATTACCATGTTTGGCAAGTGTGCGGCTCGAGCGGGGGTGAGAGACGGTGCGTCTTCAGGATTTGACTGGCCGTCTGGCCAGCGCAGTTTGCATTGGCGCAACGCTTCTGCTTTTCGCAGGCGCCGCCATGGCCCAGAACACCGGTACCTCGATCAAGGTAACCCGCGAGGCTTGGTCCGATGCCGACGAGCGCGGCTACGAGGAATTCATCGAGGCCATCGGAAATTCTCGCTGCAACACTGTGGACCGCTGCATGAAAATTGCGGCGAACCCGTTCGCACGCACCGACCCGCCGGGCACCTTTTTCGCTGCCGACTGCGCCGACCTCCCGTATTTCCTGCGTGCCTACTACGCCTGGAAACGGGGCCTGCCTTTCTCTTACATATCCGCCGTTTCACCGCGAGGCGCGACCCGGGACATCCGCTACACCGCAAGCGGCAACAGCATCGCCGCGCGTCGTGACATCGTTACAGGAACGACCAGCGGCCGTGCCCTGCTGGTCGATGTCCGCAATGGCATCTCCTCAGCCATGTTCCGCCTTCACCCAGACATGGAAGGCACCGACCTCTACCCCGTACGCATGGATCGCAAATCGGTCAGGCCCGGAACCGTTCTCTATGATCCGAATGGTCACGTCGCCATTGTCTACAAGGTCGAGGACGACGGTCGCATTCTGTTTATCGACGCCCATCCAGACAACACGCTCACCCGCGGAACCTACGGCAAGAAATTCGTGCGGTCCTACCCGGGCATGGGGGCAGGCTTCAAGAACTGGCGACCCATGCGCCTTGTCGGAGCGACGCGGTCTCCAGATGGCACGCTGCTCGGCGGCAAGATGGAATTCACCCGCAACGCGGACCTGCCGGACTTCTCGACCGAGCAGTTCTTCGGCAACGTCGCCCGGCCGGAAGATCGCCAGTGGAAGTCGGGCGCCTTCACGGTCGATGGACAGGTCGTCGATTACTATGACTACGTTCGCGCCCGGATGGGCGGCGGCTCGCTCGTTTTCGAGCCGCTCCAGGAGGTCCGCAACATGGTGCGCGCCAACTGCGAGGACCTGCGCTACCGCGCCGAGGCTGTAGACCTTGCGATCAAGGCCGGCATCCAGAACAAGGGGCAACCGGGCCGCCTGCCGCCGAACATCTATGGCACCGAGGGCGAGTGGGAGGAATTTTCAACCCCCTCGCGCGACGCCCGTCTCAAGGCCTCGTTCCAGGAACTGTACCAGCAGGTCGAGCGCTTCCTTGACTGGCATGCATCAGGTGACAAGCGCATCAGGTTCGGTGGCAGCAACCTCGCAGCCGCCTTGCTGAAGGTCTATGACGAGGAAGCGGCGACGTGCACGCTCTCCTACGTTCGATCGAATGGCGCACCCGTGCAGATGACGTACGAACAGATGAGAAAGCGTCTGTTCCAGATGTCCTTCGATCCCTATCACTGCATAGAGCGACGATGGGGCGCAAGTGAAGCGGCGGAACTTGCAACATGCCGCGACGATACGACGAAGGCGTCATGGTACGCAGCGCAACAGGGCCTGCGCAACCAGATCGAGCGAACCTATGAAGCACGCATGGACTTCACCCTTGAAGAGCTGAAGGTGCCAGGGCCCGGGCGCGGCGTCGCGCTTCCGCCCGACATCGATGTGCGTGGTCTTCTTCAGCGTGTGGTCGATCGACAGGCGAAGGCGTCATCATCACGTCCCCAGATCCCTGCACAGGCCGTTTCGGCGCCAACGCGCCCTTGACACCAAAACCACCACGGCCGCGCGAACACGGCGCTGCTGTCTCGCGCGCCGGTTGAGCGGTCGACGGCAGCGGCCGTCCCGGCATCGCTTTTGTCTACGCGTGAAGGTTCATTGCGACTAATATCCGCCCCCGGATGAAAGGGACGGAGGAGCAACCGATGGGACAGAGCAGGCTTCGCATGGCAACAAGCGCGGCGTGTCTTGCCATCGCATGGCAGGCGGTCCTGCCTCCCGCCGGTGCAGGTGCAGCCAGCACGGCGCCGCTGGGCGGTATGTCGGTTCTCGCCATCTCGCTGTCGAGCTGGGCTGACATCGTCGAGCGCGTGTCACCGTCTGTCGTAAGCATCACCCACGCCAAGGGCCTCGGTTCAGGTTTCGTGATCGATCCGCAAGGTTACATCGTGACGAACAACCATGTGATGTCGGGACTGAGCGAGGCCGAAGTCCGGTTTTCGGACGGCAACAAGTACAAGGCACGTCTCGTCGGGCGCGACGAGGCCACCGACATCGCACTGCTGAAGGTAGATGCGCCGCGCAAGTTTCCAGCCCTCAAGTTCCATGACGACAAGCGCGTGCGTGTGGGTGACCTTGTCCTGGCCGTCGGCAATCCTTTCGGTCTTAACGGAACAGTCACCGCCGGCATTCTCTCGGCGCGCGGACGTGACGAGATCGGCAGCGGTCAGTTCACGGACTATCTGCAACTGGATGCAGCCATCAATCCGGGAAACTCGGGTGGCCCCACCTTCGACGACAGCGGTCGTGTGATCGGTGTGAACACGCTGGGTCGCGCAGGTAGCGGCATTGGCTTTGCCGTTCCCTCGTCGACAGTGATGCGCGTGGTCGAAGACCTCAAGCAGGGCAGGGCGGTCCAGCGCGGCTACCTCGGCGTGCAGATCGAAAGCCTGACCGATGAGGGCGCCAACGCACTCGGCCTGCCCAACACAAATGGCGCGCTGGTGACCGGTGTCATTGCGGGCAGCCCTGCCGAGAAGGCCGGCATCCGCCGTGGCGATGTCATCCTGAGGATCAACGGCCAGATCCTGAAGGATAACCGCGAGCTCGCGCGCAGGATTGCAGCCCTCGAAATCGGTGAAACCGCCACGTTCACGATCTGGCGTGACAATGCGACAATCACGGTCAAGGTGACAGCCGGCAGGCGGGACCAGATGCTGTCCGAAGCCACGGTCAGCCCGGGCTGGCAACAGACATCGATCGGTCTTGCCCTGCAGTCCATAACCGACACCGTGCGCACGGACTTTCGCCTGTCCCGTGATGCAGGCGGCGTCCTGGTGATGGGGATCGAGCCCCAAAGCGACGCGGCCGCTCGCACTCACGGCCCCGGAGACCGCATCGTTGCCGTGGGCAGCGTCGAGGTCTCCTCGCTTGCCGACATCAATCTCGCACTCGAGAAGGCCAAGGCCATGCAGCGCGAGAGTGTTCTTCTATTCGTCGTGAAGGCCTCTGGCGAGACGCGCCAGGAGACCGTCAGGATCGTGAAATAGCCGGAGGCGTGCCCTCAGCGCGCCATCAGCACCGTGCTGGCAGGCGTGCCGGCATCAGCCACAGGAACATCCTCTCCGGACGGCGTCCTGAACTGGTCAAGCGCCGGCACCTCATCCAGCGTGACGAACCGATAGCCGTCAGCCACCAGCGCCGGCAGCACATTGCGCACCATGCGCACCGTGCGCTCTCGGATATCATGCATCAGCACGATGCCGCCGCGCTTGCGCGAGATTTCGCGCATGTAGCCTCGGCCGCATTCCTCCGGCGTCCAGTCTCGTGACCAGCAGTCCCAATCGGCCGATGTCCGGACATCTCCGTCATCATTGAAGGATGTTTCCCCGCCGATGTCCCAGTAGACCGGGCCCACATAGCGACGAAGCACCGGGTCGCTGTTCAGCACCTCGGCATGCACGCGTCGCCACACGCCGTAAGGTGCGCGGAAATAATATCCCTGCGATGCACCACCATGCGTGCTGATGATAGCATCCGTGCCTGCGATCTGCTCGACCAGCAGCTCTGGATTGGCCGCATAGCGACGCCCAAGCTGCGCATGGCTGTAGGAATGGTTCGCAATCACATGGCCTTCACGCGCCATCCGCGCAAGCGTCGCACTGTGATGACGCGCCCGCGTGCCGACCACGAAAAATGTCGCCTTGATGTTGTGCTCGGCCAAAACATCCAGCAGCTCGGGGGTGAAAGCCGAGGGGCCATCATCGAACGTCAGCGCCAGCGTCTTCGAACCCGTCAGGCCCGACGCGCGGATATTGGTGGGCTGGAAATACGCATTGGCATTCTCGACCGGCGTCGTCGGCACAGCCAGAAAAACCAATGTCATCGCGACCAGCGCCAGCGACCCCATCGCCGACGCAAAGAACTTTGAACGCATACCGGCTCTTCCCCAATCACACGGTGCTGCAAGTCATCCATGACTTCACAAGATCACGAGGTAGCGCACAAGTGTTTCGATGAGCGACCGCGGTCAGCTGTTTCCGCCCCGGTAATCCGTGAGGTCAGCTGGATTGGCGCGGAAAAGCAGGCTTCCATTGCAGCGTTACCCGTCATTCAAGCTGCATCCTCGCGCAAAATAAGACCTTGGTCCGTGTCAATTCTGCCGCCAGTTGTCGGAAGAGCGATGATTGACCTCTCCTCAAGGGCGAACCGAAAGCACGTCGCAACGTACCAAACACGAAAGATACGGTTAACCATGATTCAGGGCAGGCCCGCTCCGCATCCCCGTAACCGCGCCCTTCCTCACGCTGATCATGTGATTGTGATCGCAGCGGTCATTGCGGCACCGCGCCGATATCCTTACTAATTCCTCAGGCCTTTGCGGTAGGAAACGCGCTTCGCGCAGCCGAAAGGGTTCAACGCAATGTCGAGGGGTGTCTCCATGTGGTCCTGGTTTCTCGCGCGGCTGAAGGGAATCGGTAATTTCTTCGCCTCGTTCATCATTTTCATCGTCCTTCTGACACTCGTCTCGAGTGTCATCAGCATGTTCTCCGGGCCCCGTCTTCCGTCTCAGATGGTCCTTACCCTCGACATGCGCAACGGCCTGCCGGACTCTCCGCGCATGAGCTTCTTCAGTGAGGGCCAGCGCGTGGGTTCCGTGATCGACGCCGTCAGCGCCCTCGCAGCCGCAGAGAACGACGATCGCGTGAAGGGCGTCTTCATTCGTCTGGGCAACGGTGGCGTGTCGGGCGCTGCCGCACAGGAACTGCGCGCAGCTCTGAAGGCCTTCAAGGCCAAGGGCAAGTTCGTCATCGCGCACGCACAGGGCTTCTATTCCAGCGGCATGGGCGACTACATGCTGGCCGCTGCCGCCAACGAGATCTGGATGCAACCCGTCAGCGAGATGAGCACCTCCGGCGTTGCGACGACGGCGATGTTCCTGCGTGGCCTGCTCGACAAGATCGAGGCTGTGCCGCAATTCGAGCAGCGTTACGAGTACAAGAACGCGGCTAACGTCTACACCGAGAAAGACTTCACCCCGGCGCATCGCGAAGCCACGACGCGTCTGCTCGAGTCGATCTTCGAGAGCTCCACGGCCATGATCGCCCAGGACCGCAAGCGCACGCGTGAGGAGATCGTAGCCCTCATCAACGGCGCCCCGCACCTGACCCAGGAGGCCATCGACGCCAAACTGATCGACAAGCAGGGCTTCGACGACGAGGCAATGGATGCAGCTTTGGCCAAGGCCGGCGAAGACGCGGTGTCAAAGACGATCAGCGAGTACTTCGCCATGGTCGGTCACCCCTGGCAGGTCGCAGGCGCGCCGGGCATTGCCTTCATCCATGGCGACGGCGCCATCATGGATGGCGCATCCGAAAGCGGCAGCTTCGGCGGCGACCCGACCATCGGCGGCGACACCGTTGCAAAGGCCTTCCGCGACGCGACCGAGGACGATGACGTTAAGGCCATTCTTTTCCGCGTGAATTCACCCGGCGGTTCGGCCATCGCCTCCGACCAGATCCTCGACGCCGTGAAGAAGGCGCAGAAGGCTGGTAAGAAAGTGGTGGTCAGCATGGGTGATGTTGCGGCATCGGGCGGCTATTATGTGTCCCTGTCGGCCGACCGCATCTTCGCGCACGAGACAACGATCACCGGTTCGATCGGCGTCCTCTCGGGCAAGATCGTGACCACGGGCGCCTGGGCGCTGCTTGGCATCGACATGAAGTCGATCGGCGTGGGCACCAACGCGCTCATGCAGTCCGACAACCAGCCCTTCACGCCCGAGCAGCTCGAGAAGTTCCGCAAGGGCGTCGACCAGATCTACGACGACTTCACCGCCAAGGTGGCAGCTGGTCGAAAGATGGACGTCGCCAAGCTGCGCGAGATTGCCAAGGGTCGCGTCTGGACCGGTGCCGACGCCAAGGCGCGCGGTCTGGTGGACGAGTTCGGTGGTTTCCGTGCAGCTCTCGAAGCGACCAAGGCGCTTGCTGGCATCCCGGCGGACTCGGACATCAACCTGATCAGCTATCCACGCAAGAAGAACCCCTTCGACGAGCTCGCCGAAGCCTTCGGCACCACGGCCGAGGTTGTGCGTGCTGCGGCCATCCTGTCCGAGATCACGGGCAGCGAGCCCATTGCCGAAGTGGCGCGGCAGATGCGCGAGCGTCGCCTTCAGGGCGATGCTCCTCAGGCCAGGATGCCCGAGCAGAAAGTGAACTGATCAGCCCGAAGTCGATCAGGCAAGGCGCGGGAACCCGTCACGGTTCCCGCGCTTATTTTTTTGCCGCGGATCCCGCGCCTGTTTGCTGTCGTGGCGCTACCGGGCGTCGTGAACGTAAGACCCGCTCAGGCTGTCGTGCAGCATCTGCCGCCGCTTCGAGAACAGCGCCATGACGACGCCGATCAGCAAGACGCCAATCGAGACCAGCTTCAGCAAATTGCGCATCGCAGCGCGGTTGAGATCCATGTCGGCGTTCTGAACCGGTGAGACGCGGATCCCCATGACGATCTTGCCGGGCGTTGCTCCGCGCATGAGCCAACCTTCGGCCAGGACGGCCAGCAGGAAGTAAGCGATCAGCGCCGCCAGCGACACAGGCAGGCGTATGATCGGCACACCACCCGGCTCACCCAGCAGCACCTCCCGGCTTTCAGCGGCGACAGGCCGTCGCGTCGCTCCGGGTGGACCCAGTTCGACATCCGTCCGCAGCCAGGTCTGTGCAGCAAGTCCGAAATAGCTGCGCTCGACAGTCGTGCGGGTGGTCGTGCGGACCAGCTTTCCGCCGTTCTCGATCTCGGTCGAGGGAAGCTCGCTCGACACGACACGCTCGCTTGCCAGCAGCGTGAAGGGCGCATCGATTGCAAGCACGGGTCCCAGTGCAGGCTGCAGCCCGATGGCCAGCGCAAACGCCAGAAGACCCGCAAAGATCACGTCGACCATGCCCGCGGCCAGGCGCAGCGACAGCGGGGCTGGCGCCAGATTGACGGCCCGGGCACCAGCGCGCATCACTGTGCCATTGCCCGAGAGCGGCAGCGAGGGGCTTGTCTCGTGCTTCACGACAAAGGCAGGCACTTGGTCGGCAATATTCTTGACCTGCTGGTTGCCAAGGAAGGAATATCCCAGCGCCAGCTTGTTCTTCACCTGGTCATGCACGGAGCCTGAAATCAGGATCCCGCCTGGCGGCGCAAGGCTCTGCAGGCGGGCCGCGATGTTGACCCCCTCACCGAAAATGTCGTGGTCGTCGATCATGACATCGCCAAGATTGACGCCGATCCGGAACGCCATCTTTTGCTGCATGTCCAGCGCCTCGTTCTGCGCCTTGAGCTCGCGCTGGATCTCGACCGCACACTGTACCGACTCAACGACGCTGCTGAAATCGGCAAGAACCGCATCACCCGACCAGCTGACGACGCGGCCGTGGTGGCGCTGGATGAAGGCCTCGATCAGCTCGCGGCATGCCTTGAGCCGCGCCAGCGTGCCCGGCTCATCCGCCCCCATCAGCTTGCTGTAGCCAACAACGTCGGCACAGAAGATCGTGGTCAGCTTTCTCTTGACTGTGTGTGACACGTGGCAGGACCTGCAAAGCCTTGATGGGCACCGGACCGGGTTATAGCGAAATCCCGGCGTAAGCTTCACCCCCATTCAAGATGCGTGCAGGCCACATGCCGGTGGGAAACCCTCGGAACGTGACAAGTGCAACCTGTCTCAGGATTGTCGCACAGACCAGCCAAATCGTTGCTTCGTGGCCACAGCGAGCGGGGCGTGCAGTGCAGCGCGCCGCATGCGTTCACACGCCATTCAGCTTGGTTTTGCAACGCTATTCGAGACCAAGTACCCTTCCCGAGGAAAGACAAGGAGGACCGCGATGAGGAACTGGATTCTGGGCGCAGCCGCCGTTGCAATGGCTGTTGGTATTTCTGCGGCGTCCGGACCGAAGGAGACCGGCTCATCCCCCGATGTCTGCCTCAAGGTCAGGGATCTGGGCACGCTGAAGCAAATCGACGACACCACACTAAGGGCAACATCGCGCAGCCAGGGCGACTTCATCGTCAAGCTGCGCAGCCCGTGCACGTCCTTCAAGTGGATGAGCAATCCCTACACGCTCAAGCTCTACGGCAGCCAGGAATGCTTCGATGGCAATGATGTCATCGAGTTTTCGACCGGCGGTCCCTGCTTCGTGCAGACGGTGACGCCAGCACCGAAAGGCTGAACAAGAGAGAATCGAAGAATGAAAGAGCATCCCGTTGGAAGGCGGGACGCTCTTTCCGCAGGCTGCAGCTACTTCCTGTTCACATCCAGGTAGCGGGTGCGATTGACCCCGCGCACGGAATTCTTCCAGTTCAGCACATATGGCTTCACCAGTGGCCGGATATACTGATAGCAGCAGGGCACGGCCGCGGCATCGTTCAGCAGCAATTGTGTAGCCTGGCCCAGAAGCTTGCCGCGCTTGACGCCATCCTTCTCCTGCGTCGCCTGCGCCATCAGCTTGTCATAAGCCGGGTTTCGGTATCCCGGATAATTGAGGCCCGCATTCGAACTCTCGAACAGGAACAGCACGTTCTGTGCGTCGTTGTAGTCGAAAATCCAGCCCGCACCACCCATCTCGAAATTGCCCGTCTTCAGCAAGTCATAGTGGATCGCGAATTCCTTCGCCTCCAGCGTGACCTGGGCGCCGACCATTTTCCACATCGCTTGCAGTGCGATCGCATAGCGCCGCGTGTCAGGCCGGTTGATGAAATTGTAGCTGACCTTCAGGGGATTGCCGGGGCCATAGCCGGCCTCTGCCAGAAGCCGCTTCGCCTCCGCGCGGCGCTCGGCCATCGTCTTGCCCGCCCACGGAACCTTTGCGGAATGGTCGACATTGGCAACGCCTGGCGGCAGCACTGAATTGGCTTCAAGTCCGAATGCGCCGAAATAAACGTCACGCTGCACAGTCGCCTGGTCGATCGCCATGCCCAGGGCCAGGCGAACGCGCTTGTCTGCAAGCGGACCCTTGCGCGTGTTGAAGACAGTGTACAGCACGCGCAGGCCCGTGAACTTGCGCGCCTCATTTGGAACATTGGCTGTCAGCCAGCGGAATTCGGTCAGCGGCCAGCGATCGAGGGTGTCAAGTTCACCCGCGCGATATCGCTTGAGCGCTGCCGGTTCGTCGGTTGTCGGGTAGAACGTCACCTCGTCGATCTTCACGCTCGCGGCGTCGAAGAAAAACGGGTTCTTGACCAGCTTGATGTGGTCATTCGGACGGCGCGCAGCCAGCTTGTAGGCGCCGTTCGACACCATGATGCCGGGCTTCGTCCACTCCTTGCCCGCCTTCTCGATGACATGCTTGGGCAGCGGGAACGTCGTGTAGTGCGTAAGCATCTCGGGCAGGTACGGCGCTGGATGACCCAGCGTGACGACGAAGGTCTTCGGGTTCGGCGCGCTGACGCCCAACTGGTCAAGCTTCAGCTTGCCGGTACTCACCTTCTCGGCATTCTTCACCGGAAACAGGATGCTCGCATACTCGGAAGCCGTCACAGGGTCCATCACGCGGCGCCAGGCAAACAGGAAGTCCGCAGACGTCACGGGCTTGCCATCCGACCATTTGTGATCGCGCAGGGTGAAGGTCCAGGTCAGGCCGTCTGCCGATGTCTCGACTTTCTCGGCAGCACCAAGCACGGGATTTCCATTCGGGTCTTCGGTGTAGAGACCGATGAACAGGTCGCCGAGAATCTGGTTCTCAGGGTCGCCAGAGGCCTGGTGCGGATCAAGTCCCTTCGGCTCCGCACCATTGCCACGATTGAGATACTTCGCCGCCTCGGCAGGAGCAGACAGCAGGCTGAAGGCCGCAACGATGGCCATCAGCCCCGCAAGCAGGCGAGAATGCACGTTATTCATGGGTCAGTCCTCTCCTGCTTGCGGCGCGATGGTACGTGTCTACTTTTTCGGCTTCGGCCCCAGCGAAAGCCAGCGTGTGCGGAAGATCGACCGCGGGTTCTCGACGAAGTTCTGCACATAGGGTTTCACGATCATGCGCTCATACGGGAAGAACATCGGCGCGATGGCAATGTCCTTCATGATCTGCGCCTGCGCGGCATCCAGAAGCGCACCGCGCTTGGCTGCATCCGGTTCCTTGTCCGACTGGCGCATGAAGTCGTCAAACGCCTTGTTGTTGTACCCCGGATAGTTCTGCTGCAGCGTCGTGCTCTGGAACAGGTAGAGGATGTTTTTCGCATCGCTGTAGTCGAAGACCCAACCCGCATTGCCGGCGTCATAGCTCTTGGTCTTCAGGTTGTCATAGTGGACCTTCGGTTCAGCGGGCGACAATTCCATCGTCACGCCGATCTGCTTCATCATCGCCTGCATGGCGATGGCCGCACGCCGCGAGTCCGGCGTCGCGATATAGCTGTACGAGAACTTCAGCGGGTTGTTCGGCCCATAGCCAGCCTCGGCCAGCAGCTTCTTGGACTCCGCGCGTCGGGCCTCCATCGTCTTGCCGGCATAGACCATCCGCGCGTCGTTCTTCACGCCGGCCAGGCCTGGCGGGAGGATCGACGTCGCTTCCTTGCCATAGACGCCGAAGAAGATTCCCTTCTCGATCACGCTGCGGTCGATCGCCTGGGCGATGGCCTTGCGAACGCGGATATCGTTGAACGGCTTGCGCGTCATGTTGAACGTCCAGTAGGTGACGGCGAAATAGGTGAACTTTCGCGTCTCTGCTGGAATATTCGCCTGCATCCACCGGTGCTCGGTCAGCGGCCAGCGGGCATTCATGTCGATCTCGCCCGCGCGATAGCGCTTGAGCGCCGCAAGATCGTCCTCGATCGGATAGAACGTGACCTTGTCGATCTTCACCTTTGCGGCTTCATAGAACTTCGGATTCTTGACCAGCGTGATGTGGTCCGACGGCCGCCACGACTGCAGCATGTAGGGTCCGTTCGAGACCATCTTGCCGGGCTTGACCCACTCGTTCCCGTGCTTCTCCACCACGTGCTGCGGCAGCGGGTAGCTCGTATAGTGCGTCAGAAGCTGCGGCAGGAACGGCGCCGGGTTCTCGAGTTCGATGACCAGCGTACGCGCATCCGGCGCGGTAACGCCCAGCTCCGTTGTCTTCTTCTTGCCGAAGCTCACGGCCTCGGCGTTCTTGATGGGATAGAGCAGCTCGCGATACTCCGCCGCCGTCGCCGGATCGAGGATGCGGCGGAAGGCAAACACGAAGTCGCCCGAGGTCACCGGCTTGCCGTCCGACCACGTATGCGCCCGCAGCTTGAACGTCCACTTCAGCCCGTCCGGAGATGTCGTGACCGACTCTGCCGCACCCAGGATCGGCTCGGCATTGGCCGCCTCGGTGTAGAGACCCAGGAACATGTCCCCGATAATGTGGTTCTCCCAGGTGCCGGTCGCACGATGCGGATCGAGGCTCTTCGGTTCGCCGGCATTGCCGCGATAGAGATGGCTTTCCGCGAGCGCCGCCCCAGTGCCGGTGGCGGCAAGGGCGAGCAGCACAAGCGGAAGCATGGCTGCACGCAGGAAAGACTTGGGCAACCGGTGCCACAAACGCATGATGAGACCTCCTGAAGATGGCATGGACGGCGAGGAACGGGGACTAGCCTTCATGGGCCAGCCTGAACGCCGCCTGAATGGTGCCAATCTCCCCGTTTTCTCTTGGATTTCAAGGAGTTTCTGGTGCCCAAATTGCCTTGTGCCTTGCGTGAAATCTCCTGTAGCCTCCAGGCTCTTGACGCCAGCCGCAGTTACGCGACAAGGATGTCGTTCAAGCAGGGACAAGGGCAGGGGAATCCGGTCATGAGAGCAGGTGTATGGGCAGGTGTCATGGCGGTTTGCTGCGTGGGCGTGGCAGGTGCAAGTCCCGCGCGAGATGCCATGACCGCGGTTGCGAAATGTGCTGAAATTTCTGGAACTGACGAACGTTTGCAGTGCTTTGACGCCGCAGCAGCCAGTGTCCGAACGGTATTGGCCGACGCCGACAGGCAGGCCGAGGCCGCCCGCAAGCAGGAAGAAGAGGGCGGTGGGGTCCTCGCCTGGTTCGGCTTCACCCAGGACGGCCCGCCAGTGACCAAGGCAGAAGATTTCGGCATCGCGCCCGCAAAGAACACGCGGCCCGATGCACCGAAGGAAATCACGGAAATCTCGGCATCGGTTCAGGAATTCGCCAAGACCCCGCTGGGCAAGTCAATCTTCATCCTGGACAACGGTCAGATCTGGCGTCAGCTCGATGGCGACCAGACCGAGGTGCAGCATCGTTCCTCTTCAGGGCCCATGAATGTCCGCATCGAGAAAGCCTTCATGGGCAGCTACTCGCTGTTCATCGAGGGTACGAAGAAGATGGTGAAGGTCCGTCGCCTCAAATAGGCGAGGGCCTCGACCCAGCAGATTCAAACGCTCCGTCCTCGTCACATCATGACGGGAAGTGGCAAGCCACCATGTGGTCGTCCTTGCCACCGCGCGCTTCCAGCGCAGGAACCTCCCTTGCGCATTTCGCCTGCGCGATCGGACAGCGCGTCCGGAACACGCAGCCCGAAGGCGGATTGATGGGAGACGGCAGGTCTCCCTGCAGCACGATGCGCGTCTTGCCGGCTTCGACCGAAGGGTCGGGAACCGGCGCGGCCGACAGCAGGGCCTGCGTATAGGGGTGGCGCGGATGACTCAGAAGCTCGCCGCCGTCGGCAAGCTCCATGATCCGTCCCAGGTAAAGCACCAGCACCCGGTGGCTCACATGCCGGACCACAGCCAGGTCATGGCTGATGAAGATGAAGGCAACGCCCGTATCCTTCTGCAGGTCAGCAAGAAGGTTGATGATCTGTGCA
Source organism: uncultured Flavobacteriaceae bacterium (assembly GCA_964483585.1). Lineage (GTDB taxonomy): Bacteria > Pseudomonadota > Alphaproteobacteria > Micropepsales > Micropepsaceae > SZUA-430. The sequence goes on from CAZABH010000033.1 coordinate 29,011, forward strand.
CGGATCGAGACATCAAGCGACGACACGGGCTCGTCCGCAATGATCAGCTTGGGCTTGAGGATCATGGCACGCGCAATGCCGATGCGCTGGTTCTGCCCTCCCGAGAATTCATGCGGATAGCGGTTGATCATCTGCGGCAGCAGTCCGACCTTCGCCATGATGTCCTGCACGCGCGCCTTGCGGTCCTGCGCACTGAGTTGTGGCTCGAAGATGGTCAGGGGCTCGGCGATGATGTCGCCCGCCGTCATCCGTGGATTGAGACTGGCCAGCGGGTCCTGGAAGACGATCTGCATCTCGCGCCGGCGCGGCTTCATCTGCGCGCGCGACAGCCCGGCAATATCCTGCCCCAGCCACACGATGCGTCCGGCCGTCGACTTGATCAGCTGCAGCACGGCCCGGCCGACCGTCGACTTGCCCGATCCCGACTCGCCCACGATCCCCAGCGTCTCGCCTGCGCGCACGTCGAACGACACGCCGTCGACCGCCTTCAGCATCCGCGGGCCGCTCAAAAGCCCGCCGCCCTTGACCGGAAAATGGACCTTGAGGTCCTTGACCGAAAGAATGACCTCGCCGGTGCTCATCGGATCACGGCTCCCGTACTGTCGAAACCCTTGAGATGGCAGGATTTGGCGCGCCCTGGCGCAAATCCGGTCAATGCAGGCCGCTCGGCGATGCAGCGATCGAAGACATGGGTGCAGCGTTCCTGGAAGGTGCAGCCCTTCGGCAGGCGCTGCAGGTTGGGGGGGCTCCCCGGGATGGCTGTCAGCCGCCCGTCCTCGGCCTTGTCGAGCCGCGGGATCGAGCTGACAAGCCCGCGCGTATAGGGGTGCTGCGGGTCGTGGAAAATCTCGCCGACGGCGCCCTTCTCGCAGAACTCGCCCGCATACATGACCATGACTTTGCTGCAGAGGCCCGCAACGACGCCCAGGTCATGCGTGATCATGATGATCGACATCTTCTCCTGCGCCCGCAGCTCCTGCAGCAGGTCAAGGATCTGCGCCTGCACCGTCACGTCCAGCGCTGTCGACGGTTCGTCGGCGATCAGCAGTTCCGGTTCGCAGATCAGCGCCATCGCGATCATGACCCGCTGGCGCATGCCGCCCGAGAACTCATGCGGATACTGGTCGATGCGCCGCTTGGCATCCGGAATCTTCACCCGGTCCAGGATCTGGATCGCGCGCACGCGCGCATCAGCCTCGGACATGCCCTTGTGCAGAACAAGGACCTCAGTCAGCTGCCGACCGATCTTCAGGTGCGGCGTCAATGACGTCATGGGATCCTGGAAGATCATGGTCATCTTCGACCCGCGGATCTTGTTCAGCCGGTGGACGGGCATCCCCACCAGCTCCTCGCCGCGGAACTTCGCGCTGCCCGTGGCACGGCCATTGGCGGCCAGAAGGCCCATGACGGCCATGAATGTCTGGCTCTTGCCCGATCCCGACTCGCCGACGACCCCGACGCAGTCACCTTCCTCGATATCGAAGCTGATGCGGTTGACAGCCGAGACGTCACCCTCCGGCGTGGAGAAGCGAACGGTCAGGTCCTTGACGCTGAGAATGGAAGCCATGATGCGCGCGTTCCCTCAGCGATCCTTGGGGTCGAGCGCATCGCGCAGCCCGTCACCGATGAAATTGAAGCAGAACAGGGTAACGGCCATGAACACGGCCGGAAAGATCAGCATCCAAGGATAGGATTCCATCTGGTCCTTTCCGTCTGCAATCAGCACGCCCCACGAGGTGAAGGGCTCCTGCACGCCAAGTCCGAGGAAGCTCAAGAAGCTTTCCGTCAGGATCACGGCAGGCACCGTCAGTGTCACATAGACGATCACGGGTCCAACCACGTTGGGCAGAATGTGCCGGCGAATGATCGCCGCCGTCGACACGCCGGATGCCTCTGCCGCCTCGATGAATTCCTTGCGCTTGATCGACAGGGTCTGCCCGCGCACGATGCGCGCCATGGTCAGCCACTCGACCGCGCCGATGGCCACGAACATCAGCAGGAAGTTGTTGCCGAACACGACGACCAGGATGATGACGAAGAAGATGAAGGGCAGGGCATAGAGGATATCGACAAAGCGCATCATCAGATTGTCGACACGCCCGCCCACGAAGCCCGCCGTCGCGCCATAGAGCACGCCGATGACCAGCGCCACGAAGGTCGCGACAAAACCGATCGCCAGCGACACGCGTCCACCCATCAGCACCCGGATGAACAGGTCGCGCCCATTCGCATCCGTTCCAAACAGATGCCCCTGGCCGACGGCGGTCGGGCACAATTCCGCTTGGCTACCGAACAGCGCCGTCATTCCAAGATAGTCGGGCGGCGGGCAGGAAATACGATCGAAATAGGCCTCGTCAAACGGGTGCGGCCAGAAGCTGGGCATGACCACGGCCATCAGCCCGATCGTCGCCAGCAGGATCATCGACGCCACGGCTGCCCGGTTGGCAAACAGCCGCCGCCGCGCATCCTGCCAAAGGCTGCGCCCCTTGATTTCCTGCATCGTCGCTGTCGAGCTCGCCATCAGTCGTACCTGATCTTCGGATCGAGCAGGCCGTAGAGCACGTCTGCCACCAGGTTGAGGAAGATCACCAGCGACGCGTAGAGGACCACGACCCCCATCACCAGCGTATAGTCACGCTGCAATGCGCCATTGATGAAGTACTTGCCGATGCCGGGAAGGTTGAAGATCTGCTCGATGACAAGCGATCCCGTCACGATGCCGGCGGTTGCAGGACCCAGATAGCTGACAAGCGGCAGGATCCCTGCGCGCAGCGCATGACGCGTGATCACGAGCCGCTCCGGCAGGCCTTTGGCGCGCGCCGTGCGCACATAGTTCGATCGCAGGACCTCGATCATGCTGCCGCGCGTCAGCCGCGAGATCACCGCAATCTGCGCCAGGCTCAGGCTGACGATCGGCAGCACCATGTTGGCAAGCGCACCATTGTTCCAGCCACCAACGGGCAGCCATCCCAGGTTCACGCCCAGGATCAGCGTCAGGATCGGCGCCATCACGAAACTCGGCACCGTGATGCCGACCATGGCAATGGTCATGATAGAGAAGTCGCTGAGCTTGTTTTGTCGCAGGGCCGCAATGGTCCCCAGCGTCATCCCGATCGAAAGGGCCAGAAGAATCGCCGACACGCCCAAAAGCGCGCTGACAGGCGCGCCGTCTGCGATGAGCTCGGCAACCGAGAAGTCCTTCATCTTGTAGGACGGCCCGAAATCTCCGCCGATAAGCTTGCCCAGATACCCGCCGAAGCAGCGCACCTGCCGCTTCTGGTCCGTGACGTACTTCTCGCCATCAAACACGAGGCCCTGCTTGGCCGCCTCGGCCGCAAGCCCGGCATGGTCGCCCGAGAGGAACGCACCACAGACAAACGTGTTGACGTCTACGAATTGCTGCAGCAGCGGCTTGTCGAGGTCATAGGCCGCCAGGATGTTCTTCTCGATTTCCGGCGGCAGGTTCCGCTCCTGGTCGAACGGCCCGCCCGGAGCCATCCGCATCAGGAAGAAGGCCATGATGATGATCAGAAGCAGGGTCGGGATGGCGCCAAGAAGGCGGCGCACGATGAAACGCAGCATGTTTAACCGTCTTCCCCCAACCAGCAGCGAAAGGCAAACCCGGACACTCTGCGACAGCCCCGTAAAAGTCAATGTTTGCGAGCCCCGAAAAGCCCAAAAACCGTCAGTAAAATCAGGCCATTAAGCACACCAACCCCGTTATCCCGGCCAAGCCCCCCATCCCCTGCGCCGCTTCGCGCCGCAGGGACTTTCCCCAAGAGGGGAAGAGGCAAAATTGTGCGTCTCTTCCCCCTTCAGGGGGAAGTGGCTGCGCGGTGCCGCAGGCAACGTGCAGACGAAGGGGGGGCTTTAAATCATGTCCCCGAAAAGAGAAGCCGTGACGCCCGCGCTCTCGGGACCGCGGGCGTCCCGCCCGCCCAATCAATTTTCATGCCCCGTCACGGCCGGTTCGCACTGCCGTGCGACCGGCCATGACGGGCGTTTAAGGGGACAGGATGAGTGAGGCGAATTGGTGGCATGGCGGGTCGATCACCCTCTCCACCCTGTCCCCAGGAAAGAGCGGGCGAGCCGCACGCGCTCCAAGGCACGCGAAATATTGTCGCCAGCGCTCGCGCGCCGGCCAGCAGGAGGAAGGACGTTAAAGTGTCCTCGCCACACGGAACCCCATGAAGTTGTCGCTGATCGAGGGATCGCTCCTGCTGCGGATCGCCGAGCGGAGGCTCTGAGGGCTGCTGACCCACGTGCCACCGCGCAGGACCCGGCGAGAGCAGTCGCCATCATCACAATCCTCAACCCACTCCTCCACATTGCCATGCACATCGTGCAGGCCAAACCCGTTTGCCGGGAATGAGCCAACCGGCCGCGTACGGGCATCCGGGCACGCAGCGAAATTGGCGCCATTCCGGGCACTCTCGCTGCACACGGGTTCGTCGTTGCCCCACGAGTATTCGGTCGTCGTGCCGGCGCGCGCGGCGAACTCCCATTCCTCGGACGTCAGCAGCCGATAGCGCTTGCCCGTCTTGTTCGACAGCCATTGCACGTAAGCCTGCGCATCGTTCCAGCTGACATGGATCACCGGTCGTCTGCCACGGCCCCAGCCTCGATCCTCGGGCCGGTAGCCATTGCAGCCCCCGCCCGCCACGCAGGCATCCCACTCGGCGAAGGTCACTTCATACCGGCCCGCCATGAAATTGCGCCCCGGAATGCGCACCATCTCCGGACACGCCGCACAATCCTTCCCCAGCTCCGCTGCCTGCGCCAGTCGCGTCTCGGCCTTCGCAGGCATCGCCATCAGCCCGCAGGCAAACGCCACCATCACCGACAACAACATCCCGCGCATGCTTTCCTCCGCTGGATCCGAAGCAACGCCAGCCTAGCACATTTGCACCATGCCGATCGAGCAAGCGCCCCAACACTTTGTCACGCAAAAAGGGTAGCCAAGACGCCCGCGCCCCCATCCCCTGCGCCGCTTCGCGCCGCAGGGACTTCCCCCAAGGGGGG
>CAZABH010000034.1:0-33728 GCA_964483585.1 uncultured Flavobacteriaceae bacterium
ACGCACAGCGCGCCTCGGCCCTGAACCAGGACAAAAAGCAGTTTGTGCTTAACGCCTTCTACTCTCTAGAATCTGCCGCCCGCTCCTGATCCGGTTTCCTTGCCCATGCTCGTCGACAGCCACTGCCACCTCGATTTTCCTGAATTGCAGGCTGACATGCCGGGCGTGCTCCAAAGGGCTGCCGAGGCCGGTGTCGCCGCAATGCTGACCATTGCAACCCGGCTGGATCGCTTCCCTGGAGTGCGCGCCGTTGCGGAAAATGCGCCGAACATTTGGTGCACCGTAGGAATTCATCCCCACGAAGCCGCAGACGAGCCCATCGATGAACCCGCGCGGCTGATTGCCGAAGCGGCTCACCCCAAGGTGATCGGCATAGGGGAGGCGGGGCTCGACTATTTCTATGAGCACAGCCCGCGGCAGGACCAGATCCGCAACTTCCGGGCCCATATCGCTGCCGCGCGCGACACCGGTCTGCCACTCGTCGTCCACGCACGCGACGCCGATGAGGACCTGTGCCAAATCCTCAGGGACGAGCATGCGCGCGGCGCGTTTCCGGGCCTGATCCACTGTTTCTCTTCGGGCCGCCGCCTCGCCGAGACTGCGCTGGAACTGGGCCTCTACATCTCGATCAGCGGCATCGTCACGTTCAAGAAAGCGGACGACCTGCGCGCCATCATCCGTGACGTTCCGCTTGACCGGCTGCTGGTTGAAACCGATGCGCCCTATCTGGCGCCTGTGCCCCACCGCGGTCGCTCCAACGAACCTGCCTTTGTGCGTCAGACGGCGATCGCCGTAGCTGCCCTTAAGGATGTGTCGCTGGAGATACTCGCGGAAAAGACAACGAGGAATTTTTTCCGGCTTTTCAGCAAGGCGCGCGGATGAAGGTCACGATCCTGGGCTGCGGATCCTCTGGTGGCGTACCGCGCATCGGCGGAGCCGATGGCCGGGGCGACTGGGGTGCCTGTGATCCGTCTGAGCCACGCAACCGGCGGCGACGCTGCTCGATCCTGGTAGAGCAGGGGCCCACCCGCCTCCTTGTCGATTGCTCACCCGACATGCGCGAGCAGCTTCTGGACGCCCGCGTAACGACACTCGACGCGGTGTTCATCACGCATGACCATGCCGACCAGTCGCATGGCATCGATGACCTGCGCATGATCGCGCAGAACATGATGCGCCGCGTCCCCGTTCACGCCAGCTCCGAGGCGCTTTCCGTTCTCAAAAGCCGCTTCGCTTATTGCTTCGAGGCAACGTCCAACGGCGCCTATCCGGCGATCCTTGAAGCGCGGGAGATGACGCGCCCTTATCGTGATGTCGTTGTGGGAAGCGGCGAGAATGTCATTGCCGTTCGCGCCTTCGACCAGGACCATGGGACCATGATCAGCCAGGGTTTCCGGTTCGGTCCTCTGGCCTATTCTTCTGATGTCGTTAACCTCGATGAGCAGGCGTTTGCAGTTCTTGAGGGCGTCGACTGCTGGATCGTCGACGCGCTTCGCTACCGTCCGCATCCCACGCACGCCCACGTAGACAAGGCGCTGGAGTGGATCGATCGCGTCCGACCGAAACGTGCGATTCTGACGAACCTGCACATCGATCTCGATTACCGTACACTGAGGAATTCCCTCCCGGGTTGTACAGAGCCTGCCTATGACGGCATGGTCATCGAGCTGTGAGCGGCGCGTGACCGCTTAAATAGTGCAGGATGAGTGGATTTTGCTGGCATTTATGCACCTCGCACCACTCGTAAAGGCCGCGCACCTGGTTTTTGCGTTTGCCTGTGACGGAAATGTTTGAGATAAACTAGAAGTTAGGGGAATGCCTGGGACGACTGGGCTGAGTAAGTATTGATTTGGAGAAAGGGGAACCGCGGATCGCAGCTCTGGTGCTCATAAAAGCTCATCAGGCGACCGCATGAACTTTAACGTGTCGGCAACCTTGTTTTCGGTTTTGGCCATACCAAAGCGCCGGTTACGCCGGCAGGGCGGCCTCTGGTTAAGCGTTTGCTGGCAAGTTTAGGTTATCAGGGTTCGGAGTTGGGAATTTTGTCTCGGGGATAGACCCTCAAGACTAGGGACGGGAAGGCATTTGGTTATGGGACGTGAAACAGTCAACAAGGGTAACGGGATGACTATCGCGCGCGCGACCGCTAGCATCGGTCTGATTTTTGGTGTTGCAATGATGACCGCGGTTGCCTCTGCGCAGCCCGCGGCCACCCCGCCAGCAGGTGGAGCTGCACCCGCTGAAGCACCGGCCCAGCCCGGCGCGCCCGAAGCGGCGCCCGGCGCAGAGCCCGCTCCGCCAGCCATCGGTCCCGATGGTCTGCCTGTTGCAGCTCCGGAAGCAGCCAGCACCGAGGCCCCTGCGGCCGAGGCGCCAGCAGCGGAAGAGGGCGCGCACTCTGAAATCACGCCCTACAAGATGTTCATGGAAGCCTCGATCGTCGTCCAGGCGGTCATGGTGCTGCTGATCCTCTGGTCGGTCGTGACGTGGTCGATCCTGATCTCGAAGCTGACGTTCTTTTCTGGTCTCAACGGCAAATCAAACCGCGTGATTCAGATGTTCCGCAGCGCGGGCAGCGTTGCCGACGCGGCCAAGAACGCCAAGTCGTATCGCGACAATCCGATGGCGAAGATGTTGATTGCCGCCGCGGATGAACTGGCAGCCGGCAAGAGCGGCGCAGGCAGCCGCGCGCAGGCCCGTATGGGCATCGTGCAGGCTGAAGCGGGCGAGATGCTCTCTTCAGGCATGGGCATTTTTGCGACGGTCGGTTCGATCTCGGTCTTTGTCGGCTTGTTCGGCACCGTCTGGGGCATCATGAACTCATTCATCGGCATTGCGCAGTCGCAAACGACCAACCTCGCGGTTGTGGCCCCCGGCATTGCCGAGGCCCTCTTCGCAACGGCGATCGGTCTGTTCGCGGCTATCCCTGCGGTTATCTTCTACAATATGTTTGCCCGCAGGATTGGCGCTTACTCGACGCGCATGGAGAATTTCGCCAGTGAAATTCTGGTCAAGATCGCCCGCGACGAGTAACGGACATGGCAGCAAGCATCGGCGGCGGCGGTGGTCGCGGCAAGCGCTACAGTGATAACACCGAGATCAACGTAACACCGTTCGTTGATGTCATGCTGGTGCTGCTGATCATCTTCATGGTCGCGGCACCCCTGGCAAGCGTCAACGTCAAGGTTGACCTTCCAGGTTCGGTGTCCAAGCCGGCCAAGGTCAAGGATCCGGTTTACGTGTCGCTGAAAAAGGACGGCGGGCTCTATATCGGCGATGTCCAGGTGACATATGCCAATTTCTCCGAGCGTCTCGTTTCGGCGGCAGGCAGGAATTACAATCGGCGCATCTTCATTCGTGCCGACAAGACCGTGCAGTACAAGGAAGTCATGCGGGTCATGAATGCGGTTCAGGACACTGGTTTCTACCAGATTGCCCTGGTCGCCGAAGACCGCATCGCTGCTTCGGGTTCATAAGGTCAAAGGTCGGGTAAGGCACCTCCATGGACAGGCGCTCGGTTTACATAACGATTATCGTGTCGGTGGTCCTGCATGTCGGGTTGCTGTACTACATCGCAGCGACGTGGGGCATCATCCCCACCATGCTGGAGGAGCCAGAGGAAGAGATCATTGCGGTCACGCCGCCTCCGCCTCCGCCTCCACCGCCCCCACCTCCGCCAGAGGAGGTGGTGATTGAAAAGCCAAGGTTCCGGCCGCGTCCGGTTCCACCGCCGCCGGCCCCTGTGAAGGTGCCGCCGGTGCCATTGAAGCCGCAGCCACCTGCCGAGACAACGGCGGATGCGACAACCATCCTGTCGGACAAGCAGGTCATCGATACGCCGGTGTCGAAGCCGCCGTGCCGTTACCCGAAGCGGGCCGAGGACGCGGAGCGTGAGGGCTTCGTTCGCCTGACGATCACGATCCAACCCGATGGATCTGTGGCCGACGTGGAAATCGTGGAAGCCAGGCCACCGGGCTGGTTTGAGGAAGCGAGCAAGCAGTGCGTCAGCCGGTATCGGTACAAGGCGTCGGGCCGTGTCATCAAGGCTCCGATCGAGATTACCTGGCGTCTGGAATAATCCCGCAAGCGGCACAAGCAATCTGAGAGTACACGGATCATGGCGACAACAGTAGGAACTGGTGAAAGCAAGGCTGGCGGCAAGAAACGCTTTGCCGATAACACCGACATCAACGTGACGCCCTTCGTCGACGTCATGCTGGTGCTGCTGATTATCTTCATGGTGTCGGCGCCGCTTGCGACCATCAGCATCCCGATGGACCTGCCGCCTCCTTCTGACGTTCCACCGCAGGAAGAAGATCCGCTCGAGCCCATCTTCATCAGCTTGCAGGACACCGGCGTGATCAACGTCGGCACACCGAAGACGGGTGAAATCCAGGCGACATGGTCGACGCTCGATGATGCTATTCGCGAGAAGACCAACGGCGACACGACGCGAAAGATTTTCGTGCGTGCGGACCAGAAGGTCATTTACTCGGATGTGATGCGCCTGCTCGACGCGATCGACCAGGAAGGCTATCGCAACCGCGCCTTGGTCGCAGAAGACGTTGTCGATTAGGCGCAAGTGATCGTTTAAAACACGCGATCTAAAAAAGCATGGGGCAACACAAGGTCCCTTCGCCTACATTGCTGTTTATTGCCGTTTGGCAAGCCAGAGGCACTCGCATACCCTTTGGCAGATACAGTGATGAATCAGGTCCATGCCGGAAGCCTCCGAAAACTTAAGTAAGCGCGAACACAGTGCTGTTCGTTACCAACCCCTCCACACTGACGGTTCGCTGGCGTGTTCGGCAGGAATTCTGGAAGCAGCGCGCGAGCGCTGCGCAAAAAAGCCGTTGCGCGTGCTTTTTCCAGAGGGGGATGACGAGCGGATTCGGTGTGCCACGGCCCGCATTCTCGACGCCTACCCGAGCCTGTCTGTGACCTTGATGTCCGCCAATCGCAACAACCATGCAGCGCTGAGAAGTGCGTATCCGCCGGAGCGGCTCGCCATCCTGAACCCGGAAGATGCAGCCCACACCGACGAGATGGCGCAGGTATATACAAGCCTTCGACCAGACACGCCCTCCAGCATCGCCAGACGCGTGGCCCGCAAGCCTCTCTATCGGTCGGGACTGATGCTGAAAGCAGGACATGTCGACGCGATGGTGGCTGGCGTGACTTGCCCGACCGCGCGTGTGATCGAAGCCGCCATGCTCACATTGGGGCTGGGGCAGGGGATCGCGGTTCCATCCAGCTTTTTCATCATGCAGCCTGCCGAAAAGTCGCGAGCGCCTTACCTGTTCGCAGATTGCGCAGTGAATGTAAGCCCGTCGGCAGAGGAGCTAGCGGCGATCGGGGTTGCTTCAGCGCGTTCGTGGCAGACACTGTCCGGGGAAGTGCCGCGGGTTGCCTTCCTGTCGTTCTCGACCCATGGAAGTGCCAACCATCCCGAAGCCCGCAGGATCAGGGATGCAGCCAACCTCGCGGCCCAGCAATGCCCTGACTATCATTTTGAAGGTGAGATCCAGGCCGATGCAGCACTCTGCCCGCGGGTGGCCTCACTCAAGACCCGCGGCAGGAGCGAGGTCTCTGGGCGCGCAAACGTGCTTGTTTTCCCTGACCTCAATGCGGCCAACATCGGCTACAAACTTGTGCAGCAGTTCGGGCGTGCAACAGCCTTGGGGCCATTCCTGCAAGGCTTTGCTCACCCGGTTAGCGACCTGTCGCGCGGAGCCACGGTCGACGAAATCGTGGACACAGCCGTCATGACCGCAAGCCAGGCGACGCTGCACTGAGCGAACGAACTGCAGCCCCCTCATCGACGCGTCAGCACCGAACTCAGTGCGGCGCCTGATGCTTTTTCTCCTGCGCCGTCATGTAGAGCGACACCAACACGCCACCCAGGATCAATCCGACCGTCACGCCGAGCGACACCTCGGCTGGAATTTTCCCGATGAATTGGGACAGGAAGATCTTGGACCCGATGAACACCAGAACAAGCGCGAGCGCATATTTCAGGTAGTGGAAACGGTGGATCATGGCTGAGAGGGCGAAGAACAGCGCGCGCAGTCCCATGATGGCAAAGATGTTCGATGTGTAGACGATAAATGGATCCGTGGTGATCAGAAACACCGCCGGAACCGAATCGACTGCGAAGATGATGTCGGCAAATTCGACCACGCACAGCGCCAGGAACAGCGGTGTGGCATGAAGCTTGATCTGCCCGGAAATGCCTACCGGCAAGCGAACGAAGAAACGGTCTCCGTGCAACTCGTTGGTTAGGCGCATGTTTCTCTTCAGGAACAGCAGCATCCTGTTGTTGGCCAGATCCGGCTCGCTGTCGACCATGAACAGCATCTTGATCCCGGTGAAGATCAGGAAAGCGCCAAACACGTAGAGAACCGCATGGAACTCATTCACCAGGGCTGCGCCCAGTGAGATCATGATGGCACGCAGCACGATCACGCCCAGAATGCCCCAGAACAGCACCCGGTGCTGATACTCGCGGGGAATGGCGAAATAAGAAAAGACAAGGGCAATGACGAAGATATTGTCGAGGGCCAGTGTGTACTCGACCAGGTAGGCGGTCATGAAGTCCATGCCAGACTTTTCGCCATAGGTGTACCAGACCCAGACACCAAAACTGAGGGCGATCAGCACATAGGCTGATGACTGGATCATGCTCTCCTTGAAGGTGACGACATGAGCCTTGCGGTGAAATACGCCGAGGTCGAAAGCAACGAGTGAGCCGACAATCCCGAGGAAGGTCAACCAGGCCCAGACAGGCTTTCCAAGAAAGTCGTCGAACAGAAACGGAAGGAGCTGCTCCAAGGGGGGCCCTCTGCTTTCAGAATTTTAGGTCAAGACGCCCGTCCGACATCGCAGGCAACCACCTGCCAGAGGGGCCCGGCCCGAGCGCTCGCGACATTTGGTGCAGTCCGAACCAAATTCAAGACCCGAAGCAACGGCGGTTCAACCGCGTGCCTTTGATGCAACACAGGGTTAACTGCTGTGCCAGATATGGCGGTCAAGAATGTTGCCTTTGCGGTCGCATGTCCTCACGACTGATCCCCGCAACGACCACTGGCTTCTTCATTGCGTCCCGACGGAAGGGTTCGCCAAGCTCCTGGTTCAAGATCACTTCGATGAAGGTTGTGATCCGGTTCTTCTGGTCGTTGCAGGCCTTCACCAGCGCGGTCTTGAGTTCGTCCTGCGTGCGAACGGTAATACCTTTGAGGCCGCAACCCTCCGCCACCCTCGCATAGCTCAGGTGGGGATCAAGCTCCGTACCGACGAAGTTATTGTCGTACCAGAGGATCGAATTACGCTTCTCGGCACCCCATTGATAGTTCCGGAAGATGATCATTGTGATGCCCGGCCACTCCTCGCGGCCGATCGATGACATTTCGCTCATCGAGATGCCGAACGCACCGTCGCCGGCGAAGCCAACGACAGGCACGTCGGGGCAACCAATCTTGGCCCCGATGATGGCAGGGAAGCCGTAACCGCAGGGCCCGAACATCCCGGGTGCAAGGTATTTGCGCCCCTTTTCGAAGGTTGGATACGCATTCCCGATTGCGCAATTATTGCCGATGTCGGTCGAGATGATCGCATCGGCGGGCAGGGCGGCTTGTATCGCCCGCCAGGCCTGGCGCGGCGACAACCGTTCCGGATCGCGCCGCCGCGCCTCGGCATTCCAGATCGTCCCCGGATCATCATCCTCGTGATCCATGCTGGACAGCGCCTGGCGCCATGCAGACTTGGTCTGGTGGATCAGCGCCCGCCGCGCATCGCGCCCTGCATTGCCGGCGCTTGTTGAAAGCTGCAGGTTGATCTGCTCGGCCACCAGTCTTGCGTCACCACAGATCCCCACGCTGATCGGCTTGGTCAGCCCGATCCGGTCGGGATTGATGTCGACCTGGATGATCTTGGCCTCGCGCGGCCAATAATCGATCCCGTAGCCGGGCAGGGTGGAGAACGGGTTCAGCCGCGTACCCAGCGCCAGAACGACATCGGCCTTCGCGATGAGTTCCATCGCCGCCTTCGACCCGTTATAGCCCAGCGGGCCGACAGCAAGCGGGTGCGACCCCGGGAAACTGTCATTGTGTTGGTAGCCGCTGCAGACCGGCGCATCCAGACGCTCGGCCAAGGCCGTGCAGGCCGGGATGGCATCGCCGATGACGACGCCGCCGCCGGCCAGGATGACCGGAAACTTTGCCGCCGACAGCAGGCGCGCCGCCTCGGCGATCGCATCCGCACCTCCGGCAGGCCGCTCGATATGCGTGACCGCAGGCAGGCTGATGTCGATGACCTGCGTCCAGAAATCGCGCGGCACGTTGATCTGCGCCGGCGCCGACAGGCGCAGCGCCTTCAGGATGACACGATTCAGCACCTCGGCGATGCGCGAGGGATCCCGCACTTCTTCCTGATAGCAGACCATGTCCCTGAAAAGTGCCATCTGCTCCACTTCCTGGAAGCCACCCTGGCCAATCGTCCGGTTTGCCGCCTGCGGCGTGACCAGCAGCATGGGCGTATGGTTCCAGTAGGCCGTCTTGATCGGGGTCACGAAATTGGTGATGCCGGGACCATTCTGCGCAATCGCCATCGCGATCTTGCCAGTCGCCCGCGTGTACCCGTCACAGATCGTCCCCGCATTGCCCTCGTGCGCGCAATCCCAGAACGTGATGCCGGCTTTCGGGAACAGGTCCGAGATCGGCATCATCGCCGACCCGATGATCCCGAAGGCATGCTCGATGCCATGCATCTGCAGCACCTTCACGAAGGCTTCTTCGGTTGTCATTTTCATGTGCGTAACCCTAAACGAATGGCGAGGCCGACATTAAGCCGATTTGAGCCAATGACAAATATGCTTGATCGAGCGCGTAAGCTGGCCAATCGAGGTAGGCTGCGCTATCTGAAGCGGATCATTCCCGCGGGATGAAAGGTCCTCGAGCAACAGGCCACAATGAGCACAAACCTCCTCTACGGCGACATCCCGCCCGACCTCGTTTCGGTGCCGCGCGATGCCGTGCAGGTTTCGCCGCTGGTCCCTGGCGCGGCGTCGCTCGAGGAGCTGGCGCCGGAAACGTGTGACAGCCTCGTCATGCGCGCACCACCCAACACGCTCGAGCGGCGGCATGAAATGGCGCTGGCGCTGAGGGCGTTGCGCCCGGGTGTGGACTTCGTGATCCTCGCCGCCAAGGACAAGGGCGGCACCCGGCTTGGCAAGGAACTGACCGGCTTCGGGATCGAGGTCACGGACCAGCCACGCCATCACCACCGCATCTGCTCCGGGACGCGCCCGGCCGTCCTGCCCGGGATCGAACAGGCCATCGTCGACGGCGCGCCGCGCCATGTCCCCGAACTCAATCTCTGGAGCCAGCCCGGCCTTTTCAGTTGGGATCGCTTCGATGTCGGCTCGGCGGTACTGATCGACGTCCTGCCGCCGCTGGCGGGTCAGGTTGGCGACTTTGGCTGCGGTTACGGCCTCCTGTCGCTCGCGGCACTGCGCAGCAAGGCGGTGACGTCCGTGCACGCCTTCGATCTTGATCGACGAGCGATCGCCGCCGTACGGCGCAACATCAGGGACCCGCGCTTCAGCGCCACATGGGTGGACCTGGCCGCGCGCGGGGCAGGGGTTGCGAACCTCGACGCCATCCTCATGAACCCGCCGTTCCATCACGCCGGCGTCGAAGACCAGGCGTTGGGGCAGGCGCTCATCGCGCGCGCGGCTGAGGCGTTGCGCCAAGGCGGTGTCCTGTGGCTGACGGCAAACCGCCACCTGCCGTATGAAGCCGTGCTCAAGGCGCGCTACCGCACTGTGCGCCTGGTCACGGAAGAGGGCGGCTTCAAGGTCTATCAGGCGATCAAATGAGCAAGGGCGTCGAAACAGCCAGGCTGGACCGGCTCCTCGCCAACATGGGCTATGGCTCGCGCCGCGAGATCGGCCGGATGGCGAAGTCAGGCTGGCTCACGCTTGACGGCGTGGTGATGACGGACGAGGCCGTGCGCGTGAAACTCGAACCCGACCTGCCGACGCGCCTGCGCGTGCAGGGTGAGCCGCTCGACCCGCTGCCCGGCATGATCATCATGGTGCACAAGCCCCTTGGTGTGACGTGCTCGCACAAGGAAGCAGGTGCGCTGATCTATGACCTTCTGCCTGCGCGATGGCTTGTACGGGACCCCGCGTTGTCCACGGTGGGCAGGCTCGACAAGGAGACATCGGGTCTCATCCTGATGACGGATGACGGGGACATATTGCACCGGGTCATTTCGCCAAAGCGCCACGTGCCCAAACGCTATGTAGTGGGCGTCGACAGGCCCCTCAAGGGAAACGAGGCGGCGATCTTTGCGGCAGGCACGCTGATGCTCGAGGGCGAAACGTCACCTCTGCTTCCGGCAGAACTGGAAGTCACGGGCGAACGAACAGCCCGCCTGACCTTGCACGAGGGCCGCTACCACCAGGTCCGTCGCATGTTCGCCGCCATCGGCAACCACGTCGTGAGCCTGCACCGCGACCGCATTGGCGCATTGGACTTGCCGGAAGATCTCCCGGCTGGAGAATACCGCCTCATGACAGAGGCAGACATCGCCGGGATATTTTCATCCCCCACCTGAACATCCTCCTCACGAAGTGAGGAGGTGTCGGCAGCAGCGTCAGCTGCTGCAGACGGAGGAGTTCCTCGGAGCAGTACGCGCTACCGCTCATCCTTCCGGTGATACCAGACATACATCGCCCGCTGCCCGATCCGCCGGAAGGGTGTCAGCGGGCCGCGGCCGGGAAGGGGGCCTTCGAAGATCGGCAACTGCGGCACGCTCTTGCCCGCCACGAGCTGCGCCATGCGCCGACCGGCCTGCGCTGAATACATGACGCCGTTGCCGCCATAGCCCATCGCATAGAAGATCTGTTGCGCGGGATCCGGCTGTACGATGCGGGGCATCATGTCATGGCTGACATCGACCCAGCCCCACCACGAATAATCGATCTGGATCCCGGCAAGGGCAGGGAATTTGGCAGCGATGCCGCGACGCAGGACCTCAAGGTGCTTGTCATTGGCCGCATCCGCACCCGTGATGGCGCTGCGGCTGCCGATCTGAAGGCGGTTGTCTGGCAGGAGCCTGTAATAGAAACGCAGCGTCCGCGTATCCGTCAGGACCAGCTTGGTCCTGAAATTGCAGGCGGCGATCTCGTCCGCGGTCAGCGGGCGCGTGACGATGCAGTTCGACAGGATCGGCATCAACCGGTGGTGCATCAGCGGATGCAGGCGATTGGCCGTATAGGCAGCCGTCGCGACAGCCACCGCGCGGGCCTTCACGGTACCGCCGGGCGTGCGCAGGAAATGCGCGCCATTGCGCGTCGTCCAGTCGATCACTTCGCTCGACGTATGAATGCGTGCCCCAAGCGCGCGCGCCTTGCGCGCATAGCCGAACGCCAGCTTTGCCGGGTGAACCCCGATCCCGTCAGGCTCGAGCATCGCGCCCGCGGATTCCCGGTCATCCAGGTACTCGCGCCGCAACTCCTCGCGTGAAACGATCCGCGTGCCATAGCCGAAGGTCTCGTTGAGCAAGCCGGACTCGGCCTCAAGCGCCGCCATCCGGTCAGGTTTGTGCGCAATGTAAAGGTGACCGCCATCCTGAGCATCGCAATCGATGTCGGAAATCAGGCCACGGAACAGATCGAACGCTTCGCCGATCTCGGCGTGCAGCCCGCGCGCAACGTCGAGCCCATAGCGCGCAATCCATTGAGACCGCTTGAGCCGGCCCGACGAAATCTGCGCCTGCCCGCCATTGCGCGTGCTGCAACCGAAGGCAACACCGTTGGCCTCGAGCACATGCGCCTTGATGCCATGCTCCTTCGCCAAGTGAAGCGCGCAGGAAAGACCCGTGTAGCCCGAACCGATGACGGCAACATCGACATCCATGTCAGCACTGACCGGCCCGTCCGTCTCGGGTGGCGTGCCCGCGCTGGCAATCCAGTAGGTCGGCGCATAGTCGCGCCCGCAACCGACACCGATGTCGGTAACGGGGTCATACAGCGGATCGTAGGTACTCATTCCTACACCTTCGGCGCAACAACAGGACGATCCTTGCGGAACGCCTTCTTGGACGCAACGAGGCCATCTCGCAGCGTGAACAGGTCGCAGCCCTGCACCTCGATGCGCGCCCCATCCGGACGTGTCGCGCGGAAGATCCACTCCGACACCGCGCGATCACCGGAAACGAAGTGCCCCGTGACAACCCACTGAACGTCCGGCAGGCCTTTCCAGACAGCCTCGAAGGCCGCCTGCACAGCCGCGCGACCCGTGTGCCGCGCGCCGTGCACCTCGGGCCCGGCGGCGGCCTCGAACACGCAGTCTTCCGTCATCAGCGACACGACCTTTTCAGCGTCATGGTCATTAAAGGCCCGGAAAAGCTCTTCCAGAAGCTGCATTGCGCCCGCGTTCGCACCCACGTTCTGTCCCCGCATGAACCCACGATCCGATGATGATGGGACAGCCGTTGCCGTTCCGGAAGCGAAATCTGCGCCCTTCTCCACGAAAACCGCCGGGACGTTGCGTGGTCAGGCGGCGCACGTGATCCTGCAGCCGCAGATCAACGATTCCCGGCCCACCGAGGCCGCAACTGACAGGGAGCCGCTCGAATGGATGGTGCCACGATGGAGCTTGCGAAGATCGTGCTGGGGCCCCTTGTCACGGCCTTGTTCGCGTGGCTGGTGGGCAACCGGATCTCGGCCAGTTGGACCTTGCGCCAGAAGCACCGCGAATACAGCCTGTCGGTCGGAACCGAGTTCTATCAGGTCTATGGCGAGTTCTTCGCGACCTGGAAGCTCGCCAACTATGCCTTTCGCCACGAGCGCCCGGACATCACCGACGGCTTCATCCAGGACCTGATCGCGCGCGCGGCAGCACTCGAGGCCCGCATCGAGGCTCTGCTGCTCAGGATGGCATCCGAGCTCAGGCTCGAGCCTACGGAAGCCCGGACCCTGGGCCTGTACCGCCAGGCCGTCCAGCAACTCCGGCATTCGATCATCCGGCGCCAGCAGCTGGACTTCTTCGGAGCCGGGCAGGCGAAGTACGAGTTCTACAAGCAGCTCAGCGTCACCGTTGGCGATCTGGTGCGCGAACTCGGAGAGCGACCGCGCCCCACGCGCGAGCGCGCAGCAACCCAGATGACCGAGATCACCAGCAGCAAATGGGAGGCCGAGTGGCTGCGCCTGTTTCCAGGGCCGCAGGTGGCCATGGACCAGGCGGCGTGAGGCACATTTGAGCCCTTTGACCACCCTTATATTTCCCATAATACATATTATGCGATAATCGGATAGGCAAAGCCGGGAAATACGGGGCGCGTCCGAGCCCGCGCATGCGGCCTCCTCCGCGCCGTGCTACACGCCCCGACGAACCGACACGTTAAGAACTTCAGGCCCGCGCACCATGAGCACCAACGACGATCCACGCCGCATCGAGACGCTTCTGGCGATCATGGCGCGGCTGCGCGCGCCGGAAACCGGCTGCCCGTGGGATCTCGAGCAGACCTTCGCGACGATCGCGCCCTACACCCTCGAGGAAGCCTACGAGGTCGCCGACGCGATCGAGCGCCACGACATGGTCCAGCTGAAGGACGAGCTCGGCGACCTGCTGTTCCAGGTCGTCTTCCATGCCCGCATGGCCGAGGAAGCCGGCGCGTTTGGCTTTCCGGACGTGGTCCAGGCCATCAACGAAAAGATGATCCGCCGCCATCCGCATGTCTTTGGTGATGCCGACGTGAAGACGGCCGATGCACAGACCACAGCCTGGGAAGAACATAAGCGCAAGGAGCGCCTCGCCAAGGGCGGCGGCGTCATGGATGACCTGCCTGTGGCCCTGCCAGCCCTCGCCCGTGCCCTCAAGATCCAGAAGCGTGCAGCCACCGTGGGTTTCGACTGGAAGGAAGCGCGGCCCATCTTCGACAAGCTCGACGAAGAAGTTGGCGAACTGAAGGCCGCGATGGCTCAAGGCGCAGCGAAGGAAAAGCTCGCCGATGAACTCGGCGATATACTGTTCGTGGTCGTGAACATTGCACGGCACCTGGGCCTGAAACCCGAGGACGCACTGGCAGGAACAAACAAGAAATTCCTCAGGCGCTTCGCCTTCGTCGAGGCGCAAGCCCGCGCGGCCGGCAAGACGCTTGCGCAGCTGTCTCTGGAAGAGATGGAGACCGAATGGTCAAACGCCAAGAGCCTTGAGGCCTGACGGCGCTAGGCATTGGAGGTCTTCAACCGCGCACCGAAGCGCCTCTGGAAACCTGAAAAAGCCTTCGTCGACACCGAGATCTCGAGACGTACCGAACCGTCCTCCAGATCCTCACGTCGTGCGATATCACCGTGCGAATAGGCCCAAGCCAGCCCCGCACCGTCGCCGGGATCAATCCGTAGCGTAGCTTCGACAAAGTTCCGTCTGAGCGCTTCATCAATCCTTGTCAGAAGCTGATCGACGCCCTCGCCCGTCATCGACGACACGGGAACTTCGCTGGCGCCCGCCGGCCGCTCTCCAATGATCAGGCGCTGTGCATCCGGCAGAAGATCGATCTTGTTCCAAACTTCGATCATCGTCTCCTGCGCTTCAGGCGCCACGCCAAGCTCGGACAGCACGCCAAGGACGTCTTGCTTCTGCGCGTCGCTGTCGGGATGGCTGATGTCACGCACGTGCAGCAGAACATCCGCCTCCAGCACCTCCTCAAGCGTCGCTCGGAACGCCGCAACAAGTTGTGTCGGCAGGTCCGAGATGAACCCCACCGTGTCGGAGAGGATCACCTTGCGCTTGGACGGCAGCGTCACGCCGCGCATCGTCGGATCAAGTGTCGCAAACAACTGGTCCTTGGCCAGCACATCTGATCGCGTCAGCCGATTGAAGAGCGTCGACTTGCCTGCGTTCGTATAGCCAACAAGCGCCACCACCGGAAACGGCACGCGACTTCTGGCTTCACGATGCAGGCCGCGCGTGCGCTTGACCTCTTCAAGCTCGCGCTTCAACCGCGCGATCCGGTCACCGATCGCCCGACGGTCGGCCTCGATCTGGGTTTCACCCGGGCCACCCAAAAAGCCGAACCCGCCGCGCTGGCGCTCAAGGTGGGTCCATGACCGCACCAGCCGACCCTTCTGGTAGCTCAGGTGGGCGAGTTCCACCTGCAGCCGCCCCTCGGCCGTACGCGCCCGTTCGCCGAAGATTTCAAGGATCAGCCCCGTTCGGTCCAGGACCTTCACATTCCAGGCTTTCTCGAGATTTCGCTGCTGCACGGGCGTCAACTGGCCGTCACAGATGACCAGCTCCGCATGAGCGGTCTCGCAGACAGCCTTGATCTCTTCGATCTTGCCCTTCCCGATCAGCGTTGCCGGTCGGATCTCGGAAATCGGCGCCGCGATGGCATCAACCACCGTCAGATCAATGGCGAGCGCAAGCCCCACCGCTTCCCCGAGACGCGCCTCGACGCTGCGCTGGCGATAACGCTCGTCTGCTTTCAGATAAGGATGAACAACAACCGCCATGCGCTCGCCGGACAAGTTTGCTCCGGTCCATTCGTCAGAGCCAGTCAAGAGCCGCGTGCCGTCGTTTCAATGAGAAGCATCTGCCCCCGAGGGATCCGTCTCCTGCTCGAACAGCGTGATCGGCACCGACGGACTGATGGTCGAGATCGCGTGCTTGTAGACAAGCTGCGAGTTGCCATCCCGGCGCAGCAGCACGCAAAAATTGTCGAACCAGGTGATGATACCTTGCAACTTGATCCCGCTGACCAGGTAGATCGTCAGTGGCGCCTTGTTTTTGCGACAGGCATTCAGGAATGTATCCTGCAGGTTCTGCTGTCGGTCACTCATGGGTTGGCCCCATTTGTTTCTGTGCACTGGCTTCCCCAACTGCGACTCATGCCGCAACGGTACCCGCGTGTCGCGAATGTGACCCACCTGTTGACCAACATCAAGGGCCAAGACAATCCGTGCACGAATCACTTTCGTGGTTAACCATCAGGCCTCCCGGGTCTGCCAGTACAGCGCGCGTATCTCCCGCGCGATGGGCCCCGGCGCTCCGTCCCCGATTCTATGCGGCCCGACCTGTATCACCGGCAGCGCCCCCAGCGTCGCTGCCGTTACAAAAGCTTCACGTGCCATGCGGACATCCTCGTCCGTAAACGGCGTTTCATCACAGACAACGCCGTGCTGTCGGCAGAGCGCCATGATTTCATCCCGTGTGATCCCTGGCAGGATCTGTGTGCTCTTGGGGCGCGTGCGCAGCCGTCCCTCGGCGTCGACGATCCATGCATTCGAGGAGGCCCCCTCGGTAATCGTCCCATCTGGCGCCATGAACCACGCCTCGAAACAACCCGCCTCACGGGCCTGCTGCTTGGCAAGAACATTGGGTAGCAGCGAGACCGACTTGATATCGCAGCGTGCCCAACGGCTCTCGGGCACCAAAAGAACCTTCACGCCCTGCGCTGCCAGGACGTCATAGCGTGCAAGGTCGAGGCTGCGCGCGGTCACGACGAGGGTCGGCTTCACGGCAGGGACCGGAAACCCATGGTCGCGCCGCGCCCTCCCCCGCGTGACCTGGCAGTAAACAAGGCCATCTCGGACCCGGTTGCGCCGAACCAGTTCGCGCAATACGACCTGCAAGGCATTCCGCGCGAGGGGCATGACGATGCAAAGCGCAGCCAGCGAGCGCTCCAGCCGATCGAGGTGAGGCTCCTCGTCCATCAGCACGCCACCGCGCACCGCACAGACTTCATAGACCCCATCTGCAAACTGAAAGCCCCGATCCTCGACATGCACCGAGGCCGCGTCGTGCCGCAGGTAACAGCCGTTGACGTAGGCAAAGCGGCTCATGGCGCGTGCATCAGCCGATCAGGTCGTCCGGCCGCCCACCTGTATTGATCCCAAGCGACTTCAGCTTGCGGTGCAGCGCCGAGCGTTCCATGCCGATAAAGGCCGCTGTCCGCGAAATATTCCCGCCAAAGCGATTGATCTGGGCAAGCAGGTATTCCTTCTCGAACATCTCGCGTGCATCGCGCAGAGGCAGCGCAATGATCCGCTCGCTCCCTGCGCCCTGGCTGACTGCAGGCGTCGAGTTTCCGACATCCGAAGGCAGAAGATCCGCACCGATCACCCCGTCCGGGGCATCTGCTGCAAGGATCATCAACCGCTCGATATTGTTGCGAAGCTGGCGGACATTTCCGGGCCATGTGTGCGCTTGAAGCGCTGCCATCGCGTCCTCTCCAATGGTCTTGGACTGCAGTCCCGTCGATGCGGATATCCGATCCATGAAGTGTGACACAAGCAACGGAATATCTTCGCGACGCTCAGCCAGCGATGGAACCCGCACGCTGACCACGTTCAGGCGGTGATAGAGATCCTCGCGCAGGCGCCCATCCTGGATCTCGGTGCGCGGATCTGCCGAGCAGGACGAGATCACGCGCACGTCGACCTGTACCTTCTGCGACCCGCCGACTCGCTGGAAATTCTGCTCGACCAGGACACGCAGGATCTTGCCCTGGGTCTCAAGCGGCATGTCCGGCGCCTCGTCAAGGAACAGCGTGCCGCCATGGGCCTGCTCGAACAGACCGACCTTGCGCCCGCCCTCATTCGCTCCTTCGACGCCGAACAACTCGATCTCCATCCGCTCCGGTGCAATCGAGGCGCAATTGATGGCGATGAAGGGATTGCGCTGGCGCCGTGACTTTGCGTGGATCAGCCGTGCCACGATTTCCTTGCCAGTGCCGGGCGCGCCAACGATCAGGATGCGGCTATTGGTCGGTGCGATCTTCTCGAGGTTCTGTCGCAACTGATTGATGGCATGGCTCTGCCCCACCAGGTCGAAATCATCCCACAACCTTTCCTTCAGGTCTTCGTTCTCTCTTCGCAGGCGCTGGGCCTCCAGCGCACGCTCGACCGTCAGCAGGATACGGTCGGCCTTGAACGGCTTCTCGACGAAGTCATAGGCACCCTTGCGAATGGCAGTCACGGCGGTCTCGATGTTGCCGTGGCCCGAGATCACGAGTACCGGCAGGTCGGGGTAATCCTTCTTGATCTCATCGAGGACCTGAAGCCCATCCAGCCGGCTTCCCTGTAACCAGATATCGAGGATCACAAGCGCCGGGCGCCGCGCGCGGATCTCTCGCAGGGCGCTGTCGCTGTCGCCAGCCGTCCGTGTGTGATACCCCTCGTCCGAGAGAATGCCCGAGACGAGTTCACGTATGTCCGCCTCGTCGTCGACGATGAGAACGTCAAGCGCCTGCAAATTGGCTGGTTTGCTCATGGTCATTCACCTGCAAGTTTCAGTGCGCCGGCTAGGCGCGGAAAAGAAAGCCTGACCAGCGCACCGCTTTCCCGCGCCGCCCCGGTCTCATCAGTCTTCGGAGCATCCTCCAGGGATAGGGATCCCTTGTGGTCCTCCATGATCTTTTTCACGATGGCTAGCCCAAGGCCTGTCCCCTTCACGCGCTTGGTCACATAGGGTTCGGTCAGGCGGTTCCGGTCTTCCTTGGGCAAGCCCGTTCCGTTGTCCGCCACCTCGACCGACACGCGTCCCGCATCCTCTACGATACGCACTTCAATCCGCCCACCATCCGCAAGTTGCTCATCGCCACCATCAATGCCGAAACGGGCGCGGACCGCCTCACCTGCATTCTTCAGCACATTGGTCAGCGCCTGGCTGACCAGGCGACCATCGCAATCGACCGACACGGATGTTTCCGGGATCAGCATCGCATAGGTGATCTGTGGATTGGCGACGCGCTGGAGGAAGACCGAGTGCTTGATAAGCTCGCACATGTCCTCATCTCCCATCACGGGCTGAGGCATGCGCGCAAACGAAGAGAATTCATCGACCATCCGACCGATGTCACCGACCTGACGGATGATGGTCTGGGTGCACTGTTCGAAGATCTCCGGATCGGTCGAGATCTCTTTCTTGTATTTCCGCCGCAGTCGCTCTGCAGACAACTGGATCGGGGTCAGTGGGTTCTTGATCTCGTGAGCAATACGTCGCGCAACATCTGCCCACGCCGACGTCCGCTGCGCCGAGATCAGGTCCGTGATGTCATCGAAGGTGACCACGAAGCCGGCCTCCTCCTCGCCAGAACGCTCGCGCGTCACGGTGACGTTGAGGTTGCGGGTCTTGCCCCCGCGCATCACATCGACATGCGCCTGCACGCGCCCCTCGCCTCCTCCATCAGCGCTCTCCATGGCCTGCCCCAGAAGCTCATGGATCTCCGGCACGACAGCAGCAAGCTCGGCACCGAACAGGTCCTCACGCGTGACGCTCAGCAGCGTCAACGCGGATCGATTGAACACGTCGGCCCGTCCCTGCCCGTCCAGGCCCACGACCCCAGCCGAGACCCCCGAGAGCACGGCCTCTGTAAAGCGCGTGCGATTCTCGGCTTGCCGATGGGAGTCGATCAATTCGTTCCGCTGGCTCTGAAGCTGGCTGGTCATTCGGTTGAAGGCCCGGCCCAGCGAGGCCAGTTCATCGTCATCGTCCGCCAACGCGACACGCGCGCTCAGATCGCCTTCTGAAACCCTCTCAGAGGCATTGATCAGCCGGCCAATGGGCATGACGATGCGGTTGGCGGTTCCAAGTCCGATCCATATGGCGATGAACAGCAGAACAAACGCGACAATGCCGTACATCAGGATGAAGGTCTGCTGAATATCTTCGCGATCATCCTCAAGCCGCTTGTAGTTGTTGACCACCGTCTCCGTATTTTGCTGGTACTCCAGGATCTGCGGGTTCAGGGTGCGGACCAGCACGATGAATATGTCATTGTCGAACTTGATGGGGCGGACCAAGCGGGCGACCGCCCGGATCTGACCGGTCTCATAGTCGACCGAGACAAGAGGTTCGCCAATGCGCGCCGCTGCAATCTCGCTGAAGGTTGGTGCTGCGATGTCGGAAAACCGCGTCTTGGCGCTACCAAGCTGCGCGAAGGGAGAGTCAATCGATCCTCTCTTCACCTCGCCGGCAAGGATATCGGCCCCGAGCTTGTTGGCAATGTTCTCAAGGATCAGTCCGAACTCGAGCGGACTCATGATCTGGATGGGGCTGACGGTATCGATCGTAGCCGCGACAATCAGCGAATCCCGGCGCAACCTTGTCTTCTCGTCCTCGAAATAGGCGTTGGTGACGGCAAGAGAGTTATCGACGACCGAACGGACGCCACCGCTGAACCAGGCTTCCATCGCAAGATTGATTGTTATTGCGGCGGCGCCCGCGACCATCACGACGGGAACAACGGCGATCAGACTGAAGATCGTCACCAGGCGCCCATGCAGTCGCGCGCCTGCCGAGCCGGATCTACGAGCCATCCACAATTGCACAAGTCTTCCGATGACGAGCGCAGCCAGGGCAAAAAACAGGAATGCGAGCAGCAGTGTCAGGTACACCCGCACGTCCTGCGAGGGCTCAATGGCCGTCGATCCGGTCAGGACGAGATAAGTGAAGACGACTGCCACGCCAGAAAGCGCCAGCAGCCCATAGGTCACCCATGACGTGCGAACGACCCAGAACAGGTTCCGTTGCAGCCAATCATACTGATGCTCTGGTTTGCCCGATGGGGACATTGTGCTGTCCAGGCTCTGCCGATTGAGTGAACCGTGTCGTGCGTGTCACGCAGACAATCTGCAACAGCCCGATGGCTTTTTTGCGTCAATGTACCAATTTGACGACAGTGTTGCAGGTTATCGTTGCGTGATTACATCACTTCACCCTCGCTGCACCTGAATGTCAAGGCTTCGAATTTTAGAGCGAAGCGTATTTCTGTTTACCCCTAATATTTCTGCGGCCTTTATCTGGTTTCCGCGTGTCAATGCCAGGCACTTGAGAATGAGAGGCCGCTCAACCTCCCGCAGAACCCGGTCATGCAGGCCCGGTTCAGGCAGCTGTCCACCCAGTTTGGCAAATTGCTCGCCCAGGTAAGTCTCCACAAACCCACCCAACGTCACATCTTCGTCTCCCGGTCGTCGCGGCGGCAGTGACGCTTTTGGCTCATGCAGAACGCCAGCCACCATCTGACTGGTTATGACAGGTTCCGCATGGATCGCGAGAAGCCTCTGGATCAGGTTCTCGAGCTCCCTGACGTTTCCGGGCCAGGCATGTCGCCTCAGCATTTCAAGCGCCTCGGGATCGATTGATCGAAGCGGTTGGCCATTGCGCTCGGCTTCAAGGAAAAAGTGTTGAACGAGTTCAGCAACATCCTCGGGCCGCTCGCGCAGCGGCGGCATGCGCAAGGGGACCACATTCAGGCGGAAGAACAGGTCCTCGCGGAACGACCCCTGCTCGATCAGCCGTCTCAAATCCCTGTGCGTAGACGCAATGACGCGCACGGAAGCCCGACCAGCGCCGGTGGACGAACGTGCGTCCAAATCCTGGAGCAGACGCACCATGCGTGTCTGTACATCCTGAGACCAGTCACCAATTTCATCAAGGAACAATGTCCCGCCTTCGGCCTGTCGTGCAACATCCCGGGCAGTTGCATCCGTTTCCAGCGATGATGCACCCGCAACGACAAAGGGCCGTCCAGCGCGAACGCCAAAATCGTGCAACACATGTGCGACAAGTTCTTTGCCCGTCCCGGACTCTCCGGCGATGAGGACCGTCAGATCGGACTGTGTAAGCCTCGCAATCACCCGATAGATTTCCTGCATCACTGAAGATCGACCGACGATGGGCAGATCCGTGCCGGCGCCCAACTTGTTCTCGGTCCGCGACGGCTTCCGCGCCTGAACGGCACGGCGCACCGTGTTGACCATTTCATTGAGGTCAAAGGGCTTGGGGAAATACTCGAAGGCGCCGCACTCCGTCGCGTTGATGGCTGTCATCAAGGTGTTCTGGGCACTCATGACGATGACCGGCAGATCGGGGCGTTGTTTGCGCAATTTGGGCAAGAGGTCGAAGGCATTCTCGTCCGGCATGACGACGTCCGTGATCACAAGGTCACCCTCGCCTGCCGAGGCCCAACGCCACAAAGTCGCCGCGTTGCCGGTCGTCCGCACAAGGAAGCCGGCGCGCATAAGGGCATGGTTCAGCACCGTGCGTATGGAAGCATCATCATCAGCGACGATGATCGTGCCATGGTTCATGTGCGTTTCTCCTGCGCGGATCGATAGAGGGGCAGTCGACAACGGAACACGGTGCGTCTTGGCTCGGACTCGCACTCGATCGTCCCGCCGTGGTCACCGATGATCTTGGAGACTATGGCAAGACCAAGCCCCTGCCCCTTGGGCTTACTCGAGACAAAAGGCTCAAACAAAGACTGTCTGACTGCATCCGGTATGCCCGGTCCGTTATCCTTGACGGAAACCTCGAGTGGCAGCGACAAGCGCGCTTGCCGCGCCCCAACGGCAAGATGCACGCCAGCCCGATAGGATGTCTGCAGCGCGATCTCCCCATCGGTCTGCCCTGCAACCGCATCGGCTGCATTCTTCACAAGGTTCAGGAAGACCTGCACCAGCCTGTCTCGATCACCGGCAACGGGTGGTAAAGATGGGTCATACCCCTCTACAAAGTTGACGGACTGGGCAAAGCTTGACTGCCCGATCCGCTTCACATGGTCGAGCACCTCATGGATGTTGACAGGCTGCAGTTCCAGTTGGCGATGATCGGTGAACACCTCGGTGCGATCGACCAGGTTGCGTATCCGGTCAGTCTCCTCGCAGATCAGCCTTGTCAGGGCGCGATCCTCCTCAGACGCATGCTGCTCGATCAACTGGGCAGCACCACGGATACCGGCCAGCGGGTTTTTGATCTCATGCGCTAGGATGGCCGCCATGCTGGACACGGAGTTGCCGAGCGACTTTTGTATCAGGTGGCGGTCGATCTTCATTGCGATCGACCGCTCCTGCAGCAGCACCAGGACGCGATCACGTACCTCGGCGACGGGCGTGATGGTGGCATCCACGATGCGCTCTCCCAGTCGCGGCAGCAGCAATGAGATGCCGTAAACGCTGGCCGGAATACCGCGCTGCTGAGCCTGCTCGACAAGTTGCAGCAGCTGGCTATCCGGCACGAGGAATCTGCCGAAGGCCTGGCGCTTCAGCAGCGCGGCACTCGTATCGAAGAACTGCTCGGCTGCGGGATTGGCATAGCTGACATCTCCCGCCCCCTCGATGCAGAGAATGGGGTGCGGGACAGAGGCCAGAAGCGCCTCGTGCAACCGCGGTGCCTGTCCATCCCCAGTGTTCATGCAGCCTCCTGGAGGGATGACCCAGCGGCAAGACGCTCGAGCATGGGTGCGGCATTCTCACTGCGTATGAGCATGTCGCGCGCCGCCCGCGGAAGTCCGAGCTGCTCGGCGTACCATCCCAGGTGCTTGCGCACGACGCGTCGTCCCAGATCCGTCCCGTAATGCGCAAGTGATTGACGGTATTGTTCAAGGGCAACCGTCCATGCCTGCTGTGCTGATGGATCAGGGCGCGGGTCAACGCCGTCGAGTGAGTCCTGCATCTGCATGAGACGCCATGGGGCACCAAACGCACCGCGCCCGACCAGTACGCCGTTGGCTCCGCTGACAGCAAGAACCGTCTGCGCGTCATGGATTGTCCGCACATCACCATTCGCAAACACGGGAATCCGAGCTTGCGCCTTGACGCAGGCAATTCTCTCCCAGTTTGCCTTCCCCTCATAGAATTGGCACCGCGTGCGACCGTGCACGGTGACGGCTTGAACACCGTGGTCCTCAAGCAGCCTCGTCAATGCCGGCGCATTGATCGAAGTATCATCCCACCCAAGCCGCATCTTCACAGTCACGGGAACCCGCACGGCCTTGACCACGGCTCGGGCGATGTCGACTGCCAGTGCCGGGTCTCGCATCAGCGCCGAACCGCACAACCCGCCCACGACCTTCTTCGCCGGGCAACCCATGTTGATGTCGATCAGGTCGGCGCCTTCACCTTCTGCAATGCGCGCGGCTTCGGCCATGCTTTCAACATCGCGACCAGCGAGTTGGATCCCGAAGGGGCCGGCGTCCGTATCGGCCTTGAGCCGAAGGCGTGCCGTCCTGCGATCGCGCAAGAGTTCTCGACTCGCGACCATCTCCGAAAAAACGAAGGTCGCACCGAAGTGACGGACTGCCGCACGAAATGGGGCGTCCGTGACGCCAGCCATGGGCGCCAGGATGACCTTGGGTTTCAGGCCGTGGATTGCAAGAATGCCCATAAACTGTGCATACACAGAATGCCCAACAATAAGTCAGGCTAGCGCGGCGCCTCGCGCTCTGGCAAGCAGATTCTTATTCACCAGGGGAATCGCGGACAAGTGCCAACGACTGCAACGCCTTCCACCATCGCAGTCATTGTCGCCGCCGGCCGCGGCGCCCGCGCTGGCGACGGCGTGCCCAAGCAATACCGAACCCTCGCGAGCACCACTGTGCTTCGACAAGCGGTAACACGGTTCCTGCGGCACCCGGACATCGAAAGCGTTCAAGTGGTCATCGCGGAGGGTCAAGATGCGCTTTATGCCGACAGCGTTGCCGGGCTGACCTTGCGCCCGGTCGTGCGAGGCGGTGAAACGCGACAAGCGTCGGTTCTGAATGCACTTGCAGCCTTGGAGCAGGCAAACCCGAAGAATGTGCTGATCCATGATGCGGCGCGCCCCTTCGTTTCCCACGATGTCATTTCGCGCGTCATAGCCGCTCTCGACAGTCACCCGGCCGCGATCCCCGCCATCCCCGTGGCAGATACACTCAAGCAGACGACCCGCTCCAAAATCAGCGGCACGGTTCCGCGTGAAGGCGTGGTCCTGGCCCAAACACCCCAGGGATTTCATTTCCGGGCGATCCTCAAGGCCCACAAGGCCATGGCAGGCAAGGAATTCACCGATGACGCAGCCATTGCCGAGGCCGCGGGCCTCCACGTCGCAGTCATCGAAGGCGATCGCATGAACTTCAAGCTCACAACCATGGATGACTTCGACATGGCCCGACGGCTTTCGGCGCCATCAGGCAACGCACGCGTGGGCATGGGCTTCGACGTACATCGCTTCTGCCCCGGGGATCATGTCTGGCTGTGTGGCGTGCGCGTCGCCCACGATCAGGGTCTCGAGGGGCACTCGGATGCAGATGTCGGCCTGCACGCCCTAACCGACGCCATTCTGGGCGCCGCGGCCTTGGGCGATATCGGGCAGCACTTTCCACCCTCAGATCCCCAATGGAAGGGTGCAGCCTCGCACCTGTTCCTCGCGCACGCTGCCGACCTTGTTCGCAAGCAGGGCGGCCATATTGGAAATGTTGATGTCACGCTGATCTGCGAGCGTCCGCAAGTGTCCCCCCACCGTGAAGCCATGCAGCAGCGCGTTGCCGAAATACTCAATCTCGATCAAGACCGTGTCAGCGTGAAGGCAACGACGACCGAAGGCCTCGGCTTCACTGGCAGGCGTGAAGGCATCGCCGCCCAAGCAACTGCAACGGTATTTCTCCCATGATCACGCCTCTGCGCATTGCAAAGCTCCCCCCGGGGCGAAGCCTTGCCCAACCTACCACCGCCATCGTCACCTTCTTCGGCGTCGGGCTCCTGCCACTTGCACCAGGAAGCTGGGGGTCTCTGGTTGCCCTGCCCTTCGGCGTCGCTCTTTCACTCATCGGTGGGTGGCCTCTGCTGCTGTTGGCTGCAGCCATCGCGGCCTACGCGGGGTGGCGCGCAGGCGATATCTACGTCACCCAGACTGGACGGGAGGATCCACCCGAAATCGTCATTGACGAAGTGGCGACCCAGTGGATGGTCATGGCCGTTGTTCCGATGACGCTCGCAGGTCTCGTGGCTGCCTTTCTGGTCTTCCGGATCTGCGACACGCTGAAACCCTGGCCCGCCAGCTGGGCGGACAGCGAGGTAGAGGGCGGTGCAGGCGTAATGCTCGACGACCTCATCGCAGGCATCTACGCCATCCTGCTGCTCTTGCCATTGGTCTGGTCGGGCGCGCTGTGACATGACCATCGCACCCGAGACAAGCGCGATCGCCAGTACCGTACTCGCCGAAGCACGAAGCCGAGGTCTTCGGATCGCGACGGCAGAAAGCTGCACGGGCGGACTTGTAAGCGCCGCGCTGACGGATATTGCTGGTTCATCAGATGTCTTCGAGCGAGGCTTCATCACCTACTCGAACGATGCCAAGCAGGAACTGCTCGACGTGCCTGCCGACACTTTGCGTACGCACGGAGCCGTCTCTGCCCAGACAGCAGCCGCCATGGCTGACGGAGCGCTGGCGCGTTCCCGCGCCGATCTCGCAGTCTCGATTACGGGCGTTGCAGGACCTGGAGGCGGCTCCGAGGCAAAGCCTGTCGGCCTTGTGCAGTTTGCGATCGCATCGCGGACAGCACAAACGCAGACCCGACAGATGAATTTCGGTGACATGGGTCGCGCCGGCATCCGCGAGGCTGCGACCCGCGTTGCTCTTGAGTTGCTGCTCGAGGCAATCAGGCGCTGACGGCAGGGCCGTAAAGGCGATATGCCCTTTGCTCGAACGACTCTGTCATCTTGCGGATCGCCTTCGAAAACATGCCGCTGATGAGCGCCTCGAGCGTTCTGCTGCGGAAACGGAAGTCGATGTCGAAATCAACCTCGCACCCGGTTTCTGTCGGCACGAACTGCCAGCGGTTGGTCAGGTGCTCGAAGGGGCCTTCCAGATACTCGATCACGATGATACGCCCCTCGGGGTCCAGATTGACCCGGCTCGTGTATTGCTCGCGAAAGGCTGCGAATGCGGCAATCAGGTCGGCGGTGAAGCCGCGCTCCTCGCGCGACCGGATGCGCGTAGCCACACACCAGGGCAGGAACTCGGGATAGCGCTCGACGTCCGCCACCAGCGCAAACATCTGCTCCGGCGTAAAGGGGACCAGGCGCTTCTCGCGATGCCGGGGCACTGCCTCAGCCCTTAAGTTGCGCAAGCCGTGCCGCGCGCAGCTTCTCGAAATCATCACCCGCCAGATAGGACGATCGCGTCAGCGGGGTCGCCGCCACCATCAAGAACCCCTTTGCCTTCGCAACCTCCGCAAGCCCCGCGAACTCTTCCGGCGTCCAGAAGCGATCGATGGCCGCGTGGCGTGGCGACGGCTGCAGATACTGCCCGATCGTGATGAAATCGACCCCAGCCGCCCGCAGGTCATCCATGACCTGCATGATTTCCTCGCGCGTTTCGCCAAGTCCCACCATCAGCCCGGACTTCGTGAACGTTGCCGCGTCGATCTCCTTGGCCTGCTGCAGCAGCCGCAGGCTTGCGAAGTAGCGCGCCCCCGGTCTGATCTTCAGGTAGAGACGCGGCACTGTTTCCAGATTGTGGTTGAAGACGTCAGGCCGTGCTTCGATCACGACCTCGAGGGCCCCCGGCTTGCGCAGGAAGTCCGGCGTCAGCACTTCAATGGTCGTCGACGGCGAAGCCTCGCGGATGGCGCGGATCGTTTGTGCGAAGTGAACAGCGCCGCCATCTTCAAGATCGTCGCGATCAACCGATGTCACGACCACATGCTCAAGCCCCAGCTGTGCCACCGCGTCCGCAACCTTCTGCGGTTCAGCTGCATCGAGCGCACCCGGCATGCCCGTCTTGACGTCGCAGAACGCGCAAGCGCGTGTGCACGTGTCTCCCATGATCATGAAGGTCGCGTGCTTCTTCGACCAGCATTCGCCGATATTGGGGCAGCCGGCTTCCTCGCACACCGTGTGCAGCCCGTGCGCCTTCACGATGGCCTTGGTCTCGGAAAACACTTTCGAGCCCGGAGCTTTCACGCGGATCCAGTCCGGCTTTCGCTGGATGGGAT
Source organism: uncultured Flavobacteriaceae bacterium (assembly GCA_964483585.1). Taxonomy (GTDB): domain Bacteria; phylum Pseudomonadota; class Alphaproteobacteria; order Micropepsales; family Micropepsaceae; genus SZUA-430. The sequence continues at coordinate 27,763 of CAZABH010000034.1, forward strand.
TTACAGGCCGCTCCCGTTTTTCAGGGTGACGCAGCGCGCGGAGGTCCTTGGACGTCTGATCAAAAACAGTGGGCATGGCGCAACATATAAGCAGGAATGACGGGAATCACATACAGCCCCGTTCGTGCCTCAGGGGAATTCCGTTAACGTCAGGCCGAGGATTCTCGCGAATGTTTCCACGAAAATAACCCAAGCCTTGCTTGAGACTTGGGCGATGTTACCCTATCTGAAATAAAACGTGAGCGGCAAAACACCGCTGTGGAGGAAATCTGATGACGGTTCCTGCATTCCAGACGGAATCCATTCGCGCCCCATTCGATATCAAACGCACGCACAGATCTCTGATCTCTGCCCTCGTCGAGGCGCGCAAACGCTTCGGTGGCAAGACGATAGCGATCTGGGATGCCGACGACCGGCAGCTGTCCTACGACGAGATCGTGCGGGCCTCCTTCGCGCTCGGCAGCGCTATGCGCAAATACGCCAAGCCCAAGGAAAGCGTCGGCATCATGCTTCCGACCGGCGTTGGCGCCGTGCTCGCGTTTTTCGCGATCCACGCCTTCGGCCGTGTCCCCGCAATGCTGAACTTCACAGCCGGTGCGCGCAACCTCAAGGCGGCCTGCGCTGCCGGCGAAGTGAAGGTGATCGCAACCGCCCGCCGCTTCGTCGAGCTTGCCAAGCTTGAGCCGCTGATCGAGGAACTCTCGACAGTCGCCCGAATCGTCTATCTGGAAGACGTGCGCGAGAACCTCTCGGTCGTCGACAAGGTCGCAGCCGTCGTGGGCTCGCTGATGCCGGCCTGGGTGTTCGAGAAATGGCCGCATCACGACGAGACCGCCGTGATCCTCTTCACCTCCGGTACCGAGGGCGATCCCAAGGGGGTCGTGCTGAGCCACGCCAACCTGCTCGCCAATATCGAACAGGTCCGCGCGCATATCGACTTCTATCCAAAGACCGACGTCCTCTTCAACCCGTTGCCGACCTTCCATTGCTTCGGCCTGACGGTCGGAAGCCTGCTGCCGCTTTTCATCGGGGTGAAAACGGTTTGCCATCCATCGCCGCTGCACGTGAAGGAAATCACCAAGCGCGTACGCTTGACCAAGGCGACGATCCTGATGGCCACCGACACTTTCATCTCGCAATACGCCCGCGCCAGCGACGAAGGCGACCTCGCCTCGCTGCGCCTGGCTGTCTGTGGCGCCGAACGTGTACGCGACGAAACGCGCGCCCTCCTGCGACGACGCTGCAACATGGAGATCCTCGAAGGCTACGGCGTGACAGAGGCCGCCCCTGTGGTTTCCGCCAACCAGCCGGACGCCAACAAGCTGGGCACGGTCGGCAAGCTGATGGCCGGGATGGAATACAAGCTCGAGCCGGTCGAGGGCATCCCCAACGCCGGCCGCCTCTATGTGCGCGGTCCCAACGTCATGAAGGGCTACCTCAAGCCGGACCAGCCCGGCGTCCTGCACCCGCTGGCCGATGGCTGGCACGACACGGGAGACGTCGTCGCCGTCGATGACGAGGGCTTCATTGCCATCCGCGGCCGCGTGAAGCGTTTTGCCAAGATCGCCGGCGAGATGGTCTCGCTGGCCGTGGTGGAAAATTGTGCCTCAGCCCTCTGGCCCGATAACATGCACGCTGCCGTGTCGTTGCCCGACGGACGCAAGGGCGAACAGATCGTGCTGTTGACCGATGCCAAGGGCGCCAACCGCGCCGAGATCGTCGCCTGGGCCCAAAACCACGGCGTCCCCGAACTGGCGGTGCCACGTCGCGTTTTCATCGTCGACCAGGTCCCGGTCCTCGGGACAGGCAAGACGGACTATGGCACTGTAACCCGCGTCGCCAAGGAGAACCTCGCCGCGATCGAGGCCAAGGCTGCGGAGTAGACAAGAGACCCTGCCTCATCAAGCACTGACGTCTACCGACCCTGCACAAATGTTGTGCAGGGTCTTTTGTTGACGCGTTGACGTGCCCGGTGCCAACTGCAACGAAATCGAACCGCAAGTTACCGATGGACGCAAGAACAGCCCTGACCACCACCGACCGCGCGCAGGCCCGCCCCGGCCAGGACCGCCCCTTCCTCGACTACGCGCTTGGCCGCCCCTACGACGAAATGTTCCAGCCCGATGGGACGCCGCGCCCGCACGCCGAGGCATTGCTGGACACATTGACCAGCCTTCCCGCCGAGGAGCTCATTCGTCGTCAGCAAGCTTGCGAGCAATCTTTCCTTCACCAGGGCATTACCTTCACGGTTTACGGTCACGACGATGCGACCGAGAAGATCATTCCGACCGACCTTCTCCCAAGGATCATTCCCGGCCGGGAATGGGATCGCCTCGAAGCAGGCTTGCGCCAGCGCATCCACGCGCTGAACCTGTTCTTGAAGGATGTCTATCACGACGGCCGGATCCTCAGTGCCGGCATCCTTCCCCGCGACCTCGTCTATGGATCGAAACATTATCTGCGTCAGATGCGCGGCTTGCCGGTTCCCCTGGACGCTTACGTGAATGTGTGCGGTACCGACATCATTCGCGGCGAAGGCGGCGAGCTTCTGGTCCTTGAAGACAATCTCAGGGTGCCCTCCGGCGTGTCCTACATGCTGGCCAACCGCGAGGTGGTCAAGCGCGCATTCCCCGACCTCTATCGCGCCTGCGGCGTCCGGCCCATCGAACACTATGGGCAGGAACTGCTGGCCACCCTGCACGAGCTGGCAACAGGTTTTCGCGACAATCCAAGGATCGTCCTGCTCACACCCGGCATTTTCAACTCAGCCTACTACGAGCACGCTTTCCTGGCCCGCCAGATGGGTATCGACCTTGTCGAGGGACGAGACCTGCTTGTCCACGACAACATGGTCTACATGCGAACGACCTCGGGCGTGAAGCGCGTGGATGTCATCTATCGACGCATCGACGACGACTTCATCGACCCGCTTGCTTTCCGCCGGGACTCCGCGCTGGGCGTGCCCGGCTTGATGAACGCCTATCGCGCCGGAAACGTCGTCATTGCCAACGCGGTTGGAACGGGTGTGGCCGACGACAAAGCTGTCTATTCCTATGTCCCCGAGATCATCCGCTACTACCTGGGTGAAGAACCCCTTCTCGGCATCGTGGAGACGTTCCGCTGCCGAGAACCAGCTTCCCTCTCGCATGTGCTCGCCAACCTCGACACGCTTGTCGTCAAGGCTGTAGGCGAAAGCGGCGGCTATGGCATGCTGGTTGGTCCGCACGCAACGAAGGCCGAACGCGAGGCCTTCGCCCAGAGGGTGCGCGCGAACCCCGAGAACTATATCGGCCAGCCAACCATCCAGCTGTCGACGTCACCCTGTCTGGTAGGCGCCGACATCGAGGCGCGCCATGTGGATCTCAGGCCCTATATCCTGACAGGCCGCCAGACGCGTCTTGTCCCTGGCGCGCTGACCCGCGTTGCCCTCAAGCGCGGCAGTCTGGTCGTCAACTCGAGCCAAGGCGGAGGATCGAAGGACACATGGGTTCTGGGATGAGGCAGGTTCGCCCATGATGCACGCAGGCATGCTCTCGCGGGTGGCTGACTCGCTCTACTGGATGTCCCGCTACCTAGAGCGCGCCGAGCACGCCGCCCGCGTGCTTGCCGTGAAGCTCGAAGCCATGCTGGACCAGACACCGGAAGATGCCACCCAGTCGTGGGTCAGGGTCTCCGGTGCACTGACTTGGCCCATACGCTACGAGCCGGGGCATTCACCCAACGATCTTGCACGTGAACTCACGCTCGACCGCAGCCACCCCTCGAGCATCTACACGTCCATCCGCTTGGCGCGCGACAATGCCCGCCAGGTCCGCGAGCTGATATCAACCGAGATGTGGGAGCAGATCAATCGCCTGTTCCTGCGCGTGAACGCACCGTCCTTCGAGCGCGACTGGAACCGCCAGCCGGTCGCGGTGCTGCGCAGCCTGGTCGACGAGGCACTGCTCTTCGCCGGTATCAGCGACTCCACCATGCGTCACGGCGAGGGTTGGCACTTCATCCAGCTGGGCCGCCATATTGAACGGGCTCAGCTGGTCAGCCGCCTGCTCGACCTGCATTTCGGCACTCTGCCGCGTGGTTTGCCCCTGACGTTGCAGCCCCCGCAATATGTGGACTGGATCACTCTGCTCAAGCAGTGCACGGGCTTCGAGGCCTATTGCAAGGTCTACAAGGCCGATGTCGAGCCGAAGAAAATTGCCGAGTTCCTGATCTTCGACCCCCAGTTTCCTCATGCGATCCGCTTTGCCGTCGATCGCGTTCAGGAGGAACTGGGATATCTGGGCGCAGGCGGTGGCGCAGGCAAGCGGGCCCAGGCCGAACGCCTCGCAGGACGCTTGAAAGCCAGCCTCGACTATGGCCAGGTCGACGAATTGCTGGCCGGCGACATGGACGGCTTCCTGAGGTCAATTCAGGATAGCTGCAAGGCCATCCATCAATCGGTCTACGACGCCTTCATCGGCTATAGCGTCGACGAACTCCTGCCCGGATAACCAGTATGTTTCTCTCGATCCGCCACCTGACGCGCTACCGCTACGATGCGCCTGTCCGCGAAAGCATCATGCAGCTCTACATGCAGCCGAAGTCTGATGGCGCGCAGCGCCTGCGGGGCTTCCAGGTGGCGACGACACCACGCGCCGCACTCCAGGCCTACACCGATCATTTCGGCAACGCCGTCTATCACTTCGACGTACCGGGCGCACACACCGAATTGCATGTGGAAGTCGAAGCGCAGGTTGAAATCATCCCGGTTCCCGCAGCCCCCGAGTGGGTGGACGAGGCCGCCTGGCAGCTCCTCGCATCGGACCAGACCCTCCACGAGCACTTCGACATGCTCGCGCCGCACGGGTTCGCGACGCCCTCGCCCGCGCTCCATGCCTTCCTTGGTGCATCCGGCATCCAGCGCACCGGCGATCCCATGACGTCGCTCCGGCGGTTGAACCGCGCCATCTTCGAAGCCTTTGCATACGCTCCCGAGGAGACCGAAGTCGACAGCCCCATCGACGTGGCCTTGGCCAAGCGCAAGGGGGTCTGTCAGGACTTCACACACATCATGCTGGCCACAGCACGCCTTTGGGGCATCCCGGCGCGCTATGTATCAGGCTACCTGTTCACGAACAGGGATGCAGGTGATCGCTCTGCCGCGGACGCGACCCATGCGTGGATGGAGGCGTTTGTACCCGGCTGCGGCTGGGTGGGGTTCGATCCCACGAACAATGTCCTGGCCGGCGAGCGGCATGTCCGTGTTGCGATCGGCCGCGACTATGACGATGTCCCGCCTGCGCGCGGCGTCTACAAGGGTTCGGCGAATTCCGAATTGGCCGTCGCCGTGACGGTCCAGCCGACCCAGTCCCCGCGCCGCCCACAGGACTTCCTGCGTGTTGTGCGCCAGGTCACCCGGGCATCAAGCCCGCAGGCCGCCTCTGCGATCGAAATTCAGCAGCAACAATGAGCCTGCCTCACCCGTGGAGCGTCAGCAGATACCAGACATAAGTCACGTATCCGCCAATCAGCAGCAAGCCGTAGAGCCGCCCCACGCGGTTACCGAACAGCAGGGGGACGAACAGAACCAGTGTGGCACCGATCATAACCCACATATCCACTGCCACGATCTTGGGATCGATCTTCAGCGGCGCAACCAGCGCGGTAACGCCCAGGATGGCAAGAATATTGTAGATGTTCGACCCCATGATGTTGCCGACAGAAATCCCCGCGCGTCCACGAAAGGCTGCAACCACAGTTGTGGCAAGCTCGGGCAGCCCGGTGCCGACAGCCACGAGTGTAAGCCCGATCACAGTCTCCGAGAGACCGAAGTCCCGCGCGACCGAAACCGATCCCTCGACCAGCATGTCTGCACCCACTGCAAGCAGCCCTAACCCAGTAGCCAAGAGCAGGATATCGACGACCATCGAGTGCCGCAGCGGTGGCTCGTTGGCCACGTCTTCCACGACCGCACGCTCTTGCGCATA
>CAZABH010000035.1:0-17846 GCA_964483585.1 uncultured Flavobacteriaceae bacterium
CCATCCGGGGTCCCGGCCCGCGAGCGGTAGCGAGCGATGCGGTACCCCGCTTGCGGTGTCAAAACCGCACAAGCACCACCAGCGATCAGATGGAAAAAATTGGCGACCCCGAGACGATTCGAACGTCTGACCCACTGCTTAGAAGGCAGTTGCTCTATCCCCTGAGCTACGGGGCCGTTGCCAGGGCTTGAGGCTGGACCTGTCCTAGTGGGTCCAGTTGCCCTTTCGGCCATACTTGAAGTTGTCCGCATAGGCCCGGACGATACGCTTGGCCTCCCGGGGCTCGAAGACCTGGAAGGGAATATTGTAGCGCTGCGCGAAGGCAACCGCCTCCTCGCGCGTATCGAAGGTCAGTCTTACCTGCCCCTTGGTGTCGCCCGAGCCCGTCCACCCCATGAGCGGATCGATGCGGCGCGCCTCTTCGGGCTCGAACTCCAGCACCCAATCCTTCGCATTGGCCTGCCCGGACTGCATGGCATTTCGGGCCGGACGATGAATGCGTGCAAGCATGCTCTTCCCTCGAAACGGACCTCGGCCGAAACAAGAAGGGCCGAGGCAGTCAACCACGACATGAATTACGCTACCCTTGCCCATGGGGCAAGAAATGGTCGGGGCGGCGTGATTCGAACACGCGACCCTCTGGTCCCAAACCAGATGCGCTACCAGACTGCGCTACGCCCCGATCCGTCAAGAGGGGGGTGGCATAAGCCCTGCAAGCGGGCCTTGGCAAGCGCTAAGGCGCCGCGGGACGCGTGAAACGGTCAAGAAACCGCTCCCGGAGCACCACTTCGCCCGGCAACTGGGGAATATCATTGCGGAAACTCGCGGTTACCACCGCGCGCCCATCAGGTAACAACGCCATGTCCGTCACGAAAGGCGCAAACCCGCCCTGCGTCCCGAGATAGCGCCCGTCGGCTGCGATCTTGTGGATGCGCCCCTCTCCATATTCGGCCACGATCACCTCGCCCGAGGAGGCGATCTCGATCCCATCCGGCCCAGCCAGGGCATAGGCGTGCGCAAGCCCCTGCAGATCAAGGTCAAAGAACACGCTGGACGCACCAAGCCGCCCACGACCGCGCAGCGGATAGGCAAGGATCCGCCGGCCAAGGTGGGCAGAGACGAGCAACCGCCCCCGTAGGCGATCGACCGCGACCCCATTGGCATAGTGGATCCCCTCGGCCACACGCACCAGCTTTCCCGAGCGGTCGAGAAACAGCACCGCGCCGGTCTGCGCAGCCGAAAGCGAGAACGTGCCCGACGACGAAAGATAGACCCCACCTTCACCATCGGACGCAGCCGCATTGGGGTAGACGAACCGGTTCCCGTCATGATCCCGGTCGATGACCTGAAGCGTCTCCCCTTCAGCCGAGACCCTCACAATCGCATGGGCCAGATGGCACAGGACAATGAACTCGCCCTCACCACGCGCAGCGATCGAAACAGGACCGCACCCCTTGCGCTCCCAGAACACTCTGCTTGTCGAGAGGTCGGACACAACGATCACGTTCCGGCCCATCTCGGCGTGATAAAGCCGCCCCTCGTGCCACAGGGCACCCTCCGGATAGCTGGCATCCGCAAGCTTGCGGTCCGAAGCCTGCGCGCCCTGCCATGCAATCGCAGAAAGCAAAAGCGCGAGAACCGGCCAGGCGCGCATCAGCGCCTGCGCACCGCATAGAGCATCGCCGCAGAGGTCAGCAGAACGCCGCCGAACAGATAGGTGATCGAGCGCGAGCCCATTTCCGGGATGAGATAGAACGTCGTGAAGAGGATCCCGAACACATTGCCAAACGTGGAAATGCCGTAGACAAGGCCCGCAACACGGCCGACCTCGTCGGTCGAACGGACGATGAGCCTCACGGCAACCGGCGAGTACATGCCGAGCAGCGTCAGCGGCACAAGACACAGAACCGCTGAAGCACAGAGAATGGCAACAGGTCCATCACCCATTGTATCGAGGATCCACCCAATGACCGGATCGGCAATCGGGGGAATGACCGCCAGATAGACACCCGCCGCCGCCACCGCGATCGCAATGACAGACGAGGAGGGGTTCTGGTCGACAAGGCGGCCGCCCACGAGATAACCGACGGTCAACGCAATCAGCACCGTGGAGATCAGCGCCGCCCAGGTTCCTATACCGCCGCCGAAATAGGGGAAAAGGTACCGGCTCCCCAGCATCTCGAACCCCATGAGCGCCGACCCAACGATGAAGGCATTGACGTAGATGACGGCAGAAACGGTGCCGGGGCTCATGGTTCGTCCCACTTTCTGTTGTGTTTCTCGATCGCCTTCAAAGCCTCTACCGGCGCAAAGTCATCGGTCAGCACCTTGGCATCCTGGCTGATCGTGCCGGGATCATCGGCAAGCAACCGGCGCTTGGACAGCATGGCGGTCAGGTCATAGCGGAATCCAGCGGTCTTCTGGCGCTGTGTCGCGACGGCAACCAGCGCTTCCCTCGAGCGCGGCGGACCGTCATAGGCCACCGTCACCACATTGCCATCCGCATGGAAGAACTCGACATTCGCAAACACCGACTGGATCGTCTTCGTCGCGGAGTCGAACAGCATCGTCGTCGGCTCGACATTCTGCACCAGTACGCCGCCGGGATTCAGCTGCGCCTTTGCGGCCGCATAGAACTCCTTCGTCAGCAGATGAAACGGAACGAACGGACCGCGATAGGCATCGATCATGATGATATCAAAGCGCTTGGTGCGGTTCTCGCGCAGGTAGAGCCGCCCGTCCCGTGTGACGATCTCGAAATTTTCCTCGTCCCGAATCCCGAAGTGCTTGCGGGCAAGATCTGCAACTACCGGATCAAGTTCGACCGTGGTGATCGGCACATCTGGCAGATACCGATGCAAGTACCATGCTGTGCGCCCGCCACCGGAACCAATCTCTAGCATCGAACGCACCTGCCGCGCATAGGCAAGCCCGACCGTCATGTAGCGTGTGTAGGACACCGGAAGTTCGAGGTCATCCTTCGTGTTATAGACAGTCTCCGTATAGAGCCTGCCGTTATGACCGAACTTCATCGAAACATAGGGCGGATCCGAATAGATGTAGATATTGTTGTAGAGGGATTCCTTCTCGACGATCAGCTTGCGCGCAGCCGCACCGGACGCATCGGGCAATAGGCTCACCAACACGCCCACCAGCACGAGCGCAGACACTGCCCATGACAGCACCACGCGCGCGCGCCAGCGGCTGGACAGTATTACGGGGAAACGCAGTGGATTGACCAAAGAGCCTGCTCCTCAAGCTTGCGCCGATCTTCGCAGGTCACTTTAGCCACGCCCCATCCAGCAGGGTCAAGGCGCTACATGACGTTCATCATGGCTGACGACCAGTGCCATCATCCCGAACTGCGCGATCCAGTGGCTGTACCTGTCGTAATCTCCCGCCCAGATATCGCGGCGGGCAAAGCCCTCACCGAAATGGTCCTGGAATGCGTCCTTGAACCGGGCGTCGCCGGTCTGCGCATACACCCCCCACAAGCCCCACGCCCGGCTGAAATTGAGCCCCGCCTGGTGAACAGTCGTGGGTTCACGAATGGGAACGATGACGAGGGAGGCAGGCAGGAAGTCCTGAAGCCACGCACCAAACGCATCGCGCGGCAGGACGCGACCGACCAGCCACGCCCAGTTTGAGCAGACCGCCATGAACTCACGCGTCTCGACCTCGGCCTTCAGCAGCGGACAAACCCGCCGCTCAAGGAAATGCTTGCGCACCAGGCCATCAACGAAGCCTGTGATCGCGCGGTCACCCTTGAACACACCATAGTCTCGCAGATTGATGAGCGCCCAAGTCGCGCTGTCATAAGCCGAAGAAGAGGGATCCGGCGGCACACGCGTGTAATGCGTCACAAGGCTTTGGGCCGCCTCGCCTGCGATTGCTTCAAGGCGTTTGTCAGAGAAGGTGCGCTCGAACTCAATGGCCAAGCGCAGCAGCCACGCCCGGCCATAGGGCATCTCGAAATCGGGGCGCGCTTGAAGATCGGCAAGCTCGCGGGCAAGCCCATCGGCAGACAGAAGCCCGAAAACCAGCGCCTCGTGACGCCGGTCACCCGTGATGCGCGCATGGGCTGCAAGCGCCCACACGCCGTGCACGGACGAATGCCAGTCATAGCAGCCTCGAAACACGGGATGATCCGTATCGGCGCGCGCAACACAGGCAGCGATGGGCGCAACCAGCGCATCGGCCTTGGCCCGCAGGTCGGCATCGGCGGCTGCCGACGTGCGATTGGCGACGAGAAAGAAGGCTGCGACCGCAAGCATCGCAAGCGGTCGAGCCCTTCGAAGCATCAAGCGGCGCACTCGGCCTGTGCGCTTCCGCGGGTTGGCAGATGCACGCCCGCCACGTGATCAGGGATCGGATAAACCGAAGTTGCCGTGAGCCCTTTGGGGCCCCGCCCTGTCCGCACCAGGATCTTTTGTCCGGGCCGCAACTCGCCCATCTGATGTTTGCGCAAAAGGTCCATGTGCACGAAGATGTCGCCCTCGACCTTCTGCGACACAACAAAGCCAAAGCCTTTCGGCCGGCTGAACCATTTGCACTCGGCTTCGATGGCAGGCCCGACGGGATCCTGCAACAGAATCTCGCGGGGACGCAATTCGCGCGGCACCTCTGCAGGTGCACCTGCCCTGATTTCGCAGGCCGACGCATCCACACTGAGAAGGCGCAAGGCCTGAAACTTGGATTCGAGACCCGACCGGGCGGGCTTGCGCGTCACATCGCACTCGACAATGGCCCCGTCGAGCACGGCCGTGCATCCGAACGCCTCGACAACCGACTTGTGCAACAGGACGTCCCCCATGACCTCCTTTGACACAATGAACCCATAGCCCTTTGATACGTTAAACCACTTGACCTTGCCCGTGACCCGAATTCCCCCACATTCCGGCGCCGGCGCGATTGTAACTGGTGTGTCCACGATTACCGCTCCCTGCGTTCCTGAAACAGTGCACGCCCCGAGACCACAAGGCCCCCGAACATTATCCATAATATTTGCACAAAACTGTCACCTTGACTAGACAACGCACGAATCGTTTGCGGATATTTTTCGTGTGCACTGCACAAGAAGTACGTATCGAGCGTCCGCGCGCCAAAGACGTTTCAATTCGAATGCATCGTGTATAAGGCGCCGACGATCAGACTAGACCACAAGAGAGTCTCGCGTCATGGACATGAACGGCGAATACAGGATCGCAGCCTCGCGCGAGCGCGTGTGGCAGGCCCTCAATGACCCCGATATTCTGCGCCAGTCCATTCCAGGTTGCGAAGAACTGACCAGCCTGTCCCCGACCGAACTGGAGGCCGCCGCCAAGGCCAAGATCGGCCCGGTCTCGGCCCGCTTCAAGGGCAAGGTGACATTGTCGAACCTCAATCCGCCCGAAAGCTACACGCTGTCGGGCGAGGGCACCGGCGGCGCCGCCGGCTTCGCCAAGGGCGAAGCGCAGGTCACGCTCGTGGAGGATGGCACAACGACGATCCTGCGTTACGCCGTGAAGGCCAGCGTGGGCGGCAAGCTCGCCCAGGTCGGCCAGCGCCTCGTCGATGGCGCGGCGCGCAAGATGGCAGACGAGTTCTTCGACCGCTTCGCTGAACTGGCCGGCGGCAGCATCGCGCCCGAACAGCCGGAAGCGCCAGCCACCAGCGCTGCAGCGCCCACCCGACCCGCACCATCGTTCGAGCCGGGAACATGGGTTCCCTTTGCGATCATTGGCGGCGGCATCTTTTTCATGCTTCTCGTGTTGCTGTCCTGACGCCAGACGCGTCATCACAAGGTTGACCCTGACCCGGCCCCGTGAAACCCTGAAGCCGATCCCGTGACCCCTGTGGAACCCTCTCGCCAATGCCCACCCTTGCCCTGACAGTGAATGGAAAGACCGAGCGGGCCGAAGTCGAGCCCCGCATGCTTCTCGTTCAGTTCCTCCGCGACCATCTGGGACTGACGGGTACACATGTTGGGTGCGACACGAGCCAATGCGGAGCCTGCGTGGTGCACGTCGACGGTCGCGCCGTGAAGTCCTGCACGATGCTGGCCTTGCAGGCGGATGGAAGCAGCGTCACCACCATCGAGGGCCTGGCCAACGGCGACACGCTGCACCCGGTCCAGGCCGCATTCCGCGAGCACCACGGGCTTCAGTGCGGCTTCTGCACGCCTGGGATGATCATGACGGCCGTGGACATGATTGGCCGCATCCCCGAGCTTGATGAAAAGACCATCCGCGCGGAACTCGAGGGCAACCTTTGCAGGTGCACCGGCTACCAGAACATCGTCAAGGCCATCGCGGCCGCATCACGCCAGATGAAGACGGCACCCTGAACCCGGGCCCTCGCCCCCAAGGACACGACATGTATCAGTTCGAATATCTGCGCCCGATTACACTCGAGGAAGCCGCGCGATTGTTTCGCGAGAGCGGCGACGCAAAATTCCTCGCCGGCGGCCAGACCCTGATCCCGACATTGAAACAACGGCTTGCGCAGCCCGCAGCTCTCATCGACATCACGCGCATCGAGGGCCTCGCCGGTATCAAGGCTGGCGCCGGCAGCATCACAATCGGCGCCGCCACCCGCCATGCAGCAGTTGCCACATCCACTGACGTCAGGCAGGCGATCCCGGCCCTCGCCCATCTGGCCGCCCACATCGGCGACCCTGCTGTCAGACACATGGGAACGCTGGGCGGCTCGATCGCCAACAACGACCCCGCCGCCGACTATCCCGCAGCCCTGTTGGCGCTCGGCGCAACCGTGCAAACGACAAACCGCAAGCTGACGGCGGATGACTTCTTCACGGGTATGTTCGAAACCGCGCTGGAGGAAGGCGAAATCATAGTCAGCGTCACCTGTCCTGTCCCTGAAAAGGCAGCCTACGCCAAGTTCCCGAACCCGGCATCGCGCTATGCAATGGTCGGCGTCTTCGTCGCGAAGTTCGGTGCCGGCGTACGCGTCGCCGTGACGGGTGCCGCCCCATGCGTCTTCCGCGAACCGGCGATGGAAGCGGCCCTGGCGAAATCATTCTCGCCGGATGCCATCCAGGACATCCACGTTTCGCCCGACGGCCTGAACAGTGACTTGCACGGAACAGCCGCGTATCGGGCCCATCTTGTCGGCGTGATGGCGCGACGCGCCGTGACAGCCGCACTTGCCTGAAACAAAAAGCCAGCCAGGGTTGCCCCTGGCTGGCAAGGTCGCGATGAACGACCCAAGACGTAATTAGCCGGCAATCAGCTCGAACTTCACGCTTGCCTTGCCATCCGGCGTGGCAACTTCCCACTTGTCGCCAACCTTGCGCGGGTCGATCTTGTAGCAGACCGGGCCCTGGCCAGCCGCCGGCGCCGGCGAGGTCTGGACGAAGCACGCCTCGGTGCCATCCTTCCAGCTCCACGTGCCGCTGGCGGTCGAACCGTCCGGATTCACAGACGAGTAGGTCTTGTCGGCATTGACCTTCGACTTCGTCACCTTGCCATCCGGCGCCGTCTGAACGACGGTGTTTCCGTAGTAGCCGGCAAAATTGTCGGCCATTGCGGCGCCAGCCGAGGCGACAACCAACGCCGTCGCGATGAGAATACGCTTCATGATCAAACCCTTCAATTTGTGTGACATTTCCTGTCCGCACGTCTTTCAGTGGCGGATGTCCGGATGTTGCATGTTTTGATCACGGAAGAAAGTACGCGCGCCGAATTCACGCGCGGGAATCCACGGTTTGTTCGCGCCTTTCCATCCACACGCGAATTCAAGCGAATGCAAGATACGCTTCAGGTTTTATTGCGCCGCGAAAGCCTCGCCTCGCGCAGGGTGATATAGGCTGCTGCACCAAAGATGACCAACCCGCCGACCATCGTCAGGGCAAGCGGCACTTCCGCAAAGAAGACGAACCCATAGGCCACCGACCAAAGCAATTTGGTCGCCTCCAGCGGCAGGATGGCACCCATCTCGGCACGCCGGAATGCCTCGCCGTAGAACCACGTCGCCACCGTTGCGACCACACCTACGAAAAACAGGAGCAGCAGGTCGCCGGCACTTGGCCAGACCCAGACCGGCAGCGAACTGACCAGTGTGATCGGGGTAAAGAACAAAACCATGTAGAACCCTTGCGTGAAGGACGTCTCTGTGCGCCCCAGTTCCCGGATGATCAACTGGCATGCCGCCCACAGCGCAACAGACGCAAGGCAAAGAAGCTGCCCGTTCGTGACCTCCTGGAAGCCGGGCCGAACGACGAGCAGCACGCCCACCACGCCAGCAGCAAGGGCCAGGATCCGCCGAAGGCGAACCGCCTCACCCAGAAACAGAACGGCAAGGATCGTGGCCATGATCGGGCTCGCAAACTCGAGCGCCGTCGCCTCAGCAAGCGGCACCTCCATCAGCGCCACGAACCAGAGCATCATCGACACCGCATGCAATCCGCCACGCCAGCCGTGCAAGGCCAGGCGCGAGGTCCGCAGGCTCGCCAGCCCGAACCACACCAGCAAGGGCAATTGGATCAGCAAGCCGAAGAACGAACGCCAGAATGCGACTTCAACCGCAGGCACATTTGTCCCGGCGACACGAATAAGCAGCTGCATTGTGGCAAACAGTGCCGTAGCCACAAGCATGCAGGCCATTCCCGACGCGGGACCGGAAGCCCACCATGCGGGCGCTTCCCTCGAGGCCAACTCTGCCTTAGGTTCATCACCATGTGTCATGGGTTCTCGGGGGCTCGCTGCGCAGACAAGGCGCTCCTTCTGGCACGCCGGACAACCAGGGCAGAACGTGACACAGCGACCGGGCACCAACACTTATGAGCACTGATCACGACCGCATCCTCGAAACCGCTGAGGACTGGATCGGCAAGGGGCATGGCGTGGCACTTGCCACCGTCATCCGAACCTGGGGCTCGGCACCGCGACCAGCAGGCAGCAGGCTTGCCGTGCGCGAAGACAGCGCCTTCATTGGGTCAGTATCCGGTGGCTGCATCGAGGGCGCCGTCATCGCCGAGGCACTCGACGTCATTGGTGACGGCAAACCCCGTGTGCTTACATTCGGCGTGTCGAACGAACAGGCCTGGGCCGTGGGGCTGGCCTGCGGCGGACAGATCGAGATCTTCGTCGAGAGGATCGACTGACATGGACCGCAAGACGCTCTCGGCGGCCATCGCCGCACGCAAACGAGGTGAAAGCGTGGTCATCGCAACACGCCTCGACACTGCCGAAAGCAGGCTTTTACGCGTACCAGCACCAGCGGGAGATCCGCTTGCAGCCGCCGCCAACGAAGCCGCCCGCCTGGACCAGAGCCAGCGTATCCAGATCGACGGCCAGGACTGGTTCCTCAATGCCGTCATGAGCCCACCGCGCCTCTACATTGTCGGCGCCGTGCACATTGCGCAACCGCTGAGCCACATGGCCGCCATGGCCGGCTTCTCGGTGGTCGTGATCGATCCGCGCACGGCCTTTGCCACGGGCGAGCGCTTCCCCGGCCTGCACCTCGTGACAGCATGGCCCGATGAAGCGCTGGCAGACCTGCCGCTCGATCGCAGGACGGCCGTCGTCACGCTGACGCACGACCCCAAGCTCGACGATCCGGCCCTGATAGCCGCCCTCGGCGCACCGTGCTTCTTCATCGGCGCACTGGGCTCGCGCAAGACGCACGCAGCGCGTTGCACCCGACTGAAGGACCACGGCTTCTCGGAGACCGACATCGCCCGCATCCGCGGCCCCGTCGGACTGGATATCGGCGGCATCACGCCAGCGGAAATCGCCGTCTCGGTGATCGCAGAGCTGATCGCCACGCTGCGCAAGGGCCCGGCCAGATGAGATATGGCCTAAGGCCGCTCGCCGGCGCGGAAGGGGCAATTCTGGGGCATGGCATGGCTGGCCTCAAAAAGGGCCACAGGCTCGCAGCAGCCGATATCAGGCACCTTGAGGCGCAAGGCATCACCGAGGCGATGATCGCCCAGATGGAAAGTGGCGACATCCACGAGGACGAGGCGGCAAGACGCATCGCCAAAGCGCTGGCCGGTGATGCAACCCGTACAACACCACCCCATACCGGACGCTGCAATCTGCATGCAGGCAACGCCGGTCTGGTCCGGTTGGACAGCGCGGCCATCGACCGCATCAACCGCATACACGAAAGCATCACGGTCGCCACCCTGTATCCCATGGACAAGGTCGACGCCGGCCAGATGATCGCAACGGTCAAGATCATCCCGTTCGCAAGCCCCGACTGGGCTGTGGCCAGTGCCGTCGAGATCGCGCGCACCGCGCAAATTCAGATAAGCGCCCTCAGCGCGCGCCGCGTCGCCCTCATCAGCACCTCCACCCCCGGCTTCAAGGAAAGTCTGCACGACAAGACCCGCGACGTGATCGAACGCCGCCTCGCCGCCCTGGGCAGCCAGCTCGTCGGAGAAAAGCGTGTCGCACACGCACCCGACGCCATCGCCAGCGCCATCCAAGCCACCGACGCAGCACGACCGGACATCGTGCTCGTCATGGGTGCATCGGCAACGACGGATCGCGCCGACACGGTGCCAAGCGCAATCGAGGCCGCAGGTGGCGAGGTTCTGCAGCTGGGCATGCCCGTCGATCCTGGCAACCTGCTCGTTCTGGCCGAGCGCGATGGCAAACCGATCATCGGCGTCCCGGGTTGCGCCCGCTCACCCAAGCTGAACGGGCTCGACTTCGTATTGCAGCGGCTGTGCGCCGGCATCCCGGTGACGCCAGCCAGCATCCAGTCCATGGGTGTAGGCGGACTTCTGCAGGAAATCGCATCGAGGCCACAACTCCGCGAGCTGCAGGAAAGCAGGACCCAACGAAAACGGATCACGGCGATCCTGCTGGCAGCCGGCCGCTCCACACGAATGAATGGACCTAACAAGCTGCTTCTGCCGCTTGCAGGACGCCCGCTTGTCGTGCACGCCGCACGCGCATTGGCTGATAGCAGCGCCGACAGCATCGTCGTCGTCACAGGTCACGACCGCGCAGGCATCGAGGCCGCGCTGGCAGATGAACACGTCTCCTTCATCCACAACACGCAGCACGAGACAGGCATGGCCAGCTCGCTCAAGGCGGGCCTTGCCCTTGTACCCGCAGATGCAGATGGCATCCTGGTCTGCCTGGGCGACATGCCAGCCGTGTCCAGCTCCGACATCGACAGCATTCTGGCCGCCTTCGATCCGGCATCAGGGCGCAGCATCGTGGTGCCCGTCTTCGCCGGCAAGCGTGGCAACCCCGTCCTTCTCGCGCGGCAGTTCTTCACCCAGGTCATGGCCTGCACCGGCGACACAGGCGCACGCCAGGTGCTCGCAGACAACGCGGATGCCGTTTTCGAGGTTGAAATGCCGACGGCCAGCGTACTAGCAGATGCCGACACGCCAGCCGCGTTCGCGGCACTCGAGGCAGAACGGGACCGCACATGAGCGACGAAATCTACGCCAAGGATCTGTTGCGCTGGGCCGCCGACGTATCGCGGGCGGGAAGGCTTGCCGGCGACACGCGAACCGGAACTGCCAACAATGCCATGTGCGGTGATCGCGTGACATTGGACTTCGAGGTCGATCCAACCCATGAAATCTGCGACTGTCGCCATGAAACCAAGGCCTGCGTATTGACGCAGGCTGCCGCCGCCATCCTCGCCGCCAACGCCGTGGGCGAGACCGGCGCCTCGCTTGCACGCGTGCGCGAACAGGTGACGTCGATGCTGAAGGACGGCTCCGACGCACCATCCGGCAAGTGGAGCGTCTTTTCCGTTTTCACCCCCGTCCGGGAACATCGCAGCCGCCATACCTGCGTGCTTCTGCCATTCGAGGCGGCAGCCCGCGCATTCAACCCGGACTGATACGCCCCGGTATCCACCTTCTGAAAGATTTTTCACGCCTCGCACGAAGGCCTTGCGTGTCAGTCACTTGGCGTCTGTCAAGGGAGACATTTGCAGCACGACGCGTATGACTTCCATGATCAGATTTGTTGATAACGCAAGTGCATCGATTGCATGGCAACGGGGCTTGGCGCTTTCCTCCCGCCCATGAACATCGAAGCCGCACCCAAGACCGAGCCATTGGAAAAATTGCGCCAGACGCCGTTCGACGTCGAGGCCGAACAAGCCTTGCTGGGCGCAATCCTGATCAACAATGACGCCTTCGAACGCGTCGCCAGCTTCCTGACGCCCGATCATTTTCACGAACCGCTGCACCAGCGCATTTTCGAAGCGATCGGTCGCGTCGTTCGCAAGGGACAACTGGCATCACCGGTCACATTGCGCCCCTACTTCTCGCTGGACGCTGCGATGAAGGAAGTTGGAGGTGCCGACTATCTGGCCGAGATCGTGCGACTGTCGCCGTCGGTGATCAACGCAGCCGACTATGGTCGTATGATCTTCGACCTGGCCCAGCGGCGCGAACTGATCCGCGTGGGCGAGGAAATCGTCAATGTCGCGTATGATCCGCCGATCGACCTGTCGCCCGCCGAGCAGATCGAAGAAGCCGAGAAACACCTCTACCAGATCGCCGAGAAAAGCCGCTTCGGCGGCGGCTTCCGCTCGTTCAAGAACGCGGTTGTCGGCGCCATCGAAGTGGCCGAACGCGCCTACCAGTCCCCCTCGCACATCACCGGCGTCCCCACCGGGTTCTTCGACCTCGACAACCTTCTGGGCGGCCTTCAGAAATCCGACCTGATCATTCTCGCCGCCCGACCCGGTATGGGAAAGACGTCCTTCGCCACCAATCTCGCCTTCCATGCCGCGCGCGAATGGATGCGAACGGGCGGAGAGGCCGGGGCCCGCGTCGCTTTCTTCTCGCTGGAAATGTCGGCCGAGCAGCTGGCCACACGTATTCTCGCCGAACAGGCCGAGGTATCAGGCAGCAAGATCCGGCGCGGCAAGATCGAGGAACGCGATATGCAGGCGCTCATCCGCGTCTCGACCGAACTCGAACAGCTGCCGCTCTTCATCGACGACACGGGCGGCCTGTCGATCGCCCAGGTTGCCGCCCGCTGCCGCAGGCTCAAGCGCGCTGGAGGACTCGGCATGATCGTGGTCGACTATCTTCAGCTGCTCACGGGAACGGGCAGCAAGAAGAACGAAAACCGCGTTCAGGAAATCACGGAAATCACCAAGGGACTGAAGACACTGGCCAAGGAACTGGCCGTGCCCCTCATCGCACTTTCGCAGCTCTCGCGTTCGGTCGATGCCCGCGACGACAAACGCCCGGTGCTCGCCGACCTTCGCGAATCCGGCTCGATCGAACAGGACGCCGACATCGTGATGTTCATCTTCCGCGAGGCCTATTACCTCGAGACGAAGGAACCCTCGATGGACGATGCGATAGAGTACCAGAAATGGCGCGAGAAAATGGATCGCATTCACGGCCTGTCCGACATCCTCGTCGAAAAGCACCGTCACGGTCCGACCGCAAAGATAACCCTGCGCTTCGAGAAGCAGTTCACACGCTTCTTCGACCTCGCCCGGGAAGACGCCCTGCCTGCACAGAATACCTGATCCAGCAACCGGAACAGGGCTCACCTGTCCATTGGTTTTGGACCCGGTTCGTGCTACGCGCGGGAGACAATGACCCACGTCTCCCCCACCAGGCCCGTCCTGTCTGTTGACCTGCTTGCGATCGCGGAAAACTTCCGCCTGATCCGGTCTGCCGTCGCACCTGCAGAAGTGGCAGCGGTGGTCAAGGCGGATGCCTATGGTCTGGGGGCCCGGGTCGTTGCACGGGCGCTGACCGCAGCTGGCTGCAAGGCCTTCTTCGTGGCGCACATGGAAGAGGGCCTCGACCTGCGGCAGGACCTGCCGCAGGCCACGATCTTCGTCCTGAACGGTTTCCTCGCTGCGCAGGCCAGCCATTTCACGGCCGGCAAGTTGTCACCGGTGATCTCAAGCCTGCCACAGCTGGAAGCCTGGCTCGCCACGGGCATCGCCATCCCCTATGCCCTGCACGTTGACACGGGCATGGCCCGCCTCGGCCTTTCGGTTGCCGAGGCCCAGACCGCCAGCAACTTTGCCAAGCCGACGCTCCTGATCAGCCACCTGGCCTGCGCCGATGATGCCACCGACGCGCACAACCGGGAGCAGCTTGCGGCCTTCCAGGCTGTCTCCCGACGCTTCCCGAATGCCTGGACAAGCCTCGCAGCCTCGGGCGGCTGCTTCCTTGGCGCCGAGTATGCGTGTGACCTGGTCCGGCCGGGGATCGCACTTTATGGCGGGAATCCAAGAAAAAATGGCGAAAACCCCATGCGCGGCGTGGCCACGCTGACAGCACCGATCCTGCAAGTCCGCTCGATTGACAGGGGGGACACCGTTGGCTACGGAGCTACTTATGTGGCCTCGGGTCCCCGCCGCCTGGCGGTTGCGGCCCTCGGTTACGCAGACGGGCTGATGCGAACGCTGTCCAATCGTGGCCACGGCGTTGTCAATGGCATCAGGTGTCCGATCGTGGGGCGCGTATCAATGGATCTTGTGACACTCGACGTCTCGGAGTGCCCGCCCGCGCTGGCCCAGCCCGGCACGCCGGTTGAATTCATTGGGCCCAACCAGCCCATTGACGAACTCGCGCGCGCGGCCGGCACACTGCCCTACGAGATCTTCACGCGGCTCGGGAGCCGCATCATCCGCCATTACACAGGGACGCAAGCGTGACCAACCCCCTTGCCCTGATCGGCCGGTTCTTCATCGCCCTCTTCGGCGAGATCGGTCGCATCTCGCTCTTTGCGTCGCAGGCTGTCCCGGCATGCTTCATGCCGCCGGTCTATGGCAGGCTGGTGGTCCAGCAGATGCTGCGTATCGGGTATTTTTCGCTACCCGTTGTTGGCCTCACGGCCTTCTTCACCGGCGGCGCCCTGGCGCTCCAGATCTTCATCGGCGGCGACCGCTATGGCGCCGAGGCCTTCGTGCCCCAGATCGTGGTGCTGGGCATCACGCGCGAACTCGGCCCCGTGATGGCGGGCCTCATGGTGGCGGGCCGCGTCTCGGCCGCCATCGCCGCCGAAATCGGCACCATGCGCGTGACCGAACAGATCGACGCCCTTGTGACGCTGTCCACAAATCCGTTCAAATATCTTGTGGCCCCGCGCCTCATTGCTGCGGTCCTGTCCATGCCCATCCTCGTCGCCATTGCCGACATCATTGGCGTGATGGGCGGCTGGGTCGTCGGCATCTACTCGCTTGACTTCAACTCGGCCGTCTACCTCAAGAACACCGCCGACTTCATCAAGATGGACGACGTGACCTCCGGCCTCTGGAAGGCAGCCGTCTTCGGCTTCATCATCGCGCTGATGGGTTGCTATCATGGCTATAACTCCAAGGGTGGCGCACAGGGCGTTGGCGCGGCGACCACGAACGCCGTCGTTTCAGCAGCGATCCTGATCCTAGCTGCGAACTACTTCATGACCTCACTCTTCTTCCACCGGTAGCGCCATGGCCACGACACCCAAGATCGAACTCAAGGGCGTTCACAAGCGCTTCGGACCCAAGGTGGTCCTCGACGGCATCGACTTGTCCGTGGACCCAGGCGAGTCCCTCGTCATCATCGGTGGCTCCGGCACCGGCAAGTCCGTCATGCTGAAAAGCATCCTGGGCCTCATCAAGCCCGATAAGGGCTCCATCCGCGTCGACGGCCAGGAAGCGACCCGCCTGACGGGCGGCGCCCGCGAGAAGCTGAACCGCAAATTCGGCATGCTCTTCCAGGGCGCGGCCCTCTTCGACTCGCTCAAGGTCTGGGAGAACGTCGCCTTCGCTCTGATCCAGGGCCGTGGCATGGGCCGCACACAGGCCAAGGAGATCGCCCTCTCCAAGCTGGCGAAGGTTGGCCTCGGCCCCGAGGTCGGCGAACTCTCACCCTCCGAGCTCTCGGGCGGCATGCAGAAGCGCGTGGGTCTTGCCCGCGCCATCGCCGCCGAACCCGAGATCATCTTCTTCGACGAACCGACCACCGGCCTCGACCCTATCATGGCAGATGTCATCAACGACCTGATCGTGGCGACCGTGAAGGATCTCGGCGTCACGACGATGTCGATCACCCACGACATGGCCTCGGCCCGCAAGATCGCCGACAAGGTCGCGATGATCTACAAGGGCAAGATCATCTGGTCGGGCCGCAAGGAAGACATCGACAATTCAGGCAACCCCTATGTCGACCAGTTCATCCACGGCAGCGCCGAAGGCCCCATCAAGATGGAAGTCGTCCGCTAGGCGAAGCCCCCATCGGGCTCGCTGCAACGCAGCGATCCACTGCCCTCCGCAAGCGGGGTAAGGGCAATGAAGTTCAAGGATTTGCTTGATGTTGTTGCTGTTCTCCCGCGAAGTGGAGGAAGGTCGGCGTCGCCGCGACGGCGGCGACTGACGGGTGAGGGCCACGCCCGCCCCCTCACCACCTCAGCGACATGTATCACACTCCCGCATTGATGAGCCCGATCTGCTGCACTGGCAGTGTCACGACCCGCGGCCCCAAGGATCGCGCAAGCCAGGCGGGAGGACTTTCACCAGTGAGGCCTGGATAAATGGCTGATAGGCACATCATTGATGTCTTCAATGGGATCCATCATGCGTTGACGAGGCACGATCATGAATTCCAGTTAGGGTTTCGCTTTCCCTTGTTCTGTCCCTTGAAAGCACCATGCAGGTCCCCGATGTGCAAAGAGACACACAGGGAGCGACAACCATGGACTACAGGATCCAGATGGAAAATGGGCGCGGCAAGCGGGTCAGACATTTACCAGAGCCAAAGGACGAACCGACGCTCAGGCAGAGCGAGTTGCTCGACGCGATGGTGGCAGCCTGCGCAATCATTGCCTATGCGGATGGAAATGCGGCTGAGCAGGAGCGGCGGCGACTTCTGGGCCTGATGAGGCGGATACCCTTGCTGGAAGGCTTCTCGCGCGATGACCTCGCCACTGAGTTTGCACTCCACGAGCAGGCCTTCGACCTCGATCCGGTGAACGCGAGGCAAACAGCGCTGAAGACCATTGCAGCGCTACGCCCCAACAGCAGTGAAATTCGGGCACTCCTGAAGTCCTGCGAGGACATCATGCGGGCAGATGGTGTTGCACATCCCCTCGAGCAGGAGGCGCTTCGCACCATCATGCGAACACTGGAGCGATGATCACACGGCCGGGCCCGAGACGATGATGGCGGGTCTTTTTCGCTTTGGCGCACGAACGCTGGTGGTGATCTGGTCCCTTCTCTGCTTGCTCGCCTATGTACTCGTGGAAGTGCTTGGCGAAGCCTTCGCTGGTCAGGTAGGCGCGGTGTTCGGATCACCAATGGGGTGGCTCGTCGGCTTCCTGCATGACATCGGCATGATCCTGCTGGTCCTGCTTTGGCTCATCATCGCTTGGACGATGTGGAAAATCGGAAACGTTTTTGGTCGCTGAACTGAGCCCGCGGGCGCCGGCAAGCGACGGATCGGGGACTTGCCTCCCGCGCCGTTACCACCGCAGCGACATGCACGACAATCCCGCATCGATGAGGCCAATTTGCTGCACCGGCAACGTCACGACGCGCAGGCCTGCGCGCGCCAGCAGGCCGGCTGTCCGCGGATAACCCTCCCCCACGAACACGCGATCATTGATCCGCAAGGCATTGGCAGCGGCCTCCTCGCCCTCGGGCACGACCAGCACGCGCATCCCCTTGAACACGCCCGCCGATGCCAGGCGCGCGGTGGCCAGCACTGTGTCCCCGTCAACAAGCGCGCAGTCGGTCTTGAAGTGCAGGACGCCAGGCGGCGTATCGACCACGACACCCCGCCGCCGGAGCGTTGAAAGCAGGCGCACCAGCGCCGCCGCACCAACCGCATCCGTGCGCGTCGATCGCCCGATCATGACGCGATCCGGCGTCGTCAATATGTCCCCGCCATCGGCATGCCCCTCCTC
>CAZABH010000035.1:17946-33283 GCA_964483585.1 uncultured Flavobacteriaceae bacterium
CGCAACCCGTCGATGACCCGGCGAGCGGGCTGGCGCACAAGCGCCTGCGTGAACCGGCATGCGCCAGGCGGCACGTTCGACAAGCTATCCACGCAGGTCTAGCCCCCGCTGCCCCTGACAAGGCCAGCAAGACCGTCAATGCTGCTGGCATTGGACTCGAAGCGCCGCCGCTCCCATTCTTCCTGCGCGCGGTGTTCGATCGAGCGCTGCAGTTGCTCCCGCGGCCCCTTGTATTCGTAGAATGGCACACCCCAACCACAGCTGTCGGCGATACGCTCGATGTCGATGAACACGACATTGCGTGCCCGCTTGAACCCGGAGAACTTTGCCAATTCCTGTGAGAACGAGGGATGGTCAAACTGCATGATGGTGGCCCGACCATAGAGCCTCAGGATCAGCGCAGGTCCCTCCAGCGCGCAGAACATGATCGTGATCCGCCCGTTCTCCCGCGCATGGGCGACCGTCTCGATGCCCGAGCCTCCCAGGTCCAAATAGGCCACCTGTCGCGGGTTGATGATTCGGAAACAGTCATAGCCTTTGGGGCTCACATTCACATGCCCATCCGGGGACAACGGCGCAGAAGCAACAAAAAACATCTTCTGTCGACGGATGAAGTCGATGAGCTTCTCATCAAGTTCCTGATAGACGGCACTCATGACAATCCCCCCATGCGTCTCGAGAACACATTGCATATCACCATCCGGGGGCTGACGTCAGCGCAGATGCTGTCACATTGCCAACGGCCCTTACTTGTGGGCCGGAAAACACCGCAGCCCGAGCCCTACCCCTGAAAGCGCAACCCGCCAACCGCATCGACAAAACGCGATCCATCAGGATCAATATGTCCCCATAAATGATACACCCATCAGCTTAAAGCCAAGGCAGGGCGGCTGCGCAGCAGGCTCGAAACACCTGAAGCCAGGGACGCAGGGTCGCAGATGCAGGAAGGCCTTGACAGGCAGGCCAATCGTACTCTATTTGTTCCTTATCGTCGACACCTGTGTTCTCCACAGGCCGGACGGCTCCTCATCCCCCTGCGCCCTGTTCGAATCGGGGTCGCGCATTACTCTGGCGATCCCATGGCCCGACCCTCGCCCAAATTCGTTTGCCAATCCTGCGGCGCCTCCTATTCGAAGTGGGGCGGCCGGTGCGAGGGCTGCGGCTCGTGGAACTCCTTGACCGAGGAACAAGACGCAGCAGCCATACCGGGCTCCAAGATCTCCGGACGCGGCGGGCGGGTGATCGAGCTCGTCTCGGTAGCTGGGTCATCGGAACCGCCGCCCCGCCTGTTGACGGGCCTCGCCGAATTCGACCGCGTCTGCGGGGGCGGCCTTGTGCCAGGCTCAGCCCTGCTCATCGGCGGCGACCCGGGCATCGGCAAGTCCACCCTGCTGATGCAGGCCCTCACCGCCATCGCGAAATCCGGCCAGGCCGCCGTCTACATCTCGGGCGAGGAAGGCATTGACCAGACGCGCCTGCGCGCCCGTCGCCTCGGCCTAGAACACTCGCAGGTCCGCCTCGCGGCCGAGACCAGCCTGCGTGACATCCTCTCGACCCTCGAAAGCGGACCGCCGCCAGCCGTCCTCGTGGTAGACTCGATCCAGACCCTCTGGGCCGACAGCATCGAGGCCGCACCCGGCACCGTCAGCCAGGTCCGCGCCTGCTCGCAGGAACTCATCCGCTTCGCCAAGCGCCGCGGCACTGCCCTGCTGCTCATCGGCCATGTCACCAAGGACGGCCAGATCGCAGGCCCCCGCGTGGTCGAGCACATGGTCGACGCCGTCCTATATTTCGAGGGCGAGCGCGGTCACCAGTTCCGCATCCTGCGGGCCGTCAAGAACCGCTTCGGCCCCACCGACGAGATCGGCGTCTTCGAGATGATGGAGACTGGACTTGCCGAAGTCCTGAACCCCTCAGCCCTGTTCCTCGGACCGAAAGAAGCCCGCGCCTCAGGTGCCGCCGTCTTCGCGGGCGTCGAGGGCACGAGACCCCTTCTGGTCGAGATCCAGGCCCTGGTCGCGCAGGCCGCCTATGGCGCACCACGACGCGCGGTCGTGGGGTGGGACTCAGCTCGCCTTGCCATGGTGCTTGCCGTGCTCGACGCGCGCGCCGGCATCGGAATTTCTTCACAGGATGTCTATCTGAACGTGGCCGGCGGCCTTCGCATCGGCGAACCCGCCGCCGACCTCGCCGCGGCCGGCGCACTGGTCTCATCCCATCTCGGCGTGGTCATCCCGCACGATGTTGTCTTCTTCGGCGAGATCAGCCTCTCCGGAACCGTGCGCGCCGCGGGGCAGACCGAAGCGCGACTGAAGGAATCCCAGAAGCTCGGCTTCCGCCGCGCCTTCGTGCCCCCCGGGGTAACCCCGCCAAAAGGCATCGAAACGACACCAATCCCGTCCGTCGCAGCGTTGATAGAACACTTGAAAACCTTTCATTAACCCAATGGGAGCACTGTAGTTTCGAACAGGTTTAGGCGCCCATGAACGCTGAGCTCAACACGGTCGACTTCTTGATCCTCGGGATCCTTCTGATCTCTGGCATGATCGCGTGGCATCGGGGTTTCCTCAAGGAAACGCTCTCGGTCAGCGCTTGGTTGATCGCAGCACTCGTCTCCGTGTTTGTCTGGCCAATCACAAAGCCGTTCGGCCGGGCCGTACTCCCACAGCCTGAATTCGTCGCAGATTTGCTGGCGCTGGTCGGCGTGTTTTTCCTCGTCCTTGTCCCGGTCTCGTTCATCAGCTTCCGCCTTTCGGAGGTCGTACGCGGTTCTCGCGCCGGCCCACTCGACAAGTCACTCGGCTTTGTATTCGGGCTCGGGCGCGGCCTGCTCGTGGTGGGCGTGGGCTATGTCATCTTCTCCTCGCTGGCATCAGCAGAGAACCATCCCCAACTCCTCAAGGAGGCGCGCCTTCTGCCCGTGGTCCAGGGAACTGCGGACGTCCTGAAGTCACTAGGCTCGAAATCCACAGCCGGGACCGACAAAACTGCCACGACCGACAGCAGGAAAACCGCGGAGAGAGCAGATCCCAAGCCCACCCCTGTGACAACACGCACGCCACCCAAGCCCGAGACAAAGCGCGACACAAAGCCCGCGCCTGTGCCAAACTCCAAGCGCTCAGAAGCAACGAAAGAGGATGGCGGGACAAGCGGCGACAAGGACCAGCGTTACGCCGAAGAAGACCGGCGCATCCTGGAACGGCTGGCATCCTCCCACGACAAGAAAGAATGATCGCTGACGCTTCCAACAACCCCTTTGCGGACGACAAGCTTCGCGAGGAGTGCGGAATATTTGGCATCTGGGGCAAACCCGAAGCCGCCGCGTTCGTGGCACTCGGCCTGCACGCCCTTCAACACCGGGGACAGGAAGCCTCCGGCATCGTCAGCTATGACGGCGAACGCTTCTATATGGAGCGCAGGGAGGGCCTCGTTGGCGACCAGTTTGCAGTCGGCGGACCGCTCGACAGGCTCAAGGGCAACCGCGGCATTGGCCATAACCGCTATTCCACAACCGGCGGCTCGCTGAACCGAAACATCCAGCCCTTCTTCGCCGACGTCGCGATCGGCGACGATGACGTGGGCGGCATCGCCATCGCCCACAACGGCAACCTTACCAATGCACACGCTCTGCGCCGACGCCTGGTGCGCAAGGGTTCGATCTTCTACTCGACCTCCGACTCCGAGTGCATCGTGCACCTCGTAGCCACATCGACCGCCGGCAACATCGTCGAACGTCTCGTGGACGCGCTCAAGCAGGTAGAAGGCGCCTACTCGCTCGTTGCCCTCACGCGCAAGAAACTGATCGGCGTGCGCGATCCGCTGGGCGTGCGTCCATTGGTGATCGGCCGCGTCGACGGCGCCTATGTCCTGGCCTCCGAGACCTGCGCGCTCGACATCATCGGCGCCGAGTTCGTTCGCGATGTAAAACCCGGAGAACTCGTCGTGATCTCGGACGCAGGACTCGAGTCCTTCCAGCCCTTCCCCCCATCGCGCCAGCGCTTTTGCATATTCGAATATGTCTATTTCGCAAGGCCCGACAGCATCATCGACGGCCACGGCGTCTACGATGTACGCAAGTCGATCGGCGCCGAACTCGCCCGCGAAGCACCCGTCGAAGCCGACCTTGTGGTTCCCGTCCCCGATTCAGGCGTGCCCGCAGCCATCGGGTTTGCCGAGGCTGCACGGATCCCCTTCGAGCTCGGCATCATCCGGAACCACTATGTTGGCCGAACGTTCATCGAGCCTTCCGACCACATCCGCCACCTCGGCGTAAAGTTGAAGCACAACGCCAACCGCGCCCAGATCCAAGGCCGCCGCGTGGTTCTGGTGGATGACAGCATCGTC
Source organism: uncultured Flavobacteriaceae bacterium (assembly GCA_964483585.1). Lineage (GTDB taxonomy): Bacteria > Pseudomonadota > Alphaproteobacteria > Micropepsales > Micropepsaceae > SZUA-430. The sequence goes on from CAZABH010000035.1 coordinate 22,291, forward strand.
CGCGGCACGACCTCCAAGAAGATCATCAAGATGGTCCGCGATGCCGGCGCGACCGAAGTCCACATGCGCATCGCAAGCCCGCCCACGACGGACTCCTGCTTCTATGGCGTGGACACGCCCGAGAAGTCGGGCCTGCTCGCGGCCAACTACACCATCGCCGAGATGTGCCGCTTCATCGGCGCCGACTCGCTTGGATTCATTTCGATCAATGGGCTCTATCGCGCTCTTCGCGTCCCGGGACGCGACGAGAAGACGACCCGCTTCTGCGATGCATGCTTCACTGGCGAGTACCCAACCACACTCAGCGACCGTGACGCCGAAGTTGACAATGGACAACTCTCATTGCTGGCGATGTGAGCACCTTGGGCAAACTCGACAACAGGATTGCTCTTGTCACGGGCGCGTCACGCGGCATCGGACGGGCCGTGGCCCTCGAGCTTGCGCGCCAGGGCGCACATGTGATCGCGCTGGCCCGCAACACAACAGGCCTTGAGGAGCTGGACGACGCCATCCGCAGCCAGGGCGGGGAGGCAACGCTCGTCCCCCTTGACCTGCGTGACGGAGAGGCCATCCCGCGCCTTGCTGGCGCCATCGCCGAACGCTGGCGGCGGCTCGACATTCTCGTTGGCAATGCGGGCGTGCTGGGCACCCTGACACCGGTTCACCAGATCAACCCGCAGCACTGGATCGAGGCGATCGACGTCAACGTCAATGCCAACCTGCGCCTGATCCAGTTCCTCGATCCGCTCCTGAAACAATCAGACGCCGGCCGCGCCGTCTTCATCACGTCGGGCGCCGTCCAGCACCTGCGGCCATTTTGGGGCACATACTCCACCTCCAAAGCGGCCCTTGAAGCCCTGGTGAAGACCTACGCCCACGAGAACGCAACAACCCGCCTCAGGGTCAACCTGTTCAGCCCAGGCCCGGTCCGCACCATCATGCGCGCCAAGGCATTCCCCGGCGAAGACCCGGCCACCCTGCCGGCACCCGAGGATGTCGCCCCGCAGATCGCAGCGCTGGCATGGCCCACCGAAGCCCGCAACGGCGAGGTCGTGGCATACAGCCGGACCTGACGGGACCTTCACCGCAGCATTGCCTGCCGACCATGCTTTCGGCCAAACTCGCCCACTCAATCGCGGGAGGCACTGCATGCTCGACCTCAGGATCAATGGCGGCACGGTTGTTGACGGAACCGGCCGGGACCCCTTCACAGCCGACATCGGCGTAAAGGACGGCAGCATCGTCGAAATCGGCGCAGTCGCGACCCCTGCCCGCAGAACCATCGAAGCAGCCGGAGCCCTGGTGACGCCCGGTTTCATCGACATTCACACCCACTATGACGGCCAAGCCATCTGGGATTCGGAGCTTGCGCCCTCCTCGTGGCATGGTGTCACCACAACAATGATGGGCAATTGCGGTGTAGGCTTCGCACCGCTCAGACCCGGCGAGGCCGACCGCCTCGTGAAGCTCATGGAGGGTGTCGAGGAAATTCCCGGCACAGTACTCTACGAGGGCCTCGACTGGAAATGGCAGACTTTTGCCGACTACCTCGACCGCCTCGACGCCACACCCCACGCCATCAATGTCGCAACCCAGGTCCCGCATGATCCCGTCCGCCTCTACGTGATGGGCGAACGCGCCGCCACGCAAGGCGCCGCGACGTCGGACGACCTCGTGCAGATGAAGGCGATCATCCGCGACGCATTGACGGCGGGCGCATTCGGTTTCTCGACAGGCCGCTCGGACAGCCATCGCACGTCTGACGGCCGCGATACACCCGCCGCCGTCGCCGCGCGCGAGGAACTGACTGCGCTGGCCTCGGTGCTGAAGGACCTTCCCTACCGTGTGCTTTCAGCTGTGAACGACTTCGACACCTACAGGGGACCACAGGCCTTCGACGCCGAGTTCGACCTGATGGAGGCCATGGCCCGTGCCGCCGGCCGGCCCATGACCCTGACCACGCTCGAGCGCCTGGGTGATCCCGACCAATGGCTGCGCGTGGCCGCCCGCGTCGAGAAGGCACGCGCGCAAGGCCTCGACATGCGCATGCAGGTCGCCCCGCGCGGCGTCGGCATCCTCAACGGACTGCGAACCACCCTCAACATCTTCATCGCCAAGCCCACCTATCGCGCTTTGCGTCACCTGCCGCATGCCGAACTCGTGGCCGAGCTGCGCAAGCCCGAGATACGCCAGAAGATCCTGACCGAGCCCTTCATCAAGGTCAGCGAAATCGACAAGTCCGCCCCTCCCCAGATCGACCAGACAGTCGCCGGCCTTGAGTTCATCTCGGCTCGCTTCTACGAACTGGGCGATCCACCCAATTACGAGCCCAAGCCCGAAGACTCCGTCTTCGCAAGGGCCAAAGCCCGCGGCGTCAGCGTACTGGAAGAGATCTACGACATCATGCTGAACCACGACGGCGAGGGCCTCGTCTATTTCCCCATCTTCAACTATCAGCCCGGCAACCTCGACACGATCGCCAGGATGATCCATCACCCCGCAGCCCACATGGGCCTGGGCGATGGTGGCGCCCATGTCGGCACCATCGCAGACGCCGCCTGGACGACCTTCTTCCTGCAGCACTGGACAACACGGGGACAGGATGCCATCAGCCTCGCCCGCGCCATCCAGATGCTGACCTCAGTCTCGGCCGACTTCATGGGACTGAAGGACCGCGGCCGCATTGCGGTGGGCCAGAAGGCCGACCTCAATGTCATCGACCGCGCCGCCCTGCGCCTGCACCGCCCATACATAACCTATGACCTACCCGCAGGTGGCAAACGCCTGCTGCAGAAGGCGACGGGTTACCTGATGACAACGGTCGCCGGCACACCCATCCTCGAACACGACCAGCCAACCGGCGCCACGCCCGGCACCCTGCTGCGCGCCCGATGAGTTTGTGACACGAGAGACACTTTCGTTGGATGTTTTTGCGTTTTCTACCTCGGGTTGAATGCGTGAATCTGGCGAAAGTCCAGGCTCGATAAAAAAAGAACAATATAAGAACAGTCACTCCGGCACAAGCCCCAAACTGTCGCACCCAAACCTGCCCCTCAAACACCCTTCATCCATAAAACCATTCATCATGGCCGGCACGCGCGGCAGCGCGAACCGGCCATGACGGGGAAAAGGTTTCAAATTCATTGGGGATGAGCCGCGGAGTAAAGCCCCGGGGGCAATCACCCCCTGTCGAAGGGGTTCTTCCCCGCCTTGACCTTCATGCGAATGGGAACACCGTGAAAGCCGAACGTCTCGCGCAAACCGTTCATCAGGTAGCGCGCATAGTCACCCGGCAACTCGCCCGCCTGACTTGAGGAAATCGCAAAGGTCGGCGGCCGCGTACGCGCCTGTGTCATGTAGCGGATCTTGATGCGCCGCCCTTTCGGCGCCGGCGGCGAGTGCTTCTCGATCATGAACTGAAGCCAGTCATTCAGCTTGTTCGTCGCGATGCGTCGGTTCCAGATCTCGTGCTGCTTGACGATAGCAGGCATCAGCCTCTCGACGCCCTCGCCCGACAGCGCCGACAGCGCAATGATGGGAACACCCTTCCACTGTGGCAGCAACTGGTCGACACGTTCGCTCAGCGTCCGCAGCAACTGCGCCTTGTCTTCGACCAGGTCCCACTTGTTGACAGCAACCACCATCGCCCGCCCCTCGCGCTCGACAAGGTCCGCAATCTGCAGGTCCTGGGTCTCGAAGGGGATGGCCGCGTCGATGACCAGCACGACCACCTCGGCCATCTTGATTTCGTCGATCGCAGCGCTGACGGACATCTTCTCGAGGCCCTCCTCCACGCGCGCCTTGCGCCTGAGGCCTGCCGTATCGACAAGCCGGATGCGCCGTCCATCCCAGTCCCACTCCACATCGACAGCATCGCGCGTGGTGCCCGCGATGGGACTGGTGATGGCACGCTCCGACCCGACGAGCTGGTTGAGCAGCGTGGACTTGCCAGCATTGGGGCGCCCGGTGATCGCAATCGTGAGCGGCCTCTGCACCGCAGCAGCCTCGTCCTCACCCTCGTCGCTGTCTTCATCGTCATCAAGTGCATCAGCTGGAGCATGGGGAAGCAACGCGTCATGCAATTCGCCAAGACCCGTTCCATGCGCCGCCGAGAGCGCAACAGCCTCGCCGAAGCCAAGGCTCTCGGCCATATCGACAGTCGCCTCGCTCGCACGCGTGTCAGCTTTGTTGACAACAAGAAGAATGGGTTTTCCACCCCGCCGCAGCTGGCGGGCGATCTCGCGATCGAAGGGCGTGATGCCTTCGCGCCCGTCGATGACGAACAGGATGACATCAGCATGGGCGATCGCTTGCAGCGTCTGCGTTCGGATCAGCGCACCAAGATCGTCGGACGGCTTGATGTCGATACCAGCCGTATCGAGAAGCCGGAAACGCAACCCCTGCAGGCTGACCGCAGCCTCTTTCCAGTCGCGGGTGACACCTGGCGTATCATCGACGATGGCCGCCTGCTTTCCCGTCAGCCGGTTGAACAGCGTGGACTTGCCGACATTCGGGCGGCCGGCAATTGCAACCGTGAAAGACATGGTACCATTCGCGTGCAGCGCGCTTACTTCAGCGCTGTCAGCGTCCCGTCATCGGTGAGAATGAAGACCTTGTTATCAGCCACGACGGGCGCGATGAATGCGCGGTCGGGGATGTCTACCTGGCCCATGATATCGCCTGTGTAGGGCGAGACCGAAACCGCATAACCTTCGGATGAAAGGATCAGCAACCTGTCAGACACCAGAACAGGTCCCGACCAGGCGATGGCACCTCGACGCTTTTCGACATTGCGATAGGCATCAAGCTGCTGGATCCAGCGTATGCGCCCATCGGCCCGACGCACGCACAGCAATTGCGCATTGTCGGTGATGACATAAACATAATCGCCAGCCACCCACGGGCGCTGCGTCCCGCCGACATCGATCGTCCAGATGCGCTCACCCGTGCGAATATCGATTGCCACCAACCGTCCGGCATGACTGTTGGCAAAAACGACGCCCCGATCGATGACAGGCCTGCCCGAGATATCGGACAGTGCCGACAACGGCGTGAGCCCACCGCTGCGCGCAAGCGTGTCGCTCCACGCCGCTTTGCCATTGCGTACGTTCAACGCGAACAATTCACCAGACGTGTACGGCACCACGACCGTGTCGCCGGCAACCGCCACGCTGTTCGAACCCAGAATACCAGCAGACTCCGTGATACCCCGGTGATCCCAGAGCACACGCCCGTCGTCGGCAGCGAGCGCCAGCAACTGGTTTTCCTGGGTCGACACGAACACGCGGCCGCCATTGACCACCGGCGCAGCGCGGAAGGGAACCGTCGCCGAACGGCGCCATATCTCGTTGCCGGATTTCGCCTCAAGGGCGGCCACAAACCCGAACCCTGTCGAAACATAGAGGCGACCCGCATCGAAGGCCACACCGCCGCCAAAACCCTCTTCGGCATCTTCATCCTCAGGCGTCAGGTCGACGCGCCACAGGCGACTGCCGCTTGCAACGTCATAGGCCGAGACGCGGACCTCTGAGTCGAGAACGAACACCATGCCATCCGCAATCACGGGAGAGGCTGTCAGGCGCGTGCTCGATGTCGAACCCGATCCAATCCCTGTATCCCAGACCTCCGCCAATGCACCGGCGGCCGAAAGATGATGCATGGCGTTGTCTGCATAACCACCCGGCTGGGGCCAATCCGGATTGACCGAGGGCTTGGGCAGAACGACGGCGACATTGGCGAGCTTGGGATCTACCTCGACCGCGGCAACCTTCGGAAGCACCGCGATACGTTCGCCACGAATATCGACCTTTACGCCTGGGGTAATCAGATCGTCGAACGTCTCGCAGGCCGCGAGCGACAGAAAGCCCACGACCACGGCAGGCAGGGCGGAAGGCAGCTTTGAGAGGTGACGCATGCGAACAATCCCTGTGGGGTTAGGGGCTCAGGATATCTAGGGGGAAGGCGCCGGAGTTTCGGGCGGCACCGCGACGGGCGCTTCAGGCGCCTCTGGACCAAACAGGCTGCCAGGCAGCAGGGGCGCTGAAGGATCAAGCCCGAACGGAAGCAGCGGACGGCCAGGCGCTGCCGAGATGATCCGCTTGTTCATGAACTCGAACGTCAGGCCTCCATCAAGCAAGGCCTTCATCTCTTCTGCACGCCGCTTCAGCTTATCGGGAGCTGCTGGCATAGCGAGAACCTGCTCATAGAGCTTGATGGCGTCGGCACCCTTGCCAGCACGCCAGGTTGCGTAGGCAAGCAGCTCCAGCGCACCGGCCTGCCACGGCCCCGCCTTTGAGGCCAACGGATCGAGGCGCTTGCGTGTATCCTCAAGAGATGCCGTTTCGACCGTCAGCAGGGCCGCACGCATCACCGCAAGTCCCGAGAACAGGGGGTCGGAGTGGTCGCGAGCGACCTGCTCGTAGATCTTGACGGCCTTTTCGACCTCGCCCGTACGACCGTAGAGCGCGGCCTCCTGCAAGCGGGCCAGCAGGGCATAACCGCCGACGGCCTTCTCTCCAAGCTTCTGGAAGCGTTCGATCGCGCCCTTGGCATTGTCGGCCTCGATCTCGCGCATGGCCGCATCGAAGGCGCGTGACGAAGCCAGTGCCTGCTCACCTCGCCAATAGGTCCAATACTGGTAGCCGCCCACGGCCAGCACGGCCAGCACCGCCGCGCCGATAACCGGAATCTGGAATTTTTTCCAAAGATCGGCAAGTTGCTGCCGGCGGTGCTCTTCCTGCAGTTCCTGGAATACGTCGCTCACGCGGAAATCCTGATGTCTGTACGAGGGGCGGAAATCAGCCCTCGAATGCCGGCGGACATTATCCATCTTGGCGGTCTGCCGCAATCAATAGGCGAAGCCACCCCCCAGAGATTCGGCTCGATGCGGTACAAATTGTTCGTGATTGGAAAGAAGCAGACACCGAGCCGTTAACAAGGGTTGCAATCCCGCCGCAGTTCCTTCGATTTCAGGTACCGATGCCGCCGGAAACCACTACCAGTAGATGAGTTAAGCAACGCCCCTCCCACAAATATGTGTCTTTCGTGCACGACCACCAACTTCTTTGGTCTCACCAATTGAAATGAGACTGGGGGTCGGACTAGATCTGATCAGCGGCAAAACCAACGGGGTGATAAGCACTTGTTGGCAAGGGCCAAAAGTTCAGATGAACTGAACTTGTCGATTTGGGAAACGAGCACGATGAAACGTGCAGCATCAACTCTGGCAGCCGTCGCGGCAGGATCGCTCCTGCTCACCGCGCCCGCGCTTGCGTCAGAAGAGGTGAGCGCGTCCCGCATTCTCTCGTCGATCTACGCCAGCCTGGGAATGGACAATCAGCCAGCCGAGATCGAAAAAAGCCGAAACGGTGTGTTCTTCGGCGTGCACACCGCAGTGGGTCCGGACTCCGGAATTCTTCCGGTGGCCAGCGGCCTCTCATCGCCCCTGCTTCTGGATCGCGGGTTTGAAAACTCCATCACGGCCAACGGCTATTACGTCTACCAGACCAATTTCTCGCTGGGCACCTATGTCGGCGGCGGCTTCGGTCGCTTCAACCTTGTCGATAACGCCTTGATCAATCCAGCGGCCCAGCGCGGGAACTACGGCGTGCAGGGCATGGCCGGCCTGACCTTCGCGTTCTCGCCCTCGATGGTGCTCGGGTTAGAGTATCGCTACGCCGAGACCATGCAGGGCAACAGCTTTGCGACGACAACGACGCCCGGCGCACAGCAGGACGAAAGCGTGACACTGCGCTTCGACTTCCTCCTCAACTGATTTCGGTGACAGTGCACTAATCAACTGCTGACCGGCAGGGTTTTCACGCGCTCGTCCACACACGCCGCAGAGATGTCAGCGCCCGCCTCTGATGCGGGCGCTGCAGACACCCTTATTCGACCCGGCCGACCTCGACCGCATCCTTGTCATCCAGAGGCAGCGTGACCAGCATGCCGTCACGCGACACGACCCAATCTCCGTCCCGCGCCTCGTCCACGCCACGCGTGAAGATGCGCTCGGCCACGGCATTCACGATGGGCGGGGAGAAGTGGTAGAGCGCCAGTAGCTTCACGCCAGCCTTGTTCGCGATGTCCGCCGCATCAAGCGGGGAGGCATGATAATTCTGGATATCGAGCATGATCTTGGGCAGGCGCGGAACCTGCTTGCCCTCGGCGACACCGCGCAACGCCTCGACCATGTGCTGTGCTTGCGCCTCGTGGAAAAGGACGTCAGCCCCTTTGGCCATCTCCACGATAGGAAGGTGCTTTGATGTGTCCCCGCTGATCACGACCGAGCGCCCCTTGTAATCGAAGCGATAGCCATAGGCCGGATTGATGGGATTGTGATCAACCTCGAACGCCGTGATCTTGAGCCCGCCCTCCTCCAGCACCACGACGGAGCGATCGAGCGCCCCAGTGTCTTCCCCCGGCATCGGGATCGGCTTCGCCACCATGGCCCACAGCGCCGGATCAGCGATCTCGGTACCATGATGGGCGGTGCGATAGGTCTGGTCCAGGGCATAGGCCTCGGAAAAGCCAGTAACCAGACGCTCGACACCCGGCGGGCCATAGACATCAAGAGGCTTCTCGCGCCCAAGGATCCAGCTGTTCATGTTGAACTCGCCCAGGTCGGCGATATGGTCAGAGTGGAAATGCGTGTAGAGCACCGCACCGATATTCTGGACCGGGATGCGCCAGAGCTGGACGTTGCCATAGGACTGCGGCCCGGTATCAACAAAATAGACCTTGCCCCCGGCAATCACGCCGATGCAGGCCTTTGCACGGTTCGCATCCGGCATCGGCGATCCCGAGCCACAAACGAACACGCGCAGCGCATCGTCCGCAAACAGGTCGGTGCGGGTTTCACCGATCAGGCGCTCGGCCACGCGCTGGAAAATCGCATCCTGCACCTGCGGCACCTGCATCACGGCAAGCCATGCGGCACCAACCAGAAAGGTAATAATGCCCACGATCCAGAGCACGATCCTCATGCCACAGCCCTCCAAATATTGACACTGCGACTGCCATTACATTGAACCGGCCCCGCAGGCAAGGCTCAACGCACCGCAGCGCCGAAGAACGCCTCATAGGCCGCAGGCTTGAAACCCGCCATCACGCGCGTGCCCGACACGACAATCGGGCGCTTGATCATTGACGGCTGCTCCAGCATCAGACCAATGGCCTTCTGCGCATCGAGTCCCTTTTTCGTCTCATCCGGCAGGGCCCGAAATGTGGTGCCTGCCCGGTTGAGAACCGCCTCCCAGCCCAGCACGGAACACCAGCCCTCAAGCTGCGCGCGGCTTGGCGCTTCCAATTTGTAATCGTGGAAGACATGGGCCATGCCCTGCCCCTCCAGCCAGGCCCGCGCCTTCTTCACCGTGTCACAATTCTTGATCCCATAAAGGTCGATCTGGCCTGTCATCGCGCAACTCCGGCGTGTGATGCGGTCGGGCCGCGGTTCATCGCTCTCATATTGACGACAGGCAGCGCTGCGATCAACGTGCGGCACCTGCGCTCCGGAGAGACCCGATGCCACATCGCCTTGCCCTGATCCTCGCCTGCCTCGCAATCACGGTCATGTCTGCACGCGCAGAGCCTGGACAGGCATGGTTCGAGCGGGGCATGCAGCTCGGCAAGGCGGGGGACTTTGCGGCAGCCCTGCCGCTCATCCGGTCTGCAGCCGATGCCGGTCACGCCGACGCCCAGTTCACCCTCGGTACCATGTACGCCAGCGGCCAGGGCGTCCCCCTGTCCAAGACCGACGCCAGGCTCTGGTTCGAGCGTGCCGCGCAGAAAAACCACCCACGCGCGCTCTACAATCTGGGCCTCTATCACGAACGCGGCATCAGCGTCCCCAAAGACATGTCGACCGCACTGTCGTGGTACCGCCGCGGCGCGACGAACGGAGACGCACAGGCCGCCTACAACGCTGGACACATCATGCTGACCGGCGACGGTGTCCCTCGAAATTCAGTCGAGGGGATCAGGCTTCTCGAACAATCCGCCAACACAGGCACGCCAGAAGCCATGGCCTCGCTCGGCTACATCTTCGAGACGGGCTTTGGTACGCGCAAGGACGCATCCAGGGCGCTCGACTACTATGCGATGGCGGAAAAGCACAATCTGGGCGGCGCCGGCGACCGTCGCCTCACCCTTGCCGCAACAGTGCTCGAGGAAGGGATCGCCCTGGAAAACGATCGCCGAGGAACCGAGGCATTGCGTCTGCAGGACCTCGCCTGTCGCTATGGACAGCACTATGCGTGCTACAATGCAGCGCGCATGCGCCTAAAAGGGGACATCGTCGCACGTGACCTGAATGCTGCGCTTGCAGGTTTCCGCACAGCCTGCGACCGCGGCATCGACAGCGCTTGCCACTACGCCGCAGACGCAGTGCTGTCCGGGGCCGACGCAACCCCCGCCGACATCCAGAGAACGAACAGCCATGCCGAGAGACTGTGCGGCCAGAACAATGCACGAGCGTGCCACAACCTTGCTTTCATCCGCTCGAACCCCGCGTTCGGCAAACCCGATCGCGACGCCGCGATGAAACTGCTCGCCCAGAACTGCATCACGCGGAAGTTCGAAGCGTCATGCCAGCCCTACTATGACATGTACAATGCCACGCTCCCGCAGGCGCCCAGCAGCTCTGGCGGAATGTCCGTGGTCGAAGAGGGAATCCTCGGCATACTGTCATTTGCAGTCCAGGGCCTCTCGGCAATGAGCGCTACGGGAAAATACTCGAACGGAAACTATGGCGGGTATTCCACGTGGTCGCCCCCTGCAACGACGACGTACAGCGGCTACTCCCCGGCGGACCGAGCCAATTTCTCAAACTTCATGGACTCGATCCGCCACCCCACAGTGAAGTGCCGCGTCGGCAACCCGTATTGCTAGCAGCCTGAACCTGCTCAACGCTCGCCAAACGCCGCCCGGTAGAAGGCCCAATGCTGGTCGCCCAGCGCGTTCAGCGTCGCCATGGGATCGTGCCCAACCCCGTCGA